>NZ_JBHSAX010000014.1:28298-139899 GCF_042650385.1 Nocardia jiangsuensis
GCGGTTCGGGTCCACCGGGATGCCCGGGCCGGTGTTCGTCGACACCGTCACCTTCTTGACGTAGCGCCCCTTCGCGGTCGACGGCTTGGCACGCAGGATCTCGTCGAGCGCGGCGCCGTAGTTCTCCACGAGCGCGGCATCGTCGAAGGATGCCTTGCCGATGACGAAGTGCAGGTTGGCCTGCTTGTCGACCCGGAAGTTGATCTTGCCGCCCTTGATGTCGGCCACGGCCTTGGCCACGTCGTTGGTGACCGTGCCGGTCTTCGGGTTCGGCATCAGGCCGCGCGGGCCGAGGACGCGCGCGATCCGGCCGACCTTGGCCATCTGGTCCGGGGTGGCGATCGCGGCGTCGAAGTCGAGCCAGCCGCCCTGGATCCGCTCGATCAGCTCCTCGGCGCCGACCGCGTCCGCGCCGGCGGCCTCGGCCTCGGCAGCCTTCTCGCCCGCGGCGAACACGATGACGCGGGCGGTCTTGCCGGTGCCGTGCGGCAGGTTCACGGTGCCGCGGACCATCTGGTCGGCCTTGCGGGGATCGACCCCGAGCCGGACGGCGACCTCGACGGTCGCGTCGGTCTTGGTGGTGGCGGTCTCCTTGGCCAGCTTCGCGGCGGCCAGCGGGGAGTAGAGCGTGTTGCGATCGACCTTCTCGGCCGCGGCGAGGTACGCCTTGCTGCGCTTTGCCATGTTTCTCTGTCCTCTTTCGAAAAGTCAGCGGTGGTTATCGGGCCTGGCCGGCCCTCCCACGGGGGAGCGAGCGGGGTGCGCTCAGCCCTCGACGGTGATCCCCATCGACCGCGCGGTGCCGGCGATGATCTTGGTCGCCTGCTCCAGGTCGTTGGCGTTCAGGTCTTCCTGCTTGGTCTTGGCGATCTCGCGCACCTGGTCGAGGGTCACCGTGGCGACCTTGTTGCGGTGCGGCTCGGCCGAGCCCTTCTGCACGCCTGCGGCCTTGAGCAGCAGCCGCGCGGCAGGCGGGGTCTTCAGCTTGAAGTCGAAGGACCGGTCCTCGTACACCGAGATCTCGACCGGGATGACGTTGCCACGCTGCGACTCGGTCGCGGCGTTGTACGCCTTGCAGAACTCCATGATGTTGACGCCGTGCTGACCGAGCGCGGGACCCACCGGGGGGGCGGGGTTCGCCGCGCCGGCCTGGATCTGCAGCTTGATGATCCCGGCGAGCTTCTTCTTCTTGGGGGGCATCTTTCTTTCCTCGGGTTGTCAGTCGTGCTTTCCTACAGAGCGGCTCTGCAAGTACTAGATCTTCGCGACCTGCGTGAAGGCCAGCTCGACCGGGGTCTCCCGGCCGAAGATCGAGACGAGCACCTTGAGCTTCTGCTGCTCGGCGTTCACCTCCGAGATGCTGGCGGGCAGGGTGGCGAACGGGCCGTCCATCACGGTGACCGACTCGCCGACCTCGAAGTCGACCTCGATGATCGGCTTCGGCGCGAGGTCGCTGCCGGAATCCGCGCCGTGCGCGGCGGCAGCGGCGGCGGGCTTCTTCTGCTGCTGCGCCGCCGGGACCAGGAATTTCACCACGTCGTCCAGCGACAGCGGGGAGGGCCGCGAGGTCGCGCCGACGAAGCCGGTGACGCCGGGCGTATTCCGCACCGCGCCCCAGGACTCGTCGTTCAGCTCCATCCGGACCAGGATGTAGCCGGGCAGCACCTTGCGGCTGACGTTCTTGCGCTGGCCGTTCTTGATCTCGGTGACATCCTCCGTCGGCACCTCGACCTGGAAGATGTACTCCTCCAGGTCCAGGTTCTGCACGCGGGTCTGGAGGTTGGTCTTCACCTTGTTCTCGTAGCCGGCGTAGGAGTGGATGACGTACCAGTCACCGGGGGCGCGGCGCAGCGCGGCCTTCATCTCGGCGACCGGATCCGCGGGCTCGTCGGCGACGGCGGGGGCCGGCTCCGGCTCGGCGGCTGCGGTCTCCGCGGGCTCGGCCGCATCGTCCGATGCGGCGGCGTCCTGCTCGTCCGCACCGGCGACGACGGAATCCTCGACGGACTCCGCGGGGTCGGCCGGGAACTCGTCGCTGGTGTCGTTCTCCGGGGTGGTCACCGGTGCGCTCGCTTCCTGTGTCGTCACAAACATCTTCTGCCTGCCGGAGTGGCACGGCGGATCACGCCGCCCGGCTTCCGTGGGATCGGCTCCCGGTGTCGGCGTCGTCCCGGCGGGCCGGACGGCCGGTCAGCCGAACAGCCAGTCGACACCCTTGATGAACGCCAGATCGATCCCGGCGATGAACGCGACCATGAAGACCACGAACACCAGAACAACGATCGTGTAGGTGACCATCTGATTCCGGTTGGGCCAGATCACCTTGCGCAGTTCCGCGACGACCTCGCGCAGGAACTTGATCAGGCGCTTGAACGGATTGCCCGTTCCCTCGCGCCGGGCCCTGCCCGCGGACTTGGCGGCCGGACGTTCGATCGTGGCCACCGAACCGGTGTCGGCCGACGAGGCGGCACGGCTCCGCCGCGCGGACCGCTTGCCGCTCGGCCGAGTCGATGCGGCGGTGTCCTCACCGTCGTCGGACGCATGCGCGCCGTGGCGAGTATCCCGCTCGTCGCTCACGTCGATCCTCTCTCGTCGCCGGCAATAAGGGCAGGGGCGACAGGACTTGAACCTGCAACCTGCGGTTTTGGAGACCGCTGCTCTGCCAGTTGAGCTACGCCCCTTCGGTCGGACCGCTGCCGCCCGAGAGCTTGCCGGGCCCGACCACATTTCCCATCTGAAATTATAGTTTCGGTCCCACACAACACGCGCGCCACTCCTCAGAGCAGCGCGCTACGACCGGTGATCCCAGATTCCCGAGTGTACGTTACCGTCCACCCGATAAGCCAATCCGGTACCGAGCCGCAGGTCAGGACAGCTGCACCGTCGCGGTCGCGCGGCCGAAGATCTTGCGGCCCGCCGACTTCGCCACGATCGCGACAACCGCGGTCCTGCTCTCCGGATCCACCGACTTCACCTTACCGGTGTACTCGATCTCGGCGGGCTCGTCGGCGCCGACGAAGACCGGGCTGGTGAACCGGACGCTGTAGGCCTTGACCGCGCCCGGATCGCCGAGCCAGGAGGTGATGAAGCCGCCGCCGAGCCCCATGGTGAGCATGCCGTGGCCGACCACGTCGTCCAGCCCGACCAGCTTGACGACCTCGTCGCTCCAGTGGATCGGGTTGGCGTCGCCGGAGACGCCCGCGTAGTTCACCAGGTCGCCGCGGGTGAGCCGGACCGTGCGCGGCGGCAGTTCGGCGCCGACCTCGACATCGGCGAGGGAGAGCGCGTGCTTGCTCGCGGTGATGCCGTCGGCGGGCGGCACCGGCGCCACCGCGACGGTCGGCGCGCTGTGCGCGGGCTCGTCGTCGCCCATGCCGTGCATGAGCACCTTGCGGACGGCCTCGTTGACGTTCGGGTCGATGTCGCCGCCGGTGCGGCCGACCAGCGTGGTGTAGGTGGTGAGCACCAGCTCACCCGCCGCGTCCGAGACGATGTTCTTGGTGACGATGATGTCGCCGCCGAAGGCCTGCCGGAACGAATCCAGGTAGACGTCGCAGATCAGCTTGTCGCCGACCGCGATCGGACGGTGGAACTCCAGCACCTGGTCGGTCTGCATGATCTGGCTCAGGTCGTAGCCGGTGACCACGTTCTCGAACAGCTTGCGCTGGGCCAGGATGCCGACCAGTGAGATGAAGGTGAGCGGAGCGAGCAGCCCGGGGTAGCCGTACTCGCGGGCGACGTCCTCCTCCCAGTGCACCGGGTGGTAGTCCTGCACGGCCCGCGCGTATTCGCGCACCTTCTCGCGGCCGACCTCGTAGTAGTCGTCGACGCGGTAGTGATGACCGACCATCGCCGCCGCGTGTGCGGCCGGATCGACTTCGGTGGTGCCGGTGTTCGATGTCACGGGAGGGACTGTACCTATCTGACCCCGGACGCCGGGATCTCGTCGGACGGTTACCGCCACGGTCCGGAAACGCCAGCGGGGCCGGACATGACGTCCGACCCCGGCGGGCAGTTCACGCGGCAGTGGTCACGCGTTCCTGATCAGCGCGATTCGCGATGCGCCCGGTGCGTGCCGCAGTTCGGGCAGAACTTCTTCAGCTCCAGCCGATCCGGGTCGTTGCGCCGGTTCTTCTTGGTGATGTAGTTGCGATGCTTGCACTGCTCGCAGGCCAGAGTGATCTTCGGCCGGACATCAGTGGACTTCGCGGCCACGGCTTTGCCTTCTTTCCGGTGTTCGGTGCGTTCTCTCTATGGTAGCGATGGCCGGACTTGAACCGGCGACACAACGATTATGAGTCGTTTGCTCTACCGACTGAGCTACACCGCCATGTGCACGGGAATTGCGAGCCCCCTAACGGAATCGAACCGTTGACCTTTTCCTTACCATGGAAACGCTCTGCCGACTGAGCTAAGGGGGCATGACTGCGCTCGCACCGAACTGGAAGTACTCCCGACTCGGTGGCTCGAAGTCTTGAACGAGGTTACACACTCCCCCGTCACCGCACCAAATCGCCTGGTGAAAGGTGGTGAACGGCGAAGTCCCCGCCGACCGTGATCGACGGGGACTCCGGGGTGGCAGATGTAGGATTCGAACCTACGTAGGCTTTCGCCGACGGATTTACAGTCCGCTCCCATTGGCCGCTCGGGCAATCTGCCGTGCGCACCTCAGTGCGATGAGCAGAATACATCTCAACGCCCCCCGGATTGCAAACCACCAGGTCACGCGCGCTAATGTGCCGGTGCATACATACCTCGGGGACAGGAGCAGATCGTGGCCGATTCGTCGTTCGATGTCGTGAGCAAGGTCGACCGCCAGGAGGTCGACAACGCGCTGCAGCAGGCCGCGAAGGAGCTGAGCACCCGGTACGACTTCCGCGGCACCGGAGCGGCCATCGAGTGGTCCGGCGACGACAAGGTCGTGCTCAGCGCCGACGCCGAGGAGCGGGTCGAGGCGGCGCTCGAGGTCTTCAAGGAGAAGCTGATCCGGCGGGACATCTCGCTCAAGGCGTTCGAGGCGGGCGAGCCCGCGATCTCCGGCAAGATCTACAAGATCACCGGGACGCTGGTGCAGGGCATCGACACCGAGCACGCCAAGAAGATCTCCAAGAAGATCAGGGACGAGGGGCCGAAGGGCGTCAAGGCCCAGGTCCAGGGCGAGGAGCTGCGGGTGAGCAGCAAGAAGCGGGACGATCTGCAGGCCGTGATCTCACTGCTCAAGGGCGAGGACTTCGGGATCGCGCTGCAATTCGTGAACTACCGCTAGGGCAGCCGCCTGCCGCCGGCCAGCTCCTCCAGCCGGGCGATCCGGTCGGCGATCGGCGGGTGCGTGGAGAAGAGCCTGGCGCCGCGCTCGCCGACCCGGAACGGGTTGGCGATCATCAGGTGCGACTGCGCGGTGAGCTGCGGCTCCGGCGGCAGCGGCGCCGCCTGCGTGCCGCGCTCCAGCTTGCGCAGCGCGGCGGCGAGCGCCAGCGGGTCGCCGGTCAGCTCGGCGCCGGACCGGTCGGCCTGGTACTCCCGCGACCGGGAGACCGCCAGCTTGACCAGCGCGGCCGCGATCGGGCCGAGCAGCGAGAGCAGCAGCACCCCGATCAGGTTCGGCCCGCCGTCCCGGTTGCCGCCGAAGAACGAGGTGAAGTAGGCCAGGTTCGCCAGGCCGGAGATCACCGCGGCGAGCGCGCCCGCGACCGACGAGATCAGGATGTCGCGGTTGTAGACGTGCGAGAGCTCGTGGCCGAGCACCGCGCGCAGCTCACGCTCGTCGAGCAGCTGCAGGATGCCGCTGGTGCAGCAGACCGCGGCGTGCCGCGGGTTGCGGCCGGTGGCGAAGGCGTTCGGGGCGTTGGTCGGGCTGATGTAGAGCCGCGGCATCGGCTGGCGGGCGATGGTCGCGAGTTCGCGGACGATCCGGTAGATGACCGGCGCCTCCAGCTCGGAGACCGGCTGGGCGTGCATGGCCTTCAGCGCGAGCCGGTCGCTGTTGAAATACGCGTAGGCATTGGTGCCGACGGCGATGAGCACCGCGATCGCCAGGATCGCCGGATTCCGGAACAGGGCGCCGGCCAGCACGATCAGGGCGGAGAGCCCGACCATGAGGCCGAAGGTCTTCAGTCCGTTGGCGTAGCCGTGCCCGTGCATTCCGCTCCTCGCCCCCCGCGATCCCCCTTCTCACCCGTGCTGTCCTAGGCGACAACGAGCCGGACCCCGTGCGGAGTTCCGCACGGGGTCTCTCGATCGGGGTGATTCAGCCGACGCGTTCGATCGTGTAGCGGACCAGCTGCTCCAGCGCGTCGTTGGCCGGGCCCGCGGGCAGCGCGGCCAGCTCGGCGTAGGCGAGGTCGGCGTAGCCGCGCAGCTTCTCCCCCGCCTGCACCAGGCCGCGGGAGTCGGCGAGCAGGGCGAGCGCCTCGCTGACCTCCTCGTCGCTGCTCAGCGGGCGCGCGAGCAGGGTGCGCAGCCGGTCGCCGACCGGCCCGTCCTCGCGCAGCGCGTACAGCACCGGCAGGGTGTGCACGCCCTCGCGCAGGTCGGTGCCCGGCGTCTTGCCGGACTGCTCGGCGGCCGAGGAGATGTCGATGATGTCGTCGGAGATCTGGAAGGCGGTGCCGACCGCGTCGCCGAGCCGGGCCAGCCGCTCGACGTGCTCGGGATCACCGCCGGAGAAGGTGCCGCCGAAGCGCCCGGCCGCGGCGATCAGCGAACCGGTCTTCTCCCAGACCACGCGCAGGTAGTGCTCGACCGGGTCCTGCCGCTCGGTGGCGCCGATGGTCTCCCGCATCTGGCCGGTGACCAGCTCGGCGAAGGTCTCGGCGATGATCCGCACCGCGTCCGGGCCGAGCGTCGAGGTGAGCCGGGAGGCGTGCGCGAAGAGGTAGTCGCCCGCCAGGATGGCGAAGCTGTTGCCCCAGCGGGCGTTGACGCTGGGGGCGCCGCGGCGCAGCTGTGCCTCGTCCATCACATCGTCGTGGTAGAGCGTCGCCAGGTGCACCAGCTCGACAACGGTGCCCGCGGTGATCAGGTCCGGGTCGGCGGGGCGCGGGCCGAGCTGGCCGGTGAGGATCGTGAAGAGCGGGCGGAACCGCTTGCCGCCGGCCTTGGCCAGGTGCAGCGCGGCCTCCTGGAGGAAGTCCGCGCCGTCGGAGAGCTCCTCGACCAGCAGGTTCTCCACGGCGGCGAGGCCGGTGCGGACGGTCTCGGCGAGTTTCTCGTCGCCGAGTTCGACCCCGCCGACCACCGTGTTCCCCGCGCTCACAGCCGATGTACTCATCTCTTCTCCCAGCGACGCGTCCGACCCCACGGTAGAGAACCTAGCCTGTCGGCTCACGGCCGCCCATGAACACCGTCACTTGCGCGGAGGCGCGGCCCTGCGAGGATGGAGTCATGGAAGCACCGGACGTCATCCCCGCCGCGGTCGAGGTGCTCGTGGTCGGTGCGGGCCCGGCGGGCTCGGCGGCCGCCGCCTGGGCGGCCAGGGACGGCCGTGACGTGCTGCTGATCGACGGCGCGGTCTTCCCCAGGGACAAGACCTGCGGCGACGGCCTCACCCCGCGCGCCACCGCCGAGCTGGAGCACCTCGGGCTCGGGCCGTGGCTGCGCGCGCACACCGTCAACCACGGTTTGCGGATGACCGGGTTCGGCCGCGAGGAGCTGCTGCCCTGGCCGGGCGGATCGTTCCCGACCTACGGCAGCGCGGTGCCGCGCACCGAGCTGGACGACATGCTGCGACAGACCGCGGTGAAATCGGGCGCGCGCATGCTGGACGGCACCAAGGCCGTCGAGGTGCTCCGCGACGGCGAGCGGGTGCGCGGGATCACTGTCAAGACCGGTTCCGGCACGCACACCGTCGGGTGCCGGACCCTGGTGGTGGCCGACGGGGTGCGCTCGCCGATCGGCAAGCAGCTCGGCCGCCGCTGGCACCGCCGCTTCGCCTACGGCACCGCGGCGCGGGCCTACATCCGCTCGGCGCGCAGCGACGACCAGTGGATCACCTCGCACCTGGAGCTGCGCAATGCCGACGGCGCGCTGGTGCCCGGGTACGGCTGGATCTTCCCGCTCGGCAACGGCGAGGTGAACATCGGCGTCGGCTCGCTGGCCACCGAGCGCAGGCCGTCGCACATCGCGCTGAAACCGCTGCTGGAGCACTACACCGCGCAGCGCAGGGACGAATGGGCCTTCGACGGCGAGCTGCGCGCGGTGGCATCGGCGCTGCTGCCGATGGGCGGCGCGGTGTCGAACGTCGCCGGGCCGAACTGGGTGCTGATCGGTGATGCCGCCGGCTGCGTGAACCCGCTGAACGGCGAGGGCATCGACTACGGCCTGGAGGGCGGGCACCTGCTGGCCGCGCTGCTGGACGAGCCCGACCTGCGCACCGTCTGGCCGGAGCTGCTCCGCGCCCGCTACGGCCGCACCTTCTCGGTGGCGCGCCGGATCGCGGGCATGGCGACGCACCCGCGGATGGTGCCGCTCGGCGGGCCGCCGCTCATGCGCTCGGCGCTGCTGCGCCGCACCGCGGTGCGGGTGATGGGCAACCTGGTGACCGACGAGGACCTCGACCTCACCGCCCGGCTGTGGCGGACGGCGGGGCGCGCTTCGATGCGCGCCGACGACCTCGTCCCCTTCGCCTGAGATGGCCGCCAGGCCGCCGCTGGCGCTGCTGCCGCACCTGCGCCGGGCCCGCGACCTGGCCGACCGGCACTACGCCGAGCCGCTGGACCTGACGGCGCTGGCCGCGGCCGCCTGCGTCTCCAAGTTCCACTTCCTGCGCGCCTTCGCGGCGGTGTACGGCCGGACCCCGGCCGCGTACCTCACCGAGCGCCGGATCGAGCGGGCGCAGGACCTGCTGCGCGCGACCAACCTGACCGTGACCGAGGTCTGCGTGCTGGTCGGCTACAGCAGCCTCGGCTCGTTCAGCAGCCGGTTCCGCGCGCTGGTCGGGGTGGCGCCATCGGACTACCAGGCCAAGTTCGCCGACGGGGCGCCGCGCATTCCCGGCTGCTACGTCTTCATGCACGGCCTCTCGGACCGGACCGCAATTCCGGAGAAGCGCGGGGAGAACTCCGGGTCCTAGCCTCGACGGTATGACGATCACCAACGTTTCCCTGGTCACCGTGTACGTCACCGACCAGGAGGCCGCCAAGCAGTGGTACCTGGAGAAGCTGGGCTTCGTCGAGGCCGCCGACATCAGCATGGGTGACAACGGCTTCCGCTGGGTCACCATCGTGCACCCGGACCACCCGGAGCTGGAGGTGACGCTCATGGTCCCGGGCCCGCCGCTCGACCCGGAGCTGGCCGACGCCATCCGCCGGGCGCTCGCCAACGGCACGCACGGGGCGCTCGGCCTGCGGACCGACGACTGCCAGCGGACCTTCGAGGAGCTCACCGCGAAGGGCGTGGAGTTCGTGCAGCCGCCGGCCGAGCGGCCCTACGGCACCGAGGCCGTCGTCCGGGACAACTCCGGGAACTGGCTGGTGCTGGTGGAGCGGAAGGAGTTCACCCCCGCCGATTTCGCCTGAGCCTCAGCCCTCGGGGTGCTCGGCGAGCCACGTGGCGAAGAATTCCCGCTCGTTCTGCACCACGCGCTGGTGCAGCTGCTCGACCATGCGCTCCAGCGCGCCGCCGACCATCGGGACGTCGAACTCGGCCTCGCCGCTGATCTCCAGCACGGCGCCCTCGGCGGTGGGGCGGAGCAGGTAGTCGCCTGCGAGCTCGCCGCGCACCCCGGTGGTGGCGGCGGTGAAGGAGCCGGTGGCGCGCTCGCCGTCGAGCCGGTTCCAGGTGTCGGTGCGCTCCAGGGTGAACTCGCGGCCGAGCACCGAGCGGACCACCCTTGGCACGGCGTCGCCGCCGACCCGCTCGGACATGTGGATGCGGATACTGCCCTCGCCGTCCGGGTGGTCGAGGTCGTAGTTCGCGGACTTGGCCTCGGCGAAGCGCGCGCGCCAGGCCTCGGGATCGGTGTATGCCCGGTGAAGCAGGGTCACCGGGGCGGAATAGGGCACGGTGAAGCTATAGGTGCGGGACATGGGCGCACACGCTAGCGGACCCGTCCATTAACCTGGCCCGGTGTCGGAAACCAGCCTCCGCGTGGCGCGTTCGGGTTCGCTGGGGCGGGGCGGGCTGACGGTGCTCGTCGCCGCCGCGGCGATCAGCGCGCTCATGGTGCTACTCGTGCTCGCCGCTTTCCGCAACGACTACCTGATCAGCTCGGATCGCGGCGTGACAACGGCCGAGGTGCTCTCCGCCGGGCGGCTGCGCTCGGCCGTCATGTACGTGACGCCGGACGGCGTGACGCACAACCCCAAGGTGGGAGTGCTCTACCCGACCAACCTGACCGCGGGGCAGAACATCAATGTCGAGTACAACCGGGCCGACCCGGACCTGGTGCGGGTGGCCGGGCGCGACGCGACGGTGGCGATCATCCCGGCGGGGTCGGTGATCGTGGTCGTCTGGCTGATCGCCCTTCCGTTGCTGTGGTACCTGCCGCGGCGCAGGACGAACTGAGCGTTCGCCCGAACTTTGCGCGCCCTTCACGAAGCCGTGGCGCCTCCGGTCACCGGAATTGCGAGGCTGGACGGGTGCGCGTAGCCATCGTCGCGGAGTCGTTCACGCCGAACATGAACGGTGTCACGAACTCCGTCCTCCGGGTGCTGGACCATCTGGACCGGCTCGGCCACGACGCCCTCGTGGTCGCGCCGGACACCGTGCGCGGTCTGCCGCCCGCACCGGATCACCAGGGCAGATTCCCGGTGCACCGGGTGCAGGCGGTCATGGTGCCGAAGATCAGCTCGCTGCCGGTGGGGCTGCCGCAGCCGGGCATCACCGCCGCCATCGCCGCCTTCGACGCCGACGTGGTGCACCTGGCCTCGCCGTTCCTGCTCGGCGCCGGCGGGCTCGGCGCGGCGCTGCGGCTGGATCTGCCGAGCATCGCCGTCTACCAGACCGACGTCGCCGGCTTCGCCAAGAGCTACGGGCTGAGCCTGGCCGCCAGGGCCGCCTGGGGTTGGACCAGGCGCATCCACGAGGGCGCCACCCGCACGCTCGCGCCGTCCAGCGCGGCCGCCGCCGATCTGGCCGCGCACGGCATCCCGCGGGTGCACCGCTGGGGCCGAGGCGTCGACATCGCCCGCTTCACGCCCTCGCGGCGCAGCCGGGAGCTGCGCGAACGCTGGCTCGGCGGCACCGACCGGATGCTGGTCGGCTTCGTCGGCAGGCTGGCGCCGGAGAAGCACGTGGACCGGCTGGCCGTGCTCGCCCGCGATCCGGGCGTGCGGCTGGTGATCGTCGGCGACGGCCCGGAGCGCGCGCGCCTGACCGCGCTGCTGCCCGGCGCGGTCTTCACCGGCGAGCTGGGCGGGCTGGAGCTGGCCGAGGCGTACGCGAGCCTGGACGTCATGGTGCACCCGGGCGAGCACGAGACCTTCTGCCAGGGCGTGCAGGAGGCGCTGGCCGCGGGCGTTCCGGTGATCGGGCCGGACGCGGGCGGCCCGCGCGACCTCGTCGCGCACTGCCGCAACGGCTACCTGCTCCCGGTCGAGCGCTTCGCCGAGCTGCTGCCGAGCGCGGTCGCCGCGCTGCGCGACCGGACCCTGCGCGCCAGGTACGCCACCGCGGCCCGCAAGTCGGTGCTGCACCGCACCTGGCCCGCGATCTGCGACGAGCTCATGGGCCACTACACCGCGGTCACCGGCTGGACGGAACGCACGTCACACACGGCCTGAAGGGTGGAACACCCGTGACCGGATAGGGTCGCGGTGTGGCGAAAACAGGACAGCGCGAAACCATCCGGGCCTCGCTGGAGAAGCGGCCGGACGAGGTCGCGTCGATGTTCGACGGGGTCGCGAAGCGGTACGACCTCACCAATACCGTGATCTCCGGCGGGCAGGACCGATACTGGCGCTGGGCGACCAGGCGCGCGCTCGATCCGCGCCCCGGCGAGCGGGTGCTCGACCTCGCGGCAGGCACCGGTGTCTCCACGGTGGAGTTGCGCCGCTCCGGCGCCTGGTGCGTGGCCGCCGACTTCTCGCAGGGCATGCTGGCCGCCGGTCGCGGCAGGCAGGTGCCGATGGTCGCGGGCGACGCCATGGCGCTGCCCTTCGCCGACGATTCCTTCGACGCCGTCACCATCTCCTTCGGGCTGCGCAACGTCGCCGACATCGACCTCGCCATGCGCGAGATGCTGCGCGTCACCAAGCCCGGCGGGCGGCTGGTGATCTGCGAGTTCTCCACGCCGGTGTTCGGGCCGTTCCGCACGGTCTACATGGAGTACCTGATGAAGGCGCTGCCCCGGGTGGCGCGCGCGGTGAGCAGCAACCCGGACGCGTACGTCTACCTGGCCGAGTCCATCCGGGCCTGGCCCGCCCAGCGCCAGCTGGCGCGGCGGATCACCGAGGCGGGCTGGTCCACGGTGAAGTGGCGCAACCTGACCGGCGGCGTAGTCGCCCTGCACCGGGGTTTCAACCTCGGCTGAGCGGCCGATGAGTTCCGCTCGCCCGTGCCGTCGACAGAGGCAACACCGCACGACGAACGAGCATTCGGGAGAGAAGATGGCGCGCGAACTGGTCTACACGGGATTCATGTCACTGGACGGCGTGGTCGACTCGCCCGGCGGCACGGAGGAGGGGCACCGCAGCGGGGGCTGGGTGATGGCGACCGAGTTCCTGCCCGAAGCGTTCGCGCTCAAGGGTGAAGAGCTCGCCGACACCACCGCGCTGCTGTTCGGCCGCCGCAGCTACGAGGCGTTCGCCCCGTTCTGGCGGGATTCCGAGGACCACGCGGCCTATCGGGAGCTGCCCAAGTACGTCGTCTCGACCGGGCTGAGCGAATCCGCGCTGACCGAGGGCTGGGGGCCGACCGAGATCCTGCGGTCCACGGACGACGTCGCGAAGCTGAAGCAGAGCGCGGGCGGGGCGATCTTCATCCACGGCAGCGCGGAACTGGCCAGGCGGCTGGCCGCAGCCGACCTGATCGACCGGTACAACCTGCTGGTCTTCCCGGTCCTGCTCGGCGCGGGCAAGAGCCTGTTCGACCGGTCGGACCGGGACAAGCGGAACCTGCGGCTGCGGGAGTCGGAGTCCTTCGCCAACGGCGTCACCAAGCTCGTCTACGAGATCGTGCGCTGAACCGGAAGCTCTATGATCTCGAGCACAGCTCACCGGGAAAATCTGCACCGGTGAGGCGGAATGTCACCTGACGATAACGTCGGGTAAAAACCGCGCAACCGCGCCGCAGCACCATGGACTCCATGCGGGAAGCGGATACGGTGCGCACACAGTGCTCGTACTGCGGTGTCGGCTGCGGCATCACCGTGGCGACCGGGGTCGAGCGCGGTGTGCCGGTGATCGCGAAGGTCGCCGGCGACAAGCTGCACCCGGCGAACGCGGGCAGGCTCTGCACCAAGGGCGCGACGCACGCCGAGCTCATGCGCGCGGACGGCCGGATGGGCACCGCGCTCCGGCGTCCGGCGCGGGACCGCGAGCCCGAGCCGGTTCCGGTGGACGACGCCGTCGCCGAGGCCGCCGCCCGGCTGAAGGCGATCCTGGACGAGCACGGCCCGGACGCCGTCGCGCTGTACGTCTCCGGGCAGATGTCGCTGGAGGCGCAGTACCTGGCCACCAAGCTGGCCAAGGGGTACCTGCGCACGGTGCACATCGAGGCCAACTCCCGGCTCTGCATGGCCAGCGCCGGCACCGGCTACAAGCAGTCGCTGGGGTCGGACGGCCCGCCCGGCTCCTACGACGACATCGACGCCGCCGAGCTGTTCTTCGTGATCGGCGCCAATACCGCCGACTGCCACCCGATCGTGCACCTGCGGATGGCGGACCGGCTCAAGGCCGGGGCCAGGCTGATCGTGGTCGACCCGCGGCGCACCGAGACCGCCGACCGCGCCGACCTCTTCCTGCAGATCGCGCCCGGCACCGACCTGGCGCTGCTGAACGGCCTGCTGCACCTGCTCGTCGCCGACGGCGCGATCGACACCGAGTTCATCGCCGCGCACACCGAGGGCTGGGACGCCATGCCGGAGTTCCTCGCCGAGTACCCGCCGGAGTGGGTCGCCGAGCTCACCGGGCTGGCCGAGCCGGACATCCGCACCGCGGCGCGGATGATCGCCGGGGCGGGCGAGTGGATGTCGCTGTGGACCATGGGGCTGAACCAGTCCACGCACGGCACCTGGAACACCAACGCGGTGGTCAACCTGCACCTGGCCACCGGGGCCATCTGCCGTCCGGGCAGCGGGCCGTTCTCGCTCACCGGCCAGCCGAACGCCATGGGCGGGCGCGAGATGGGGTACATGGGGCCGGGGCTGCCCGGCCAGCGCAGCCTCCTCTCCCCCGCCGACCGCGCCTTCGTGGAGACGGCGTGGGAACTGCCGCCCGGCACCATCCGGGACGAGGCCGGGCCGGGCACCATCGAGATGTTCCGGGAGATGAGCGCGGGGCGGATCAGGGCGGCCTGGATCATCTGCACCAACCCGGTGGCGACGGTGCCCAACCGGACCACGGTGATCGCCGGGCTGGAGGCCGCCGACCTGGTGATCACCCAGGACGCCTTCGCCGCGACGGCGACCAACACCTACGCCGACATCGTGCTGCCCGCCACGCTCTGGGCCGAGGCGGAGGGCACCATGGTGAACTCCGAGCGCACGGTCACGCTGCTCCGGCAGGCGGTGCCGCCGCGCGGCGACGCCAGGCCGGACTGGCTGCTGATCGCGCAGGTGGCGCGGGCCATGGGCTTCGCGGGCTTCGAGTTCGAGACGGCGGCCGAGGTCTTCGCCGAGATCACCCGCTTCGCCAACCCGGCCACCGGCTACGACCTGCGCGGCATGAGCCACGAGGCGCTGCGCGGCGGGCCGATGCAGTGGCCGTGCCCCGACCCGGAGCGGCCGCGCAACCCGATCCGCTACCTCAACGACGGGGTCAGCCAGACCCTGTTCACCGCCGAGGACGGCAGCACCCCGCGGCTGGCCTTCGCCACGCCGAGCAGGCGGGCGGTGTTCCTCGCGCGGCCGCACATGCCGGCGCGGGAGATGCCCGACGACGATCACCCCTTCCTGCTGAACACCGGCAGACTCCAGCACCAGTGGCACACCATGACCAAGACCGGGCGGATCGGCAAGCTGACCAAGCTCACCGGGGAGCCGTTCCTGGAGATCTGCCCGGCCGACGCGGAGCGGCTGGCGATCCGGCCGGGAGACGGGATCGAGATCACCTCGCGGCGGGGCCGGGCGGTACTGCCCGCGCGGATCTCGGATCGGGTGCGGCCGGGTGAGTGCTTCGCGCCGTTCCACTGGAACGACGAGCACGGCGAGTACCTGACCATCAACGCCGTCACCAACGACGCGGTCGACCCGGCCTCGCTGCAGCCCGAGTTCAAGGCCTGCGCGGTGGCGCTGCGCCGGGTGCCCGCCGCGCCCCGGCCCGCGCCGCAGCCCGCCCCCGCGGCGCACCCGCTCGCCGCCGCGCTCGGGCTGGATGGCACCGCGCCGACGCTGAGCGAGGCGGAGCGGATCTACCTCTCCGGCTACCTCGCCGCGCTGCAGTCGCTCCCGGTGACCGGGCAGCCGGTGCTCCCGGTGACCGCGCCGATCTCGCCGGGCAGCCGGATCTGGATCGACGGGCTGCTGGCCGGGATGTACTCGCGGGCGGGCGAGACCGCCGACGCGGCGCCGGAGCGCGCGGTGACGGTGCTCTGGGCTTCGCAGACCGGCACCGCCGAGGAGCTGGCGGCGAGCGCGGCCGGTCGGCTCACCGCGGCCGGTTTCAGCCCGAGGCTGCGCGATATGGACACCTGCGACCCGGCCGAGCTCGGCGGCGACGTGCTGGTGGTGAGCAGCACCTTCGGTGACGGCGGGCCGCCGGACAACGGCCGCGACTTCTGGGAGCGGCTGGCCGAGCACCCCGGGCGGTTCAACGGCATGCGGTACGCCGTCTTCGCGCTCGGCGACTCCTCCTACGACGACTTCTGCGGGCACGGCCGCAAGCTGGACGAGACCTTCGCCGCCCGCGGTGCGCAGCGGTTGCTGACCAGGGTGGACAGTGAGCCGGAGTACGTCGAGGCGGCGGATGCCTGGTTCGACGCGGTGCTCGCGGCGCTGGGGTCCGGCGGGGGGCCGGGCGGTGGCGGTGCGCCGGAGGGCGGCGGCGGGTATCCGCCGGGCGCGGGTGGCGGCTTCGCCCCCGGGGAGGGTGGTGGCTTCGCCGGTGCCGGCGGTGTGGGCGCGAGCGGCGTGCCCGTCGGTGCGGGCGGACCCCGCGGCGGTGTAGGAGCGCGTGGCCTGCCCCTCGGCGGCGCAGCTGCCGGTATCGCGGGTGCGGGCCGGGGAGGTACGGCGACGGCGGTGCGACCGGCGAAGCGCGCCACCACGTTCACCAGGAACGCACCGGTGCGGGCGCCCCTGGTGCGCAACGAGGTGCTCTCCGCGGGCAGCGCGAAGGAGGTCCGCCGCTTCGGCTTCGACCTGCGCGACCTCGACGTCCGCTACGAGGCGGGCGACGCGCTCGGCATCTGGCCGCGCAACGGCGACGCCCTGGTCGCCGAGTGGCTCGCCGCCACCGGCCTGGACGGCGCCCGCCCGGTCGAGGTGGACGGCGCCGAGATCCCGCTGGCCGAGGCGCTCGCCACCCGCTACGACATCACCCGGGTCAGCAACGACCTGCTCACCTTCGTCGCCGAGCACCACCCGGGCAACAACCAGCTGGCGAAACTGCTGCGCCGGGACAACCGCAACGAACTCGACGGCTACCTGTGGGACAAGCAGGCGGTGGACGTGCTGCGCGACTTCCCGGTCCGCGCCGACCTGGTGGAGTGGCTCGGCGCGCTCAAGAAGCTGCAACCGCGCCAGTACTCGATCTCCTCCAGCCCGCGGGTGAGCCCGCACGAGGTGGAGCTCACCGTCGGCGTCGTCCGCTACGCCGAGCGCGGCGGGGTCTGCTCGACCTTCCTCGCCGACCGGGCGGGCACCGATGTCCCGATCTTCCTGCAGCGCGCGCCGCACTTCCGCCCCCCGCTGGACCGGACCGCCCCGATGATCATGGTCGGCCCCGGCACCGGCATCGCCCCCTTCCGCGGCTTCCTGCACGAGCGCCGCGCGCTCGGCGCCACCGGCCGCAACTGGCTCTTCTTCGGCGACCAGCACGCCGCGCAGCACTTCTACTACCGCACCGAGCTGGAGGACATGTTCCGCTCCGGCTTCCTCACCCGGCTCGACCTCGCCTTCTCCCGGGACCAGCGGGAGCGGGTCTACGTGCAGCACCGGATGATCGAGCACGGCGCCGAGCTGTGGTCCTGGCTGCGCGACGGCGCGCACTTCTACGTCTGCGGGGACGCGGCCAGGATGGCCACCGACGTCGACGAGGCGCTGCTCACCATCGCCAGGGTGCACGGCAAGCTCGACGACGACGGCGCCCGCGCCTTCCGCAAGCAGCTCGTCGCGGAGAAGCGCTACGTCCGGGACGTCTACTGAACGCCGGCCAGCGGCGGATCGAGCCGGGCGAAGTCCGGGAGCCGGTGGTAGGGGTAGCGCGGGTAGGGCGGGGTGGTCGCGCTCGCGGCGTCGAGCCGGGCGAGCTGCTCCGGCGTCAGCGCGACCTCGAGCGCACCGAGATTCTGCCGCAGCTGCTCCTCGTTCCGCGCGCCGACGATCACGCTGGTCACCGTCGGCCGGGTGAGCAGCCAGGCCAGGGCGAGCTGCGGGACGGCGTTGCCCGTCTCGGCGGCGAGCTCGTCCAGGACCTCGACCACCCGGTACAGCCGCTCGTCGTCCACCGGCGGGCCCGCGGCGGCGGTCCGGTGCAGCCTGCTGCCCGGCGGCAGCGCGGCGCCGCGGCGGATGTGCCCGGTCAGCCGCCCCCACCCCAGCGGTGACCAGACCAGCGCGCCGACGCCCTGGTCGTGGCCGAGCGGCATGAGCTCCCACTCGTAGTCCCTGCCGACCAGCGAGTAGTACACCTGGTGCGCGACATACCTGGTGAGCCCGTTCCGATCGGCGGCGGCGAGCGACTTCATGAGCTGCCAGCCGGCGAAGTTGGAGGCGCCGAGGTAGCGGATCTTGCCCGCGCGCACCAGGTCGTCGAGCGCGCTCAGCGTCTCCTCGACCGGGGTCTGCGCGTCGAAGGCGTGCAGCTGGAACAGGTCGATGTGCTCGGTGCCGAGCCGGCGCAGCGCCGCCTCCACCGCGCGCACCAGCCGGGCGCGGCCGGTGCCAGCCTCGTCCGGGCCCGGCCCGGTCGGCAGCCCGGCCTTGGTGCTGAGCAGCACCCGGTCGCGGCGGCCGCGCAGCGCCGCGCCCAACACCTCCTCGGAGGCGCCGTCGGAGTAGACGTCGGCGGTGTCGAAGAGGGTGACGCCGGCCTCCAGGCAGATGTCGACCAGCCGCCGGGCGGCGGCCACGTCGGTATCGCCCCAGGCGCCGAAGAGTTCGCCGCGCCCGCCGAAGGTGCCCGCGCCGAAACCGAGCACGGGCAGGACGAGGCCGGAGGAGCCGGATCGCCGATACTCCATGGTGACTCCTAAAGGGTCTATAGTTCCGTTAACTCGTCCGACAGTACGCCCGAGCGGCCACAAATGGAACTGGAGACCCGTTATGACTTCCGACCCGGGGTCGGTCCGGCCCGGCGGACGCACCGCCAGGGTGCGCGCGGCCGTGCTGCGGGCCGCGGGCGACCTGCTGGCCGAGCGCGGCTTCGGCGCACTGGATCTCACCGAGGTGGCTGCGCTGGCCGAGGTCGGCAAGACCACGGTGTACCGGCGCTGGGGCACGCCCGCCGGGCTGGTGACCGATCTGTTGCTGGCCATGGCGGAGGAGTCGGTGCCGCGCGCCGACACCGGGACCCTGCGCGGGGATCTGCTGGCCGATGCCAGGCTGGTGCTGGACACGCTCACCGATGCCAGGCAGGGGCGGCTGTTCCGCGCGGTGATCGCGGCCGGGACCGCCGACCCGGCGACCGAGGTCGCGCTGCGGCGCTTCTACGACGTGCGGCTGGCGGAGTGGGCGCCGTGTGTCACCGACGGGATCGCGCGCGGCGAGGCGCCGGTCGGCACCGACCCCCGCGCGGTGCTCTCCGCGGTCGCGGCGCCGCTCTACTACCGACTGCTGATCAGCGGCGACCCCCTGGACGGGACCACCGCCGTGCGCGCCGCCGAAGCGGCCATGGACGCCATCGCCGCCGGCCGCTTCATCGCGACTTGACCCGAGCCGGGCCGGACTGCGAGCGCTCCGGCCCGGCTTCCGCCTCAGGGGGTCCAGTCGGCCCTGCGACCCGTGCGGGCCAGCACCCGGTCCAGCCGGGAGGCATCCTCGGCGACCGGCTGGACCGGGCCGAACAGCCCCGGCGTCCCCTCGGCGGGCATCTCGGCGAGGAACCCCTCCAGCACCTCCAGCTCGCCCGGCGTGACGTCGAACGGCAGCCCGGTGGCGCGGGCCAGATCCCACCCGTGGACGACGAGCTCGTCCAGTGCCACCGCCGCCATGGCGGGCGCGGGCGCGGTGACCCCGCCCGCCTCGGTCTCCCCCGCCCACGCCTCCTCCTCGCGCCACGCGCTGACCAGCGCGTTCAACCGCGCCGGGATGAGCGTGCGCCAGTCAGCGGGCAGCTCGCTCGCGGCCACCTCGGGTGGCTGCGAACCACCGGCCTCCTTGGCCGCGGCCTGCCGGAATGCCTCGGTGAGCCCGGCGACGTGCCCGAGCAGGGCGGCCACCGGAACACCGGGGCACGGGGTCGGGCCGGTGAGCTGATCGTCGCCGATCCCGGCGACCAGGGCGGCCATCCGGTCGGCGGCGACGGCGAAATCGAAGGTGGGGGCGGCAGCGGTCACGGCGGATCTCCTGTCCTGGGAACGGCTCTCACCGATACCGACGGAGCGGGCCCGCGGAATTCATCGCCGCGCGGTGGGTATACCGCCTCCGGACAGAGAACCCCCGCGGAGAGGAGCGCACGATGGTCGATCGCAGCACACCCGCCACGTTCGAGGTGTCCGAGGCCGATCTGGCCGACCAGTCCCGCCCGGTCGACCCGGCCGACGACGCGCCGCCGCCGGAGGTACCGGGCGACCTGTGGAGCGCCGACCCCGCCGACGTGGTGGAGCAGCGCATCGAGGTCCCGCTCGACGACGAGCGGGAGTAGCCCTCAGCTGATCGCGCCGCGCACGGAGGCATGCAGCTCGCGCAGCCCGGAGCGCTCGGTCGCGACCTCCAGCACCCGCACCCCGTGCGCGTGGCCGGTGAGCGCCGCCGCCAGCTCGGCGGTGTCCACCTGGCGGTGCGGGATGCGGTAGGCCGCGCAGAGCGCGGCCAGGTCCATGCCGTGCGGGGTGCCGAAGACCCGCTCGAAGACCCCCGCGTACTGCGGATCGCCCTGTTCGAGCAGCTCGAAGATGCCACCGCCGTCGTCGTTGGCGACCACGATGGTGAGGTCGTCCGGGCGCGGCTCGCCGCGGCCGATGAGCAGCCCGGAGGCGTCGTGCAGGAAGGTCAGGTCGCCGATCAGGGCGAAGGTGCGGCCGTCGTGCCGCATGGCGGCGCCGAGCGCGGTGGAGACGGTGCCGTCGATGCCGGCGACGCCGCGGTTGGAGAGCACCGTGACGCCCGGCCGCGGCGCGGAGACCAGCGCGGTGTCGCGCACCGGGTTGGAGGCGCCGAGCAGCAGCTGGTCGCCCTCGCGCAGCGCGTCGGCGACCACGGCGGCGACGTGCAGCCCGGTCGGCTTGGGGTGCCTGGCGAGTTCGTCCCGGACGGCGTGGTGCGCGCGCTCGTTGAGCTCGTGGCAGCGGGACAGCCAGCCCGGGTCGGGCGCACCGGAGACGACGGCCCTGGTCCCGGTGCCGACCACGTTGCCGGAGACGTCCGGCCAGCGCGGGCCGGTGGTCAGTGCGTAGACGGTGACCTCGGGGTCGGCGAGGAGCTTGGCGACCGGGCGGTGCAGCGTCGGGCGGCCGGTGATGACGGCCTGCTTCGGCCGGAGCAGCGGCAGCGCCAGCGGGTGCAGGGCGGGGCCGTGCAGCGGCGCGGTCGGCTCGGCGACGGTGGGCAGCGCGGCGAGTTCCGGCCGCAGCCCGGCGCCGTGGCCGGAGATCACCACGGTGTCCGCGGTGAGGTCGATGGCGAGCGGGACGTCGAGCGTGGCGTGCTCGGTCCTGGTCCACGGGGCGTCGCCGGTGCGGCCGGGGATCGCGGTCGCGGCCGGGTCGGGGACCAGCGGCTCGCGCAGCGGGATGTCGAAGTGCACCGGCCCGGCATTGCCGGAGCGGGTGCCGCGCGCGGCGGCGAGCACCCGGCAGACCGCCGAGCGCCAGACGCTGTTCTGCCGCGTGTAGCCGGGATCGGCCTCGAGTTCGGCCAGCCCGAGGCTGATGGTGGCGCGCACCTGGCTGCCGAAGAGCCCGAGCTGCTCGACCGTCTGGTTGGCGCCGGTGCCGAGCATCTCGTAGGGCCGGTTGGCGCTGAGCACCACCAGCGGCACCCTGGCGTAGTTGGCCTCGAGCACGGCGGGGCCGAGATTGGCAACGGCGGTGCCGGAGGTCATCACCACCGGCACCGGGGCGCGGCCGGACAGGGTGAGCCCGACCGCGAGGAATCCCGCGGTGCGCTCATCGATGCGCATGTGCAGGCGGAGCCGCCCCGCTGCGTCCGCGGCCTGCAGTGCGAAGGCCAGCGGGGCATTGCGGGAGCCGGGGCAGAGGACCACGTCCAGCACCCCGCCGCGCACCAGTTCGTCGACGACGACCTGCGCCTGCGCTGTTGACGGATTCACGTCTCCAGACTTCCAGACTCGGGCCACCGCCGCCGCGTCACCCTGCTCACAGCGGAGCGAAGCTCGCGCCGCCGGCGACAGCGGCGACGGCGCGAGATCGGGTCAGACCGTCGCGTGCCGCTGGACCAGCGCACCCACGCGCGGCAGCGCCTCGACCACGTTCTTCTTGGCCGAGGAGCGCAGCGAGGAGTACACCTTCTGCAGCGCGGGGCGGGTCGAGGACTGCGCCCGCTCGTCGGTCACCGCGAGCAGCGCCTCGGCCACCTCGTCGGACTTGGCGACCAGCAGATCGGCGAAGCTGCCGGTGCTGCCGGACGCGGTGTATTCCTGCCAGTAGGGCTCCAGCTGGGCCACCAGCCGCGGGGCCAGGGACTCCAGGGCGTCGGGGACGATGGACGGGCCGATCTTCTTGACCGCCGCGTAGCCACCCTTCACAGCCAGGCCGGACGCACCACCCTTGTCCGAGACCTCGGCATCCAGGACCTCGACAGCGTCGGCAAGGAAGGCCGGCCGCTTGGCATCGTCGAGCAGGGATTCAGACAGTGCTGCAACCACTTTCAGGTTCCTCCGGAATCGGTTCGTTGTACGAGCACGCGCCACTATACGCACCGCCGCCCGCATCCACCCGGCTACGGCTGCCCTGGCAGCAGTTGAATCATCAATCCTTCGGCATCCGCGAGCTTTTCACCCTGCTCATCGCGGAGCTCCGCGGTGACGAACGTCTTCCGCCCCTGCACCCGATCGACCCGTCCGCGAACGGCCAGCGTCCGTTCCAGCGGAGTGACCTTCCGATAGTTCACGTGCAGGTAGCCGGTCCGGCTGATCGGCCTGCCCGCGTAGTGCAGCACCGAGCCGAAGAGCTCGTCGAAGAGCAGCGGGAGCACCCCGCCGTGCGCGGCGCCGTTGCCGCCGAGGTGGAAGCGGCGGAAAACGCCCGTCATGGCGACCCCGTCCGGGCCTGCCTCGGCCGTCTGCCACGGCAGCAGCAGCAGGCTGCCGCGGCCGGGCAGCTCCACCGCGCGCCCGGCCGGGCCCTGCAGCTCCGGCGCCCGGTGTGGCTCGAGCAGCGCGGCCAGCCGCTCGGCGAGCGCCGCGGCCTCGGCGTAGACCCCGTCCGGCGCGTCGACGCTCACTGCGAGATCCTGCACCCGGCGCAGCACCTCGACGAACGGCCCGAAGCTCGGCCCGATCGGCTCCCGCGACACCTTCGGGAAGAACCGGGCGTGCTGCTCGTACCGCTCCGGATCGATCGCACTCAGGTCGATAACCGGTTCTATTTTCTCGCTCATCCCTGCACGCTATCCGGGCGTTGTACACCGTCCGAACGGGGCCGCTCCCGCGCTGTTCCACCGAGCGCCGATAATCGCAGGGTGACCTTCGATCCCGCGTTGTGGCGCCCGGTACCCGGCTTCGAGAACCTGACCGACATCACCTACCACCGGCACCTGTCGCAGGGCACGGTGCGGGTGGCGTTCGACCGGCCGGAGGTGCGCAACGCCTTCCGCCCGCACACGGTGGACGAGCTGTACCGGGCGCTCGACCACGCCAGGATGACCTCCGACGTCGGCGCGGTGCTGCTCACCGGCAACGGCCCGAGCCCCAAGGACGGCGGCTGGGCCTTCTGCTCCGGCGGCGACCAGCGCATCCGCGGCCGCAGCGGCTACCAGTACGCGGACGGCGAGACCGCGGAGACGGTCGACCCGGCGCGCGCGGGGCGGCTGCACATCCTGGAGGTGCAGCGGCTCATCCGGTTCATGCCGAAGGTGGTGATCGCGCTGGTGAACGGCTGGGCCGCGGGCGGCGGGCACAGCCTGCACGTGGTCTGCGACCTCACCCTGGCCAGCCGGGAGCACGGGAAGTTCAAGCAGACCGACGCCGACGTCGGCAGTTTCGACGGCGGCTACGGCAGCGCCTACCTGGCCAAGATGGTCGGGCAGAAGTTCGCCAGGGAGATCTTCTTCCGCGGCCGCCCGTACACCGCCGAGGAGATGCACCGGATGGGCGCGGTCAACGAGGTGGTCGACCACGCCGAGCTGGAGAACGTCGCGCTGGAGTGGACCGCCGACATCCTCGGCAAGTCGCCGCAGGCGCAGCGCATGCTCAAGTACGCCTTCAACCTGGCAGATGACGGGCTGGTCGGTCAGCAGCTCTTCGCGGGCGAGGCGACCAGGCTGGCGTACATGACCGACGAGGCGGTCGAGGGGCGGGACTCCTTCCTGGAGAAGCGCTCGCCGGACTGGACCCCCTACCCCTGGTACTTCTGATGGACATCCTGAGCAGCCGGATCATTCTGCGCCCCGGCGACTACGAGGCAACGCTGGCCTTCTACCGGGACGCGCTCGGGCTCGCGATCGCCAGGGAGTATCCCGGCGGGACGGTCCTCTTCGCCGGGCAGTCCTCGATCGAAGTCGCCGCGCACGGCGGGTCCGGCGAGCCCTCGCACTTCGGCGGCGCGATCTGGCTGCAGGTCCGCGATATCGCGGATGCCGCCGCCGAACTCGCGCGGGCGGGGGTGCGCGTCGATCGGGAGCCGAAGCGGGAGCCGTGGGGGTTGCTGGAGATGTGGATCGCGGACCCGGACGGGGTGCCGATCGTGCTGGTCGAAGTCCCCGCGGAGCACCCGCTGCGCCGCGACTCGCGCTGAGGTCGCCACCTTCGAGTTGCCAGCAGGCAAACCGAAAGGGACGATAACGACTCGGGCGAGACCCGACCGCCGACGTCCGGGAGCCATCTCGCCGCGTTCCGTCGGACGAGAGAATCGTGGTCTCGATGCCTGTCGTACCTGAGCCGTTGTCGGCCCGCTCCCGCGCGCGCTGTGCCCGTTCCCGGACCACCCGTTCCGTGTGCACGCACGCGGACATGACACGATCGCTGTCGTGAGCAAGCCCCTTCGGATCCTGCCGATGCCGACCGGGTCCGGCGTCGGCGACGTGCTCCCGCACCTGCGCGAGGCGCTCGAGGGCACCGGCCCGGCATGGCTGCCGGTGCCGAACAGCGACCGGCGCGAGGCGCGCAGGCTCGGTGACGCGCTCGCCCCCGGTGAGCCGATCGACGAGGACGTGGCGCTGGTCGTCACCACCTCGGGGACGACCGGGGTGCCGAAGGGCGCCATGCTCGGCTCCGCCGCGCTGCGGGCGAGCGCGAGCGCGACGCACGAGCGGCTCGGCGGGCCGGGGCAGTGGTTGCTGGCCCTTCCGACGCACCACATCGCGGGCGTCCAGGTGTTGCTGCGCAGTATCCAGGCGGGGACCGAGCCGGTGGTGCTCGACGTCGGCGGCGGGTTCCTGCCGGAGGCGCTGGCCGGGGCGATCCGGGCCATGCGCGGGGAGCGGCGGTACACCTCGCTCGTTCCCACCCAGCTGATCAAGGTGCTGGAATCGCCCGCCGCTTCGGCCGCGCTGGCCGGGCTGGACGCGGTGCTCGTCGGCGGTGCCGCGACACCCGCCCGGGTGCTCGAGCGGGCGCGGGCCGCCGGGATCCACGTGGTTCGCACCTACGGGATGAGCGAGACCTGCGGGGGTTGCGTCTACGACGGGATTCCGCTCGACGGGGTCCGGCTGCGGATCGAGGACGGGCGGATCGTGCTCGGCGGGGCCACCGTCGCCATCGGGTATCGCAACCACCCGGACCATCCCGCCTTCGCCGAGCCGGGCTGGTTCCGCACCGACGACGCGGGCGTCCTCGAGGCCGGAGTGCTCCGGGTGACCGGGCGGTTGGACGAGGGGATCAGCACCGGGGGGTTGCTGGTTCTGCCACAGGTCGTCGAAGCCGTGCTCGGAACGCACCCCGCCGTCGCCGAGTGCGTCGTGCTCGGGTTGCCCGACGAGCGTTTGGGTCAGCGGGTAGCCGCCGTCATCGTCCCAACCCCCGGAGCAGAGCCCCCGAGCCTGGACGAGGTCCGCGCCCACGTCACCGCCGAACTCGACGCCATCGCCGCCCCCCGCGAACTCGCCGTCCTCGACGAACTCCCGCTGCGAGGTCCGGGCAAACCGGATCGCGCCGCCCTCCGCGACCACCTCCTGGCGCACAGCACGCACTGACCCGCCGCGGGGCGCGCACGTGCCCAAGCGGTGCAGCTCAGCAGCCGCACGCAAGAGCGGTGCAAGAGGTGTGCGGGCGGTGCAAGGGCGCCCGCGCACCCTTGCGACATGACAGATTCCGCACCCCTCGCGGTGGAAGCCACCGATCTGGTCAAGGTGTTCGGCACCCAGCGCGCCGTCGACGGCGTGAGCCTCGCCGTCCCCGAGGGCTCCGTGTACGCGGTCCTCGGCCCCAACGGCGCGGGCAAGACCACCACGATCCGCATGCTCACCACCCTGCTCCCGCTCGACGGCGGCACCGCCCGGATCTTCGGCCACGACGTGGCGAAGGAGCCGACCGCGATCCGCTCGCTGATCGGCGTGACCGGCCAGTACGCCTCGGTGGACGAGGACCTCTCCGCCACCGAGAACCTGATCGTCTTCTCCCGCCTGCTCGGTCTGAGCCGCCAGGACGCCAGGCGCAGGGCGACCGAACTGCTGGCGGAGTTCGGCCTCACCGACGCCGCGACCAAACCGCTGAGAACCTTCTCCGGCGGGATGCGCCGCCGCCTCGACCTGGCCGCGAGCCTGATCGCGACGCCGCCGCTGCTCTTCCTGGACGAGCCGACCACCGGCCTGGACCCGCGCACCCGCGCGCAGATGTGGGACACCATCCGCCGCCTGGTCCGCCAGGGCGCGACGGTCCTGCTCACCACCCAGTACCTGGACGAGGCGGACCAGCTCGCCGACCGGATCGCCGTGATCGACCACGGCAGGGTGATCGCCGACGGCACCGCCGACGAACTCAAGGAATCGGTCGGCGGCTCCTCGCTGCACCTGGTGCCGGCGGACCGGTCGCGGCTGGCGGAGGCGCGGCAGCTGGTCGCGACCTTCCTCGACGCCGAGGCGACGGTCACCCCGGAGGCGGGCCGGATCACCGCCCCGCTGCGCGACGCCGACGTCACCACCGACCTGCTGATCCGGCTGCGCGAGGAGCGGATCGCCATCGCGGAGATCAACGTCAGCAAGCCGAGCCTGGACGAGGTCTTCCTCACCCTCACCGGCCGTCCCTCCGAGGACGCCGACACCGAAAAGGACGCAGCATGACCGACACCCTCGTCTCCCCGGCCCCGCCGCAGCGGGTCGCCGCGGTGCGGCAGGCGAGCAACAGCGTGAGCCCGGCCGCCACCGTCTCGGCCTCGCTCACCATGGCCTACCGCGGGCTGCTCAAGATCAGGCACAAGCCGGAGCAGCTGTTCGACGTCACCATCCAGCCGATCCTGTTCACCGCGCTGTTCGCCTACATCTTCGGCGGCGCGATCGGCGGCAGCGTGCAGAACTACCTGCCGGTCCTGATCCCCGGCATCCTGGTGCAGACCGTCGTGCTCACCTCGGTGGTCACCGGTACCCAGCTGCGCGAGGACATGGACAAGGGCGTCTTCGACCGCTTCAAGTCGCTGCCGATCGCCCGGATCGCCGCGCTGGCGGGCGCGCTGATCGCCGACATGGTGCGCTACACGCTCGCCACCGTGCTCACCGTCGTGGTCGGGCTCGCCATCGGCTACCGGCCCGCGGGCGGGGTGGTCGGCGTGGTCGCGGCCGGGGTGGTGATCGTGCTCTGCTCGTTCGCGGTGAGCTGGATCTGGGCGCTGGTCGGCGTCACCGGGCGCAGCGCGGCAGGCGTGCAGGGCATCTCGATGATGGTCATGTTCCCGCTGACCTTCATGTCCGGCGCGTTCGCGCCGACCAGCACCATGCCGGGCTGGATGCAGGCGATCAACCACGCCAACCCGGTCTACTACATGGTCAATGCCTGCCGCGACCTGATGAACGGCAACGGCTTCGGGAGCAGCACGGTGTATTCGCTGCTCGGCGCCGTCGCGGTGATCGCGGTGTTCGCGCCGCTCGCGGTGCGGGCCTACATGCGCCGCGCGTGAACTCCGGCGGGGGCGTCCGGTTCGCCGGGCGCCCCCGCCGTCGTCCCGGCGATCAGCGCGAGCACGCGGGGCAGCAGCCGCATCCGGCGCGCGGGGCCGAGCGCCGCCTCCGCCTCCGCGACGGCCGCTGTCCCCGACTTCGCCTCGGCGAGCTCCAGGTGCCTGCGGACCAGCATGGACGGGAAGTCCTGCCTGGCGGACAGCCGGGGCGCGGCGAGCAGCAGCCGCAGCCCGGTCTCCGGGTCCTCGCCGGTGGCAACGAGCCTGCTGCCGAGCGCGCAGGCGATGGCGCCGATCTGCGGGACGTCCTGGAAGGCGCCGAAGATCCGGTCCGCTGCCTCGGCCAGCTCGCGGGCGATCTTCCCGGCCGCGACCGGGTCGCCGTACAGCACCTCGGCGTCGAGCACCGCCGCGACCAGCATGAGCACCCATGCCCCGGGCCCCCGCGAGGTGCCCGGCCAGCCGGAGACGGCGAGCGCGCGGCGGTACCGGCGCACGCCGTCCTCGATCCGGCCGCGCGCGATAAGCAGCTCCGCCTGCGCCTGGAAGAGCACACCGAGCAGCCCGCTGACGGTGCCGTCCGGCGCCTCCGGGTCGAGGTCGGCGAGTTGCACGGTGCGCTCCAGCTCGGCGGCGGCGCGGTCGGGCTCACCGCAGCCGATGAGGGCGCCGACCAGCGCGGTGCGCGCCTCGATCAGCTCGTCGTAGGCGCCGATCCGCTCCAGCAGCCCGATCCCGCGCTCGTAGTGCTCGACGGCCTCGCCGTACCGGCCCGCCTGGCCGTGCAGCTGCGCCACGTGCCGGTGCGCGGAGGCCAGGCTCCACCCGTCGCCGGGGCGGAGCAGGGTGAGCGTCGTCGCCGCGTCCCGCAGCGAGCCACGCAGGTCGCCGAGGTTCTCCCTGATGTTCGCGCGCAGGATCAGCGCATTCACCCTGGCGTCCCGGTCGGGTGAGCGCACCCCCGCGGCCACCAGCCGCGGGATCCCGGTTCCGCGCGGCGGGCTCACCAGCAGCCGGGCCGCGAGCAGCACCGACGCCGAGAGGTCGGTGCGCGCGGCGAGCAGCCGCCTGGTGCGCAACCGCACCCGGGCCATCCTGCGCAGCTCGGAGCGGTCACCGAAGGCGGCGTGCAGGATCTGCAGCGCGGCGCCGATCACCAGCAGATCGCCCGGCGGGTGCGCCGCGTCCGGCGCGGGCAGCGGGACGTGCAGCAGCCGCTCGGACCAGGCGATCACCTCGCCGTGCGCGCCGCGCATCATCCAGAGCACGCCGAGCGTGGGGAACACGGTGTAGACGGTGACCCCGTCGGCGCGCTCGGCGGCCCAGCGCAGCGCGGCGAGCAGGTTGTCCTGCTCGGCGTCGAGCTCGCCGCCGAGCAGCAGCTGGTCCTCGCGGTACGCCCGCGCCCCCAGGTCCTCGCAGCAGGAGCGGGCCCAGCGCAGGGTGCGGGCGATGACCTCCTCGCCCTCCCCGCTCGCGGCCAGCCGCTCCTCGCCGTACTCGCGGACCGTCTCCAGCATCCGGTAGCGCAGCCCGGCCGCTGAGTCCTGCACGGTGAGCAGGGACTGGTTCACCAGCCCGTCCACCGCGGCGGCGACCTCGCCGACCTCGGCACCCGCGGCCACCACCTCGGCCGCGGCCAGGGTGAAGCCGGCCGGGAAGCGGCACAGCCTGCGCAGCGCCACCCGCTGGCCCGGCTCGAGCAGGTTCCAGCTCCAGTCGATGACGGCGTGCAGGGTGCGGTGCCGCGCCGGGGAGCTGCGGTCGCCGGAGCGGAGCAGGGCGAAGCGGTCGTGCAGCCGGTCGGCGATCTCCTCGACGCTCATGGTCCGCACCCGGGCGGCGGCGAGCTCGATGGCGAGCGGGAGGCCGTCGAGGGTGTGGCAGAGCCGGGCCACGACGGCCTGGTCGATCCGCACCGACGGCCGGACCGCGCGGGCCCGCGCCGCGAACAATTCGGTGGCAGGCGAGCCCGCGGGGTCGATGTGCAACGGGGGCAGCGGGTAGACCGCCTCGGCGGTGATCATCAGCGGCGCGCGGCTGGTGGTGAGCACCCGCAGCCGGGGGACGTGTGCGATGAACTCGGCGACCAGCGTGGCGACGGCGTCGATCAGGTGCTCGCAGTTGTCCAGGACGAGCAGCGTCGGGCGGGCCGAGACGGCGTCGAAGAGGCGCTGGCGCAGCTCCACCGGGCCGGTGCGCAGTGTGTTGCTGTCGAAGGGCGCCTCGGAGACGCCGAGCACCGCCGCGATCGCGCTCTCGATCTCGGCGCGCGCCACCTCCGGTTCGGCGGCGCGGATGGAGGCCAGTTCGACCAGGGCTACCGCGCCGGACTCACGGGCACCGAGTTCGTGGGCGACGCGGGTCTTGCCGGTGCCGCCGGGGCCGAGCACGGTGGTCACCCGGGAGCGGCGGAGCAGCTCCTCGAGCGCGGTCAGGTCGGTGTCGCGGCCGAGTAGCGGGTTGGGTGCGGCGCGCACACCCAGGCCGAGGAACGGCGCGCGCTCCGTCGCGCCGGGCGCGGGTCCGGCGACGACGGCGGGCAGCGGGACGGCAACCGCTCGCGGGGGCGAGACGGCGGGCGGGAGGCTGTCGCCGAGCGGCGCGATCCGCTTCCCGCGCAGAACGGCGGTGTTGAGCTCGGTGAGCTCGGGGCCGGGGTCGGCGCCGAGGCGGTCGGCGAGGCGGTCGCGGAAGGTGGCGACGGTTTCCAGTGCGGCGGCGGAGCGGCCGGTGGCGGCGAGCAGCCGGACCAGCTCGACGTGCGCGGGTTCGTCCAGGGGCAGTGCGGCGGCGCGGTGCACTGCCAGCCGGAGCGCGCCGTCCGCGTCACCACTGCCTGCCCGGGCGGTGATCTCCAGCGCGTCGAGTTCGGCCGCGTGGCCTGCGGCCCGCTCACGCAGCTCGGCGGCGAGCGGGCCGGGGGGCAGGTCGGCGCCGGGTTCCCCGCGCCAGAGTGCGCGGGCGGCGAGCACGGTGGCGAGGGAGGTGGCGTAGGCGCCGGAACCGCGCTGCTCGGTGGCCCGCTCGAGGAGCCGCGCGCAGCGGGTCAGATCGACCTGCTCGGGGTCGAGTTCCAGCCGGTACCCGGCCGGGCCCGCGCTCACCGCGCCGCCGGGCAGCACCGAGCGCAGCCGGGACACCTGGGTGTGCAGCGCGTTCATCGGCGCCCGCGGCGCCGCCGCACCCCACACGTCCTCGATCAACCCCGCCGCGGCCCGGCTCCGCCCCGGCCGCAGCGCCAGCGCCGCGAGCAGCGCACGGGCCCGCGCCCCGGGCAGCGGCCACAGTCCGCCCTCCCGGCGCACCGCCACCGGCCCGAGCAACCCCACCTCGAGCACCGCGGCCACGGAGTCAGGCAGCACCGGTGCCGCGCCCGGCTCCGGCCAGGCCGCGCGGTCCCCCTCGACTTCTTCCAGCGGCACGACAACTCCCCCCGCGTCCACCGGCGAGGACTCTCCGCCGCGCGGAGCCACCATTCGGTCGGGCCCGATCGGGCCACTGTTCTCCGGCACCATTCCGGAATCGATCCTAGGGTTCACGCGACCGATGCGGCGCGCGTCCCGCGCGGCCCCGGCGCTCGGCTTAGAGTCGGCCCATGGCCGACTTCGAGGTTGCCCGGCGCACCGTGATCGCCGCCGAGCCCGCCCGGATCCACGGGCTGATCGACGATTTCCACCAGTGGGTGCACTGGTCGCCGTGGGAGGACATCGACCCCGAGCTGAACCGGCGATACGCGGGCCCCGAGTCCGGTGTCGGCGCCTCCTACTCCTGGAACGGTAACCGCAGGGCGGGCAGCGGCACCATGACGATCACCTCCAGCGCCGAGCACGAGATCGGCGTCCGGGTGGAGTTCCGCAAGCCGATCGCCGCCACCAACGACGTCCGCTTCGAGCTGGCCGGCGTGGTCGGCGGCACCGAGGTGACCTGGCGGATGACCGGTGAGCGCACCGGCTTCCTCGGGCTGGTCGGCCGGGTGATCCCGATGGACAGGTTCATCGGCAAGGACTTCGAGAAGGGGCTGGCCCGGCTGAAGGCAGCCGCCGAGCAGCCCGGCTGAACTCCGCCGGATTAGGCTGCGCGCATGGCAACTGCAGCGCAATGGCTCGAAGGCGCCCGGCCGCGAACCCTCCCCAACGCGATCGCCCCGGTGCTCGCCGGCACCGGCGCCGCCGCCGCGCTCGACGCCGCGGTGTGGTGGAAAGCACTGCTTGCCCTTGTGGTCTCGCTCGCCCTGATCGTCGGGGTGAACTACGCCAACGACTACTCCGACGGCATCCGCGGCACCGACGACGTCCGGGTAGGCCCGGTGCGGCTGGTCGGGCAGCGGCTGGCCGAGCCGAAGGCGGTGCGCAACGCCGCGGTCGCGAGCCTGCTGGTCGCCGCGGTCGCCGGCCTGGCGCTCGCGCTGCTCACCGCCTGGTGGCTGCTGCTCTTCGGCGCCGCCTGCCTGGCCGGCGCCTGGTTCTACACCGGCGGGCGGAACCCGTACGGCTACAGCGGTTTCGGTGAGATCGCGGTGTTCGTCTTCTTCGGTCTGTTCGCGGTGCTCGGCACCCAGTACGTGCAGGCCGAGCGGGTGGACTGGGCCGGGCTCGCCGCCGCGGTCGCGGTCGGCGCCTTCTCCAGCGCGGTGCTGGTCGCGAACAACCTGCGCGACATCCCCACCGACACCGAGTCCGGCAAGACCACGCTCGCGGTCAGGCTCGGCGACCCGCGCACGCGGACGCTGCACGCGGTGCTGCTCGCGCTGCCCTTCGCGATGACCCTCGTCCTCGCGCTGCGCACCCCGTTCGCGCTGCTCGCGCTGGTCGCCGTGCCGCTCGCGCTGCGCGCCAACGCGCCGGTGCGCGGCGGCCGCGGCGGGCCGGAACTGATTCCGGCGCTGCGCGATTCCGGCCTCGCCCTGCTGGCCTGGTCGGCGGTGACCGCCGCCGCGCTCGCCCTCGGCTGAGGCCGGGCTCAGTCCTCGCCGACCAGGAGCCCGAGCCCCCAGTTGACGATCGAGATGATGAGCGCGCCGACCAGCGCGGCCCAGAAGCCGTCCACCCGGAGGCCGTAGTCGGTGACCTCGGTGATGGCCGCCGTCAGCATCAGCATCAGTGCGTTCACCACCAGCAGGAACAGCCCGAGCGTGACAATCACCAGGGGCAGCGACAGCACCTGGACGATCGGCTTGACCAGGGCGTTCACCAGGGTGAAGACCGCGGCGACGGCGAGCAGGACGATGATCTTCCAGCCGATCTCGTCCTCCGGGCTCACCACCTCGATGGCGCCGACCAGGTAGGCCGCCAGCCAGATGGCGAAGGCGTTGATGATCAACCGGAGCGCTAGCTGCATGCCGCCATGCTAAGCGGGCGAGGTGTCGCGCAGGGTGCACAACGCGGGAGCGCTCAGGCGGCCCGGTCCAGCAGGGCGTGGATCCGGGGGCGCAGCGCGTCTCGCGCGGCGGGGCCGCCGAGCAGCCCGGTGGTGACCTCGTTGGCCCCGCGCAGGATGCCGAGCAGCAGGTGCCCGGACTCGATCGAGCGGTCCTTGCGGGCGAGCGCCTCGCGCAGCGCCAGCTCCAGCGTCTTCTTGGCGTCCCGGGTGAACGGGATGTGCCCGCCGGTCCACCGGGCGAACCGCCCGCGCGGCTCCGGCGCCGCCTGCGCCAGCGCGTCCGCGCCGAACCCGGCTTCCAGGCTCGCGCGCACGGCGTCCAGGTCGATCCCGATCGAGCGCAGCGCCTCGGCGTCCTCCTCCCCCAGCGGCTCGCCGCGGCCGCGCTCGGCCAGCGCCGCCACCACCGCGTCCCTGGTCACCCCGGACTCCGCGAGCAGCGTGCGCAGCGCGGGCTCGGCGTGGCCGAGCAGCCCGAGCAGCACGTGCTGCACATCGATCACCGGGGAGCGCAGCTCGCGGGCGTCCTCCTGCGCCAGCACGATCGCGACCCGCGCCTCCCTGCCGAACCGTTCGAACATCAGCGTCTCCTCGTGTGCTTCTGGTGGACGGCTTGCTTACTGACCTCGAGCGCATCGGCGATCGCCTGCCAGGACCAGCCCTGCGCCCTGGCGTTCGCGACCTGGATGGCCTCCAGCCGCTCGAGCAGCCTGCGCAGCGCGAGCACCGCACGCAGCCCGACCGTCGGGTCGGGGCTGCCCGCGGCGGCCGCCAGCGTTGTCGCTTCACTCATGCCGTCAATTTTGATTGACGCCGCGGGCACTTGTCAACAAAAATTGACGAACGGAAGGCTCAGCCGGTCCAGATCCCGGTGGCCGCGAACTTCGCCAGCACCGCCCGCGCGGGCTCCAGCTCGAAGCCCTGGGCCGCCACCCAGGGGTCGTCGTAGTACGTGGTGGCATAGCGGTCGCCGCCGTCGCAGAGCAGCGTCACCACGCTGCCGGAGCGCCCCGCCGCCAGCAGCTCCGCGATCAGCGCGAAGGCGCCCCACAGGTTGGTGCCGGTCGACCCGCCGACCCGGCGGCCGAGCACGCCGCTCGCGTACCGCATGGTGGCGATCGACGCGGCGTCCGGCACCTGGATCATCCGATCCACCACCTGCCCGACGAAGGACGGCTCGACCCGGGGCCGCCCGATCCCCTCGATCCGGGACGACATGCCGGTGCCGTACCCCGCGTCGCCGGTCTCGTAGCCGCCGAAGAAGGCGGAGTTCTCCGGGTCGACGACGGCGAGCCGGGTGTGGTGCCTGCGGTAGCGGATGTAGCGGCCGATGGTCGCGCTGGTACCGCCGGTGCCCGCGCCGACCACGATCCACTCCGGCACCGGGTGCGCCTCCAGCCGCATCTGCTCGAAGACGCTCTCGGCGATGTTGTTGTTGCCGCGCCAGTCGGTGGCCCGCTCGGCGTGCGTGAACTGGTCCATGTAGTGCCCGCCGCACTCGGCGGCCAGCCGCGCGGCCTCGGTGTACATCTCCGGCGGCCGCTGCACGAAGTGGCAGCGCCCGCCCTGCGCCTCGATCAGCGCGACCTTGCGCGGCGAGGTACTCGCCGGCATCACCGCCACGAAGTCGAGCCCGAGCAGCTTGGCGAAGTACGCCTCGCTCACCGCGGTCGACCCGGACGAGGCCTCCACGACGGTCGTCCCCTCGCCGACCCAGCCGTTGCAGATGGCGTACAGGAAGAGCGAGCGGGCCAGCCGGTGCTTCAGGCTGCCGGTGATGTGCGTCGACTCGTCCTTGAGGTACAGCTGCACCCGCCAGGCGGCGGGCAGCGGGTAGCGCAGCAGGTGGGTGTCGGCGCTGCGCTGGGTGTCGGCGTCGATCAGCCGCACCGCGTTGTCCACCCACCCGCGCGGGGCGCTGCGGTCGCAGGTCTTCACGGCGTCACGCCTGCTCGTCGTCCTCGCCGCGCAGCCGGGCGCGCAGCCTGGCCTTGTCCTGCCGACGTTTCCGGTCGACCGTCGCGATGTCCTCGTTCACCTTGGACCGCAGCGATTTGAACAGCGTCAGCGAGAGCGGCATCGCCACGATGATCGCGAACAGCGCCGCCACCACCAGCGGGATCTCCACGTCGACCAGCCGCGCGACCCCGACGATCAGGCCCGTGATCAGCACAACGAGGCCGAGCCGGGCCAGGGTGTAGAGGCCGAGGTTCAGCGCGAGCCGCCTGCCCGGCGCCGGCTCGCCCGTGCCTGCTCCGTCGCGCGATGGGGTTGCGTCACTCACGTCGGCAAGCCTATGCCACGGGGTTGCGTTGTCCGGGATGACCGCTTCGCACCAGGTGGGAGGTGTATCCGATTTGTCTATTACCTCCCCTTTACCAACCGTAGATCAATCGAGTACCTAGGGGTCTTCGTGCCACGATGGCGCTGTCCGATGAGGGACTGTCGAAGACGGAGAGGTTTGCCATGACTGCTGCGACGACCGCCCAGGACGCTCTGCTCACCCCGGGCCAGGTGGCCGCGCTCTTCCACGTCGACCCGAAGACCGTGACCCGGTGGGCGCACGCGGGTCGGCTCGGGTCGCTGCGCACCCCCGGTGGGCATCGCCGATTCCGCGAATCGGAGGTCATGCGGCTGCTCGCCTCGCTCACCACCGAGGCAACCGCGCGCTGACCGTTCGCCGCGCCGCCGACCGCACGCACGCGGGCGGCGGGCGCGGTGACGCCGCGGTGAACGCCGCCGAAACTGGGCTTACCCGCGGACCGCCGCTACCCTCGTAGCCAGGAGGTGAGCGACGTGATGTACCTGTTGGCACTCATCGCGGTGGTAGCTGTCGCGGTGCTGTGCTGGAAGGCCTTCGGCCCGGCCGGGAGCAGTGCTCCCCAGCGCACGCGGACCGTCGGCCCCGACGACGATCCCGAGTTCCTCTGGCGGCTCTCCCGCCAGCAGCACCGGGACGGCGATTCGGGTAAAGGTGGCGCCGGCGACCGCTAGGTGAGCCCCGCGTAGCTGTGCAGCCCGCTGATCACCAGGTTGATGATGAACAGGTTGAACAGCATGGCGACGAAGCCGGCGATGTTGATCCAGGCCGCCCTGGTGTCGCGCCAACCCGAGGTCGCGCGGGCGTGCAGGTACGCCGCGTAGAGCACCCAGGCGATGAAGGAGCAGGTCTCCTTCGGATCCCAGCCCCAGAACCGGCCCCAGGCCGCCTCGGCCCAGATGGCGCCGAGAATGACGCCCGCACCGAAGAGCGGGAAGCCGATGATCGTGGTCCGGTAGGCGATCCGGTCCAGGGTGCGGGCGTCCGGCAGCCTGCGCGCCACGGCGCCGAGCAGGTTGTCCGTTTCGCCGCCCTCCGGCTGTCGCAGCCGGTACAGGAAGAGCAGGCTGGCGATGCCGGAGACCAGGAAGACACCGCTGCCGATGCTCACGATGGTCACGTGGATGGGCAGCCAGAACGAGCGCAGCGCGGGCACCACCGGCGCCGCGTCGGCGTAGAGCACGGTGCCGCCGAGGAACATCAGGACCAGCACCGGCACCAACAGGAAGACCCACATCGAGCGGTACCGCTGCTCGCGCAGGAACACCATGCCGACCAGCACCGCGGCCGCCGTCGCCATGGTGACGAACTCGTACATGTTGCCGAGCGGGAAGCGGTTCGTCGCGAAGCCGCGCAGCACGATCGAGGCCAGGTGCAGCGCCACCGCCACCACCAGCACCGAGAAGGCCATGTTGCCGAACCGGTCGGCCAGCGGCCGCTGCGGCGGCGCCGCGATCTTGCCCGGCAGCGCGGGGTCGTTCCCCGCCCCGACCAGCGCGGGCTCGCGGGCCGCGACCTGCCTGGTGCGCGCCGAGGCATATTGCACCAGGAGCAGCACCAGCACCAGCGCGTACACCACGATGGCCGACTTGAAGGCGAGGTCGCTGTAGCCCGCCAGGGTCTCGTCGATCTCCATCACTGTTCTCCCGTGCTCGGCTCGATCAGGCGGGTGCGCAGCCGGTCGAACTCGGAGCCCCAGCCCGCCTGGTCGGTGCGGGCGAGCCCGCCCATCTCTACTACGGTGCGTCGTTGGTCAACGGTACCGGGTGCGCCCGCGGCCGGGTAGACCCGGACCCAGACCCGCCGCCGCTTCACCAGCAGCGAGACCAGCAACCCGGCCATCATGGTCACCGCGCTGATCAGCACCCACTGCTGCGCCGGGTCGTGCGACACCTGGATGTTCACGAACTCCTTCGCGCCGTCGAAGGTCACCGTGGTGCCGTTGGCGAGCTGGGTGGACTCGCCGGGGCGCAGGTTCACCCGCGCCTCCTTGGTCAACCGGCCCTGCCGGACCAGCTCCTGATCCAGCGCGAAGAGGTTCTGCGGGCGGCCGGTGTCGAGTCCGGTGTCGCCGCGGTAGATGTCGACCGCGACCGCCGGGTCGTCCATCCGGGGGAAGGACGAGGTGAGCAGGGCGCCGTGCAGCAGCGCGGTGGGCGCGAAGAGCCCCTCGATCGCGATCTGGTTGCGCCTGCGTTCCTCCTCGTCGGCGAAGAGCCCGCCGGGCGGGTCGATCCGGAGCACGCCGCTGGAGAGGAAGGTCCGCGCGTCGTCCGGGCGCCACTGGATGGTCTCGGTGCGGGTCTCGCCGTTCGGGAAGCGGACCGTGAAGGTCGGCGCGTAGCCGTGGCCCTGCAGGTAGACGCGGTCGCCGGCGACCCGGAGCGGGTGGTTCACCCGGAGCGTCGTGTCCCGCCAGGTGCCGGTGGCCAGGTCGGCGCCTGCCTGGTAGGAGATGTTCGAGGTGAACATCTCGGCCTGGCCGGTGTCCAGATAGTCGGCGCGGAAGTCCTTGACCCGGACGCAGAGCGGCGTCATCCCGGTGCCGTCGTTCACATTGCCCGCGCGGAACGAGTCGAAGGCAGCGGGCGAGGTGCTGCAGAAGCCGGGGCCGTCGTCGGCGATCACGATGACGGTGCCCTCGTAGCCGAAGAGCTTGCCAACGGCGATCGCCACGAGCAGCCCGACCAGGGCGAGGTGGAAGACCAGGTTGCCGAGCTCGCGGGTGTAGCCCTTCTCCGCGGAGAGGGTCAGCTCGCCGGGGCGCTCGCCATCGCGGCGGCGCACCCGCCAGCCGCTCAGCCCAGCCTCTGCGGTGGCCAGCACCTGCTCGGGCTCGCGCTCGTCGGTGCCGGACCAGTGGTGCGGCAGCCTGCCGAGATTGCGCGGTGCGCGCACCGGCGGGGTGCGCAGCGCCCGCGCGTGCTCCACCGTGCGCGGCAGGATGCAGCCGACCAGCGAGATGAAGAGCAGCACGTAGACGGCGGTGAACCAGAAGCTGGAGAAGACGTCGAACAGCTCGAACCGGTCCATCCACGGGCCCAGCGTCGGGCGGTCCGCGATGTACTCCGCGACCTTCTGCTCGTTCAGGTTCCGCTGCGGCAGCAGCGCGCCGGGGATGGCGGCCAGCGCGAGCAGGAAGAGCAGCACCAGCGCGGTGCGCATGCTGGTCAGCCCACGCCAGGTGTTGCGCACCGCGGCGAGCGCGCGGCCGAACGGGGACTGGCGCGGCGGCGGCACGGGCGCGGCGGCGGGCGGGCTGTCGGTCACGGTCATATCGGCAGGGTCACCTCGGAGACGAAGGCGTCGCGCACCCACGCGACGAACTGGTCCCAGGCCCCGGTCACCAGGGCGACCCCGACCGCGACCAGCAGGATTCCCCCGACGAGCTGAATGGTGCGGGAGTTGCGGCGCAGCCAGCCGACACCGCGCAGCGCCCCCGCCGAGCCGAAGGCGAGCACGACGAAGGGCAGCCCGAGCCCGACGCAGTAGGCCACGATCAGGGTGACGCCACGCGCGGCGGTCGCGCCCTCGGTGCCCGCCGCCACCGCCATCACGCCGGAGAGCGTCGGGCCGAGGCACGGGGTCCAGCCGAGCGCGAAGACCCCGCCGAGCAGGGGGGCGCCGAGCAGCCCGGTGATCCGGCGCGGCTCCATCCTGGTGTCCCGCTGCAGCGCGGGGACGAGGCCGATGAAGACGAGCCCCATCAGGATGGTGAGCACGCCGCCGATTCGCTGCAGCAGCTCCCGGTTCACGTTCATGGTCTGGATCAGGCCGAACACCGTCGCGGTCGCCAGCACGAAGACCACGGTGAAGCCGAGCACGAAGAGTCCGGCCGCGCCCGCGATCCGCAGCCTGCCCGCGCGCGCGGCGCGTCGCTCGGCGGCGCCCTTCTCGACAGTGCCCGGCTCCGCAGCGGCGGCCGAGTCAGTGCCCGGCTCCGCGCGGGCAGAGCTGCCCGCGGCACCGCGCACCGGGCCGCGCATCGCGCGGTGCGCGGTGCCGCGACGGCTCCGCGCCTCGGTCGGCGTCACCGGCGGCGCCTCCGCGCCGACCAGCCCGGCCAGGTAGGAGAGGTAGCCGGGCACCAGCGGAACCACGCACGGCGAGGCGAAGGAGACCAGCCCGGCCAGCAGGCAGGCACCGAGCGCGAGCACGAGCGGCCCGCTCGCCGCCGTCTGCTGGAACGAATCCCCCACCCCCGCCAGCACTACGGTGCTCACGACGGGCCCTCGCCCGCGAGCCGCTCCACCACCGGCTGCAGGTCCTCGGCGAGCAGGGCGCGCAGGAAGACCGCCGCGACCCGGTGCTGCCGATCGAGCACGAGCGTGGTCGGGATGACGCTGGTGGGGAAGTTTCCACCGAGCGCGAGCAGGGTGCGCATGGACGGGTCGTAGATCGAGGGATAGCCGACCCGGTTGTCGACCACGAAGTCCTTCGCCTTGTCCTGCTGCGGGTCGCGGACGTTGATGCCGACGAAGGCGACGCCCCGATCCCTGGTCCGCTCGTAGACCTGCTCCAGCGCGGGCACCTCGGCGCGGCACGGCCCGCACCACTGCCCCCACAGATTCAGCACGACGACCTGGCCGGGGAAGTCGGCGACCGAGACGGTCTTCCCGTCGTTCATCAGGTCCGGGCCGGCCAGCGCGCCGATGGTGCCTCGGCTCGCGGGCGGGTCGTAGACGATGTCGGTCTTGCCGCCGGGCGAGACGAAGTCGAAGGTGCCACCGGACGCCACCGCGTCGGTACCGGTGGCGCAGCCCGCGAGCGCGGCCACCAGGGCCACGCACGCGAGCAACACCGGCCCGATCCGCCGGGGACGTGCGGTGGAACGGCTCATGCTGTGTCCATCCGGCCCGAGCGCTGGCCCTCCGTGGCTACGCGCGCTGCCGCCTCCGGGCCTGACGCACTCATGCCCCGGTCTTCCTCGGATCCGAACTACCCGCGGGCTCGGAGTAGACGATGTCGACCAGGGTGTCGCCCTCGTAGACCAGCGAGGTCAGCGAGGCGAGCGAGCACTGCCTGCTGCGCGGGTCGTGCCAGAGCCGCTGCCCCTGCAGGAAGCGGCGCAAGGTCCAGACCGGCAGCTGGTGCGAGACCAGCACCACCTCGCGGCCGCTCGCCTCCACCCGCGCCTTGTTCACCGCGGCCAGCATGCGGTGCGCGATCTGCAGGTAGGGCTCGCCCCAGGACGGGGTGAAGGGGTCGCGCAGCTTCCACCAGTGCCTCGGCTTGCGCAGCGCGCCGTCGCCGACCGAGACGCGCAGCCCCTCGAAGGTGTTGCCCGCTTCGATCAGGTTCTCGTCGGTGCGGATCGCGATGCCGTGCGCCGCGGCGATCGGCTCCGCCGTCTCCTGCGCGCGCTGCAGCGGCGAGGCGATGACCAGCGCGAGGTCGTGGTCGGCGAGCGCGCGGGCGACGGCGCCCGCCTGCGCCCGCCCGGCCACCGAGAGGCCGAAGCCGGGCAGCCTGCCGTAGAGGATGCCGTTCGGGTTGTGCACCTCGCCGTGGCGCAGCACGTGCACGATGGTCTCCACCCGCTCGGCCACCGCGGGCGGCTCGTGCTGGGCAACCGGCCGGACCGCGGGGCGGTCGGCGGCGGGCTCGGCGGGGACGTCGGAGGGGGTGGGCTGATCGGAGCTCACGCGCGGGTTCCTTCGGGGGTGGCTGCGGCCGCCGCGCGAGCGGCGGCGGGCAGAGCGGCGGCGATGCGGGCGAATGCGTCCTCGTCGAGCGCCGCCGACACGAACCAGGCCTCGAACGCACTCGGCGGCGGGTACACCCCGGCGCTCAGCAGGGCGTGGAAGAAGGCCGGGTAGCGCCAGGTCGCACTGGCCTTGGCGGAGGTGTAGTCGGTGACCGGGCCGTCGGCGAAGAACACGCTCACCATATTGCCCGCGAACTGGACCCGGTGCTCGACCCCCGCCGCGGTCAGCGCGTCGGTGAGCAGCCCGCCGAGCCGCTCGGCATTGCGGTCGAGCGCCGCGTAGACGGCGTCGTCGGCGGCGCGCAGGGTGGCCAGCCCGGCCGCGACCGCGACCGGATTCCCGGAGAGCGTGCCCGCCTGGTAGACCGGCCCGAGCGGGGCGAGCCGCTCCATGATGTCGGCGCGGCCGCCGAACGCCGCGGCGGGCAGCCCGCCGCTCATGACCTTGCCGAAGGTGTAGAGATCGCCCGCGACCCCCTCGCGGCCGTACCACCCGGACCGGCTCACCCGGAACCCGGTCATGACCTCGTCCATGATCAGCAGCGCGCCGTCGGCCTCGGTCAGCTTCTTCAGCCCGGCGTTGAAGCCCTCGGCAGGCGCCACCGCGCCCATGTTGCCCGCGGCCGCCTCGGTGATCACGCAGGCGATCTCGCCCGGATTCGCGGCGAAGGCCGCGGCGACGGCGTCCAGGTCGTTGTAGGGCAGCACGATGGTGTCGCTGGCCTGCGCGCCGGTGACGCCCGGCGAAGTGGGCAGCCCGAGGGTCGCGACCCCCGAGCCCGCCTCGGCCAGCAGCGCGTCCACGTGGCCGTGGTAGCAGCCGGCGAATTTGATGATCTTGGTGCGGCCGGTGAAGCCGCGGGCCAGCCGGACCGCGCTCATGGTGGCCTCGGTGCCCGAGTTCACCAGCCGCACCCGCCGCACCGGCTCGACCCGCTCGGCGATGGCCTCGGCCAGCAGGATCTCGGCCTCGGTCGGGGCGCCGAAGGACAGCCCGCCGCCCGCCGCCGCGCGCACCGCCTCGACCACGGCGGGGTGCGCGTGGCCGAGGATCATCGGGCCCCACGAGCAGACCAGGTCCACGTAGTCGTTGCCGTCCGCGTCGGTGAGCGTGCAGCCGTGCGCCGAGGCGATGAACCGCGGCGTCCCGCCCACCGAGTGGAAGGCCCGGACCGGCGAATTGACACCACCGGGGATGATCCCGGCGGCCCGGTCGAAGAGCTGGGCGGAAACCGGGACCGAACCCTCGGCCGCGCGCGGAGAAGAACTCACGAACTCCAGTGTGTCAGCCGCCGCGCGCGGCTTCGACGACAGGGTGTAGTGGAGTGATCCACACCGCAGATCGTCAGCTGTACATGCAGGGGAACTGCGGGGAGACCGTGTGCAGGAGGCACATGGCGTGGTTGTACGGCCCCGCCGATCCCGACTCCGGCACGAACCCGGCCTGCACCGGCTCGGCCGGCTGCGCGGCCGCGGGCTCCAGCGGCAGCCCCGGTGCGGCGACCGCCTGCCCCGCGCCGAACCCCACCGCGGCGACCGCCATCGTCGCCATCCCGAACCGCACCACGAACCGCTTCACAGAAAACCTCTCGCTGGTAGATCTCAGAAATCCGCGACCCGGCAGACAGACCGGAATCGCCACGGACACACTACTGTTCGCGGTGCGCCGCGCTCGCATTCCGGGCCGTCGCGAGGTGCGCGACGACGTCGACCAGCAGCAGCCCGGCCACCGTGAGCAGGGTGGCGGCGAGGAAGATCCAGGGGCCCGCGTACCGGGTGGCCTCGAAGGCGGGGACGTCGCCCGACGGCGCGAATCCGGTGGTGCGGATGCCGTTGCGCCAGGCGAGGACCCCGCCGAGCACGGCGGCGAGCGCGAGAACCGTCCCCACAGCCGCCCGCGCGATCCCGTACCTCACCGCTGCGCCCCGTCCTCCCGGTCGTCGTCAGCGGGCACGGTACCCGGTGCGGCGGCACCGCGCGCAGCGGGCTCCTCGGGTTCGGCGGGTTTCGCTGCCGCGTCGGCCACCGCCGCCTCCAGGGCGGCGCGCAGGCCGCGGTGGTCGCGGGCCCAGCCCTGGACCAGCGCGCCGTTGCGCAGCTTCAGCCCGACACCGGTGCGCCTGCGCGGCACCCCGTGCAGCTCGCCGAGCGCGCGGGCGGACTCCCAGTCCAGATCGTCCCAGTTGTCGTCGTCGCGCTCCGGCAGCACGGCGGCGATGTCGCGCAGCGGCAGGAGCTCGGTGCCCTGGCGGAGCTGCTCGGGGGTGAGCTCGACGCTCACGTGCCGCTGCCCGGCGACCACCTGCAGCGCGACGAAGCCGCCGATCGCGACCCCGCAGAAGATCAGCGCGAACCAGTGCGGCCGAGCGCCGGTCGCGAGTTCGACGACGAGCAGGATCGCGCAGAGAACGGGCCCGTAGGCGACGCTGCGCCAGCGCGCACCGGGTTCGGCGAAGAGCACTATCGGATCAGCGGGTCAGACCTGGAAGCAACAGCACGGCGACCGTCAGTACGCCGAACAGGATCAGCAGACTCAGCACGAGCAGGTCCCGACGAATGCTCTGCGGCTGTTGGATGACCACGCGCATCGTTGCCTCCGATCTCCCGAAGCCGGCCGGCCGAATCTCACCGCGGCGGTAACTCCGCTGGTGAGCACCCCTCGCCCGGCGACTCACGGTCTTCACGTCCACTGTGACAGCCCTCACGATACATGCAGGCGTGTCCGAGACAAACTCAGCTCCCGGTTCGCGCGGGGTTCACCGGCGATTCACCAGGAAGTAGGCGGTGGAGTCCGGGCGGTACGCCAGAAAAATGGCACCGGCTGCCAGTACGCCCTGCACCAGGGTTGCCGCGCCGGCCGCGAGCGCCGCAGCACCTGAGACACCGTCGAGCGCGAAGAGCGTGCCCGTTGCCATGAGCACCAGCCAGACCCCCGCGATGGTGAGCACGGTGCGCGCCCACAGCCTCCCCCTGCCGAGCAGGTGCGCCAAGAGCACACCGAGCCCGGCCAGCACGATGCCGATCAGCACGGCGAGCGCGAGGCCGAGCGTGACCATCAGCTCGGCCATGGCCTGCGTGGCCGGCTGCCCGGCGCGCTCCAGGTCATCGCGCATCTGTTCGGCCAGCGAGCCACGCTGCTGCACGCCCGCGATCACCGAGGCGATCACCTGGAGCAGCCCGAAACCGACGACCGCCAGCCACAATTGCTGCGCGGTGCCGATATCGGTCGGCTTCGGGGGTGGCTCCGGCCGCACCGGCGGCGGGCCGGGGTACGGGCCGTACGGCGGCGGCGCAGGCGCCCACTGGGGCGGCTCGACCGGCTGAGACGGCGGCTTCGCCTGCCGCGGCTCGGCCGCCGCCGCCGACCGCTCGTCGCGGGGCGGGGAGATCGGTGAATCGTTCATCGCCAGCGGTGCCGCTACCGCAGCCAGTGCGACGCTTCGGTCGCCCAGTAGGTGAGCACGATGTCGGCGCCCGCCCGGCGGATCCCGGTCAGCGACTCCAGGATCGACCCGCGCCGGTCGATCCAGCCGCGCTCGGCGGCGGCGGTGATCATCGCGTACTCGCCGGAGATCTGGTACGCCGCGACCGGCACGGTCGAGCGGTCCGCGACGTCGCGCAGGATGTCCAGGTAGGACATGGCCGGCTTGACCATCACGATGTCGGCGCCCTCGGCCAGATCCAGCTCCAGCTCGCGCAGCGACTCCCGCCGGTTCGCCGGATCCTGCTGGTAGGTGCGCCGGTCGCCCTGCAGCGAGGAGGCGACCGCCTCGCGGAACGGCCCGTAGAAGGCCGATGCGTACTTGGCGGCGTAGGCGAGGATCCCGGTGTCCAGGTGCCCGGCCGCGTCCAGCCCGTCCCGGATCGCGCCGACCTGCCCGTCCATCATGCCGCTGGTGCCGAGCAGATCGGCCCCGGCCTCGGCCTGGGCCAGCGCCATCTCGACGTAGCGCTCGACCGTCGCGTCGTTGTCCACGCCGCCGTCCGGCGCGACGACACCGCAGTGGCCGTGGTCGGTGAACTCGTCCAGGCAGGTGTCGGCCATGATCACGGTGGCGTCGCCGACCTCGGCGGCGAGCGCCCGCAGCCCGCGGTTGAGAATGCCGTCCGGATCGCTCGCCCTGCTGCCGACCGCGTCCTTGTCCGCGGCCAGCGGCACCCCGAAGAGCATGAGCCCACCGACCCCGGCCTCGACCGCCTCAGCCGCCGCCTTGCGCAGCGAATCCAGCGAGTGCTGGTGCACACCGGGCATGGAGCTGATCTCCCTCGCCTCGGTCAACCCGTCGGCGACGAACATCGGCAGCACCAGATGCCGTGGCTCCAGCGTGGTTTCGGCGACGAGGCGGCGCAGGGCCGGGGTACGGCGCAACCGCCGCGGGCGGTCGATTCCGGTCATGTTTCGCACCTTACGCCTGCCGGAACAGCCACTACCGGCTGCGGCGGCTCTTCTTGCGCGGCGGCGGGAGCAGCCCCTCGGCGCGCAGCCGGGCCGCGTGCTCGGCCAGCGCCTCGACCAGCGGGCCGACCTGCGCCACCTCGGGCTGCACGTCCACCCGCAGCCCGAACTCGACCGCGGTCTCCGCGGTTTTCGGGCCGATGCAGGCGACGATGGTGCGTGCGTGCGGCTTGCCCGCGATGCCGACCAGGTTCCGCACGGTGGAGGACGAGGTGAAGAGCACCGCGTCGAAGCCGCCGGTCTTGATCATCTCGCGGGTCTCCGCCGGCGGCGGGGATGCCCGCACGGTGCGGTAGGCGGTGACGTCGTCGATCTCCCAGCCACGGTCGCGCAGCCCCTCGGCGAGGGTCTCGGTGGCGATGTCGGCGCGCGGGAGCAGCACCCGGTTCACCGGGTCGAAGACGTCGTCGTAGGGCGGGAAGTCGGCGAGCAGCCCCTCGGAGGACTGCTCCCCGCTCGGCACCAGCTCCGGGTTGATGCCGAAGGCGCGCACCCGGTCCGCGGTGGCCTCGCCCACGCAGGCGATCTTGACGCCGGAGAAGGCGCGGGCGTCCAGCCCGAACTCGGCGAACTTCTCCCACACCGCGCGCACCGCGTTGGTGGAGGTGAAGACCACCCACTGGTAGCGGCCGTCGACCAGCCCCTTGACCGCGCGCTCCATCTGCGCCGGGCTGCGCGGCGGCTCGACCGCGATGGTCGGCACCTCGGCCGGGATGGCGCCGTGCGTGACCAGCCGCTCACTCATCTCGGCGGCCTGATCCTTGGTGCGCGGCACGAGCACGGTCCAGCCGTACAGCGCGCGCGACTCCCACCAGGACATCTTGCTGCGGCTGGAGACCACCTTGCCGATGGTCAGCACCAGCGGGCCGACCAGCTCGGAGGCGGCGCTGTTCAGCGTGGCCAGCGTGGCCTCGATGGTGCGCTGCTGGCGGGTGGTGCCGCGCACGGTCACCGCGACCGGGGTCTGCGGGGCCATGCCGTGTTCGACCAGCGCGCTCGCGGTCTCGGCCAGGTGGCCGGAGGTGGCGTGCAGCACCAGCGGGCCGGGTGCGGCGGCCAGCGCCGCCCAGTCGACCTCGCCGCGCACGTCGGCCTCGGTGTGCCCGGAGCCGAGCGCGATGCCCGCGTAGCTGGGCACCGCGGAGCCGTTCGGCAGCCCGGGCAGCACCTCGAAGGCGATGTGCGAGCGGGTGACGGCGGTGACCTCGGCGATCACCGAGTCGGTGGTCAGCGGGTCGCCCGCGACCACGCGGACCACGTCGCTACCGGCCTTGGCCTCGGCGATCAGCGTCTTGGCGACCTCGGCGGGCTCGCCGAGCGCCGGCCGCACGTCGACCGCGCGCTCGCCGTCCTCGCTCTCCGCCACCGCGGAGCCGATGAGCGCGAGCACGCCCCGGTCCACGTCGGGGTCGGTGAAGGCGAGCGTGGCCCGGCCGATGACCTCCCTGGCGCGCACGGTGAGCAGCGCCGGATCACCGGGGCCGGAGCCGACGAACAGGATGCGCCCGGGTTGCTTCTTATGGGATCGGCTCATCGGGTGTTCTCCATCGGACTGGGGTGGGTGGCGTCAGCGGCGGACGGCGGCGCCGTCCGCGGGGTGGGGTCGCCGTCCCCCGCGGCGATCTCCGGGCGCGCCGCTCCGGCGGCCCCGAGCAGTTCGCGTGCGCCCAGGTCGAGCAGTTCCCTGGCGAGCGCTCTGCCGAGCTCCTCCGCGCGCTCCGGCGCGCCGACGATCGAGGCGCGGACCACGTCCGAGCCGTCGATCGCGGCGGCGCACCCGCGCAGCGAGAGCTCATCGACGATGCGGCCGTCGTCGTCGAGCGACTCGACGACCTCGGCCAGTGCCCCGACCGGCGCGGTGCAGCCCGCCTCCAGCTCGGCGAGCAGGCCGCGCTCGGCGACGACCGCGGCGTGCGATGCGGCGTCGTCGAGACCGCGCAGGATCTCGATCAGCTCCGTGTCGTCGACCCGGCACTCGATCGCGAGCGCGCCCTGGGCGGGCGCGGGCAGCATCTGCACCGGCTCCAGCGCCTCGGTGACGGCGTCGGTCCGCTCGATCCGGACCAGCCCGGCCCTGGCGACGACGACCGCGTCCAGCTCACCATCGGTGACCTTGCGCAGCCTGGTGTCCAGGTTGCCGCGCAGCGGAACGATCTCCAGCCCGAGCCCGAGCGCGAGCAGCTGAGCCGCGCGCCGCGGCGCGGATGTCCCGATCCGGGAGCCTGCGGGCAGCTCGCCGAGGACGAGGCCGTCCCGCGCGACCAGCGCGTCCCTCGGGTCGGCGCGCGGCGGTACCGCGGCGATCACGAAGCGCGGGTCCTGCGCGGTGGGCAGGTCCTTGTAGGAGTGCACCGCGATATCCACCGCGCCGGCGGCGAGCTCGTCGCGCAGCGCGGTGGTGAAGACCCCGACGCCGATCTCCTGCACCGGCGCCTGGGAGAGATCACCGGCGGTCTTGACCACCACCAGCTCGGCCGGCTGCCCGGCCGCGACCAGCGCGTCCCGCACCGTGCCCGCCTGGGTCAGCGCGAGCAGGCTTCCCCGCGTCCCGATGCGCCACGGCGCGCGGGCGCCGACGCCGCTCACATCGCCCTCTTCGTGCACCATGGTCATCAGGAAAGCCCCTGTTCGTCGCCGCGGTGGCCCGCGGTGAAGTCGTCGGCGAGACCGGCGGGAACCTCCCCGCCGAGCGCGGTCACCTCCATGGGCGCCGCGACGGCCTGAGCCGCTCCCGGTTTGAGTTCGAACAATTCGCGCAGCGCCTCGGCGTAGCTGTCGCCGCCCGGCGTCGACGCCAGCTGCTTGACCCGCACCGTCGGCGCGTGCAGCAGCTTGTCCACCACCCGGCGCACCGTGCGCGCGACCTCGTCGCGCTCCGGGTGCGCCAGGCCGGGCAGCCGCGAGTCCAGCCGCAGCAGCTCCGCCTCGACCACCTCGGCGGCGCGCTGGCGCAGCGCCGCGACGGTCGGCGTCACCTCGGCCATCCGCTGCCCGGCCAGGTACTTGGCCAGCTCGTCGGCGACGATGCCGCGCGCGGCGGTGGTGTCGTCGGCGGCCGCGCCCGCGGCCGGGTCGTGCTGCAGCGTCTCGATGTCGATCACCGAGACGCCGGGCAGCCCGGCGACGGCGTGCTCGACATCGCGCGGCAGCCCGAGGTCGCAGAAGACCAGCGGCCGCTCGGCGGATGCGCGCCCGGCCAGCGCGCGGTGCACGTCGGCCAGCGTCACCACAGCGCCGACGGCACCGGTGCAGGTCACCACGACATCCGCCGCGGCCATGGCCTCCGGCAGCCGGGAGAACTCGAGCCCTTCGGCCGCGACGCCGTAACCGCGGGCGATCTCGGCGAGCCGCTGCGCCCGGCCCAGCGTCCGGTTCACCACCACGATCCGCTCGATCCCCGCCCGGGCCAGGTGCGCGACCGCGAGGCCGCCCATGGCGCCCGCGCCGACCACCACCGCGGTGCGGGCGGCCAGCGTGCCGACGATCTCCTGCGCGCGGTCGAGCGCGACCGAGACGACGGAGGCACCGGCCCGGTCGATGCCGGTCTCCGAGTGCACCCGCTTGCCGACCCGCAGCGCGTGCTGCGCCAGCTCGTGCAGGGTCCGCCCGACGGCCTGCTGGGCGTCGGCGGAGGCGTAGGCGCCGCGGATCTGGCCGAGCACCTGCTGCTCGCCGACCACCATCGAGTCCAGCCCGCTGGCCACCGCGAACAGGTGCTCGGCGGCGGCCTCGCTGTAGCGCACGTAGGCGTGCTTGGTGAGCTCGGTCATCGCCAGCCCGGAGTGCCTGGTCAGCAGCTCGCCGACCTCGGCGAGGCCGCCGTGGAAGGCGTCGACGACCGCGTAGACCTCGACCCGGTTGCAGGTGGAGAGGATCATCGCCTCGGCGACGTGGCTGGAGGCGAGCAGCCGGTCGACCAGCTTGGGGCGGTCGGTGTCGGTGACGGCCACCTTCTCCAGCACCGCCACCGGCGCACTGCGGTGCGAGATACCGACGAGAAGAACGCTCATGGTGTTACCACCGATCCCTTGCTGCTTGGCTCCGTTGCCGAATGGGATGAATTCGATCGACTGCGGCCGCCGACTCGATTGGCGGCTCCGCCACCGCGGGCACCGGGCGCCCGGCGCGCGATCCGTCCGGAGACGGCGTGCGCGACCTCGGGCGGCGGCGCGTCGCGGGCCGTCTCGAAGGAGAGCATCTGCAGCTCGACCGCGAGGTCGACCCGGCGGATCTGCACCGTCTCCGGGGCGTGCAGCTCACAGGGCGCGAAGCTGAGGATGGAGCGCAGCCCGGCCGCGACCAGCCGGTCGCAGACCTGCTGGGCCGCGGCGTCCGGCACCGCGATCACCGCGATGGTCGGGGCCAGCGCGCCGACCTGGTCGGTGAGCTGCGCGACGTCGGCGACGGCGAGCCCGGCGACCTCGGCGCCGACCAGCCGCGGGTCGCTGTCGAAGATCCCGACCACGCTGAAGCCGCGGCGGCGGAACCCGCCGTAGCCGACCAGGGCGCGGCCGAGATTGCCCGCCCCGACCAGGACCACCCGGTGGCCCTGGGCGAGCCCGAGCACATCCTCGATCCTGGCGCGCAGCTTGACCACGTCGTAGCCGACGCCGCGGACGCCGTTCGGGCCGAGGAAGGAGAGATCCTTGCGCAGCTTCGCGGAATTGACACCCGCCGCGACAGCCAGTTCCTCACTCGATACGATGGCAACACCCTCGTCGGCGATCCCGGCGAGAACGCGGAGATAGGTCGCCAACCGGGCGACCGTCGCCTGCGGAATGTCTTTCCTGCCGTCGCCCGGTCTCGAGCCGTCGGGCCCGCGCAGAGCCCCACCGGAGACGCCACCGGGCGTCTCGTGCTGCTCTGTCACGTTCGTCGGCTCCTCGTTCCGGCCCGGCGGTCCGGCTTGCGTCGCTCGACCCGGGGGCTGCGGCTCCCGGTGCTGTGCGGTCGGGAGGCGGGTCGATTCGAGATGGTGGCGGGGTGCGCCCGGGGCTTCGGCGCGCGGCAGCGCGGCTCGGCGTGCGGGGTGCTGCCACCACCGTAACCGCTTGTGAACGCCTGCACAAAGTCGGTGAACCGGGCCTCATTTTGCCCCGGCAAACCGCCGGCGAGCGAAACCACGGCGAACCGGGAGGGAGTCAGCGGCCGAGATCGGCGCGCAACCGCGGCTCGTCGACGTCGAAGTAGGAGTGCTCGCGGCCGTCGAGCAGCACCACAGGCAGGCGATCTCCGTACTCCGCGCGCAGTTCCGGGTCGGTGGCCGCCGCCTCGTCGACATCGACGGTTTCCGGGGTCAGCCCGAAGTCGGCACAGATTGCGCGCAGTTGTTCGAGTGCTGTAGCACACAGCCCGCAGCCGGTACGTGTCAGCAAAGTCACCGAACGAGAGGGTCCGCTCATGGTCATCATCAAAACACTGCGCGGCACGGCCGATCCGGCGCACCGGGTCGCGGGAATCCGTCGGCTCCGCCGGTTAGTGTGGGATGTGGTTCGCGCGAACGGGCGGAGGTAGTCGGTGCCGGAACGATCGAGGATGGCTAGGGGCGGCTTCATCGCGGGCCGGTTCGGCGAGTTCCCGGTGCGGTGGAACGTGGGATCGATCGGCCAGGGGCTGCAGGATCAGATCGCGCGCATCTCGCGCAGCCCGTTCGGGCCGAGCGAGGAGGAGGTCAGGGCGAACCTGGCCGGCGAGGCGAGCGCCGACGCCGCGCTCACCCTGCACGAGTCGGAGCTGGCCGAGGGAATCGACATCGGCACGCCGGAGGTCCCCCGCGACCTGACCGCGGCCGCCTTCTTCGACGTCGACAACACCATGGTGCAGGGCGCCTCCATCGTGCACTTCGCCCGCGGCCTCGCCGCGCGCAAGTACTTCAGGACCTCGGACCTGATGGACGTGGCCTGGAAACAGGTCAAGTTCCGGGTCACCGGCAAGGAGAACAGCACCGACATGGCGACCGGGAGGGAGAAGGCGCTCGCCTTCATCGCCGGCCGCCCCACCGCCGAACTCGCCGTGCTCGGCGAGGAGATCTACGACGAGATCATCGCCGACAAGATCTGGCCGGGCACCCGCGCGCTCGCCCAGATGCACCTGGACGCCGGCCAGCAGGTCTGGCTCGTCACCGCCACCCCGGTGGAGCTGGCCCAGGTGATCGCCAAGCGCCTCGGCCTCACCGGCGCGCTCGGCACCGTCGCGGAGAGCGTCGACGGCAAATTCACCGGCCGGCTGGTAGGCGACGTGCTACACGGGCTCGGCAAAGCCCACGCCGTCCGGGCCCTCGCCATCCGCGAGGGCCTCAACCTCAAGCGCTGCACCGCCTACTCCGACAGCCACAACGACGTCCCCATGCTGTCGCTGGTAGGAACCTCGGTAGCCATCAACCCGGACTCCGACCTCCGCGAGGTGGCCCGAAACCGAGGCTGGGAAATCCGCGACTTCCGCACCGGCCGCAAAGCAGCCAAGATCGGCGTCCCCACCGCCCTTGCCCTCGGCGCAGCCGGCGGCGCGGTAGCCGCGGCGGTAACCCACCGAAAGAACCACTGACCTCGGGCGAATGCCGGGTCGAACTCAGCCGAGTACCGGGTTCCGCCGCTTCGCCAGCTGCCGGTACAGGGTCTGCTGGATGGTCTCCCGAACCTGATCCGTCACCTCGAACATCAGCATCGGATCGTCGGCGGCCTCCGGCGAGTACTCCGCCGTGGCGATGGGCTCCCCGAACTCGATGTACCACTTACTCGGCAACGGCACCGCCCCCAGCAGCCCGAGGTGCGGGAACGTCGGAGTCACCGGGAAGTACGGCAGCCCGAGCAGCCGCGCCAGCGGCTTGATGTCGGCGAGCTTCGGATAGATCTCCTCCGACCCCACGATCGAGACCGGAATGATCGGCACCCCGGTCCGCACCGCGGCGGCGACGAACCCACCCCGCCCGAACCGCTGCAACTTGTACCGGTCGGCGTAGTCCTTCCCGACCCCCTTGAACCCCTCCGGGAACACCCCGGTGAGCTCACCGGAGCGAAGCAGCCGCTCCGCGTCCGGCGGGCAGGCCAGCGTATGCCCCGCCTTCCGGGCGAGCGTCCCGAGCACCGGCGTCTCGAAGACCAGATCCGCCGCGAGCAACCGCAGCGCCCGCTGCTTGGCGTGGTGGTCGTGCACCGCGAGCTGCAGCATCAACCCGTCGATCGGAATGGTCCCCGCGTGGTTGGCGACCAGCAGCGCACCACCCACCTCCGGCACGTGCTGCATGCCGTTGACCTGCACCCGGAACCAGTGCTCGGCGAGCGGCCGGAGCGCGGGCAGCAGCACCGACTCCAGCAGGTGCTCGTCGAAGCCGAACTCGTCGACCTGGTAGTCGCCGGAGAGCCTGCGCCTGGCGAACTCCGCGGTGCGGTTGATCCCCCTGCCGAGCAGCCCGCGGACCAGCCCGGAGACCGACTGCGGTGGCTTCGGCTCGGCCGCGGGTAGTCGGTCGGTGAGCGAGGTGACCGAGCTGGCCGTTGCCCGGCCCGCGCTGTCCGGCCAGCGCCGCGAGGTTGGTCGCTGCCTGGTGTCGACAGCGGCCTCCGGCAACCGGATGACCTTTGCTACGTCGTTCATCTCTGTGCTCCCGTACCGGCCCCGACAAGGCCGAGCAGTTTGTTTTCTGCGGCATCGATCCATTTGAGGTCGATGACGGGTCGCAACGCTGCGCCCCCGATGAAGTCGTCGAAAGCCTGCACCGTGGTCCAGCGCGGCTGGAAGCCGAGCTCGGTGCGCATGCGAGTGGTGTCCAGCCCGCAGCCGAAGTGGAAGTAGTCGAGCTGTTCACCGCTGAATTCGCGCATGACCCGGCCCATCAGCGTGCGCCCGACGGTGCGGAAGACCGAGAACGGCACCGGCACCTGGATCCGGCCCGCCCGGCGCACTACCTGGGAGAGCGTGAGCGCGCCGTCGCCCGCCACGTTGAAGGTGCCGCTGGCGACGGTGTGCGCGGCGTGCACGAGCGCGGCGACCGCGTCCTCCTCGTGCAGCAGCTGCATTCTGGCGTCCCGGCCGAAGACGGTCGGCGTCACCGGCGACCGGAGGTATTCGATACCGCGCGCGGCGAGCCGGGGCCCGACGATCGGGGCGAGCCGCAGGGTGGCGATGGCGATGTCCGGCCTGCGCCTGGCCAGCCCGCGGACGAAGCCCTCGACCTCGATCATGTCCCTGGCGAAGGCGCCGCTCGGCGGCCTGCGGGCACCCATCTCCTCGGTGAACTTCGCCGGGTCCTTGGCACTGCCGCCGTACACCGCCGATGACGAGCGCACCGCGACGCGGCGCATGGTCGGCGCTTTCTGACACACGGCGAACAATTGCATCGCGCCGAGCACATTGAGATCCTTCATGACCGCGCGGCCCCCGCCCGCCGGCGGATGGGTGAGCACCGCGGTATGGATGAGGGTGTCGACCGCATTTCCGTCGACCACCTTGCGGATCAACGGATTTCGAATATCGGCACGCACGAATTCGGCCCGGCCCATGCGGCGGCGGAGTTCCGCGCTCGGCATCACGGAATCGACCGCGAGCACCCGCTCGATCGCGGGGTCGCGGGCGAGCCTGGCGACGACGTCACCGCCGAAGAACCGACTCGCACCGGTCACCATCACCACCGTGGGCTGGTGGCCGTCCTTCGTGTCTGAACCCATTCGCACCGGATCCCGCCTGATCGGCCCCCCAGGCATATGTTCCGCGTTCCAGCGTAGCGGCTGTGCACTACGACGCCGACAGTATTAACCAGGTTCTAACGATGACTTCAGTCACCGGATACATGGCGCGCGGATACCGGGGATAAACCCGACCGCTCGCTCGAAATAACCCGGTTACGGCGGAGATCGATGCGGGTGTTGAGCGCGCAACAATATCGCGTGGAAAGAATACGAAAAGCCCGCCACCGCGATCGGTGACGAGCTCCACGCACGACGCGAGGGGCTACTTGCCGAGTTTGCGCCGCTGCACCCGCGTGCGGCGAAGCAGCTTCCGGTGCTTCTTCTTCGACATGCGCTTGCGACGCTTCTTGATCACTGAACCCATAGGGTCGTCCTCGCGTTTCCTCTACTCGGCGCTCGTGGCGCGGCTGACACTGTTTCGCTCGCCCCGCCGGTCTCCGGACACACCGAAGCGGTGCCACCGGCGGGCGAACACGAACCGACTGTTCATCCTACCGGGACACCGGAGCCACTCCGAATCCGCCTATCCGGCGTCGAAGTAGGAGGTCTCCAGGTATTCGTGCACCGCCTTGGCGTGCACCCGGAACGACCGACCCACCCGCACCGCGGGCAGCTCTCCCGAGTGGACCAGCCGGTACACCGTCATCTTGGAGACCCGCATCAACTCCGCGACCTCGGCGACCGTGAGGAATTGCGTTCCACCGGCGAATACCGATTGCCCCGGTACGGGGCCGCCAGGTGGTCGTGTTCCACCGCGGTTCGACGGCGAGCCCGGCCCGCCGGTTCCGTTGTTCGCAGACATCTTGTTCGCAGACATCATCGCACCATCGACCTCCGGCACGTCCGCGCCGCCGGCTTCCCCACCGGCGGAACAGACACGCACGTGCTCCTTGAAGCTTAGCGGGACCAGTGGTGTTGCTGCGACGGGAGTGAGAAATCGGGTTTCCCCAGCGTGAACCGCCCGGTCACTCCGCCGACGACCCCTGTTCCGCCGAGCGTCGCGCTGCGGCGTGCAGCGCTTCCAGAAAAGCCGAGCGTACGCCGGATCGCTCGAGTTCGCGAAGGGCGGCGGCGGTGGTCCCGGCCGGTGAGGTGACCGCGGCGCGCAGGTCGACGGCGCTCTGCTCGGAACCCTCCAGCAACGCGGCGGCACCCAGCATGGTCTGCACGACGAGGGTGGTCGCGACATCGCGGGTCAGGCCGAGGCTCACGCCCGCGTCCACCATGGCCTCGACGACGAGGAAGAAGTAGGCGGGGCCGGAGCCGGAAACCGCGGTGACGGCATCCATCTGTGCCTCGGCCACGGTCACCACCTTGCCGACCGCGCCGAGCAACCCGGTGACCAGCGCCAGATCCTCGGCCTTCGCGTGCCGGCCGGGTGCGAGCGCGCTCATACCCTGGCCGACCAGCATGGGGGTGTTCGGCATGACCCGGACCACCGGCGAACCGGCGGGCAGCTTGGCCTCCAGCCGCGCGGTCGGGACGCCCGCCGCCAGGGATACCACTATCTGGTCACCATCGCCGCCGAGCATGGCCTTGCCGAGCGCGGTGAGCACCCCGTCGACATCGTTCGGCTTGACCGCGATCACCAGCACGTCGGCGCCGACCGATGCGTCCTCGATCGAGCCGGTGACCCGGACCCCGAATCGCTCGGCGATCAATTCGGCCCGATCCTGGTGCGTCTCGACGACCACCAGATCCTTCGCCACCCGCCCGGATTCGAGCAGCCCGGCGACCAGCGCCTCCCCGATCCGGCCCCCGCCGATCACCGCGATTCTCGTCATGGGCCCCAAGGCTAGCCTTACCGGCGCGGGCTACCGCTGCGGGATCAACGCGAGCTGCCTGCTCTGCGCCACCACCGCCCCGGTGCTGTCCAGGACCAGCTGATCCTCGTCGAACATGCGGCCGCCGATCTCGTGCGTCGTCGCGATGATCCGCAGCCAGCCCGGTGCCGGACGCCTGCGCAGGTAGGTGGTCATCTGCACGGTCGGCGCCCAGCCGAAGTGGCCGCGGTTCATCGCCACCGGCGGGCTCATGTCGGCGGCCATCATGGCGAAGTACGCCGCCACCGCGGGGTCGTTCGCATCGCCTGCGCGCGGGCGCATCCAGAGCCGCAGCCGCGGCTCGGCGGTGTGATCGCCGTCGAGGAAGCGGGCCCAGGTGCGGTCCATGAAGACGTCGGCGCCCCTGGCCACGTTCACGATCTTGCCCATGGGCGAGCCCGGCTCGTAGCCGACGGCGTCGGCCGTCGGCTCGGCGGGCATGTCGCCGTGCTGCGGCGCGTAGATCGGCTCGGCGTCGTCCAGCGCGCCGAAGGTGAAGGTGGTGCGGACCCTGGTCCGGTCGCCCTGCACCAGCTCCGCGTCGACCAGGCAGATCTGCCTGCCCACCTTGCGGATGCGCACGGCGTACTCGACCTGGCCCGCGTCCGGCGCGCCGAGGAAGTCGGAGCTGGCGGCGATCGGGGCCATCGCGGTGAGCTCCGGCTCGACGGTGTGCAGCCAGCGGGTGGCGGCGGCGGCGCTGCCCGCGACCATGGTGCCGCCGTGCACCTTCGCACCGATGGTCCAGATCGGCTCGATCGCGCCGAGGTAGCGCCCGGCGCCCGCCGCCTCGGCGGGGATCTCGGTGACCGCGCAGACCCGGCTGAACGGGGCGTCGGTGGCGGTGGACCGATCGAGATCGGCGGTCGACTGCGACATCGTCACTCCTGTCCCGCCGCGGCCGGGGCGGGCGCGACGTTCGTACAGCGTAAACCAGGCCCCCGACGGGACGTCCGGATGGTGGGCGGTCGCCCTCAGTTCTGGTTGGCGCCCGCCACCGGGCGGCCGCCGCAGTGCGCCCGCGCGAAGGTGAGCGTGCGGCGCAGCATGACCGCCCGCTCCTGCGCGGTCTTCGCGGTCTGGGTATTGATCTCGGCGACGACGTGGCCGCGGAAACCGCTCTGCAGCAGGCGATCACACAGCTCGGCGCAGGGCTGGGTGCCGTCGCCGGGCACCAGGTGCTCGTCGTGCGCCGCGCCCCGCCCGTCGGCCAGGTGCAGGTGCGCGAGCCCGGAGCCCATCCGCTCGGCCAGCGCCAGCGCGTCGGTGCCCGCGGTGGCGGTGTGCGAGAGGTCGAGGGTGTAGTTGCGGAAACCGACGTCGGTGGGGTCGTAGGAGGGGCTGAAGGCGGTCAGTCCGCGTCCGGGGCCGCCGCGCCGCTCCAGCCGCCGCACCGCGCGCTCGCCGCGGCCGAACAGGGTGTCGGCGCGCATCGGGAACATGTTCTCCACCGCGACGATCACCCGGCTCCGCTCCTCCAGCTCGGCCACCTGCTCCGCGAAGCCATCGGCGTAGCGGCGCTGCCAGCGGAACGGCGGGTGCACGACGACGGTCTCCGCGCCGAGTTCCTCGGCCGTGCGCACGCTGCGGTCCAGCTTGGCCACCGGGTCGGCGCCCCAGACCCGCTGCGAGATCAGCAGGCACGGGGCGTGCACCGCGAGCACCGGCATGTCGTAGCGCCGGACATAGCTGCGCACGGTGGCGAGGTTCTGGCTGGCAGGCTCGGCCCAGACCATGAGCTCGACCCCGTCGTAGCCGATCTCGGCCGCATACCGGAAGGCCGCCTCGGTGTTCTCCGGGTACACCGAGGCGGTGGAGAGCCCGATCTGGATGTTCGTCATGCCTGCGAACCCATCAGCCGGTACTGAGCAGGAACGCCAGCGGGCCGAGCGTCACGAAGGTGCCGACCACGACGGCGATCACGGTGCTCAGGATGTCGTCGGTGCGGCGCAGCACGCGGACCAGGGCGACCAGGCCGAGGATGACGATCATGGCGAGCGCGAGCGCCACCCAGGGCAGCATCTCCCACATCCGCTCGAAGCCCTTGAACAGCAGCATGCCCGCGACCGCGGCGGCGGCGCTCTGGCCGCCGAGGATCATCCACTGGCGGCGGTTGAGCTCCTGCTCGGAGAGGTGGGAGCGGCTGCTCGCGGGCTGCTCCGCGCCCGCGCCGCGGTGGGGGAGCTTGTCCTTGAGCGAGCGGCTCAGGCCGCCGAACCCGGCGGCAACGCCGCCGAGCAGCGCGACCTTCGGCTTCTTGTCCCGCTTGCCCTTGCCGCGCTTGCCCCGGCCCGGTGCTTCGAACTCGGCGGATTCGTAGTCGTCGTCGAAGTCGGGGCGGTACTCGCCGGCCTCGTAGTCGTCGTACTCCCCCGTCTCGAACCGATCGTTCTCGAACTCGGGGTCGTAGTCGTCGTACTCGTCGTCGAAGTCGCGGCGCTCTCGCTCGCCGTTGCGGAGCAGGTCGCCCGCGACGGTCTGGCCGGAGATCAGCGGCTGCTCCTGCGGCGGGGGCCAGGACGGTTGCGGCGGGCCCTCGAGCTCGGGGCCGGGCGCCGGTGGTGCGGGCCGGCGTCGGCGGGCCGACCAGGCCGGGAGGCCGCCCGCGGGCGGCGGGGTGCGCGGGACCGGGCCGGATTCGGGGTCGTCGCGCAGGGACCACGCTGCGGTGGAGGGGGATTCCTCGTCGGGGCCCTGCGGTTCGGGGCCGTACGGGCCCGCACCGTTGCGGCCGTCGAGATCCGGTCCACCGTTCGGGCCGGGGGGGCCGTTGAAGCCGGGGGCTCCGTTCCGCCCCGGCGCCGCGCCGAGGTCAGGGCCGTTCGGGCCGGGGAACGGCGGGGCACCGTTGCGGGGCTCGGGTGCACCGTTCGGGCCGGAGAACGGCGGGGCACCGTTGCGGGACTCGGGTGCACCGTTCGGGCCGGAGAACGGCGGGGCACCGTTGCGGGACTCCGGAGCGCCACCCGGGCCGGAGAACGGCGGGGCACCGTTGCGGGGTTCGGGTGCGCCGCTCGGGCCGCCGAAGGCGTTGCCGCCGTTGCGGCCGAGGTCGGGAGCAGGGCCGAAACCCTTGGGGGCGCCGAAACCATTGCGGTCGGCATCGGGGGCACCACCGAAACCGTTGGCGCCGTTGCGGCCGGGGCCGGGGTCGGGGGCGCCGAGCCGGCCCGGCGCGCCGAAGGGGCGCTCGTTCGGGGGCGCACCGTTGCGGCCGAAATCCGTGCGGGGCCCGAAGGGGCCACCGGCGTCCGGATCGGGCTGCCCCTGGCCGAATTCACCGCGACCCGGGTCGGCATCGCGGCCGCGCCGCCCGCCGGCGAACGGGGTGATCCTGGTGACCTCGCTCGGCCGCCCGGCATGCGGCGCCGGGTCGCTCCCACGGGCACTCCCGCCGCGCGCGTTCTCCCTGGCCGCCCGGACCGCCTCCTCGGCCGCCCGCTCCGTCTCGGCCCGCGCGGCCTCCGCCGCCATCGCCTTCTCGACGCGCGCCGACTCCGACTCCTGTTCGACCTGAGCCGCTTCCGCCGCCTCTGCGGCGCGCCTGCGCTCGGCCCGGCTCAGCCGCGGGCTCTCCGAGGTGTCGATCCCGATGCCGTTCGGCCGCGGGGCGGCCGCTTCCGGCTCGTCCTCGTCCGCACGCCTGCGCCTGCGCCGCCCGGAACCGGTCTCCGGCATCGGGAACGAGGGCTGCTCGTCCTCGTCCCTGACCCGCCGCCGCCGCCCCTGCTCCGGTGCGGCGGGCCCGCCTGCGAGCGGGTCGTAGTAGGCGATGGGGCCGGAGACCGGCGAGTAGCTCGGCAGGTCCGAGGCCGGGCCCGGCGGCGGATACGCGGGCGCCGCGGCGGTTTCCGGCGGCCCGTAGGCGGAACGGGCGGGCGCGGAGGGGGTTCCGGCGTCCTGGCCGTACGGGGTCAGCCCGTAGGCGGCGAGATCGAAGCCACCCGTCGGCGGCGGCTCCGGCGGCGGCTCCGCGTCCGGCGCCGCGTGCGACGAGCCGCCGGGCGTCACCGCGGGTTGATCGCCGGTCAGATCGGCGACCGAGATCCCGCGGCCCGCGCGCCTGCGCCTGCCACTCGACGCGGCCGACGAACCACCCTGGCCGTTGCGGGCCAGCAGTTCGGCGACCGAAAGCTGTTTGGGGTCCTCACTCATGACGGCACCGTTTCGATCGGACCCGCCGACTCCGCTGCGCCGGAGTTCGCGGCCTCGACGACCTCGCCTCCGGACAGCAGTGCGTCGACCGGTCCGCCATTCATATCAGTATCCAGTTTGCGCAGGATCAGACCTTCACGCAGCGCCCAGGGGCAGATCTCGAGCGTATCCAGCGACAGTGCTCGCATACTCGCCTCCGCGACCAGCGCGCCGGCCACGAGTTGCTGCGACCGGTCCGAACTCACGCCTTCCAATTCCGCCCGGTCCGCCGCCGTCATCCGGGAGATGAACGCGATCAGCTGACGCAGGCCCGAACTCGTGAGTGTACGGCGCACCCGCGGCCCCGCGCCGGACGGTGCCGCTCCGGTCAATCGCGCGAGCGAGCGGAAGGTCTTCGAGGTACCCACCGCCAGGTCCGATTTGCCGGGTTCGAGCAGTTGCTTTGCGGGCGCGACGAGTTCGGCGTCGAGCCAGTCGCGCAGCACCGCGATCCGGCGCTTGCCGGGCGGATCCTCGTGTAGCCAGTCCCTGGTGAGCCGGCCCGCGCCGAGTTGCAGCGAGATCGCGGCGTCCGGCGCCTCGTCGGAGCCGGTGGACATCTCCAGCGAGCCACCGCCGATGTCGAGGTTGATGATCCGGCCTGCGCTCCAGCCGTACCAGCGGCGCACCGCGAGGAAGGTCAGCCTGGCCTCGTCGACGCCGGTGAGCACCTGGAGGTGCACCCCGGTCTCGGCGCGCACCCGGTCGAGCACCTCGTCGGAGTTCCCCGCCTCGCGCAGCGCCGAGGTGGCGAACGGCATGAGCATCACGCAGCGCGAGGTCTCCGCGATGCTGGCGAACTCGCCGACGGTGTCGATCAGCCTGCGCGCGCCCGCCTCGGTGATGCAGCCGTCGTCGTCCATGTTCTCGGAGAGCCGCAGCGCCGCCTTGGTCGAACTCATCGGCATGGGATGCCCACCACGATGCGCGTCCACCACGAGCAGGTGGACGGTGTTGCTTCCGACGTCGAGCACTCCGAGCCGCACTCCGAAAAGGGTACCGGTACCGTCCGGCCCGCGAGTGCCGCGGCGGTGCTGTTAGCGTCTGGCATCGTGACGGCAAGCGCATCCGCGAGCGAACCGGCCCCGCCCCCAGCTGGGCGGAAACTGGATCCCGCGCCCGAGGTCGAGCTGGACTTCCCGCGCGAATGGATCGAGTTCCAGGACCCAGCTAACGACGAGCACCTGATAGTGGCCGATCTCACCTGGCTACTCTCCCGCTGGACCTGCGTCTTCGGCACCCCCGCCTGTCAGGGCATCCTCGAAGACCGCCCCGACGACGGCTGCTGCTCGCACGGCGCCTTCCTCGCCGACGACGACGACCGCAAGCGGCTGCAGCGCGCCGTGAAGCTGCTCACGCCGCAGGACTGGCAGCTCATGCCGGAGGCGACGGACGAGAACGGCAAGATCACCAGGAAGCGGTACCTGGAGCAGGACGAGCTCGAAGACGAGCCCGCGCTGCGCACCAGGCGCTACGAGGGCGCCTGCATCTTCCTGAATCGCCCCGGGTTCGCCGGCGGCGTCGGCTGCGCGCTGCACACCATGGCGCTCCGTCGCGGCATCGAGCCGCTCGAGGTCAAACCGGACGTGTGCTGGCAGTTGCCCATCCGGCGCACCCAGGAGTGGGTCGACCGGCCGGACGGGGTGCAGATCCTGCGCACGGTGGTCACCGAGTACGACCGCCGCGGCTGGGGTCCGGGCGGGCTCGACCTGGACTGGTACTGCACCGGCTCCCCCGACGCGCACGTCGGCGCGCGCCCCGTCTGGCAGTCCTACGGCCCCGAGCTGACCGAGCTGCTCGGCGCCGCGGCCTACGCCGAGCTGGCCGGGCACTGCCGCAGGCGCGAAGGACTCGGCCTGATCGCAATCCACCCGGCAACGGTGCACGCCGGGCGTTTGCCGGATCCCGTGGAATAGGCGTCACCGCCAGGACATGCGAACTTCACCTGGATAGGGTTCACTAGTTTTCCATGTTCGGAAACACCCTGTTCACAAAGGCTCGCTTCAGCAAGGCCGTCGCGGCCGCGGCCATCGGAGCGGGTGCCTGCCTCGCGCTCGCCGCCCCCGCGTCCGCCGATGACGTCGACCCCGCCAGGTTCGGCGACTACACCCACACCTTCGTCAACGGCACCGACCCCGCGGCGGCGGCACGCGCCGCGCAGGACGGCAAGAACGTCATCGTCAGCCCGTACGGGACCTCGCACACCATCGCGTGCAAGGGCAACGGGACCACGGTTCCGCTCTACGAATGCCTGCAGGAAGACGATCTCGGCTGGATCACCCTGCAGAAGATCGACCTCCCCGCCATCGGCCCCGCCTGGGTCTACTTTCCGTAATGTTCGGCGCGCCTTCGGCGCGCGTGTTCGCGGCCTCTGAGGCTCGCGTTCGAGCACTCGAGACTCGCGCCTGCGGCGCATGCGCTTCGAGTGCTCGAACGCGAGCCGGCCGCGAACGGGGCTCGTAAGACTCGCCCCTCCGCATCTGGGCCGGGCGTCTGCACTTCGGTGCGGGCGCCCCTGTTGTTGTCGGGTGCCGGTCGGGCGGATGGCGGGCTGCGGGCACGGGTGGGAGCCTCGGGCTTTTATGCCTCGAGTTTGTAGCCCAGGCCGCGGACGGTGACCAGGTGCTCCGGCTTGGCCGGGTCGGACTCGATCTTCGAGCGCAACCGCTTGACGTGGACATCCAGCGTCTTCGTATCCCCGACGTAGTCGGCGCCCCACACCCGGTCGATGAGCTGCCCGCGGGTGAGGACGCGGCCGGAGTTGCGGAGGAGGTACTCGAGGAGGTCGAACTCCTTGAGGGGGAGAGTCACGGGCTTTCCGTTGACCAGGACGGTGTGCCGGTCGACGTCCATGCGCACCGGCCCGGCCTCGAGGACACCGCTCTCGGTGCCGCCGTCGAGATCGTCGCCTGCGCCGCGGCGCAGGACCGCGCGGATGCGGGCGATGAGCTCGCGGGCGGAGTACGGCTTGGTGACGTAGTCGTCGGCGCCGAGCTCGAGCCCGACCACCTTGTCGATCTCGCTGTCCCGCGCGGTCACCATGATGACCGGGACCCCGCTGCGGGTGCGCAGCTGCTTGCAGACGTCGGTGCCGCTCATGCCGGGCAGCATCAGGTCGAGCAGCACGATGTCGGCCCCGGCCCGGTCGAACTCGGCGAGCGCGGATGGGCCGTCACCGACGACGGTGACCTCGAAGCCCTCCTTGCGCAGCAGGAATGCGAGCGGGTCGGCCAGCGACTCCTCATCTTCGACGATCAACACACTGGTCATGCGAGTTCCTCCACGCGATCTTCTCGGCCCGGCGCTTCGGCCTCCGCCACGATCGACACACCGGTCATCGACGTGCCTCCACACCATTGACTCGACCCGGCGCCTGGCGCGGGCTCGTTTCCTTCTTGCTCGCCCCCGGCAGCACCGGACGCTGGTCGGCATCGGCCTCGAGGTGGGCTGGTATCCGCAGGGTGAACGTGGAACCGGTCCCGAGCTTGCTCCACAGCGTGATCTCACCGTTGTGGTTGGCGGCGACGTGCTTGACGATCGCCAGCCCGAGCCCGGTCCCGCCGGTGGCGCGGGAGCGCGCCTTGTCCGAGCGGAAGAAGCGCTCGAAGACGCGCTCCTGGTCTTCCTTGGCGATACCGATGCCGCGGTCGGTGACGGCCATCGCCACGTGGTCGCCGCGCAGCGATCGGCTGACCGAGACGTGCGAGCCGGTCGGCGAGTAGGCGATGGCGTTCTCGACCAGGTTCGACAGCGCGGTGACCAGCAGCGTCTCGTCGCCGAGGACCTCGAGCCCGCTGGGCCGGTCGGTGCTCACGGTGATCCCGGCCGCCTCGGCGGCGGTGCGCGAGCGGTCGACCGCGGAGTTCACCACGGTGTCCACGTCGACCACCTCCAGCTCCGGCAGCTTCTCGGCCCCCTGCAGCCGGGAGAGCGCGATCAGCTCGGTGACCATCTTGCCCAGCCTGCTCGACTCGGCCAGCACCCGCCTGCCGAAGTGCCGCACCGCCTCCGGGTCGTCGACCGACTCCAGCAGCGCCTCGGCCAGCAGGCTCATGGCGCCGACCGGGGTCTTGAGCTCGTGGCTGACGTTGGCGACGAAGTCGCGCCGGGTGGCCTCCATCCGGGCCTGCTCGGAGTCGTCGTCGGCGAAGAGGACGGTGAAGTTGTTCTCTCTGGAGAGCGGCCTGGCGACGCCGCGCACCGCGATCCGGCTCCGGCCGGGCAACGGGTTCTTGGCCGTGAGGTCGAACTCGGCGGGCTCGGTGCTCTCCAGGACCTTCTCGACGGCGGCCCACGCGCGCTCGTCCAGCAACCGGTTGCGCACCAGCCCGAGTTCCTCGGCGCGAGGATTCACCAGGACGACATCGCGGTACTCGTCCACCACCGCGATTCCGCTCTCCGAGGCGAGCACGATGAGGTCCAGCACCTGGGAGGTCGTCAGCCCCGCCTCGGCCTGCCGCTTCTCGGCCTGCCTGGCGTTCACATAGGGGATGACCAGCCCGCCGACCGCCAGCCCGACAACGGCTGCGAGGACAGCCAGCAGGACGGCCTGGGGAACGCTCACACTCAGAATCGTACGGTCGCCGACGGTTCAGCCGATGCTCGGTACACGAAGTTTCCCGCAGGTCACAGCCACTTCCAACCCTGTTGGCCGGGAGTTAACGCAATGTTGGCCATCCCCAGCGGGGTTCACCCTTCAGCGGGATGCTCACGAAGCTCGGGCGAGTCGGATCGAGCTGCACGTGCTGCGGCAGCGGCCCGGTGTCGACCAGCATCGGCAAACCCTCGCCGACGTTGCCCGCGTAGCCGTCGACCCGCAGCCGGTGCCCCGGCCGCAGCACCGCCTCGGTGGCGGGCAGCGCGATGTCCAGCGCGGCCGGCTCGCCGGGAACGGCGTCCGGGGCGACATCGTCGAGGGTGACCACCCAGTTGCCGTCGACCGCGTCCTGCCCGGAAGGGCTCCGGCAACCGCAGGGCGAAAGGGCGAAGCCCGGCTCCCCCGCGGGGAACCGGGCTTCGGGCTACCTCAGGGCTATTTGCCGCCCTGGTTCGCGACCGCGGCGGCGCCCGCGGCGGCGGCCTCCGGATCGAGGTACTCGGCGGGGCGCACCGGCTTCAGATTCTCGTCCAGCTCGTAGCGGAGCGGGATGCCGGTGGGGATGTTCAGCCCGGCGATGTCCTCGTCGGAGATCCCGTCCAGGTGCTTGACCAGCGCGCGCAGCGAGTTGCCGTGCGCGGCGACCAGCACGGTCTTCCCCGCCACCAGCTCCGGCGCGATGGTCGACTCCCAGTACGGCAGGAAGCGCTCGACGACGTCGAGCAGGCACTCGGTCTTCGGCACGTCGATGCCCGCGTAGCGCGCGTCACCCTCCTGGCTGTACTCGTTGGCCGCGTCGATCGGCGGCGGCGGGGTGTCGTAGCTGCGCCGCCAGAGCATGAACTGGTCCTCGCCGTACTGGTCGCGGACCTGGGCCTTGTTCTTGCCCTGCAGGTCGCCGTAGTGCCGCTCGTTCAGCCGCCAGTCCCGGACGACCGGGATCCAGTGCCGGTCGGCGGCGTCCAGCGCGATGTTCGCGGTGCTGATCGCGCGGCGCAGCAGCGAGGTGTAGACGACGTCGGGCAGGATCCCGTGCTCGGCGAGCAGCCTGCCCGCCCGCTTGCCCTCGGCGACACCCTTGTCGGTGAGGTGCACGTCCACCCAGCCGGTGAACAGGTTCAGGGCGTTCCATTCGCTCTCGCCGTGGCGCAGCAGCACGAGGGTGTACGTCATGCGGGCCATTCTGGCACGTCACCGGCGTCCGCTCCCGGCCCGGCGGCGAGCACCGCCGCGCCGGCGAGGGTGGCGCCCGCGGTGATCTCGGAGTGCAGCACCCGCAGCGGGCGCAGGAAGCCGAGCCTGGCGTGCCTGGTGACGGCGGCGCGCAGCGGTTTCCAGAGCGGCTCGCCGGAGGCCGCGAAGCCGCCGCCGATCACCACCACGTCGATGTCGAGGGTGGCGGCGGCCGAGGAGACGGCCCGGCCGAGCGCGGTACCCGCCCGTTCGAGGGCGGCCTGCGCGGTGGAGTTGCCCGCGGCGGCGGCGGCAGCCAGCTCGGCGCCGTTGCTGCCGCGCCACCCCCGCGACCTGGCCCAGCGCACCGACGACAGCCCGCTCGCCACCGCCTCCACGCAGCCGAAGCCACCGCAGCCGCACGGCACCTCCTCGCCGGGGACGACGATGTGCCCGACGTGCCCCGCGTTCCCGGTGCGCCCGGCCAGCACCCGGCCGCCGGCCAGGATGCCGCCGCCGATCCCGGAGGAGACGGTCATGGCGAGCGCGTCCGGCACCCCGCGCAGCGCACCCGCGCGCTGTTCAGCGAGGGCGAGGCAGGCGCCGTCGATGGCGAAGCGCACGGTGGCGCCGGGGAAGAGCGCGCGCACCGAATCCACGATCGGGAAGCCGGAGCGCCACTCCGGGATATTGAGCGGGCCGGTCACACCCGCGGTGACGTCGACCGGGCCCGCGGCGCCGATGCCGATCACCTCGACCGGCTCGCCGCCCGCGACCCCGAGCAGGAGTTCGCGGCAGACCTCCCAGACACCGCTCGCGGGGACGTCGGCGCGATGCACGGCGCCGAGCCCGAACTCCGCGCCCGGCGGCGCCGCCCCGGCCGCCGCAGGCCGGGGGGAATCCGTATCCGCGGCCGCGCGCACCCGGGCCGCGGCGAACTTGGTCGCACCGATGTCGAGCGCGATCCGCGTCATCGCGGGCACCGCGCAGAAGACTGCCTCACCGGGTGATTGTCCCCGGACCGCTCAGCCCCTGTCGGCGGAATCCACGAGGTGCTCGAAGGCGCGCAGGTTCTGCAGCGACTCGCCGCGCGAGACCCGCCACTTCCACTCCTTGCGGATGGACTCCGCGAAGCCCAGCTCCAGCAGGGTGTTGAAGTCCTGGTCCACCGCCTCGAGGATCTGGCCGAAGAGGCGATCCAGCTCGTCGGCGGTGACAGCGTGCGCGGAGATCCGGCCGACCAGGTAGATGTCGCCCACCTTGTCCAGCGTGTACGCCACCGCGTAGAGCCTGCGGTTGCGGCGCAGCAGGTATTTGTAGACGCCCTCGAAGTTCTCGTCCGGCTTCCGGCAGACGAAGCTCTCCACCCGCAGCCCGTGCGTGCCGACGGTGAGCATGACGTTGGTCTTGAGTTTGCGCTCGCCGGGGAGCACGACGACGAAGGTGCCGTCGCCGGGGCGGGTGTACTCGATCTCCCGCTCGCGCAGGGTCTCCTCGATCAGCTCGGCCGTTCCGGTCATCGCCGCACTCCCGTCCGGCGCCGCCACAGCGCCCGCGTCCTTGCCTGCCCCGGCTCGCCGAAGACGGGCTCGGGCCTTGCCTCCTCGCCGGCTACCCGCGGCAGGGCGGAATCATTCGCGGCGAGTTCGGCGCGCAGCCGCGCACCCGCGCGGCGCCGCCCGCCGAACTCGTCCAGCGCGGCGTCATAGCAGTTCAGCAGCCCGTCGGCGGTGTGCTCCCAGGAGAATCCCGCGGCGTGCGTCACCGCGGCGGCGCCCTTGGCGCGCAGCCCGGGTTCGTCGTCGAGCAGGGCGCCGAGCGCGTCGGCCCAATCCGGGGTGCGGTGGCCGGGGACGAGCAGCCCGGTCTCGCCGTGCCGCACCGCGGTGCTCAGCCCGCCGACGTCGGCGGCGAGTACGGGGGTGCCGCTGGCCTGCGCCTCGATGGCGACCAGGCCGAAGGACTCGTTGTGGCTCGGCACGGCGACCAGGTCGGCGGCCCGGTACACCTGTACCAGCCGCTCCGGCGGCTGCGGGGGAAGGAAGATCACCCGATCGCCGATGCCGAGCGCCTCGGCCAGCTCGATCAGCGCGTCCGGGCGCTGCAGCCCGGTGCCGGACGGCCCGCCGACGATGAGCACCCGGAGCCGGCGCGCGGGGTCGCGGCGGAGCAGCTCGGCGGCGGCGCGGACCAGCACGTCCGGCGCCTTGAGCGGCTGGATCCGGCCGATGAAGGCGACGATCCGCTCGCCGGGCGGCAGCCCGAGCTCACGCCGGGCGGCCACCCGGTCACCCGGGTGGTAGCGGGTGAGGTCGGCGCCGGGCGGCACCACGTCGACCCGGTCCGGCGAGGCGCCGTAGAGCTCGATGAGCTGCCGCGCCTCCTCGACGGTGTTGGCGATCATCCGGTCGGCCTCGGCGATGACCTGCTTCTCGCCGATCTCCCGGCTGGCAGGCTCCGGGGTGTCGCCATCGGCGAGCGCGGCGTTCTTCACGGCGGCCAGGGTGTGCGCGGTGTGCACCAGCGGCACCCGCCAGCGGTCCCGCGCCAGCCAGCCGACCTGGCCGGAGAGCCAGTAGTGCGAGTGCACCAGGTCGTAGTAGCCGGGCGCCTGCCGCGCCTCCTGGCGCAGCACCTCGGCGGTGAACGGGCACAGCTGGGTGGGCAGGTCGTGCTTGTCCAGCCCCTCGAACGGGCCCGCGACCACATTGCGGACGAGCACGCCGGGCGCGGCCTCCTGGACCGGGGGCAGGTTCGACGACGTCGCGCGGGTGAAGATCTCCACCTCGACCCCGCGCCGGGCCAGCTCCCGCGCGGTCTGCAGCACGTAGACGTTCATTCCGCCCGCATCGCCGGTGCCGGGCTGGGCCAACGGAGACGTGTGGACCGACAGCACGGCGATGCGACGCGGACAATGACTCACACACTCCATAGTGCACCGGTGACCGATACCCGCCACCACCGCTTCGGGCGTTGGTGAGAGCGGTCACAGGGAGTCGGCGAACTCCGTCACCTCGGCCACCCAGCGGGCCCGATCCTCCAGGAAGAGCCCGTGCTTGGCGCCCTCCCAGTAGGAGCCGCGCGCCTTCGGCGCGGTCTCCGCGATGTACCTGCCGTTGGCCACCGGGACCACCGGATCGGCGGTGCCGTGCAGGACCAGGACCGGGATGTCCAGCGTGCGCAACGTCGCGGTGTTGTCGACGGTCCGGTAGAACAGCGCCTTGCGCACGGCGGGCGGGGTGGCCAGGCTCGCGCCGAAGAGCCGCTGGGCGTCGACGCCGCGCTCCCGGCTCGGCCCGGTGTTGGCGTCGCCGAACGCGCCGAAGGCGCGCAGCGCCCGGCCCGGGCTCTCCTCGAAGACGCCGGGCATGGCGGCGCCGAGCGCGGGGCCGGGCTCGGCGCCGGGCACGCCCTTGCCGATGTTCGCCATGGCACCGGTGTAGATTGCGCCCGCCACCGCTTCGGTGCCGTGCGCGGCGAGGTAGTCGGTGAGCACGATGCCGCCGTAGGACCAGCCCAGGAGAATCGCGTCCCGCTCGATCCCGGCGTCGGCGAGCACCGCGGCGATGTCGGCGGCCCAGTTGGCCGGGTCGTCGTAGCCGCTCGGCGGGGCGCCGGAGTAGCCGTGGCCGCGCGAGTCGACCGCGAGCACCTGGAAGCGCTCGGCCAGATCGTCGGCGGCCCCGCCCCAGCAGCGCAGATCGGCGGACCAGCCGTGCAGCAGCACCAGTGGCCGCGCGCTCGGCGGGCCGCTGGACCGGTACACGATGCCGGTGCCGTCCGCGCTCTTCACTTCGCGTATCGCCATGATCCGAAGGCTAGACCGGGCCGCTGGAGCGCGGTTTCGCCGTACCCGGCCTGCCGGGTGCCGAGCGCAGCCCGCCTACGATCGAGACCATGAGCAGCCTGAACGCCGTCGTCACCGGAGCCAGCTCGGGAATCGGGGAGGCCACCGCGCGGCAACTCGCCGCTCAGGGCTACCACGTCTACGTGGGCGCGCGCCGGCTCGACCGGCTGCGGGGGCTCGCCGAGGAGATCGGCGGCACCGCCCTGGAGCTCGACGTCACCTCGGACGAGTCGGTCGCCGCCTTCGCCGACGCGATTCCGACGGCATCGATCCTGGTGAACAACGCGGGCGGCGCCAAGGGGCTGGCCACCGTGGCCGAGGCCGACCTGGACGACTGGCGCTGGATGTGGGAGACCAACGTGCTCGGCACGCTGCGCATCACGAAGGCGCTGCTGCCGAAGCTCATCGAGTCCGGCGACGGCCTGATCGTCACCATCACCTCGGTCGCCGCCTTCCACGCCTACGACAACGGCTCCGGCTACACCTCCGCCAAGCACGCCCAGGCGGTGCTGCACCGCACCATGCGCGGCGAGCTGCTCGGCAAGCCGGTGCGGCTCACCGAGATCGCGCCCGGCGCGGTGGAGACCGAGTTCTCGCTGGTCCGCTTCGACGGCGACGCGGAGAAGGCGGCCAAGGTGTACGAGGGGATCGACCCGCTGGTGGCGCAGGACATCGCGGAGATCGTCGGCTTCGTCGCCGCCCGCCCGCCGCACGTGAACCTGGACCAGATCATCGTCGCGCCGCGGGATCAAGCCGCGCCGGGGCGGTTCGCGCGCCGCTCCTGAGCCGCGCGGGCACGGGCCGCAACCGTTAGCATCGGACCGGTTCGGCAGTCGAGACGGTGGGAGTGGTCCGGTCGTGTTCAAGGGTTTCCGCGATTTCCTGCTCCGGGGAAACGTCATCGATCTCGCGGTCGCGGTGGTCATGGGTACCGCCTTCACCGCGGTCGTCACCTCGTTCTCGAGTGGGTTGATCAACCCGCTGCTCGCCGTCTTCGGCGGCACCGACGAACTCGGGCTCGGATTCCGGCTGGTGTCGAGCAAGCCGGCCACCTTCGTGGCGATCGGCCCGATCATCAGCGCGTTCCTGAACTTCGCGATCGTCGCCGCGGTGCTCTACTTCGTGCTGATCATGCCGATGCGGCACCTGACCAACCGGTTCGGCACGAAGAAGGCGGCCGAGCCGACCGAGACCGAGCTGCTCATCGAGATCCGCGACCTGCTCGCCCAGCGCGACGCCGAGGTGGCGCGGCACGAGGCCGATCACCGGCGGGTCGAGGCCGAGGTGGAGGCCGATGCCGCCGTCGACAGGGGCGCAGGCCAGGATTCGCCGCGCCGCTAGCCGTCGAGGGCGGACATCGACGCCCAGGTCGGCCAGTCGACGGCCCAGTCGTAGATGTCGCCGTCCGCCGCGGAGAGCGCGATCGAGGTGTTGGTGACCTCGACCGGGTCGCCGTAGCGCGCGGTCGGGAAGTAGGCGGCGGCGTCCTCCGGGGAGAGGTTGATGCAGCCGTTGGTGACATTGGCCGAGCCCTGCGCCGCCAGCGACTCCGGGTTGGCGTGGATGAACTCGCCGTTGTTGGAGATCCGCACCGCCCAGCGCTCGCGCACGTTCTCGTAGAACGGCGGGTTGGACATCAGGAAGTCCTCGTATTTCTCGGTGACCACGTGGATCCCGGAGCGGGTGACGTTGCGCGCTTCGTCGCCCTCGCCGTAGCTGGCGGCGAAGTCGAAGACGGTGCCGCCGTCGCGCACCACCCGGATCCGGTGCGTGGTGGCGTCGGCCTGCACGATCTGGCTGCGGCCGATGCTGAAATCGGTGGTCAGGTCGCCGTCGCCGTACGCGCCGCCGCCGAGCGCGACGCCGTAGAGCTTCGCGTCGACGTGCACCTCCGTACCCGGCTGCCAGTAGCTCTTCGGCCGCCAGTGCGCGCGGGCGCCGCCGTCGTCCGGCAGCCAGGCCCACGCCCCCTCGGTGGGCGGGTCGGTGGTGACCGTCAGCGCCTTCTCGGCCGCGGCCTTGTCCGGCACCGGGCCGGTGAACTTCAGGATGATCGGCGCCGCGATGCCGACCTCCTGGCCGTCGCCGATGTTCAGCGTGGCCGGGGTGGTCCCGGTCGGCGCCAGCGTGCTGAACCCGCCCTCGATCGGCACCGGCTTGCCGTCGGTGCCGATGGCGGTGCCGGTCCAGCTGTAGGTGGCGTCGTAGCCGAGCGGCTCGGTGACGGTGTACTCGCGCCGGTCCGCGCTCAGCACCCCGCTGACCTGCTTGCCCGCGGCATTGCTCAGCGCGACCTCGTCGATGGTGCCGTTCCGCACCGCGACCGAGATCTTCGCGGTCGGGCTGACGCCGGTGGCCTCGGCGCCGGGGTCGAGCGTGACCTGGGCGACCGGCTCGGCCGGTTCCGGCTCCGACCCGGAGCCGCCGGAGCCGCAGCTCGCGAGCAGCAGCGCGAACACGGAGAACACGACGGCCGCGAGCACGGCCACTGACCTTCGGGAAGCCTGGCGTATGCGCACTTCCTCGAATCTACGCGCGGCAGCGCGCTACCGCCGGAGCGCACCGGTCACACGGTGACCCCGACCGTCACCGGCTCGGGGTGCAGCCGGACCCCGAACCGCTCGGCGACGCCGTCGCGCACCGTGTGCGCCAGCGCGACCAGGTCGGCGGCGGTGGCGGCGCCGCGGTTGGTCAGCGCCAGCGTGTGCTTGGTGGAGAGCCGGGCCGGGGCATCGGCGCCGGGGAAGCCCCTGCCGAACCCGGCCCGCTCGATCAGCCAGCCCGCGGAGAACTTCACCCCGTCCGGCGCCGGGTAGACCGGCACCCGCACATCGCCGACCCGGGCCGCGATCGCCGCCCGCACCCGCTCCACCTCGGGCTCCGGCACCACCGGGTTGGTGAAGAAGGAGCCGGCGCTCCAGGTGTCGTGGTCGTCCGGGTTCAGCACCATGCCCTTGCTCGCGCGCAGCCGCAGCACCGCGTCGCGCACCTCGGCGGCGGGCCTGGTCTCGCCCTCCTGGGCGCCGAAGGCCGCGGCCAGTTCCCCGAAGCGCAGCGGCGCGCTGGCGCCGGTCGGGTCGAGCGCGAACTCCACCGCGAGCACGACCGCGGCATCCGAGTGCTTGAGCAGGCTGGTCCGGTAGCCCAAGCCGAGCTCCGACGGCTCCGCCCAGCGCACTTCACCGCTCGCCCGATCCAGCAGCCGGACCCGGCGCAGCGGCCCCGCCACCTCGACGCCGTACGCGCCGACGTTCTGCACCGGGGTCGCACCCGCCGAGCCGGGGATGCCGGAGAGGCACTCCAGCCCGCCGAACCCGGCGGCGACGGTCCGCGCCACCACCTCGTCCCAGACCGCGCCCGCCTCGGCGAGCACCGAGTCGGCGGTCAGCTCGACCCCGGCGTTCGCGATCCGCACCACGACGCCCGGGAACCCCTCGTCGGCGATCAGCAGATTGGAGCCGCCCGCCAGCAGCAGCACCGGGATCTCGGCCGCGTCCAGCGCGCCGACGGTGCGGACGAGGGCCGCCTCATCGGCACATTCGGCCACGGTCGCCGGGCCGCCGACGCGGAGCGTCGTCAGCCCGGCCAGCGGCACGTCGGGGCGCACTTCGGCACCGGAATCGGCCAGCAGTTCGCGCACCTCGTCCGAGGAGACCACCCGAGTAGATCGCACGCTGCAGACGGTAGCGTGTCCGACCATGGCGACCCCCCTGGCGTACACCGCCCGCTACTCCCATTCGGCCGCGGCCGTGCGCGCGGCGATCGCCGACGAGCAGTACTGGAAGGACCGGATCGCCGAGGTCGGCGGGCCGAACGCCAGGCTGGATCGGATCACCATCGATGGCGACCGGGTGCACGCGGAGCTGGTGCAGGCCATCGCCGCCGAGCTGCTGCCCGCCGCGATCACCGCGGTGCGCCCCGGCGACCTGATCATCCCGCGGGTCGAGGAGTGGACCGGCGACACCGGGACCTTCACCGCCAAGGTCGAAGGCGCCCCCGCCGAGGTGCGCGGCAGCATCGCGCTCGCCGCCGACGGGTCCGGCTCGGTCGCGACCATCACCGGCAGCATCGAGGTCAAGGTTCCGCTCTTCGGCGGGAAGATCGAGGCGGCCATCGCGGAGCGGCTGGTCGAGCTGCTCGGCAACGAAGCCGAGTTCACCAACACCTGGATCGCGCAGCACTGAGCTGGGGCGCGGCACCACGCCGCGCGCGGGTGAATTGTGGGCGTTCCCCACATCGCCCGCCGTGTGTGGTGTGCCCCGCGGGCACCGGTAACGTGTCGGCTCATGGCTCGCCGACTCGACTACTCCGCTCGCTACCCGCTGCACACCACCCAGGAGCTGTACGCGGCGCTGTCGACCCGCGACTACTGGGAGGCCAGGGTCGAGGAGATGCGGAAGTACTCACCCAACCACGTGGTCAGCGTGGATTCCGCGGAGACGGGCATCGAGGTCGTGCTCGAGCACATCATCCCGCGCGAGATGCTGCCGGAGATGGCGCAGACCGTGCTCCGCAAGGACATGGTGATCACCCGCAAGGAGAGCTGGGGCCCCTTCCGCGAGGACGAGGTGCACGGCAAGTACTCGGCCTCGATCCCGGCCGGGCCGGGCAGCCTGAACGGCACCATCCGGCTCTTCCCGACCGAGACCGGCAGCACCATCCGCTACTCCTCCGAGGCCAAGGTCTTCATCCCCATGGTCGGGCCGCGGCTGGAGCAGCTGATCCTGGTGAACCTGGTCGACCTGTTCCGCGCCGAAGCCGAAGAGACGCTGAAGTGGCTGGAAGCGGGAACGCCGGCGCGCTGAGCCGGCGGCCGGTCGGCACCGTCACCCGCGGCACCACCGGGGTCAACCGGCTGCGCCGCAGTGACCGGCAGCTGGTGGCCGACCCACTGATCCGCGCCCGGCTGCTGGACGCCGCCGACCCGCTGGTCGTCGATCTCGGCTACGGCGCGCAGCCGTGGACCACGCTGGAGCTCGCTGCCCGGCTGCGCGCGGTGCGCCCCGACCTCCGGGTGACCGGGCTCGAGATCGACCCGGAGCGGGTGGTGCCCGGCCGCGACGGGGTGAGCTTCGCGCGCGGCGGGTTCGAGCTGGCCGGGCTGCGGCCGACCCTGGTGCGCGCCTTCAACGTGCTGCGCCAGTACCCGGAGTCGGCCGTCCCGGAGGCGTGGGCGACCGTGCTCGGGAATCTGGCGCCGGACGGGCTGCTGGTCGACGGCACCTGCGACGAGCTGGGCAGGCGCTGCGCCTGGATCCTGCTCGACCGCACCGGGCCGCTGACGCTCGCCCTGGCCTGGGATCCGTTCACCGTCGAGCGGCCGTCCGACATCGCGGAGCGGCTGCCGAAGGCGCTCATCCACCGCAATGTGCCGGGCGAGCCGATCCACGCGCTGCTCACCGCCGCCGACCGCGCCTGGGCGCAGGCCGCGCCGGTGGCCACCTTCGGGCCGCGGTTCCGCTGGCGGGTCGCCGCCGAAGCGCTTGCCGCGCAGGGTATCCCGCTGCGGATCTTCCGGCGCCGCATGCGCGACTGCGTCCTGAGCGTCCCCTGGGCACACGTCGCGCCCGCACGCTGAGCAGCGCGCCTACACCGCCGCGAGCGCCCGGTGCACCCGGGCGGCGGCGCGCGGCGCGAGCCCGACGCCCGCGGCGCGGATCTCCCCCGCCGCGCACCGGCCGATGGCGACGGCGTCCGCCACCACCTCGTCCAGCGCGACCTGCGCGATATCGCCCTCGGCGAGGTCGAGCACGGTACGCACCGGCGTCGTCACCAGGAACGGCCCGGCCGACTCCACCTCGGCGCCGGTCAGCGCCCGGCGCAGCACGACGACCCGCGGCGTCACCGGCGGCCGCCCGGCGGGGACCGAGAGGTGCAGGAACCGGGGCCGCAGCCGCCCGAGGCCGTGCAGGTCGGCGGCGCTCTGGTGCGAGACCGCCACCTCGTCGTCGAACCACGCCGCCCACATCGCGTACTCGTCCAGCGGCCCGACCGGTGACCCGGCGATCCGCAGCATGCCCATGGCGGCCCGCGCTATCGAGCCGTCCTCCAGCCCGGCGCGCACCCGCGCCTCACATCCCGCGCGCATCACCTGACGCGCCGTGAAGAACCCGGCGTGCCGCGCCGCCAGTTCGTGCAGTTCCGCCCAGCCGTGCAAGCGGCGGCTCGCATCGTTGCCCGCCATGCTCCGAGATTACGCCGTAAGGCTGTGCCGCATGTCACATTCCGCCCGGATCCGTCCCAACCGGCGGACCTTGGCAGAGCCTTCACCATGTCCACAGAACCGGCTCAGACTTGTGCGGAAGAATCGAGCGCCATGAGCACAGCACCGTCCCTCGCCCGGCGCACCGACCGGCGGCGTCCGCTGGTGATCGCCCTCGTCGTGGTCGTTCTACTGCTCGGCAGCGCCATCGTCGGCACCGAGGCCTACGCGCGGCACCAGGTCTCGCGATGCATCAGTTCCCAGTTCGAGCGGGAGATGGGCTCGACCATCGACGTCTCCTTCGGCCCGAAGCCCCTGCTGCTCACCTACATCGACGGCAAGGTGCCCGAGGTGACGGTGGACAGCAACGACAACCGCTTCGGCCCGGCCGAGGGCATGGTCGTGCACGCGACCTTCACCGACGTCGTCCTGAACGACGACGGCGGCGGCAGCGTCGGCGCCTCCTCGGCCGAGGTCACCTGGAGCAACGAGGGCATCGCGCAGACCCTCGCCGGCATGGTGACCGGGGTGAAGTCCTCGGCGAGCAGCGGCACCGTCACCATGGACGTGCTCGGCGGGCTGGCCCAGCTCGAGGTGCGCCCGCAGGTGCGCTCCGACAAGGTCGTCGTCGACACCACCGCCGCCCAGTTCCTCGGCATCGGGCTCCCCACCGACCTGGTGCAGGGCATCGTCGACCTGTTCACGCAGAGCCTGCAGGCCTTCCCGATCGGCATGCGGGCCGATCGGATCGACGTCACCGACAGCGGGATCGACGTGCACCTCACCGGCGGCCACTTCGACCTGGACACGAACGCCGCGAACAGCAACCAGGAGGTCCGCTGCTGAGCTCAGTCCGGAAACCCGTCCAGCACCGCGCGCGAGCCGGAGAGGCCGAGCCGGGTGGCGCCCGCGGCGAGCAACTCCGCCGCGGCCGCCGCCGTGCGGATGCCGCCGCTCGCCTTCACCCCGAGCCGTCCGCCCACGGTCTCGGCCATCAGCCGCACCGCGGCCACGCTCGCCCCGCCCGCCGGGTGGAAGCCGGTGGAGGTCTTGACGAAGTTCGCGCCCGCCCGCTCGGCGGCCAGGCACACCTCCACGATGGCATCGTCGCGCAGCGCGGCGGATTCGATGATCACCTTGAGCACCGTCCGCTCGCCGACCGCCTCGCGCACCGTGACGATGTCGGCGAGCACCGCGGCGTAGTCGCCCGCGACGGCGGCGCCGAGGTCGATCACCATGTCCACCTCGTCCGCGCCCTGCTCCACCGCGAGGCGCCCCTCGGCCCCCTTGACCAGCGAGTGGTGCTTGCCGGAGGGAAAGCCCGCGACGGTCGCGACCACCAGCCCCCGCGCCCGCACCGGCAGCATGGCCGGCGAGACGCAGATCGCCGGCACCCCGAGCTCGCGCGCCTCGGCGATCAGCGCGGTGACCCCGGCCTGCGTCGCCTCGGGGACGAGCAGCGTGTGGTCGATGACGGCGGCGACTTCGGCCCGGCTCGGCCACGCGGGTTCTGCCATGAGGTGAAAGTCTGGCACACGGGCGGCGAATTGCATTGCGGGCCTCGGCCGCTCGAGGGGAGACTCGAATGGTGCTGATCCGCCGCGAACACGCTGACGACATCGCCGATATCGCCGCCGTGCATCGGAGCGCGTTCGCCGAACGCGATACCGGGCGGGCCGCCGCCGACCCGGCCGAGGTCGGGCTGGTCGGCGCGCTGCGCGGCGGCGACGCCTGGATCCCGACGCTCTCGCTGGTCGCGGAGGAGCACGGCACCGTCGTCGGGCACGTCTGCCTGACCAGGGCAGCGGTCGGCCCCTTCCCGGTGCTCGCGCTCGGCCCGCTCGGAGTACTGCGGGAGCGGCAGCGGGACGGCATCGGCGGCGCGCTGGTCCATGCGGCGCTCGGCGCGGCGGACGCGCTGGACGAACCGCTGGTCGGGCTGCTCGGCAGCCTGGACTACTACCCGCGGTTCGGCTTCGCCCCGGCCGCCCGGTACGGCATCGCGCCGGACCGGACGGAGTGGGCGTCGCACCTCCAGGTACGCCCGCTCACCGCCTTCGACAGCCGGATCGCGGGGGAATTCCGCTACGCCGACGCGTTCTACGAGCTCTGAGCCCGGTTTGCAAGGATGGGCGGATGACCTCCGCCCCGAACGACCGACGCTTCGTGCTGACCCTCGGCTGCCCGGACCGCCCGGGCATCATCGCCAGGATCACCTCGTTCATCGCCGAGTTCGGCGGCTCCATCGTGGAGGCGGGCTACTACTCCGACCCGGACAACGCCTGGTTCTTCACCAGGCAGGCCATCGCGGCCGGGACCGTCCCGTTCGAGCTCGCCGAGCTGCGCGACCGGTTCGCCGGGGTGGCGGCCGACTTCGGGCCCGGCACCGAGTGGCAGCTGCACGACACCGGCGAGCGCCGTCGGGCGGTGCTGCTGGTCAGCAGGGACGCGCACTGCCTGCACGACCTGCTCGGCCGGGCCACCAGCGGCGAGCTGCCTGCCACCATCGAGGCGGTGATCGGCAACCACCCCGACCTGGCCGGGATCACCGAGGCGCACGGCGTGCGCTTCCACCACGTCCCCTTCCCCAAGGACCCGGCCGAGCGCGGCCCCGCCTTCGCCAGGGTGCGCGAGCTGGTCGACGAACACGACCCGCACGCCGTCGTCCTCGCCCGCTTCATGCAGGTGCTCCCCGCGCACCTGTGCCAGCACTGGGCCGGGCGGGCGATCAACATCCACCACAGCTTCCTCCCCTCCTTCGTCGGCGCGCGGCCGTACCACCAGGCGTTCGCGCGCGGGGTGAAGCTGATCGGCGCGACCTGCCACTACGTCACCGCCGAGCTGGACGCCGGGCCGATCATCGAGCAGGACGTCACCCGGATCGACCACGCCGACGAGGTGCGCGACATGGTGCGGCAGGGCCGCGACATCGAGCGCGTCGTGCTGGCCCGCGGGCTGCGCTGGCACCTGGAGGGCCGGGTGCTGGTGCACGGCCGCCGGACGGTGGTCTTCTCCTAGCCGGCGGCGGGCATCCGCTCGTCGCCCGCGGCGACGAGCACCCGGGCCAGCTCCTCGTTGAACTGCGGGTAGGCCTCGACATTGCCGAGGTGGCCGGTGGGAAGCACGGCTTGGCGCTCCAGATTGCCCGACTCGCGGAGCAACTCGGCGATCCGATCGGCGTGCACGCGCGGGGTCAGGTGGTCGAACTCCCCCGCCAGCACCGTGGTCGGCACCGAGAGGTGCCGCGCCGCGTCGCCGAGGTCCATCTCGGCCAGCAGCAGCCCGAACTTGGCGCGCACCAGCGACGGGCAGGAGCGCACCACGCCCATGCTGTAGTCGAGCAGCTCCCGGGTCGAGCTCGGGTGCATGATGCCGCGGGCGAAGAGCCAGCGGATCGGCGCGACCGGCGGGAAGAGGATCGGCAGCCCGAGCCCGAGCCTGCCTACCACCAGCGGCAGCGCCAGCTTGCGGCGCAGGAAGCGCGCGGTCCGGTTGAACCAGGGCAGCACCGTGGTCTCGGCGACCAGCCGGCCGGAGGCGGTGTTGGTGAGCAGCACCGCGCGCGCCTGCTCGCGCACCCGCTCCGGGTAGCGCGCGGCCCAGGCCTGCACCGTCATCCCGCCCAGGCTGTGCCCGACCAGCACCGCGCGCTCGCCGGGCGCGAGCGCGGCATCCAGCACCGCGACCAGGTCGTCGGCGAGCACGTCCATGGAGAGCTTGCCGCGGCCGAGTTCGCTGCCGCCGTGGCCGCGCTGGTCGTAGGCGATCACCCGGTACTCGCCGGCGAAGGTGTTGATCTGCGCGTTCCAATACTCGATGGCGCAGGTCCAGCCGTGGATCAGCACCACGGGCTTCGCGTCCTCCGGGCCGTAGGCGTACACCCGCAGCCTGGTGCCGTCCGCCGCCCGCACCTCGAGCGTGCGGCGCGGGGCGGTCGGGCGGTTCAGCAGGGCGGTGGCGTAGGTGCGGGAGCGCAGCCCCGCTCGGTACCCGGCCATCCTGCGCAGCTTCTTCGCGCGCATCGGACACTCCTTCGTGTTACTGCTACTTACAGTAACTCCGAAGGGGTGGTGGAGCCAGCCCGGCGGGTGCTACCAGCGCGGCCCGCGCTGCACCTCGTCCACCTTCGGGCGGACGTCGGCCAGGTAGATGCCGGTGGCGATGATCGAGATGAAGGCGAGCAGCCCGAGCCCGCCGAACGAGAGCAGCAGGAGCAGCAGCGCGACCGCCAGGATCCCGGACCAGATCGGCTTGGTGAGCTTGTCGACCGCCGTGAAGGCATCGGAACGCTGGCGCAGGGCGTGGATCAACGCGAATGCCGTCGCCCCGAACGCGAGCGCCCAGAGCACGAGCATGATGATCCCGGTCATTCCGTTCACCGTGTTCACGCCACCCATGATAGGGGTGCGCCCCCGCGCCCAGACAGGACGCGGGGGCTCGGTGGCGCTGTCGGGATCAGGCCCCTTCGGTGGTGGCCTTCTTGCGCGGGGCGGGCTTCTTGACCGGCGCCGGCTTCGGCGCGGCGGCCTGGCCCTCGGTCGGGGCGACGTCGGTGGCGACGGAGACCACCTCGGCCTCGACCACCGGTGCGGCGTCGACGACCTCGGCCGCCTTCTCCTCGGCGGCCCTTGCCTGCCTGCCGAGCAGGTCGCTCACCCGGCCGACGACGCCCTCGGCGCTCTTCACGGTGTCGTTGTAGATGGTCTCGACGCGCTGGATCCGCTCGTCGACGACCTGGTTGGCGCGCAGCCGGTCGACGGTCTCCTCGCCGCGCGAGGCGAGGTCGGCGTAGATGTCGAGCGCCTGGCGGTAGTACTGCTCGGCGATCCGGCGCAGCTCCTCCGGGGTGAACTTCTCGCGCAGCGCGGCCAGATCCTCCGGCAGCTCGGACGGCAGCCCGGACAGCCGCTCGCGCAGCGAGTCGAACTGCGCCTGCACCTCTGTCCTGGTGAGCCGCTCGCGGGCCTCGTCGACCCGGGTCTGCACGTCGGTGGCGACGGCGCGCTCGCGCACCTGGCCGACGGCGTCGAGCACGGCGGTGTAGACGGCGTCACCGGCGCCGACGGTGGCGAAGACGGTCTTGGTCACGGTGGCGTTCTTCTCGGTCATGGTGTTTCGCTCTCCTGGCTCCGTTGGGCCTGATCGGGCAGGCCATCGGTATGCGTGCGTGGAACGTCGTCGTCCCGGCCGGTCCCCGAGCCGCCGCCGTTCTCCCGGCGGAACGACTCGTAGATATCGAGGAGCACCTGCTTCTGCCGCTCACTGATCGTGGTGTCGGCCAGCAGGGCGTCCCGGATCGGACCGTGTGGCCGTTGCTCGAGAAAGCCGGCCCGTACGTACAACACCTCCGAGGACACCCGCAGCGCCTTGGCGATCTGCGCGAGCACCTCGGCGGAGGGGTTGCGCAGCCCGCGCTCGATCTGGCTGAGATACGGATTGCTCACCCCGGCCAGAGCGGCGAGCTGTCGCAGCGAGACCTGCGCGGATTCCCGCTGCGACCGGATGAAACCTCCGATGTCCTGCGCCGCGTGGACGACGCGCGCCGTTTTCTCGCCGGCTCCGGACATGTCGGGGTCTTCTGCCATCACTCACCTTCCGGTGGGTTGTACACACACGAGTGTAGGGAAAAGTGCTAGCTCTTGCAAGCACTCTGCTAGCAGTTGCGAACTCAACCGCCGAACATCAGATGCGACACCGTGTAGATCGCGAGCCCGGCGAGCGAGCCGACCACCGTGCCGTTGATCCGGATGAACTGCAGGTCACGGCCTACCTGCAGCTCGATCTTCTTGCTCGCCTCGTCCGCGTCCCAGCGGGCGACGGTATCGGTGACCAGGGTGGAGATCTCGGCCGCGTAGTTGCCGACCAGATAGCGCGCGCCGCGGTCGATCCAGCCGTCCACCCGGCCGCGCATCCCCTCGTCGTCGCGCAGCCGCTCGCCCAGCCTGCGCACGTTCTCGTCCACCTTGCGGCGCAGCGTGCTGTCCGGGTCGTCGGCGGATTCCAGGATCAGCCGCTTGGCCGCGCGCCAGGTGGCCTCGGCCATGCCGGTGATCTCGGCCCGCCCCATGACCTGGCTCTTGATCCGCTCGGCCTTGGCGATCATGGCCGCGTCGTGCTGCAGGTCGTGCGCGAACTCCTCCAGGAACTTGTTCGCCGCGAGCCGCACCTCGTGCTGCGGGTCCGAGCGCACCTTCCAGGTGAACTCGACCAGCTCGCGGTAGATGCGCTCGGCGAGCATGACGTTGGCGAACTTCGGCGCCCACTGCGGCGCGTCCCGGTGCACGATCCGGTCGATCGTCTCCTGGCTGCCGAGCGCCCACTGGTGCGCGCGCTCGGCCAGCAGGTCGAGCAGCGCCAGCTGCCGGTTGTCCGCGAGCAGCTCGGCGAGCACCCGCCCGATCGGCGGCCCCCACTGCGGCTCGGCGATCCGCTTGACGATGGTGTTGTCGATGATCTGCTCGACATCGGAGTCGCGCAGCGCCCCGACCACCGCGCGCAGCAGCGTCGAGCTCTCCTGCGCGACCCGCGCGGCGTTCTCCGGCGTCGCCATCCAGCGCCCGACCCGCAGCGAGACCTGCGCCGACGCCAACCGGGCCGACACCACCTCTGGAGCGAGGAAGTTGGTGCCGACGAAGCTGCCGAGGCTGGCCCCGAGCTGGTCCTTCTTCTTCCTGATGATGGCGGTGTGCGGGATCGGCAGCCCGAGCGGGTGCCGGAAGAGCGCCGTCACCGCGAACCAGTCGGCCAGCGCGCCGACCATGCCCGCCTCGGAGGCGGCGCGCACGTAGCCGACCCAGGGGGCGACCCCGCCGCGCGACTCCAGCCAGCGGCAGAACAGATAGATCACGGTGGCCAGCACCAGCAGGCCGCTCGCGAAGACCTTCATCCGGCGCAGGTCGCGCTTCTTGGCCTCCTCGTCCATGAGGCCGGCGAGTCCCGGGGGCGCGGGCTTACGGCCGGCCGGTGCGAGCACGGCGGCGGTGCCGGGATCTGTGTGCATGTGTCCATTCTGTCCATCCCGGGGCGGAAGTGCCCAGATATGTGTTACCGGCCGCATCGGCGGCTATTCCCCCCTATCCCGCGCGCCGGGAACTAGGCTGGAGCCCGCACCGGCACCGAGAGCATCCGACAACACGACCGAGGAGTCACGCTGTCCACCGAAGACCTCGTCGAACTCGGCGAAGTGACCGATCGACCGTCGGCGGTGCGGACCGGCCGGATGGACGGCCGGAAACGCCGCTGGCGCCAGCACAAGATCGACCGCCGCGAAGAACTCGTGGACGGCACGCTCGCCGCCGTCCGGGTGCGCGGCAGCACCGCCGGAATGGACGAGATCGCCGCCGAGATCGGCGTCTCCAAGACGGTGCTCTACCGCTACTTCTCGGACAAGAACGACCTGGTCCGGGCCACCATGCAGCGGTTCATCGAGACCACCCTGATGCCGAAGGTCTACGGCGCGATCAGCCTGGACGCCGACGAGTACCAGCTGGTCCGCTCGGCGCTCGCGGAGTACGTCGGCACGGTCGACGAGGACCCCGAGGTCTACCGCTTCATCATGGGCAACGGGTCGGCTGACCAGTCCTCGCTCGCGGAGTTCGAGCGGCTCTTCGCCGAGGTGGTCGCCGCGGTGATCACCGAGCGCGCCACCGAGAAGGGCATCGACACCGAGGGCGCCATGCTCTGGTCGTACGTGCTGGTCGGCGGTATCCAGCTGGCCACGCACTGGTGGACGACGCACAAGACCATGGACCGCGACCAGGTCATCGACTACCTGACCATGATGACCTGGAGCGCCATCGAGGGCATGGCGCGGGCGGGCGGCTCGCGGCAGACCTTCACCGCGCAGGAGCACGTCCTCCCGAACCCACCGCAACCGTAGAACCGACCGGTAACTTCGTTGGAGTGGCCCGGGTCACAGACATTCTCGACACGTCGACGGCTCCGGTTAGTCTGATCGCGAGCGGGTGGCCCACGTCACCGCGCGGGCACCAACGGAGGTACTCGATGGCGAAGCACGTGCCGACATCCCGGCTCGCTCGCGGCACCAAGCTCGGCGCGGTCGCCGCAGGCTCCGTGATCCGCTCCCGCCGCACCAGGCTCTCCATGCGCGGCCGCTCCGAGGCGGTGCGCGCCAAGATGGCCGAGGAGTCGATGATCCGCACCACCGAGCAGGTGGTCATGGTGCTCGGCACCATGAAGGGCGTCGCCATGAAGCTCGGCCAGATGATGTCGGTGCTCGACCTGGACCTGGTGCCCGAGGAGCACCGCGAGCGGTTCCAGCAGCGGCTCGCGGTGCTGCGCGATGCCGCGCCGACGGTCTCCTTCGGGGCCATGCGCGCGGTGATCGAGGAGGATCTGGGCAGGCCGCTGGGCGAGCTCTTCGCCGAGTTCGGCACCGAGCCGGTGGCGGCGGCCTCGATCGGGCAGGTGTACCTCGGGGTGCTGCACGACGGCCGCCGGGTCGCGGTGAAGGTGCAGTATCCGGGGATCGACGCGGCGGTCCGCGCCGACCTGAAGAACCTGGCCATGTTCCGCAAGGTGCTGCAGTCCGCCATGCCCTGGGTGACGCCCGCGGTGCTGGACGAGCTGCGGCTCAACATGGAGGGCGAGCTCGACTACCTGGCCGAGGCGCGGACCCAGCAGCAGATCGCCGCGCTCTACGCCGACCACCCGTTCATCGTGGTCCCGCACGCCGTCCCGGAGCTGAGCAGCACCCGGGTGCTGGTCAGCGAGTACATCGACGGCCGCGGCTTCGAGGAGGTGCGCGCGCTGCCCGCCGCCGAACGGAACCGGATCGGCGAGATCATCTACCGCTTCTACGTGGGGTCGCTCTTCACCTTCGGCGAGTTCTGCGGCGATCCGCACCCGGGCAACGTGCTGCTGGCGGCCGACGGCCGGGTCGGCTTCCTGGATTTCGGGCTGTACAACCGGATGGACACCGACCACGTCCGGTTCGAGATCACCTGCCTGCGCGCCGCCGCCGAGGACCGCGCGGAGGAGCTGCGCGAACTCATGATCCAGCGCGGCGTGATCGATTCGCCGGACGAGATCGGCGCCGAGGAGTGTCTGGAGTACGTGCTCTCCGCCTCCGAGTGGTGTCTGGTCGACGAGGAGATCGCCATCACCCCCGAGCTGGCCAGCGGCGCCTTCCTGCTGGCGGTGGATCCGCGGGCGAGCGAGTTCACCGGCATGAAGCAGCAGAACCTGCCGCCGGAGCACCTGTTCTCCCGGCGCGCCGATTTCCTCACCTTCGGCATGCTCGGCCAGCTCGGCTGCACCGTGAACTGGCATCGCGTCGCCCGCGAGTGGCTCTACGACGAGCCGCCGGTGACCGAGCTCGGCAAGGCGCACCACGCGTGGCTGGCGGAGCGCCCGGCGGGGCGCCCGACCACCCCGACCACCCCGCCCGCGCCTGCCGCCCGCCGCCGGGCCAAGCGCTCCTGAACTGTCCGTCCATCGAAAGGGAAGCCGCACCCATGCCCGAAACCCGTGAACTCGACCTCGTCCTCTTCGGCGCGACCGGCTTCGTCGGCAAGATCATCGCCGAGTACCTGACCAGGGCGGCGCCCGCGGGCGCGCGGATCGGGCTGGCCGGGCGCACCAGGAGCAAGCTGGAGCAGGTGCGGAGCGGGCTCGGGCCGGTCGCGGCGGAGTGGGAGCTGATCGAGGCGGACGTGAACGACCCGTCCACGCTGAACGCCATGGTCGCCAGGACCACCGCCGTGCTCACCACGGTCGGGCCGTACCTGCGCTACGGCATGCCGCTGGTGGCGGCCTGCGCGCACGCGGGCACGCACTACGCCGACCTGACCGGCGAGGTGCCCTTCGTCCGCGAGGCCATCGACCGGTACCAGGACATCGCGGTCGGCAGCGGCGCCAAGATCGTGAACTCCTGCGGCTACGACTCGGTGCCCTCCGATCTCAGCGTCTACCAGCTGTACAAGCGGACGGTCGCGGACAACACCGGCGAACTCACCGACGTCACCCTGATCGCCGCGGTGAAGGGCGGCGTCAGCGGCGGCACCGTGGACTCGCTGCGCGCCATGGTCGAGGAGGCCGCGACCGACCCGGCCAAGGCCAGGCTGCTCACCCACCCGTACGCGCTGAGCCCGGACACCGAGCGCGAGCCGAAGGTCGGCAGGCAGACCGACCAGACGCTGCAGCGCGCGAGCGCCATCCACCCCGGGCTGCCCGGCTGGGTAGGCACCTTCGTGATGGCTGCGCACAACACCAAGATCGTGCGGCGCAGCAACGGCCTGCTCGGCTGGGTGTACGGCAAGAACTTCAAGTACCGCGAGGTGATGACGGCGGGCCGCTCGCCGCTCGCCCCGGTGGCCGCGGCGGCGCTGGCGGGCGGCACCGCCGCGGGCGTGGCGACCACCGCCGTGCTGAGCCGCTTCGCGGTCGGGCGCAAGGTGCTCGACACCGTGCTGCCCGCGCCGGGCACCGGCCCGAGCGAGAAGACCAGGGTGAACGGCTGGTTCCGGATGAAGACCTACGCGAACACCACCTCCGGCACCACCTACCTGGCCACCTTCGAGGGCAAGGGCGACCCCGGCTACCAGGCCACCGCGGTGATGTTCGCCGAGGCCGGGCTCGCGCTCGCCTTCGACCGGGAGAAGCAGAGCGAGCTGACCGGCATCCTCACCCCCGCCGCCGCCATCGGCGACGCGCTCACCGACCGGCTGCGCGACGCCGGGATGACCATCGAGGTCGAGCCGGTCCGGTGAACCTCGCCCGCCGCACCATGAACGCGCCCGCGCTCGCCGCCGTCTACGAGCGGGCGTGGCGCCCGGCGCTGTTCTACCTGGCCAGCGGCCGCAGCATGGACACCGACCGCCGCGACGCGGTGCGCACGCTGCGGCTCTCCGGCCCCAAGCGGGTACTCGACCTGGCCTGCGGCCCCGGCAATTTCACCGGGCACCTGAGCCGTGAGCTGACCGGCGACGGCCGGGTGGTCGGCCTCGACTACTCCGAACCCATGCTCGCGCAGGCGATCCGCGACAACGCCGCACCCCGCGCCGGCTATGTCCGCGGCGACGCCCGCACCCTGCCCTTCGCGGACGGCACCTTCGACGCCGTGTGCTGCTTCGGCGCGCTCTACCTCATCCCCGACCCGATCCGCGCCACCAGGGAGATGATCCGGGTCCTCGCCCCCGGCGGCCGCATCGCGATCAGCACCAGCCACCGCACCCCCGGCTGGTTCGGCGCCCTGAGCACCGCCGTCGGCGCAGCGGGCGGCCTCCGCGTCTTCGACACCGAGACCTTCCCCGCGCTCTTCGCCGAGCACGGCCTCACCGACATCGACCAGCAACTCCATCGGCTGCTGCAATACGTGAGCGCCACCCGCCCCGCCTAGTTACCGCTCAACTCCAGCATGCGGCGCAGAATACCGGGTGCGAAAGTGATCTCGAATTCGGTTGCGCCCCCGTCGAAGACGAAGGTCACGTGGTCCGGCCTGGCCGCGCGCCCGAGCCGGACCACGCATCGCTCGTCGACGATCAACCACCCGCCGCCGGTCAATGGATCGAACATGGCACCCCTCCCCACTCCCCCTGAACGGGCTGCACCAGAGCCCGTTTGGATTGTTCCAGCGGCGCCCCGGGTGGTGTCAATGCGGTGGCGGCGTGTCGTCGGCGCGTCAGACCGCGAACCAGCGGTCCGGTTGCTGGACAACGTCGTCCACCCGGACAAGCACCCCGTCGGCGGTGTGCCGGGCGGAGCGACGCACCAGCACCGCGGCCGGGTCGGGCAGGCTCAGGTGCTCCCGTTCGAAGGCGCTCGCGAGCCGCGCGGTGACCCGATCGTGGCCGAACGCCACCCGTACCCCGGCCACCTCGGCCAGGTACCGGCCGGAGCCGCCCGGCAGCGCGTCGGCCCGCGCCAGCAGAGGCGCCCGCGCGGCAACGCCCGGTGCGAACCACGAGGTCACCAGCGCGGCGACCCCGGAGTCGCCGCGCACGAGGCGAATACGCGCCACCGGCGTGCCGTCGGGGAACTCGGGGCGCAGTGAGTCCGGCGCGGGTTCGGCGCCTGCCCGCAGCAGCCGCACGGCGGGATCGGTGACGGCGCCGCCGGCCAGGCCGGGCTCGGCGTCGGCCACCACATCCGGGGTGGCGCCGAGCGCGGGCCAGCGATAGCCGTCGCCCGGGTAACCCATGTGTAGCCCCGGCTCGTCCCGCGCGATAGCCGCGACCGCCCGCTCGACCACGAAACTGCCCGACTGCGGCCGGGTCTCGACCAGCCCGAGCCTGCGCAGCTCGCGCAGCGCCTTGTTGGCGGTGAGCCGGGCCACGCTCCACTGCGCCGCCAGCTCGCGCTCCGACGGCACCTCGGCGCCGGGCGGCAGCTCGCCCTCCTCGATCCGGGCGGCGAAGTGCCTGGCGATCTGCAGATACTTGGGCAGCGCCGGATTTTCGGCAGCGTCGCTCACGGTTCCCCTCCCCCTCGGCGGCTCATGCGACCACCGGCAGTGTACTTTTCCCGCGCATCGCTACGCCGCGGGACCACCGAGTGCCTCGGTGGGCGGCATCCGCGATCCGGCAGAGTTCGGCACCACCCCGCGGCAACGTCGTCCACGCACGGAGCGGTCGGGGGATCGGCCGGGCTCGCCAGAAATCCCGACGGACCGGATTCCCCGGAGTTTGCGCTGCCCACCAGCCAATACCCGCCGGTACAGTGCGGATGAGCAGGGGTAACGCCAGAAGGGTGGGGCACATGGGGATTCCGGATACCGGGCAGTCGGCGGCGCGTGCGCTCTATGCCGCGGCCAGGGAGGGCGACCCCGGTGTCGTCGCGCTGGACGAGGATGTCGCGAGCGGGCTCGCCGCCGCCTGCGACGACCTCGTCGCCGAGCTGGGCCGGATCGCCGAGCGCGGGCAGGGGCTGGACGCCGTGCGCGGCTTCCCCGCCCTGCCCACCGGCACCGGGCTGGCGCGCGGGTTCGGCGCCAAGGGGCAGGAGTTCCTGGCCACCGTGACCGCGTTCCAGCAGACGGCGCTGTTCTACAAGGCCGCCTATCTGGCGGCCGGTCGTCGTTTCGCCGATGCCGAGGCGGCGGCGGGCGCTGCCTTCGCCCTGGCCGGGGGCAGAGCGTGAACCGCCGAGATGACGCTGCCCCAGCCGGGTTACACCGCGGCGGCGCCGCCGACGCACGCCTCGCCGCGTCCACCGCGGCGGGGAACTGAGGCGGGGCAGTGGCCGATCATGCGGCACGGGCCGCCGCCGACGCCATCGGGGTGCGCAGCCGCGCACTGAGCGGCGCGGGCGCCACCGACCCGCCCTACGCCCCGGTCCGCGAGCGCTTCGCCGGCTACCCGCACCGGGAGATCTGGGAGCGGGTGCACGAGCAGCTCGACCCCGCCGCGCTCGGCCGCACCGCGACCGGCTGGCAGGGCGCCGCGGACGCGCTCGGCGAGGCCTTCCAGTCCTTCGCCGACGCCACCGCGCCGCTCTTCGCCCGCTGGTCGGGGCAGTCGGCGGCCACCGCGGCCGCCGCGACGAGGGAGTTCACCGCCGCAGGCACCGCGGCGAGCGACGTCTGCCGCACCATCCAGCGGCTGCTGGAGCTCAATGCCGAAGCGGCGCAGACGGTCCGCGCCGCCATCGTCCCGCCCCCGGAGTACCTGGCACTGCCCGACCCGGTGGCCGAGGCGGTGCACGGCGGCCGCAGGCGGATGGAGTACGAGGTGCTCGCGGCGACCGCGCTGGCCGACGCGCAGGACACCATGACCCATGTCTACACCCCGACCATGCCCGCCACCGGCGACGCGGTCCCCCGCTTCGCCGCGCCGCCCGCGGGCCCGGGCGGCGCGCGGTGAAGTGGGTGCTCGCCCCGGACGAGTTCAGCTACGTCTGGGAGAACGAGACCGGGCTGGACCGGCGGCCGTACCCCATCAACATGGCGCCGGCGGGCATCGTGCGCAGCGAGCACGAGCACGCGGCGCTGCGGCTGCCGCAGCGGTTCCCGCGCCAGGCCGACCCCGACCTGGCCGCCGCGCTCATGGTCTGCGCCCGCCCGGACGCCACCACGGTCACGGTCTCCGGCGAGCGCACCGTGCGCAGCCGGAACAACGGGAGCGCGCCGCACACCGAGCGCATCCTGCTCTACGCCGCCGTCGTGCACCACCACGCGAGCATCGTCGCCGCCGACCCGAAGCAGGTCACGGTGGTCATGTGCCACGCCAGGACGCTCGGCGAGCGGCTGGTGCAGCTGATCGGCTCGGCACGGGCGGGCCGGAACCCGGCGCTGCGCGAACCACAGGACGCCGTGCTGCACGGCCACTGCGAGACCTTCGGCTCCGGCGCCCGCCCCGGCACGGAAACCACCGGCGAGCCGGACAGGGGTGCTGCCCGCTTCCGGAAGATGTTGCGCCGCCCGGTCGACGGCCGCGGCTTCGTCACGGTGACCGTCTCGCCGGACGACCCCATGTCGCCGCCGACCAGGCACCGCAGCTGGCTCGATCTCAGCGGCGACGGCCGGTACCTGCTCACCACCGCGCACGACCTCACCCTGACCCCGGTCGACGACGCGGAGTTCGCCGCGCAGCTGACCCGGCTGGCCCAGATCCGCTGAGCGGAGCCGCCCGCGTGGTAGGTGTGGGGGATGTCGCCGAACTGGACAACACCCGCCGCCGCCGCGCTCAGGGCCGACGGCCTGCGCGTCGCCGATCTGGACACCTCGGCGACGCCGGGCTTCACCGGCGACAAGGCCGCCGGGCAGCAGCTGCTCGCCGAGCGCACCGTGGTGCTCTCGGCGCTGCAGGAGAAGCTCTACGCCAACGGCCGCTCCGGTGACCACCGCAATGTGCTGCTCGTCCTGCAGGGCATGGACACCGCGGGCAAGGGCGGCATCGTCAGGCACGTGATCGGCTCGGTCGATCCGCAGGGCGTCGACCACGCCTCCTTCGGCGTGCCGACCCCCGAGGAGCAGCGGCACCACTACCTCTGGCGGATCCGCAAGGCGCTGCCGCGCGGCGGCCAGCTCGGCGTCTTCGACCGCTCGCACTACGAGGACGTGCTCGTGGTCCGGGTGCACGACCTGGTCCCGCCCGCCGAGTGGGAGCCGCGCTACGACGAGATCAACGAGTTCGAGCGCGAGCTGGTGGCGGAGGGAACCACCATCGTCAAGGTCGCCATGTTCGTCTCCCTGGACGAGCAGAAGAAGCGCCTCCGCGAGCGGCTGCAGCGCCCGGAGAAGTACTGGAAGTTCAACCCGAGCGATATCGACGAACGCGCCTTCTGGCCGCAGTACCAGGCCGCCTACCAGGCCATGCTCGACCGCACCAGCACCGAGCGGGCCCCCTGGCACGTCATTCCCTCCGACCGCAAGTGGTACTCCCGCCTCGCCGTCACCGAACTCCTCATCGACGCACTCACCGCCCTCGACCTGCACTGGCCCGCGGCGCAGTTCGATGTCGCCGAGCAGTTGAAGCGGTTGGAGACGGCGTAGGGGTCGTACCGACCGGTTCCCGGGCGGAACCCGCATCCCCGGTCGAACGTCATCGTCGCAGCTGCTCGAGATGCCACGATCGGGCCATGGGGACTCTGCGCGGGATCGGAATCGGGCTGACCGGGCTCGCGGTGCTGACCGCGGTGGGGTGCGGGGGTGAGGCGGCGCAGCAGCGGGCGGCCAGCACGACGCGGCCGCCGAGCACCACGTCTGCGCCGAGCACGACCACTGCGCCGAGCACGACGACGTCGGCGAGCGCCACCCCGACGACCAAGGCCGCACTCGTGCCGACGACCGCACCACCGCTGCCGACGACGACCGTGCGGGCGCCCGCTCCGCCACCGGTGGTGATCGTGCCGACCACCACCGTGGAGGTACCAGCGCCACCGCAGATCGACGCACCGCAGCCGCCACCGGCTCCCCGCGTCTCGTACAGCAGCTGCAAGGAGGCGAAGGCCGCGGGCGCCGCTCCCCTGCACCGGGGCGACCCGGGATACAGCCGCGGCCTGGATCGCGACGGCGATGGAGTCGCCTGCGAAACCTGATCGGTGACCGGGGCACCCCGCCCGCCTTCGGAAACTCTCAGCTCCCTGCGCCAGGATGGGTCGCGATGCCCCCGGCCCACGTCCCCGACGCGGAACTACGATCGGTGCGGCAGCGATCGGAAGCCCGACGAAAGGCGTGGTGAACGCACGGTGAGCAAGGGAAGCAACAATCCGCTGGCGGCCGCGGAGCGCGCCGACCGCAAGCGCAAGCTCCTCATCCAGGTCGCGGTCGCCGTCGTGCTGGTCGGCCTCGTCGCCGCGATCGGCATCGGCATCGCGATCAAGAATGCCGCGAACAACGACGAGGGCCCCACCCCCACCATCGCGGCCACCGCCCCGCAGAACCCCGCAGGCATCACCGGCGCCATCACCGACAGCGGCTACATCCGCATCGGCAAGCCCGACGCGAAGACCACCGTGCGGCTCGTCGCCGACCTGCAGTGCCCCGCCTGCAAGGCCTTCGAGGCCCAGTACGGCCAGGTCCTCGAGGACGCGGTGGCGAACGGCACCGCCGCCGTCGAGTACAACATCATCGCCTTCCTGGATCGCGCCTCCAGCACCGAGTACTCCTCGCGCGCCGCCAACGCCGCCTACTGCGTGGCAGTCGCCGACCCGGCCAAGTTCCAGAGCTGGCTGAAGACCATGTACGCCCAGCAGCCCGCCGAGGGCGGCGCAGGCCTGCCCGACGCCTCGCTGGTGCAGATCGCCAGGACCGTCGGCTACACCGACCCCGCGATCGAGCAGTGCATCACCGACCGCACCTACGACAGGTACGTCGCCGCCCGCACCGACGAGACCCTGACCAGCGGCGTGCAGTCCACCCCGTCGGTGTTCGTGAACGGCACCCAGGTCGCCCCGGACCAGCTGGCCGGCGCGATCACCGCCGCGCAGTGACCGCGGCTCCGCCCCGGGCGGCCTGGATCCTGCTGCTCGGCGGCCTGCTCGGCTGGCTGGCGGCGGTCGCGCTGACCGTCGAGCGCTTCAAGCTGTTCACCGACCCCGGCTACACGCCGTCGTGCAGCTTCAACCCGGTGCTGTCCTGCGGCTCGGTGATGACCACCGACCAGGCGGCGGTCTTCGGCTTCCCCAACCCGCTGATCGGCGTGGTCGGCTTCTCCGTCGTGGTCACGCTCGGCCTGCTCTCGGTGGCGGGCGTGAGTTTCCCGCGCTGGATCTGGGGCGGGCTCTGGCTGGGCAACCTGCTCGGGCTGCTCTTCGTCGGCTGGCTGATCTTCCAGAGCCTGTACCGGATCAATGCGCTCTGCCCATATTGCATGGTGGTCTGGGCGATCATCACGCCGCTCCTCGCGGTCGTCACCGAGCAGCTGTGGGGCCGCTCCGCGGGGCCGCTGCGGATCCTGGCCGAGTGGCGCTGGACCTTCGTCGCGGTCTTCTACGCGACCGTACTGGTCCTGGTCTTCCTGCGCTTCCAGGACTACTGGCTCTCACTGGCCTGACCGCTCAGCGCGGCGGGCTCTCGGTGAGCACCGCCTCGACGACCCGGCGCCCGCCGTTCTCCAGCACCTCCAGCCGGACCACGTCGGCCGGGCGCCTGGCGTCGATCTCCGCGCGCAGCGCCTTCGCGTCGGCGATCGGGCGGCCGTCCACCGCCACCACCACGCTGCCGTCGGCGAGCCCGGCGTTCCAGGCCGGGGTGCCGTAGAGCACCACGTCCAGCCGGGCGCCGTCCGCCGCGTCGGAGATCAGCACCCCGAGTGTCGCGGTGGGACCGACGTGCACCGTCCCCGCCGACACCCCGGCGCGGATCTGCTGGACAACTTTCATGGCCCGGTCGATCGGCACCGCGTACCCGTTCGGCACCCGCCCTGCGGGCACCGGCTCGCCACTCTGCCCGGAGGCCGCGGTGATCACCCCGACCACGTCGCCGTTGCGGTCGGCCAGCGCCCCGCCGGACTGGCCCGCCGTCACCGCCGCCGCGACCTCGACCATGCCGCGCAGCGCGAGCCGGGAGAGGTCGGCGGAGTTCTGCGCGACGATCGTGCTGTTCAGATCGGTGACCCGCCCGGCGACCGCGGTCGGCGTCCCACCGACGCCGCCCGCGTTGCCGAGCGCGAGCACCTCGTCGCGCAGCCGCAGCCGGGCCGACGAGCCCAGGCGCGCGGTCGGCAGCCCGCCCGCGCCGGTGAGCGCGAGCAGCGCGATGTCAGCGGTGGCGTCGTAGCCGAGTACCTCCGCCGAGTACTCCACACCCGTCCCCACGTCGGTGACCAGCACCGTCTCCGCTCCCTTGATGACGTGGTGGCTGGTGAGCACCTCACCGTCCGCGCCGAGCACGATGCCGGAGCCTGCCGCGGCGGCGCCGAACGGCCGCAGCGTGACCGCGATGTTCACCAGCGCGGGGCCGACCGCGGCCGCCACCGCCGCCGGGTCCAGCGGCGGCGCGGGCGGCGCGACCTCGGCGGGCACCCGCTCCGGCCCGGTGAAGGCGTCGAGCAGGTCGGCGCGGAAACCGAGGAATCCGGCGATGGCCAGCGCCACCACCAGCAGCAGCGCGGCGCCGCGCCCGCCGCCGCGTTCGGGGTCGCGCGGCTGCCATCCGTGGTCCATGGTCGTCCCATCTCCGGCCGGCTCGAATCTCCATTGTGGCCGCTGACGGCGGTCCGCACCCGCCGAGCGGGGCGGCCGGTTGGCAAACCCAGGCATGCGACGGTAGGCATGTACGCATGAGCACCGCTGCCGCCTACGCCGTGTCCGGCCCCGATGGCCCGTTCGAGAAGGTCACCATCGAGCGCCGCGATCTCGGTCCGCACGACGTCTCGATCGACGTGAAGTACGCGGGCATCTGCCACTCCGACATCCACACCGCGCGCAACGAGTGGGGCGGTGCCAAATATCCCTGCGTGCCGGGCCACGAGATCGCGGGCATCGTTGCCGCGGTCGGCTCGGCGGTCACCAGGCACGGCGTCGGCGACCGGGTCGGCGTCGGCTGCATGGTCGACTCCTGCGGCCGCTGCGCCCCCTGCCTGGACGGCAACGAGCAGTACTGCGAGCGCGGCGCGGTGATGACCTACAACACCGCCGTCGACGAGACGGTGCAGGCAGGCGGGGTGACGCTGGGCGGGTACTCGACGCAGATCGTCGTCACCGAGAACTTCGTGCTCGCCATCCCGGAGGGCATCGGCCTCGATGTCGCCGCCCCGCTGCTCTGCGCGGGCATCACCACCTACTCGCCGCTGCGGCACTGGAACGCCGGGCCGGGCAAACAGGTGGCCATCATCGGCATGGGCGGGCTCGGGCACGTCGGGGTGCGGATCGCCGCCGCGCTCGGCGCCGAGGTGACGGTGCTCAGCCAGTCGCTGCGCAAGCGCGAGGACGGGCTCCGCTTCGGCGCCTCCGGCTACTACGCCACCGCCGACAGGCAGACCTTCAAGGACCTGCGCAACCGCTTCGACCTGATCATCAACACCGTCTCCGCCGACCTCCCGCTCGACAACTACCTCAAGCTGCTGAAGGTGGACGGCACGCTCGTCGCGCTCGGCCTCCCGGAGAACCCGGCGAGCATCCGCCCCTACCTGCTCGCCAGCTACCGCCGCTCGCTCTCCGGCTCGATGATCGGCGGCATCGCCGAGACCCAGGAGATGCTGAACTTCTGCGCCAAGCACGGGATCGGCGCGGAGATCGAGCTCATCTCCGCCGACGAGATCGACGCCGCCTACGACCGGGTCGTCGCCAGCGACGTGCAGTACCGCTTCGTCATCGACGCGGGCACCATCTGAGCGAGATCACCGCCGACGACGGCGTCCGGCTGCACGTCGACGTCTTCGGCACCGGCCCCGATGTCGTGATGCTCTCCGGCGGCCCCGGCTGCGTGCACTACCTCGCGGACCGGCGGCTGGCGCCGAGCGGGATGCGCACCTGGTGCCCCGAGCCGCGCGGCGTCGGGCGTTCCGGCGGCGGCCCGCACGACCTGCGGCAGGCCGTCGCCGACCTGGAGGCGGTGCGCCGGGCGGCGGACATCGGGAAGTGGGTGGTGCTCGGCCACTCCTGGGGCTCGGACCTGGCGGTGCGGTACGCGCTCGACCATCCGGAGCGGGTGCGGGCCGTTGTCGGTGTCGCCGGCCACGGCCTGCACAAGGACCGCACCTGGAAGCAGGCGTACGAAGCCGGGCAGCACCGGGAGGCGGATATCGAGATCGTCTGGGAGCCAACGGTGCACGCCGCGCTCTCCGCCTCGTTCGTCGAGTGGATCCACGAACCCGAGCTGTTCCGCCGGCTGGCCGACTCCCCGGTGCCGATGACCTTCGTCGCGGCGCAGCACGACATCCGCCCGGCCTGGCCGCTTCGGCAGTTGGCCGCGCTGGTTCCGCGCGGCTCGTTCGAGGAGCTGCCCGGGGTCGCGCACAACTTCTGGGCCACCGATCCGGCGATCTGGGCGGCGCTCGCCACCCGCCTGTGCGCGGCGGCGCCGCGCTAACCGGTACCTTCGGCGCTGTGGCCGCTGAGCAGACGCCGGAGAGCGGCGACACCGTGAAGCCCGACCCCGCCGAGCCGCCACCCTGGCTGCTGCGCGCGTTCCTGCTCGGCGCAGCGACCATCGCCGGGCTGATCGCCGGGTTCTGGGCGCTGCAGAAGCTGCAGGGGCTGCTGACGCTGCTGCTGGTCTCGCTGTTCCTGGCGTTCGCCATCGAGCCTGCGGTGAACTGGCTGGCCGCGCGCGGGTTCCGGCGCGGCCCGGCGACCGGGCTGGTGTTCCTGGCGCTGCTCGCCATCGTGATCGGCTTCGGCTGGACCCTCGGCGCGCTGCTCGTCGCGCAGGCGACGACGCTGGTGCAGAACGCGCCGGACTACGCCGACCAGGTGGTGGACTGGGTGAACCGCACCTTCCACCAGAACCTCTCCGGCACCGACATCCAGAAGTACGCCACCGAGTGGAGCTCCACCGCCGAGGGGTACCTGGTCGGGCTGGCGGGCAATGTCTGGGGCATCGGCGCCACCGCCGTCGGCGTGCTCTTCCAGGGCCTCGGGATCCTGCTCTTCACCTTCTACTTCGCCGCCGACGGCCCGCGCTTCCGGCACGCGGTCTGTTCGCTGCTTCCGCCCGCCAAGCAGGCGCACGTGCTGCGCGCCTGGGACATCGCCGTGGAGAAGACCGGCGGCTACATCTACTCCCGCGGCCTGCTCGCCCTGGCCTCGACGCTCGCGCACTACGTCGCCATGCGCGTCCTCGACGTGCCGTCGGCCTTCGCGCTGGCGCTCTGGGTCGGCGTGGTCTCGCAGTTCGTGCCGACGGTCGGCACCTACCTCGCCGGCGCGCTCCCCGTGATCGTCGCGCTGGTGTACGGCCCGGGCACCGCGCTCTGGCTGCTCGGCTTCATCGTGCTCTACCAGCAGTTCGAGAACTACGTCCTGCAACCGCGGATCACCGCGACCACCCTGGACATGCACCCCGCCGTCGCCTTCGGCGCCGTCCTCGCCGGCGCGGCGCTGCTCGGCCCCACCGGCGCCCTGCTCGCCATCCCGGTCACCGCGACGGTGCAGGGCTTCGCCGGCGCCTACATCCGCCGCTACGAGGTGCGCCCGGAAGCCGCCGTCGCGCCCGCCCCCGCCCGCACACTCCGCACCCGCCTCACCGAACTGCTCCGCCGGGATCGGCAGCCGTGATCCAGCCATGTCTCCGAAAATGAAGAATGGGCGGCTGGCCCCGCTCGAAAGCAGGGCGAGAACGCCCATTTACGGGGTGTACGGTAGCACGCCATGGGGGTTGTTGAGAAGGGCGGACAGGAAGGTTTCGTCACCCGGTTGCGCGAGGTGACATCGACGGCTATGGCGTTGCGGCACAATGCAACTCGCCCGCGAGCTACTCGACGAGAGCATTGCGCCCGGCGTTCCGGTCAATGCTGTCGAGGACTTGCGCAGTTATGCGACGCACGCGTTGAAGACGGATTCCGGACTCGGCGAATCACGCAACGCTGTCGGGAAGGCGGCAGCCGCCATCAAACCTGGTATCACCGCCGGCAGCCACGCCTACGTGGTGTTGCAGGAGCACGTCCGGCGCCACGATGCGGCCTACCCGGACGACTGGGCCGAGGAGTTCGAGCGGGGCCGGGCGGCGGATATCGAGGGCGCGGCACGGCGGGTAGCAGCCCATATTCTCGACGCCGGTTACCACCGGAGCAGCCTCCACACCTGGATCACGAACCTACGGAAGCGGCCGGATGTCTGCACGGTCCCCGACTTCCTCCGAGGCGCCGCCGAGCGGCTGGCCCGGCCGGAGCGCGGCTACGCCTTCTGCGTTCCGGTCACGAACGAACCGCCGTTCACCATCGACGCCGCGACCGCACCGGGCTGGTTGACGAGCACCGCCGCCGCAGCCTGGAAGAAGCGGCATGCCCCGGATGCTGTGGCCGTGCGCCACCAGGGGGGATTCCTCCTCGAAATCGCAGCTCGCGATGTCAACTCCGCGGCCGATCGGGCGCGCACCAGGATTGCCAACCTTCAGACCAAATTCAACGTCGGCAGCCGAGGCGCGATCCAGATCGCCCCGTGGATGTGGTCGAAGGACAAAGCGACAGCCTTCGCCACTCATACCACCAACAGAACCCTGGACGTGCGGTCCTTCGAAAGGCTCGGCCTGCTACCCGACCTGCGGATGCCGGATTACATCACCGGCGCGCTCGCACTGCTGCAACCAGTTCGGACCGGGGCCGCGCACATCGCCATCATGAGCGGCTGGTCGGCGATCGAATCGCACCTCGTCGGCCCGGACGACGCCGACATCGTCGCCGCCGAGCGCTTCTCGCTCATCGTCGCCGCCAGCATGCCGCGCGGCGAGCTGACCCGGCTGGCGCACGCGTATATTCGCGAGAACGACGATGCGCTGGCGGACGAACTCCGCGGCTGCCCCGACAATCTGAGCCGCGCCCGGCGATTCCAGCGACGGCTGTGCTCCGGTGAGCCGCTCGTCATGGGGCGACCGACAGGCTTGCGATCACCCGGCTCCAGCCGTTCCTCGCGGACCCCGCAACCGAGATCCGCGAGACCGCGGCCATCCTCAGCAAAGAGTTCGTGCGCTTCTACCGCAAGCGCAATGCGATAGTGCATGGCGGGCGGACGCACGCCGACCACCTGCATCCCCTCGCGGAGACGATGTCCCCGCTGATCGGGGCAGGTATCGATCGCATCGTGCATCTCGGCCTGCGGCACGGAGTGCGGCCGATCGCCTTCGCGGCGATGGCGGCGACGAACCTGGACTACCTTCGTCCCGCCACCACCGCCGATCCGGGCAATCTGCTCGACCTGCTCGAGGTCAGGAGCCACCGGCCGTGACCGGCTCCGCCCGCTCGGCGAGCACCCGCCGCCGCACCCGCCGCGCCGCGGCGACCATGTTGCGCAGCGAGGGGTCGAGCTGCCAGTAGTGCCTGGTCTTCAACCCGCCGTCCGGATTCGCCCACAGCCGCTCCGCGCCGACGGCAGCGGCGGCGGCGGTGAGCTGCTCGTCGAGCTCGTCGATATCCGGGATGCGGGCGGAGCGGCTCTCGTAGATGCCGGGGCCGACACCGTGGCTGAGGCCGTTGCCGGTGGCGTAGTCCTCGGCGAGGGCGTCGATCACCCAGTCGATGGAGCGGGTGGAGATGATGGCGGTGACGTCGGCGTCGAGCTCCTCGATCGCCTGCACCACCTCGGCGCGGCCGGAGTAGCCGATGTGCGTGTGGATCTGGGTCTCCGGGCGGATCCCCGAGGTGGCCAGGCGGAAGGCGGCGACGGCCCAGCGCAGGTACTCGGGGCGGCCCTCGGGGCGGGCGGGTAGCAGCTCGCGGATGGCGGGCTCGTCGACCTGGATTATCTTGATGCCCGCGCGTTCGAGGTCGGCGACTTCGTCGCGGATGGCGAGCGCGACCTGGTCGGCGGTCTCGTAGAGCGGCTGGTCCTGGCGCACGAAGGAGCGGGCGAGCATGGTCACCGGGCCGGTCACCATGCCCTTGACCGGGCGGTCGGTGAGCGACTGCGCGTAGCTGGTCCACTCCACCGACATCGGCCCGGGCCGGGAGACGTCGCCGTAGACGATCGGCGGGCGCACGCAGCGCGAGCCGTAGACCTGGACCCAGCCGAAGCGGGTGGTCGCGAAGCCGTCGAGCAGCTCGGCGAAGTACTGGATCATGTCGTTGCGCTCGTGCTCACCATGCACGAGCACGTCGAGGCCGATGTCCTCCTGCAGCCGGATGGTGGCCTCGATCTCGGCCTCGACCTGCTTGCGGTACTCCGCGTAGGAGATCTTGCCCGCGCCGAGGTCGTGCCGCGCCTGCCGGAGCCGTGCGGTCTGCGGGAAGGAGCCGAGCGTGGTGGCGGGCACCGGCGGCAGGTTCAGCGCCTCCTGCTGGGCCGCGCGGCGCACCGCGTACGGCTCGCGGACGCGCATGTCCGGGGTGATGGCGTAGACCCGCTGGCGCACCGCGTGCTTCTGCTTGAAGTGCACCTCGGTGGGGCGCTTGCGCCACTTGTCCGACGGCCCCTCGGTGAGCGCCTTGGCCAGCGAGACGACCTCGCCGACCTTCTGCTTGGCGAAGGCGAGCCGGTCGGCCACATTGCCCTCGATGTCGTACTCGGCGAGCACGTCGTAGGGCACGTGCAGCAGCGTTGTCCCGGTGGCGACCACCAGGTCCGGGCAGACCTTCGCGAGCTCCTGCAGATACGTCAGGGTGACGTAGCGGTCCGCGCGCCAGACGTTGAGCCCGCTGATCACGCCCGCGTAGAGCCGTTTGCGCCGGATGCCAGGCACCGCGGCCAGCTCCTCGGGGGTGATCCGGTAGGTGGCCAGGTCGAGCCCGATGGCCTCGACGCCGGAGCGCGCCAGGATCCGCAGCGCCTCGCCGAAGTTGCCGTACTGCCCGGTCACCAGAATGCGCGGACGCAGCGGCGCCTTGGACAACCGCTGGTAGGCGTGCTCGAAGGCGGCCAGCTCGGCGGGGCTGCGCTCGCCGGTGAAGCACGGCTCGTCCAGCTGCACGCAGGTGGAGCCGCGCTTGGCCAGCAGCTCGAAGAGCTCCTCGTAGAACGGGAGCAGCCGGTCGAGCAGGCTCAGGGTGTCGAATTCGGGCTCGCCGGGCACGTGCCCGGCCTTGGCGAGCAGCAGCAGCGAGACCGGGCCGAGCACCACCGGGCGCAGCTCGATGCCGCGCGCGATCGCCCGGTCCCACTCGTCCAGCAGGTACTCGGGGTGCAGCGAGAACTCGGTGTCGGCGTCCAGCTCGGGCTGGCGGTAGTGGTAGTTGGTGCCGAACCAGCGGACCAGCTCGAGCGGGGGCAGATCCGGCCTGCCGCGCGCCATCAGGAAGTAGAAGTCGAGCGGGTGCAGGTCTTCGCGCTCCTGCTCGAAGCGCCGCGGGACCGCGCCGAAGAGCAGCGCGTTGTCCAGCACGTGGTCGTAGAAGGAGAAGGTGTTGCCCGGCACCTGCGTGAGCCCGGTCGCGGCCAGCTCGGCGAACTGCCGCTCCTGGATGTCGCGGCCGATCGCGATCAGCTCGTCGCGGGTGAGCGATCCCCGCCAGTACGACTCCAGGGCCCGCTTGAGTTCCCGGTGGGCGCCGATCCGGGGGTAGCCGAGAACGCTCGACCCGAAGCCTTCGGACACGTTGACCATGACGGAACTCCTGTGCTTATCTGCCGCGCCTCCGGCGCGGCGGGTTCACGGCCCCTGGGAGGCTCGAGTCCGAGCGGTCGAGACTCGCGCCTGCGGCGCATGCGCTTCGACCACTCGGACTCGAGCCGGGCCGTGAACCGACGGGGCAGGGTTCACAGCCGTCGTCCGAGTTTCGCCGCCGGGGGCGGCGGAAACATCAGTACTGATAGAAGCCTGCGCCGGATTTCTTCCCGAGCAGGCCCGCTTCGACCATACGCATCAGGAGCGGCGGGGCGCTGTACAGCGGCTCCTTGAACTCGGCGTACATCGAATCGGCGATCGACTTCACGGTGTCGAGCCCGACCAGGTCGGTCAGGGCGAGCGGGCCCATCGGGTGCGCACAGCCGAGCACCATGGCCTTGTCCACGTCCTCCTTGGTGGCGAAACCGGACTCCACCATGCGGATCGAGGAGAGCAGGTACGGCACAAGCAGCGCGTTGACGACGAAGCCGGAGCGGTCGGAGGAGCGCACCACCTGCTTGCCGAGCACGTCGGCGGCGAAGGCCTCGGCGCGGGCGGTGACCGGCGGGCTGGTCTTGAGCGTGGTCACCAGTTCCACCAGCGGCAGCACCGGGACCGGGTTGAAGAAGTGCATGCCGACGACGCGCTCGGGGTTGGCGGTGGCGACGGCGATCTTCATGATCGGGATGGACGAGGTGTTGGAGGCCAGCACCGCGTCCGGGTCGGTGACGACCTTGTCCAGGTCGGCGAAGATGGCGGTCTTGACCTGCTCGTCCTCCAGGACTGCCTCGACCACCAGCTGGCGGTCGGCGAAGTCGCCGAGGTCGGAGGTGAAGCGCAGCCGCCATGCGGTCTGCTCGCGCTCCCGCTCGGTGATCTTGCCGCTGCTCACGCCGCGATCCAGCGAGCGCAGGATGCGCGCGCGACCGGCGGCGGCCAGCTCTCGGGTCTGCTCGTACACCAGGACATCGACGTGCGCCCGCGCGCACACTTCGGCGATACCGGCACCCATCTGGCCGGCGCCGATGATACCCACGCGTTGGATCTTCTCGCTGCTCACGTCCCGCTCCTGCCGGTTGTGTGGCGACATTTCGTCGAGGTATAGGGATGCCCTCCCCGCCGGGGCTGTTCGGCGGGGAGGGCGGTACACCCCCTACCCGGGGTAGAGGATCGACTTCGGGATTCTACGAACCCCGAACCCCTGCAAGGGAACTGAGCGTTCCCGGGGCGCAGCTCAGTGGAACTGGCCTTCCTCGGTGCTGCCCTTGAGGGCCGCGGTCGAGGTGTTCGGATCGACGGTGGTGGCGATGCTGTCGAAGTAGCCGGCGCCGACCTCGCGCTGGTGCTTGATGGCGGTGAAGCCACGCTCCTCGGCGGCCTTGAACTCGCGCTCCTGCAGGTCGACGAAGGCGGTCATGCCCTCGCGGGCGTAGCCGTGCGCCAGGTCGAACATGCCGTAGTTGAGCGAGTGGAAGCCGGCCAGCGTGATGAACTGGAACTTGAAGCCCATCGCGCCGAGCTCCTTCTGGAACTTCGCGATGGTCGCGTCGTCCAGGTGCGCCTTCCAGTTGAAGGAGGGCGAGCAGTTGTAGGCGAGCAGCTGGTCGGGGAACTCGCCGCGCACCGACTCGGCGAACTTCTTGGCGACCTCGAGATCCGGCACGCCGGTCTCCATCCAGATCAGGTCGGAGTAGGGCGCGTACGCCTTGGCGCGGGCGATGCAGGGCTCGATGCCGTTCTTCACGCCGTAGAAGCCCTCGGCGGTGCGGGTGCCGTCCAGGAACTCGCGGTCGCGCTCGTCCACGTCGGAGGTCAGCAGGGTCGCGGCCTCGGCGTCGGTGCGGGCGATGACCACGGTCGGCACGCCTGCCACGTCGGCCGCCAGGCGGGCCGAGGTCAGGGTGCGGATGTGCTGCTGGGTCGGGATCAGCACCTTGCCACCGAGGTGGCCGCACTTCTTCTCCGACGCCAACTGGTCCTCCCAGTGCGAACCGGCGACGCCCGCGGCGATCATGGCCTTCTGCAGCTCGTAGACGTTCAGCGCGCCGCCGAAGCCGGCCTCGCCGTCGGCCACGATCGGGGCCAGCCAGTTGGAGACGGTGTCGTCGCCCTCGACCTTGGCGATCTCGTCGGCGCGCAGCAGCGCGTTGTTGATCCGGCGCACCACCTGCGGCACCGAGTTGGCCGGGTAGAGGCTCTGGTCCGGGTAGGTGTGGCCGGAGAGGTTCGCGTCGCCTGCGACCTGCCAGCCGGAGAGGTAGATCGCCTTGAGGCCGGCGCGCACCTGCTGCACGGCCTGGTTGCCGGTGAGGGCGCCGAGCGAGTTGATGTAGTCCTCGTTGGTGACGAGATCCCAGAGGATCTCGGAGCCGCGGCGCGCGAGGGTGTGCTCCTCGACGACGGTGCCCTGCAGCTTCACCACCTGGTCCGCGGTGTAGTTACGGGTGACGCCGTTCCAGCGCGGGTTGGTGTCCCAGTCCTGCTGGATTTCCGCAGCGGTCTTCGGGGTGCCGGTGGTCGACATCTCTACTCCACTTTCTCGTCTGTTGGTACTCGCCGGTACGGGCTAACCGTTCGATCTGCTGGCGAGTCGCTTTACAGGCTTGCTAGGCCCTGGGGGTGTACTTCCACACGATTGCACATCATAAAACTGGCGTCTACCTGTAGTTATTGTGAATTCGAGCTAGCTTTGCGAGGTCATCTGTTAACTCTGCGAAATTAGCCGCTCGATTGCAAAGAGCGAAGCTACCCAACGGTAGGTCTGACGTGCGGTTTCAGCGTAACGCCCGTACTGTTTGGCATCGCGGGCGGTTCCGCCGAGCCGTGCGGTCCCCCGCTCCCGCTGTGAGCACCTTCACAGCGCGGTGCGCACCCGCGCCCGCCGTGCGGCAGACTCGGCCGGGTATCCGCGGCGGATCGATCGCCGCGGCGAGACCCACCGGACAGGAGCACGATGCGCAACCCCTGGACCGCGCCGGTGCGCGCACTCACCGCGAGCGCCTGCGCACTCGCCTGCGCCGCCACCCTGGCCGCCGGCCCCGCCGCCGCGCAGCCCGCTGCGGGCACGCCGCTCGCGGTCGAGCCGCTGCCCGCCGCGGCGGCGATGCCGGGGGCCGCGAGCACGGCCAGGCTCCTCTACCGGAGCACGACCGTCGGCGAAGCGCCCGCGACGGCGAGCGCGGCCGTCTACTTCCCGGCCGGGCCCGCTCCGGCGGGCGGCTGGCCGGTGATCGCCTGGGCGCACGGCACCGTCGGCCTCGGCGACGACTGCGCGTACAGCGTCGGCGGCCCGTCGGCGGTCGAGCGCGACCGCTCCTACCTCGGCGCCTGGCTCGCGCAGGGCTACGCGGTGGTGGCCGCCGACTACGCCGGGCTCGGCGTGCCCGGCGACCATCCGTACCTGAACGGCCGGGTCGCCGCGCACAACGTGGTCGACGCGGTGCGCGCCGCGCACACCCGCTACCCGGAGCTGGCCGACCGCTGGGCCGTGGTCGGCCAGTCGCAGGGCGGCGGGGCCGCGGTCTTCACCGCGCGCTACGCCACCGAGTTCGGCGGGCCCGAGCTCGACTACCGCGGCGCCGTCGCGACCGGGCTGCCCGCCTACCTCGAAGAGGTGTTCCTCGCGCTCGGCCCGGACGTGCCGCCGATCCCGCTCGGCACCCACCTCACCGCCTATGTGCTCTACGTGCTCGACGGGCTGCGCCAGACCCACCCCGAGCTCGATATCCCGGGGCTGCTCACCGACGAGGGCAGGAACCTGCTCGCCCGCGCGGGCACCAGCTGCATCGAGCCCTTCTCCGACGAGCTGCGCGGCGTCGCCATCGGCGACCTGTTCGCGAAGCCGCTCGCGAGCCTGCCGGATGCCTTCGGTGTGCTCGCCCGCCAGTTCGGGCTGCCGGAGTCCGGCTACGACCGCCCGCTCTTCGTCGGCCAGGGGCTCTACGACACCGACGTGGTGACCCCGCAGGCGCTGCGCTGGGCCGCGGTCACCGCCGCGAAGGGCGAACCGATCCGGCTGCACACCTACTTCGAGGACCACAGCGGAACTGTGAACGCCTCCCTCCCCGACTCCACGCCGTTCGTCCGCGAGCTCTTCGGCGGCTGACCGAACCCATAGCTGCCCGCTACCACCGAGCAACCGCGCGGCGCGGCCCGCGACGACCCGGGGACAGCCCCCGGCTCACTGCCCGTAACCCGGGCGCAATCCCGCTCGAATAACGTCGCGAAGATGGCTTACTCCGAGCGCCGGACTGTGCTCGAACACAATGCCGGTCGAACGGCGCCCATGGGGATCCGAGGAGTTTCCGGAGCACACCCCTATTTGTCCCGCCGGGACGATATGGTGTGCGTCACGTGCGACGACTTGGGGACGGGTGTCGATCACGATTGCCCGCCCGCGGCCGCACGCTGATCGGAGCAAGCTGATGCGCGACATCGTCGACGACCTGCTGCGGGTCTGGCATTCGGGCCGGACCGGCGGACTGGCCACCATCGTGCGCGCTGTCGGCTCCACCTCGTTGCCGGTGGGGGCCGCCACGCTGATCGATCCGGAGGGGGGTGTATTCGGATCGATCGCCTCCGGCCGGTTGGAGGAGGCGGTTTTCGAGGGGGCGCTGCGCGCGACCAGAACCGGGCATCGGGCACTGCACCGGTTCGACGTGCTCTCCGGGGTGGAGACCGCCTCGGACGGCGACGACACCGTCGACATCTTCATCGAGCCGTTCTCCCGGTGGACCTTCCCCGAGTTCCCGACGGTGGCCGCGGAGATCGCCGCGCACCGGCGGGTCACCGTCTTCACGGTGGTCTGGAATCCGGACCCGGACGTCATCGGGCAGCACCTGATCACCGACAAGAAGCACGCCACCGAGCTGGTCGCGCTCCCGGAGTCGGACGTCTTCGTCTCCTCGTTCTCGCCGCCGCCGCGGCTGATCGTCTTCGGCGCGAACGCCTACGCCGCCGCGCTCACCGCGCAGGCCAGGCTGATCGGCTGCCGGGTGACGATCTGCGATTCCCGGCCGGAGTTCGCGGTGCCGGAGTCGTTCCCCGGCGCCGAGGTGGTCTGCGACTGGCCGCACCGGTACCTGAACACGCTGGCCGCGCAGGGCGAGATCGAGAGCGACACCGGCATCGTCGTGCTCGCGCACGAGCCCAAGTTCGAGATTCCGCTGCTCACCGTCGCGCTCCGGCTGCCATCGCTCGGCTACCTGGCTGCGCTCGGCTCCGCCACCGCGCACGCCCGCAGGCTGGACGATCTGCGCGCGGGCGGGTTCGACGAGCGCACACTTGCCAAGCTGCACATCCCGGCCGGGCTCACCATGGGCGCACGGAACCCGGCCGAGACCGCGGTCTTCATCACCGCCGAGCTGCTCGCCGCGCGCGGCGGGCAGGCGGACCGGCGCGCCTCCTGGTCGGAGCGGGCCGCCGTCGGGCTGAGCGGGTAGCGCGCCGCGCGGATTGTTCCGCGCCCGGGGGTGGTTGCACCCGGCGTGAATCCACTCAGCACGCTGCTGGAGGCCGAACTGCGCATCGGCGGCTCCGCGATCCTGTGGCGCGAGATCATCGGCAACGGCTTCGGGCTGGCCTCCGCCGTCGGCGGCATGCGGCGCCGGGTGTGGGCGTGGCCGGTCGGGATCATCGGGAACGGGCTGCTGTTCACGGTGTTCGTCGGCGGCGTGTTCAATACGCCGCAGCAGGTGAACATGGCCGGGCAGGCCGGGCGGCAGCTGGTGTTCCTCGCGGTCGGGGTGTACGGGTGGTGGCGCTGGTATCGGAGCCGGGGCAGCGGGGCGCCCGCGGTGCTGCCGCGCTGGGCGACCGGGCGGGAGCGGGCGCTGCTCGCGCTCGCGATGGTGGTCGGCACCGGGGTGTTCGCGCTGCTCTTCGCCCGGATCGGCTCGTACGGGCCGCTCGCCGAGGCATGGATCTTCACCGGCTCGGTGCTCGCCACCTACGGGATGGCGCGCGGGCTGGCCGAGTTCTGGCTGATCTGGATCGGGGTCGATCTGGTGGGGGTGCCGCTGCTGCTGAAGGCCGGGTACTACCCGTCCGCCGTGCTGTATCTGGTGTATGCCGGGTTCGTGGTGTGGGGTTTCGTCGTGTGGGTGCGCAGCATGCGCCCGGCGGTGACCCCGCTCGCCAATGCCCCGGCCGGAGCGGGCTGATTCGCCGGTCGGCGCCGCATCCGGCTTGCGCCTGCTGCTCAGGCGTGCAGAGTGGATGACGTGATCCTCACCGTGACAATGAGTCCCGCGTACGACACGACCTATCGGGTGGAGCGGCTGGAGCGCGGCGGGGCGCACCGGGTGAGCTCGGTGGAGCAGCGCATCGGGGGCAAGGGGGTCAACGTCACACGGGTGCTGAACCAGCTCGGCCGCTACGCCAAGGCCACCGGCTTCGCCGATCACGCCTTCGCCGCCGCCGCCGAGCTGGAGCTGCCGAACGACTTCGTACTCGCGCTCCCCTGGGTCCGCCGCACCCTGATGATCGGCGAATCCGCCGACGGCACCGCCACCGAGTTCGCCGAGCCCGGCGCGCGGGTCTCCCACCCGCACGCCGCCGACCAGCTCGCGGTCCGGATCCGCGGGCTGCTGCCCGGCAGCACCGGGCTGGTGATCGCCGGAACCCTGCCGATCGGCATCGAGGACTCGCTGCCCGCCGAGCTCGCCGCCGCCGCCGTCGAGGCCGGCGTCCCCACCGTCTGCGACCTCAGCGGCGAAGCGCTGCGGCTGGCCGCCCGAGTGCCCGGCGTCGTGCTCTGCGGCAACTTCGCCGACCTGACCGGTGGCAGCGGCGATCTCGACGCGCTGCTCCCCGCCACCGAGCGGTTGATCGCAGGCGGGGCCGCGGGCGTCGTCGCCGTCCGCGGCCCCGCCGACCTGGTTGCCCGCACCCCCGACGGATGCTGGTGGGCCCGGCTCCCCGACCCACCCGCGGGCAACCCGACCGGTGCGGGCGATGCCGCCACCGCCGCGGTGATCGCCGCCCTCTCGCACACCCCGTCCCCCGGTTGGCCCACCCTGCTCACCGACGCCGTCGCCACCTCCGCTGCCGCGGTCGTCGTTCCGGCGGCCGGGGAGATCGATCGGGCGTTGCGGGAGCGGGTGCTGTCCGAGGTGGTTGTCACCGAAGCCGAGCCGTCGCCGCTGCCCTGAGCGCCGGCTCGAAGGGCTCCCATATCCCGCTCACCGGATTCCAGGTGCCTGCGGTGACCGTGCCGTCGAGCAGCGGGTTCAGGCACCGGCCGAGCTGCTCCAGCGCGCTGGTGAGGGTGTGCAGCTCGGTCGGGAGCATGGTCCGCCGGGCAAGGGCGCGATAACCCTGCTCCCAGGCCGGGGCGGGCGAGCGCACGGTGGCGGGTAGGTCGAGGTCCGGCCTGCGGGCAGGCTGTTCGGCCAGGACGACCAGGGTGGTGGCGGCGTCGAAGGGGAAGCGGCGGATGAGGAGTACGAGGTCGACCAGGTCCCGCCATCGTGTCGAGGATTCTCGCCGGGGGCCGTGGTACTCGTACATGGCGGCGAATTTGTCGGCGATCTGATCGGCGAGCGGGTAGCAGGCGAACGGCGGCGGCGCGGCGACGTCGGGGATTTCGACCACCGGGATCGGTTCGATGCGATCGATCATCCCGATCGGGACCGCTCCGGCAGTGAGGTCGATCGGAAAGTGTTGCAGTGCCGCCGCTCCCAGGTAGGGCGTCGCACGCAGCTTCCAGACGTCCGAGCCACCCTCCCGGACCCGGCGCTGCCCTATCTCCAGCCGGAAGGTGATCCGATCGAGCGAACTCGGCGTCGAGACGATGGCGCGTAGCTCGACGAAGGCCTGTTCCAGGTCCACGGTGCGCGGGTGCGGCAGGTCGACATCCTCGCTGCTGCGCGCTCCCGGCAGCCGTACCAGCAGTCCCGCCCCGCCCTTCAGGACCCAGGGTGCGGTCGGGTCGGCGAACACCCGGGCGAGCAGGCGCTGCATGAAGAACTCACGGCGCAATTCCGCCGATGGGCGGGTGACCGCGCGGGCGCGCGCCTGGATGCGATGGTTCAGTGCCACACGGAACCCGTTGTCGGAGAGATACTTCTGGGTCACCGTGCGCTGTCGCTCTCGTTCGGTTGCTATGGGGGGTCGGGCGTTCGAAGCAGGTCGCCCGCGCCCGCGGGTACTCCGGCCACGCGAATGAAGGAGTCCACGAGCAGCCGTCCCGCTCCGAGAGCGGCACCGTAGTGATGCGCGAAGGGGCGCAGGTGTTGCGCCAACTCGGCGCGGGTGGTGTCGCCGCCGAGAATGGCGTCGCGCACGATCAGGGCCAGGTGCCCGCCGTCGATTCGCGCCTCGGCCAGATCGATGACCGTGCGCAGCGGCCGGGTGACCGGCAACCCGTTCGCCAGCCGCCAATCCCTCGGATGTAGCTGGGCCACGTGCAGACCGACCTCGCGGCTCCGGGTCCCCCGCCTGCGCGGCACCGTGAACTCGTACAGGTCCGCGTCGAGGTCGCCGAGTCCCTGCAGGCGGGCAGCCGAGCGATGGGACACCACCCCGAGCGGCACCTCGTCGGCAATGCGATCTCCAGCCCTTCGCGCCGGCTCGAACGCCAACCACTCGGCGCGCAGCAGATCGTCCGGTGACTCCGGGGTGCCGTAGAGGCGGTACACGCCGTGCCGGAGCCGCTCCAGCAGGCCGCTGTCCGCGAGCCGCTTCAACTGCTGGACGGATACTCCGACCTCGCCCGCCTGCGCGGCGGTCAGGAGCCCCCATTGCGTCGTGGCGATATCCGCGAGGGCGAGGAGCCAGCCCTGATCGCTTCGCATGCATCAATTGTAAGAACGAAGACATCGAAAATTACGCACTGAGGGAAATTATTGATGTACCACGGTGGTGATCCATCGACACGACGCGCTGACTGTCGATGCCGCGGCGGCGGCGGACGGCGTGCCCGAGATCCGTCATGAAGGAATCGGGGAGGCGGCGGGAGCCGGTGGTGAGGTCGACGGCGAGGTCCTGGTAGCCGAGGGCGAGTTCGGCGAGGAGCTCCCAGGCCTCGTGCACCTGCCCCTTCGGGGCGGAGGAGAGGGCGGCGTGGGCGAGGGCGCAGTGCTCGGCCAGGCGGTCGAGGACGGAGCCGAGGGTTTCGGTATGCATGCGGGCGCCGCCGCGCGGGACGGGGAGCTCGACGGCGACCCAGTGGTCGATGGCGAGGGCGATGGTGTGGCGCCCGGCGTGGAAGCGGGTCGCGTCCACTTCCTCGCGCAGTCGGCGCTCGTGCAGCCCGGCCAGCAGGTGGATGCCGCGGAGAAGAGGGTGGTCGTCGCGGGGCTCTACTCGACAGGCAAGCAGCAGAGCGTCTTTGGCGGGCAGTACCGCGTGCTTCATCTCACCGCCCCCTGCAGTGGCCGCGCGGCCGATGACCAGCCGAAGCGCCGCTCGGACTCGCCGAGACGGCCCTTCTCCCATGGTGATTCGTTGACGGCGAGGGTGACCGCTTCCAGCGGGGTGAGGCCGAGAAGCGCGGCGAGGCCCTGCAGCGTCGCCAGTTCCTCGACGGTGCGCATGGCGGCCGTCGCCTGCTCGGTAGTGAAGGTGCGCCCCCGCAGGTAGGAAACGACCCAGCCGTCCTCGGCCACGCGCCTGGCCTGATGCCTGCTTCGTTCGGTCACCATCCAGCGACCATCGATGACATGTACGGACATAGCCCCTAACCCCTAGCTCTCCCCCGGCCCCGACGGTGACGAGACCGTGTGACAGCAGCCACGCTACTGTCGTAAACTATACAAGTCAACTTACGATAAGAAGTCCAACGGCAGGCGGCAGTAGGATCCCGCCATGCCCTTGTCACCCGCGGTCGCGCGTTGGGAGCTGGCACGGCGCTTGCGGCAGCGGCGCCTCGAGCTCGGTATCGGCGCCGCGGCACTCACCGTGCAGCTCGACGTCTCGGC
>NZ_JBHSAX010000014.1:139991-288263 GCF_042650385.1 Nocardia jiangsuensis
GAGAGCGAACAGCACGAATTCCTCGCCCTGCGCGAGGCCGCGCGGCAACGCGGCTGGTGGGCCGCGCATCCCGGGCTCTTCGACGAGGAGCTCACCCGCTACTACGGCATGGAGTGGGGCGCGCACACCATCCGCAGCTACGAGAGCGTGATGATGCCCGGGCTGCTCCAGGGCGAGGAATTCATTCGCGCGCTGATGAATTCGCGCAGCGCGACCGTCGCGCCGGTCGAGGCGGAGGAGCGGGTGCGGGCGCGGCTCACCCGGCAGCGCCGGCTCACCGACGCGGCGGATCCGCTGCACCTCACCGTCGTGCTCGGCGAGGCGGTGCTGCACCAGCAGCTCGGCGGGCCCGAGGTGCTCGCCAGGCAGCTGCGGCACCTGGTCGCGGTCGCGGAGGAGCACCCGGCGACCGTCGACATCCGCGTGATCCCCTTCGCCGACGCGGGTTTCGTGCCCGCGGGCTCCACCTTCCACCTGCTCGACTTCGACCGGCCCAAGCTGCCGACGCTCGCCTGGTACGAGTCGGCCGTCTTCGGCGAGACCGTCGTGGACGATCCGGCGCGCAACCAGAACCGGGTCCGCGACCTCACCTACCTCTTCGAGCGCATGCACCGCGAGGCGCTCGGGCGGGTCGAATCGCTTGCCCTGATCCTGGATCGGGCCGCGGCGTTGGACGGTGCCCGATGAGCGAATGGTTCGTCTCGTCGTACTCGAGTGATCGGCAGACCTGCGTTGAGGTTCGGTTCCGCGCGGGGCGCGTCGAGGTGCGCGACAGCAAATCGCCGAGCGGGAGCCCGGTTCTGAGCTGGCCCGCACATGAGTGGACCGCATTCACCGCAGCCATTCGGGCGGGCGCACTTCGCTGACCGGATCGCGGTCGTCGGGTAACCGCAGCCCGCGACGGCCGAAGGCCGTGACCAGGTCGGTGTAGCTGTCTGCCAGCTCCGCCAGCCGGAACCAGGCCGCGTGCACGCGGGGTGCCGCGAGGTCGTCGGCGGTCATGAGCAGGCGATAGGCCCGGACCTGCGTATAGGCGATGCGGTCGACGACTACGCCGAGAGTCTCGCCGGATGGGCGGGCGTCGGCGCGAGGCGCGGGTAGGTGACGCGCCGCCCAGGTGTCGACGGAAGATATGAGTTCCTCTCGCCTACCGGGAAATTCGAGCTCCTGGTACAGCGCTCCGAGTTCGGTCGCGAGACGGGCTACCGGATGCGGACCCCGTGATGCCCCCTGATCGCCGCGCACAGTTCCTCCGCCGAGGGCGGCAGCTGAAACATCGCCGTACGACCCCGATTGATCACGGAACCGGTTCTTTCCGAGCAGGTTTCACTATTTCTCCCCCTTCGACCAAAGTGGCTTGAGCCAGTGAAACACTGGACGGACAGCTCGTCAAGAGGTGGCTCAAGCCAGTAGTATGGGGCGGCATGAGCGACGTTGACCCGACGGCGCGAGCTGTACCTGCAAGCAAGCGACTGGCAGGGGAACTGCGCCTCGCCATCGCTACGGGCGAACTCGGCCCGGGCGCACGCCTCCCGTCCGAGCGGGCACTCGCCGAGACTCACCGTGTAGCGCGCAATACCGCCAGGGAGGCCGTGCGAATTCTCGCGGACGAAGGGCTGGTCACGGCGGTACACGGCAAAGGCGTATTCGTTCGGGAACCGCGGCGGCTCCTACGATTCGGGAGCAGCCGGTATTCGAATCAGCTGCGGGAGCGGACCGGGCTGTCGCCCTTCCGGGCCGAGGTCGCGGAGCAGGGCAGGGTGGCGCGGGTCGACTGCACGTCGATCACCCGGGTTGCGCCACCGGAGCGAGTCGCAGCTCGGCTCGGCCTCGATCCGGAGAGCGACACCGTTGCCCGCCGGGAGAACTGGTACTACGCCGACGACGAGCCCGTGCAGGTCGGCGTGACCTACATTCCGTGGGCGGTCGCGGAGGACTCGGTCCTGGCGAGCTCGGCGCAGTTGGGCAAGGGCAGCTTGTACGCGCATTTCGAGGAACGCGGACATCGGATCACCCGGATCCGGGAGGAGGTGTCCGCCCGGATGCCGTCACCGGACGAGATCCGCGGGTTGGCGATCCCCGACGGAGTCCCGGTCCTCGAAGTGCTGCACACCGGAATCGACCAGGATGATCAGCCATTCGAGGTCACGCATTTCGTCATGCGTGCCGATCTCAACGCTGTGGACTACAACATGCCCGTGGAGGACCGTTGACCGTCACCGTGCGCCTGCGAGCGGCGACCGACCTCGAGGCTTGCGCCCGGCTCCTGGTCGAGGTGCACCGAACCGACGGATACCCGGTCGAAGGTGTTGCCGAGCCGATTTCCTGGTTGACCCCGGGTAACGCCGTCGAAGCGTGGGTCGGCGAGGTCGAAGGGGCGGTGGTCGGGCACGCGCTGGTCTGCGCGGCGACAGCTGCCGACGACGCTGCGCGGCTCTGGCTCGAACGAACGGCGGAGCCGCTTACGCGGGTGCTGGCATTCGGGCGCCTCTTCGTCGGCACCGCGGGCCGGAATCACGGTGTCGGCGAACGACTCGTGCGCACGGCGATGGCCTACGCGACCGAGCGGGACAAGCGGCTCGTGCTCGATGTCATGGACAAGGACCGAGCCGCCATCCGGCTGTACGAGCGGCTCGGCTGGCAGCACATCGGCATGGTGACTCACCACTTCGGCGAGGGCAGGGAAACGGGCGCGCAGTGCTATGCGGCTCCCAGCTGATTCACAGCCGTATGCCGAGTAATTCGGAGCAACGGCGAGCAGGATGAACTGCGTCGCCCTCGGGCGACGGAATCACCGCCGGAGCGGATCAACTGCCCTGATCGTCCGGCGCGACGGCCGGTGCCGCTGCCCCCTCGCAGGCGGCACCGGCCGATTTCCGCTCCGGGGCGGCGAGCGGGGGCGCGAGCGAGCGGCCGGTGGCGGCGAGGTGTGCGGCGACCCGCGCGATGTCGTCGGGGCCCGCCTTCTCCTTGGCCAGGTCGCCGATGGCGGCGGCGATCTCCGTCGCCGTGATGTCGGTGTGGCCGCGGCCGCGCGCGAGTTCCTCGGCGACCAGGACGATCTCGGTGTCGGTGAGGTCGCGGTGCAGGACGGCGAGCAGCGCGACGTAGTCCGACTGCGGGACGCCCTGCGGGTACCCGGTGCGCAGCCAGTCGACGATGCGGCGCAGCAGGCCGGCTCGGTCGCTCATCGAAACTCCTCAGGCACCGAAGATGTGCACGCCGAGCTTCGCCGCGAGGAACGCCTTCGCGACCCACAGCACCCCGCAGACGACGGCGGCGACGACGATCCCGAAGCAGGCGTACGCGCCCGCCCGCGCGGGGGCGCCGCCGCCGGCGTAGAAGCGCACGCCGAAGGCGAAGACGGCGGGCAGCCCGGCGCCGAAGACGATGCCGGCGAGCACCACCTCGAGCAGCGCGTTCAGGTTGGTGACGACGGTGTTCACGCGGACTCCCGGTCGGCGGCGGGCAGCCGGTCGCCCGGCCACTCGTTGACATTGGCATCGGTGACCGGCGCGCGCCGGGAGCGCAGGTACATGAGCGTGGAGAGCGCGATCAGCACGGTGAAGACCACGAGCACGCCGGGCAGCCCGCCGACGAAGTGCGCCACCGCCCAACACGCCGCGCCGACCAGCCCGGCCATCGGCAGGGTGAGCAGCCAGGCCACCGCCATGTGCCCCATGACCCGCCAGCGCACCTCGGCGCCCTTGCCGAGCCCGCTGCCGAGGATCGAGCCGGTGGCGGTCTGCGTGGTGGAGAGCGGCAGCCCGAAGTGCGCGGAGGTGAGGATGATGGCGGCGGCGGAACTCTCGGCCGCCAGCCCCTGCGGCGACTCGATCTCGACCAGCCCCCTGCCCAGTGTGCGGATGATTCGCCAGCCCCCCAGGTAGGTGCCTGCCGCGATGGCGACGGCGCAGGCCGCCATCACCCAGAGCGGCATTTCATCGTTAGCTGTGAGTGTGCCGTTGGCGACGAGCGCGAGGAAGATCACGCCCATGGTCTTCTGCGCGTCGTTGGTGCCGTGCGCCAGCGAGACCAGCGAGGCGGAGCCGATCTGACCCCACCGGAAGCCGCTCCGCACCGTATCGGCGTCGGCCCCCCTGGTGATCCGGTAGACGGCGCGGGTACCGAGCGCGGCGACCAGCGCGGCCACCACCGGCGCGAGCAGCGCGGGTACGACGATCTTGGCGAGCACGCCCTCCGACCCGGCCTGCCAGATCACCCCGCTCCAGCCGAGCGCCGCGAGCGTGGCGCCGATGAGCCCGCCGAACAGCGCGTGCGATGAACTCGATGGGAGCCCGAAAAGCCAGGTCAACAGGTTCCAGAGGATGCCGCCGACGAGTCCGGCGAAGACGACGACGAGCAGCTCCTGTCCGCTGACGGCGTCGAGCCGGACGATGCCCTTGGCCACCGTCGCGGCCACCGCCACCGAGAGGAAGGCGCCGATCAGGTTCAGCACGGCGGAGAGCGCCACCGCCACCCGGGGCCGCAGCGCCCCGGTCGCGATGGAGGTGGCCATCGCGTTGGCGGTGTCGTGGAACCCGTTCGTGAAATCGAAGGCGAGCGCGGTGATCACGACGATCACGAGAACCAGGAGCTCTACGGACACCTCCACAGTGTGGCGGGTTCACCCTGCATTTACCACCAGTTTGCCCAGCGTTGTGAATGGGTAATGGGTCACAGCAGCAGGGCCCGGATCGCGTCGATGGTGTCCGCCTCGGCGGGCGTTTTGTCCGGCCGGTACCGCACCACCCTGGCGAATCGCAGCGCGACGCCGCCGGGGTAGCGGGTGCTGGTCTGCACCCCGTCCAGCGCGATCTCCACCACCAGCGCCGGGTGCAGCAGCACGGTGTGCTCGTCCCTGGCGCGCTCGTGCCGGGGGAACTCCGCGGTCTGCCAGTGCAGCAGGGCGTCGGTGAGGCCCTTGAAGGTCTTGCCGACCATGATCGGCTCGCCGCCGTCCGGGTCGCGGGCGCCGAGGTGCAGGTTGGAGAGGTAGCCGGTGCGCCTGCCGTACCCCCACTCGGCGCCGAGGACCACCAGGTCGAGGGTGTGCGTCGGCTTGATCTTCTGCCAGGCCCTTCCGCGCCTGCCCGCGGCGTACGGCGCGGTCAGCGACTTGACCATGACGCCCTCGTGCCCGGCGGCGAGCGCGCCGTCGAAGTACTCGGCGGCGGTCTCGGCGTCGGGGCGCAGCAGCGCGGGGATGCAGTGCTCGGCGGCGACCTGTTCCAGCGCCTGCCTGCGCTCGGCCAGCGGGGCGTCGAGCAGGTCGCGGCCGTCCAGGTGCAGGCAGTCGAAGAAGTAGGGGTGCAGGAGGAGCTCGCGGGTGGAGGCGACCGGGCGGACGGCGGGATCGTCGCTGCCCGCCGGCACCGGGCGGGCAGCGCCGTCCGCCGGCTCCAGGATGGCGAAGCGGCTCATGGTCTCCTGGAACGGGCGCGGGCGGCCCGCGTCGGTGAGGGCGAGGGTCTCGCCGTCCAGCACCACCGAGCTGCACGGCAGCGCGCGGACCAAGCGAACCAGCTCCGGTACGCCCGCGGTGATATCGCGCAGGGTGCGGGTGTAGATACTGACCTCGTCGCCGCTGCGGTGCACCTGGATCCGGGCGCCGTCGAGCTTGTGCTCCAGGCTGACCTCGCCGCCGAACTCGCCGAGCGCCTCCTCCAGGCTGGCGCCGGGCGCGGCGAGCATGGGCCGCACCGGGCGCCCGACCTCCAGCCGGAACTCGGCCAGCGCGGCCGCGCCGCCGCGGCGGGCGGTGACGGCGGTGAGCGGCAGCTCGCCGCAGAGCATGTGCGCGCGGCGCACCGCGGCCACCGGGATGCCCTCGGCCTCGGCGACCGCCTCGGCGACCAGCGCGGTGAGCGCGCCCTGGCGCAGTTCGCCGGTGAGCAGGCGGATCAGGAACTCCCGCTCGGCGGAGGTCGCGCTGCCGAACAGCTCGATGAGCAGGTCCTTGCGGCGGGCCGCCGAGCCGGCGCCGGAGATGCCTGCCAGCTCGGTGAAGGTGGCGTCGACCTCGGCCACGGTGAGCCGGGGCTCCTCGGCCGGGGCCACGTCCAGCGCGGACAGCGTGCGCCAGCCGGTCCCGATCCGGCCCTGGCGCAACTCGCCGGAGAGCCACGCGGTCACAGCCGCGAGTTCGGCGTCGTCGCCGGCGGCGCGCAACACCTCGGCGAGCGCTTCGGTCTTCGTTTTCCGTGATCGGGTGGCCCGCACGCTCTCCGAGACCCGCACGACATCGGCGAACAGCACGTACTGGAATCTAGCCGCAGGCACCGACAGCAAACCCCACCGCTGTGACCAGCATTGCTAACTCCGTTATGGCCGGACTGCTAATCAGTTCGTAGACTCGGCCGCATGGCCAAAACCTACGTCGGCGCGCGGCTCCGCCAGCTGCGCACCGAGCGGGGGCTGAGCCAGGTCTCGCTCGCGCAGAAGCTGGAGATCTCGGCGAGCTACCTCAATCAGATCGAGCACGATGTACGCCCGCTGACCGTACCGGTGCTGCTCAAGATCAGCGAGCTGTTCGGCGTCGACGCCACCTTCTTCTCCTCGCAGGACGACACGCGCCTCATCGCGGAGCTGCAGGAGGTGGTGCTGGATCAGGAGCTGGGCATCGAGGCCGACACCAAGGAGATCGCGGACATCGTCTCGGCGCACCCGAGCATGGCCCGCGCCCTCGTCGCCATGCACAACCGGTACCGCAACACCTCGGCCCAGCTGGCCGCGGCCACCGAGGACCGGTTCGCCGACGGCTCGGGCAGCGGCGCCATCAGCAAGCCGCACGAGGAGGTGCGCGACTACTTCTACCAGCGGCAGAACTACATCCACGAGCTGGACACCGCCGCAGAGGACCTGACCACCCGGATCCGCTTCCACGGCGCCGACGTGAACACCGAGGTCGCCAGGATGCTGCGCGGCCACGGGGTGCGGATCGCGGAGCGGATCGATCTCGGCGAGGGTGTGCTGCACCGGTACGACCCGGCGGAGAAGCTGCTGGAGATCGCGCCGCACCTCTCCGGCGGGCAGCGCAGCTTCAAGCTCGCGGCGGAGCTGGCCTACTTCGAGTGCGGCGAGCTGATGGAGAAGCTGGTCGACGAGGGCAACTTCGCCTCCGACGACGCCCGCAAGCTGGCCCTGCTCGGGCTGGCCAGCTACTACGCCGCGGCGATCGTGCTGCCGTACACGCACTTCCACGAGGTCGCCGAGGACTTCCGGTACGACATCGAGCGGCTGTCGGCCTTCTTCACGCAGAGCTACGAGACCGTCTGCCACCGGCTCTCCACGCTGCAGCGGCCGGAGCTGCGCGGGGTTCCGTTCTCCTTCGTCCGGGTGGACCGGGCGGGCAACATGTCGAAGCGGCAGTCCGCCACCGGTTTCCACTTCTCCTCCAGCGGCGGCACCTGCCCGCTCTGGAACGTCTACGAGACCTTCGCCTACCCGGGCAAGATCATGACCCAGATCGCGCAGATGCCGGACGGCCGCAAATACCTGTGGGTGGCGCGCACCGTGGAGCGCAGGGCGACGCGCTACGGCCAGCCGAGCAAGACCTTCGCCATCGGCCTCGGCTGCGAGCTGCGGCACGCGGGCCGGGTGGTCTACGCCGACGGCATCGACCTGCCCGAGGTGCAGCCGACCCCGATCGGGGCTGGCTGCCGGGTGTGCGAGCGGGCCAACTGCCCGCAGCGCGCCTTCCCGCCGCTCGGCAAGAAGCTGGACATCAGCGAGCACCGCAGCTCGGTCTCGCCGTACGTCCTGCAGTAGCGCTCAGAAGGCGGCTTCGTCCAGCTCCATGATGTCGTTGTCCAACTCGGCGAGCACCGTGCGGACGGCGGCCAGCCCGGGCAGCACATTGCGGGCGAAGAATTGCGCCGCCGCGATCTTGCCGGTGTAGAAGTCGCGGTCGGCCGCGGGCGGTTCGGTGGCCAGCGCGGCCGCGGCGGCCTCCGCCTGGACCTGCAGCCGCCAGGCGATGAGCAGGTCACCGACGGCGAGCAGGAAGCGCACCGAGCCGAGCCCGATCTTGTACAGCTCGGCCGAGTCCTGCTGGGAGGCGCCCAGATACCCGGTCAGGATGCCCGCCATGGCCTGCACGTCGGCGAGCGCGGTGGCGAGCAGGGCGCGCTCCCGGACCAGCCGCCCGGTCTCCATCTCCAGGAAGCCCTGGATCTGCCCCGCGACGTGGCCGAGCGCGACCCCGCGATCCCGGATGATCTTGCGGAAGAAGAAGTCCTGCGCCTGGATGGCCGTCGTTCCCTCGTAGAGCGAGTCGATCTTGGCGTCCCGGATGTACTGCTCGATCGGGTAGTCCTGCAGGTACCCCGAGCCGCCGAGGGTCTGCAGCGATTCGGTCAGGTACTGGTAGGCGCGCTCGGAGCCGACGCCCTTGACGATCGGCAGCAGCAGGTCGTTCACCCGGGCGGCCGTGTCCGCGTCCGCACCGGAGACCAGCTGCGCCACGTCCTCGTTCTGGTGTGCCGCCGTGTAGAGGTAGACCGCGCGCAGCCCCTCGGCGTACGCCTTCTGCATGGCCAGGCTGCGCCGCACGTCCGGGTGGTGCGTGATGGTGACCCGGGGCGCGGCCTTGTCCGCCATCTTGGTGAGGTCGGCGCCCTGGACGCGCTGCTTGGCGTAGTCGAGCGCGGTTAGGTAGCCGGCCGAGAGCGTGCCGGTGGACTTGACGCCGACCATCATGCGCGCGTTCTCGATCACCTGGAACATCTGCGCGATGCCGTCGTGCACCTCGCCGACCAGCCAGCCGACCGCGGGGACGCCGTTGCCGCCGAAGGTGAGTTCGCAGGTGGGCGAGGACTTGAGCCCCATCTTGTGCTCGAGGCCGGTGACGACGACGCCGTTGCGCGCGCCGAGCTCGAGGGTCTCCGGGTCGAAGTGGAACTTGGGCACGTAGAACAGCGAGAGCCCCTTGGTGCCCGGCCGCGCGCCCTCGGGGCGGGCGAGCACCAGGTGGAAGATGTTCTCGGTGAGATCGCCCAGGTCGGCGCCGGAGATGAAGCGCTTGACGCCGTCGATGTGCCAGGTGCCGTCCGGCTGCTTGACCGCCTTGGTGCGTCCGGAGCCGACGTCGGAGCCGGCATCCGGCTCGGTGAGCACCATGGTGCCCTGCCAGCCGCGCGCGAAGCCCTCGCGCGCCCAGTGCTGCTGCTGCTCGGTGCCGACGGTGTAGAGCACCTTCGCCATCACCGCGCCCATGGTGTAGAAGGCCGCCGACGAATTGGCGCAGGTGATCATCTCGTTCACCGCCCAGGCCAGCACCGCGGGGGCGGGGGTGCCGCCCATGCCATCGGGCAGCGCGAGCGCGCCCCACCCGGCGTCGTAGACCGCGCGCACCGAGCGGGCGAGCGGCTCCGGCACCGTGATGTCGCCGGTGGCGGGGTCGAAGGTGGGCGGTTCGCGGTCGGCGGCGGCGAAGGACTCCGCCACCGGCCCCTCGGCCAGCCTGCGCACCTCGTCCAGGATCGCCCGCGCGGTCTCCGAGTCGAGGTCGCCGTAGGCGCCGGTGTCGAGCAGTTTGTCGAGTTCGAACACCTCGAACAGGTTGAACTCGATGTCGCGCAGATTCGCCCTGTAGTGGCCCACCGCTCCTCCTGACCCAACCGCGATTGACATTTTCCGCAGCCTGCCGCAGGGACTTCGGGCTACGCAACCGTAGGCGGCGGAGGCTGCTCACCGCCGGTCACGATCGAGCCTCGGCAAGGTTTCACACGGGCGAAACATCGGCAACGAATTCGTCACCGACAGATATTCCTCGGCAACAGAAGCGGCCTACCGTTCATCGCGGATACGGCCTCTGTATACATCCTGACGTGGGCGTATTCCGTTTGTTCGATGAGGAGAAGGGTTCGCCCCCATGTCAGATTCCCGTTCGAAACGACTGCGTCGTGCAATCGCGGTGCCGGCCGCGATCGCACTCGCCGGACTCCTGGTGACCGCCTGCGGCGCCAAGGACGACGCCTCGACCGGCGGCTCGGATGCCGCGTCCTGCGTCGACACCTCGCAGCCGACCATCAAGGTCGGCTCGCTGCACTCGCTCTCCGGCACCATGGCGATCTCCGAGGTCACCGTGGCGAACTCGACCAAGCTGGCGGTGGACCAGATCAACGCGGCGGGCGGTGTGCTCGGCAAGCAGATCCAGATCGTCCTGGAGGACGGCGCCTCGGACCCGAAGACCTTCGCGGAGAAGGCCGAGAAGCTGATCAGCTCGGACTGCGTGGCCGCGGTCTTCGGCGGCTGGACCTCCTCCAGCCGCAAGGCCATGAAGCCCAAGTTCGAGAGCCTGAACTCGCTGCTCTACTACCCCGTGCAGTACGAGGGGCTGGAGGACAGCAAGAACATCTTCTACACCGGCGCCACCACGAACCAGCAGATCATCCCGGCGCTCGACTACCTGAAGCAGAAGGGCGTGAAGTCGCTCTACCTGGTCGGCTCGGACTACGTCTTCCCGCAGACCGCGAACCGCGAGATCAAGGCGTACGCGGCGGCGAACGGCATCGAGATCAAGGGTGAGGACTACACCCCGCTCGGCTCCACCGACTTCTCCACCATCGTCAACAAGGTGCGCACCGCCGACGCGGACGCCGTCTTCAACACCCTGAACGGCGACTCCAACGTCGCCTTCTTCCGCGAGTACACCAACGCCGGGCTCAAGGCCGCCGACATGCCGGTGGTCTCGGTGTCGATCGCCGAGGAGGAGGTCGCCGGCATCGGCGCGCAGAACATCGCGGGCCAGCTGACCGCCTGGAACTACTACCAGACCGTCGACTCGCCGGAGAACAAGGCGTTCGTGGCCGCGTACAAGGCCGCCTTCGGTGCGGACAAGCCCACCTCGGACCCGATGGAGGCGGCGTACGCCTCGGTCTTCCTGTGGAAGAACACGGTCGAGAAGGCGAACTCGTTCGCGGTCGCCGATGTGCAGGGCGCGGCCGACGGCGTCAGCTTCGCGGCGCCCGAGGGGCCGGTCACCATCGACGGCAAGAACCACCACATCACCAAGACGGCCAGGATCGGTGAGATCCGCCCCGACGGCCTGATCTACACGGTCTGGGATTCGGGCAGCCCGATCAAGCCGGACCCGTACCTCGAGTCGTACCCCTGGGCCGACGGCCTGCGGTAACTCCCCGACACCGGTGCGGGGCGGCAGTGCCGCCCCGCACCGGCTCGATCCCGAAGGGGGTACTCCTCGATGGACGTCATGATCGGCCAGCTCTTCACCGGGCTGAGCCTCGGATCGATTCTCCTGCTCGCCGCGCTCGGCCTCTCGCTGACCTTCGGTCAGATGGGCGTCATCAACATGGCGCACGGCGAGTTCATCATGGCCGGCTGCTACACCACCTACGTCGTGCAGACGGTGGTCTCCTCGGCCGGCGTCTCGCTGATCATCTCGCTGGTGATCGGCTTCCTGGTCGGTGGCCTGCTCGGCGCCGCGCTGGAGATGGGGCTCATCCGCTGGATGTACGACCGGCCGCTGGACACCCTGCTGGTGACCTTCGGCGTCGGGCTCGTGCTGCAGCAGCTGGCCCGCGACATCTTCGGCGCCCCGGCCAAGAACGTGCTGGTGCCGGAGTTCCTCGGCGGCGGCATCACCATTCTCGGCGCGGTGGTGCCGAAGACCCGCATCTTCATCCTGGTGCTGGCGATCCTCGCGGTGACGGCGCTGGCCGTCGCGCTGAAGACCACCCCGCTCGGCAGGCGGATCCGGGCCGTCGTGCAGAACCGCAGCCTGGCCGAGACCAGCGGCGTCTCCAGCCGTTTCACCGATATCAGCACCTTCTTCATCGGGTCGGGGCTGGCCGGCGTCGCCGGTGTCGCGCTCACCCTGATCGGCTCCACCAGCCCGACCATCGGGCAGAGCTACCTGATCGACGCCTTCCTGGTGGTGGTGATCGGCGGGCTCGGGCAGATCAAGGGGACGGTGATCGCCGCGTTCGCGCTCGGGCTGCTCAATTCGTTCATCGAGTACTCCACCACGGCCTCGATCGCCAAGGTGATCGTCTTCGTGATCATCGTGATCGTCCTGCAGGTCCGGCCGCAGGGGCTGTTCACCGTCCGGACAAGGAGTCTGGCATGACCACGCTCGTACAACGGTGGCGCGCGAACTCCTCGGCCGGCGCGCTGGCCGGCTTCGCGGTGGCCGCGGTGCTGCTCTTCGCGGTGGCGCCCGCCGTGCTCAGCGACTTCCGGCTGAACCTGCTCGCCAAGTTCCTCTGCTTCGCCATCGTGGCGGCCGGGATCGGGCTGGCCTGGGGCCGGGGCGGCATGCTCACCCTCGGCCAGGGCGTGTTCTTCGGAATCGGCGCCTACATCATGGCCATGCACCTGCAACTGGCCGACGCCGAGCGGCTCGGCAACGACGTGCCCGAGTTCATGGACATCGCCGGGATCAGGGAGCTGCCCGCGCTCTGGGTGCCGTTCGCCTCGGCTCCGGTCGCGCTGCTCGGCATTCTCGTCGTCCCCGCGCTGGTCGCGGCGGTGCTCGGGTACGGGGTGTTCAAGCGCCGGGTGAAGGGCGCGTACTTCGCGATCCTGAGCCAGGCGCTGGCGGCCGCGCTGGCGATCCTGCTCACCGGGCAGCAGGCGCTCGGCGGCTTCACCGGGCTGTCGGACTTCCGCGCCTTCTTCGGCTTCAAGCTCTCCGACCCGGCGAACCGGCAGATGCTGTTCTTCATCGCCGCGGGCACGCTGCTCGTGGTGGTGGCGATCGTGCGCCAGCTGATGCGCAGCCGCTACGGCGAGCTGCTCGTCGCGGTGCGTGACCAGGAGGAGCGGGTGCGGTTCCTCGGCTACGACCCGGCCAATATCAAGATCGTGGCGTACGTGGTGGCGGCGTTCTTCGCCGGGATCGCGGGGGCGCTGTTCACGCCGATCGTCGGGATCATCTCGCCCGCCGACATCGGCGTCGTCCCCTCCATCGCCTTCCTGATCGGGGTCGCGATCGGCGGGCGCACCACGCTGCTCGGGCCGGTGCTCGGCGCGATCGGCGTCGCCTGGGCGCAGACCTCGCTCTCCGAGCAGTTCCCGTCCGGCTGGACCTATCTGCAGGGCGTGCTGTTCATCGTGGTGGTCGGCTTCATCCCGGCCGGGCTGGCCGGAATCTGGCCGATGCTCAAGGGCCGCGTCGACTTCGGGCGGTTCCGGCGCAAGCCGGAGCCGGAGCCGGCGGCCCCCGAACGAGAGAAGGTGGCGGCGCCATGAGTGCACCGGCCAAGGCGGGGATGTCCGCCGAGTACCTGGAGGTGCGCGGCCTCTCGGTGAGCTTCGACGGCTTCAAGGCCGTCACCGAGGTGGATCTCACCGTGCTCTCGGGCGACCTGCGCTTCCTGATCGGCCCGAACGGCGCGGGCAAGACCACCCTCATCGACGCCATCACCGGCCTCGTCCCCGGCACCGGGTCGGTGCAGAAGACCGGGGTCGAGCTGCTGGGCAAGAAGGTGCACCAGATCGCGCGCGCCGGGATCGGGCGGACTTTCCAGACGGCGAGCGTGTTCGAGCAGCTCACCGTCCTGCAGAACCTGGACATCGCGGCGGGCGCGGGCCGCTCGGCGCTCACCCTGCTCCGCACCCGCAAGTCGGTGCTGCCCGCCATCGAGGAGGCGCTGGAGACCACCGGCCTCACCGCGCTGCGGGACAAGCCGGCCGGGGTGCTCGCGCACGGCCAGAAGCAGTGGCTGGAGATCGGCATGCTGCTGGTGCAGAACGCCACCGTGCTGCTGCTGGACGAGCCGGTCGCGGGCATGAGCGCCGAGGAGCGCGAGGAGACCGGGAACCTGCTGCGCCGGATCGGCGGCGAGCGGGTCGTCGTCGTTGTCGAGCACGACATGGACTTCATGCGCTCCTTCGCCAACTCGGTGACGGTGCTGGCCGGCGGCAAGCTGCTCAGCGAGGGCAGCGTCGAGCAGGTGCAGGCCGATCCGAAGGTGCAGGAGGTGTACCTCGGCACCGCCGCCGAGATCGACAGCACCGGAGCCGATCTGAGCGATGTCACCACTATCGCCGCCGAAGAGGAGACCGACGATGCTCGAGCTCGATGACGTGCGCTCCGGCTACGGCCGCACCGAGGTGATCCACGGTGCGACGCTGACCGTGCCGGACGACAGCGTGGTGGCGGTGATGGGCCACAACGGCGCGGGCAAGACCACCCTGCTGCGCACCGCGGTCGGGCTGATCGGGGTGAAATCCGGGCGGATCGCCTTCGACGGCGAGACCATCACCAAGCTCGCGCCCTCCAAGCGGGTGCGCCGCGGCATCGCCTACGTGCCGCAGGGGCAGCAGAGCTTCGGCCAGCTCAGCACCATGGAGAACCTCCAGGTGGTGGCGGACGGCCGCAAGCGCGGCAAGGCGCTGATCGACGAGGCGCTCGACCTCTTCCCCGCGCTGCGCGAACTGCTGCCGCGCAAGGCCGGGCTGCTCTCCGGCGGCCAGCGCCAGCAGCTCGCCATCGCGCGGGCGCTGATCACCGAGCCGAAGCTGCTCATCCTCGATGAGCCGACCGAGGGCATCCAGCCCTCGGTGGTGGCCGAGATCGAACGCACCATCATCGAGCTGACCGGGCGCGGCGGGCTGAGCGTGCTGCTGGTCGAGCAGCACATCGGCTTCGCGCTGCAGGCCGCGCAGCACTACTACGTGCTGCAGTCCGGGCGGATCGCCTCCAGCGGGGAGGGTGGGGCGGGCGCGGAGACCGCGGTCCGCTCCGCCATGGCGATCTGAGCCCTGCGATGGCGCGGATTCCGCTGCGCGAGCAGGTCTACGACGCACTGCGGCGTGACCTCGCGGGCGGCGCGCTGCCCGCCACCGAGCGGCTCCGCGAGGAGCGGCTGGCCGCCGGGTACGGCGTCTCCCGCACCCCCGTGCGGGAGGCGCTGGCCCGGTTGCTCGCCGACGGGCTGGTGCAGCGGCAGGTGGACGGGTTGTACCCGTTCCGGCCCCGGCTGGACGAGCTGGACAACCTGTACGAGCTGCGCATCGTGCTGGAGGCGCGGGGGTTGCAGCGGGCACTGCCCGCCACCGGCCCCGGGCCGGGTACCGCGCCCGGCACCGCCGCCGCACCCGGCGCGGACGCACCGCCGAGCGCGGGCACGGACTCCACGGCCCCTCCTGTGCACGACCTCGCGGCGGTGCGGGCCGAACTGGCGATCTGGCAGGCGCTGCGCGACGATCCACCCGAACCGGGCCAGGCACTGGTCACCGCGGACGAGCGGTTCCACCTGACGCTGCTCCGGGCGGCGGGCAACCCGGCGCTGGCCGACGCGCTGCACACCGTCTACGAGCGGGTCCGCCCGGTGCGCACCATGGATCTCCCCAACCCCGAGCGGATCGCGGTGATGACCGCCGAGCACATCGCGGTCGCCGAGCACCTGCTCGACGGCGACCTCGATGCCGCGCTGCGCGCGCTCACCACCCACATCGACACCTCGCGCGCCCACGTCCGGCTCCGCGCCGAGCAGGCGCTGGAGTACACGAAACTGGCCCGCGCCGTGCGGGACTGACTAATCATCGGTCTGCGGACACCAGTCCTCAGATCTCTGCTCGGGATCGGGTTCGGGTGGTCCGCAGTATCCGCGGAAATCCGGAACGACCTCGCCATCCATGACGTGCACGACGGTGATGGGCTTGTTCAGCGGAACGTTCCTGGCGATGTCGCCGCCGTAATCGATGGTCCCGGTCACGCCTTCCAGCGCTTTGCTCGGCTGGCCGTCGTCCTGCTGAGGTGTGTGTATAGCGGTGATCTCGCGCCAGACGGCACCCGTGCTGAGCGGGATCGGCGGCTGTGAGTCGTGCAGATACGTGGCCGCGGTGATGAGCACCTGTGTGGCGTCGTAGGCCAGTGGCCCATACGGGTCGGACGGCGGACCGCTGTCGGGTGGCCGGGAAGCGAAAAGCTTGTTCCAGGGCTCGTAGTAGTCCTGGGCGGCGCCGACTCCGATGGCATCGTTGGCGAAGGACAGATAGTAGTACGGGATCGCGCGCGTCCGGGTGCGCATAGCGTCATCGGCGACATGATTGGCGATATCGTCATCGCCGATCAGCAAGCTGTCCTTACCGCCACACCCTTCCGCGCCCGAGATGAACTCCTCGAAGTCGGCGCCGCGAGCGGCGAAGAACGTCACTCCCCGATAACCACCACAGATGTCCCGCCCCGCGGCCCCGGCACTGAGCTGGCCGGTTATACCGGGAGGGGCGAAGGCGACCGACTGGACGGTGAATCCGAGAGCCTCGAATTCCTCGCGGGCATCCTGTTGCAAATTCGAACTGTAGATGTCGTCCTCGTCGCCGGAGTAGTAGATGCGAACCGTTCTCGGCCGGTTCTCCTCGCGCACCAACCGATCGGCGAAGGCCGCGGCGACCTGGGCTTCACGCCTGTTGCTCGGGGCTACCTGGAAATACAGCGGTGACGACTGGGCGAGCGTGTCCGCGGACAGCGTGGAACTCACCATGGGCACACCCATCCTCGACAGCTCGTGGATCAGGGTCAAGACGGTCAGCCTGCTCTGGTCCAGCCCCACGACTCCGACCACGGTCGGATCGCGGCGCAGGAGGGCACGCAGCGGCTGGACGAGCCGGTATCCCTGGTCCAACTGCTTGCCCGCGTTCGCGAGCAGCACCTTGACGAGCGGCGTCGAAGCCGGGCCGCTCAGTTGCCGAGCCTGGGCGACCGCAACTCCTTCGATGGACTTGCGCGGTCCGGCCGACACGCTCGCCTCCCCGGCCGGTGCGGTGAATCCCTCCAGAACGACAATCGTGATGAACGGCCGAGCAGGATTGCTGCGGTGCTGCTCCTCGGCCTGCCTGTTCTGGTCGGCGATCACGACTTCGACCTTCCGGAAAGCGTCGTCGGAAGGCAGGAAGGAAAACGAGCCGTCACTGATCCCCACGCATTCACTGCCGGTCCAGATCAGATCTCGGTTACGCGAGCCGCAATGCCTGTCCCATTGCGCATCCTGCCACCACAGCGCCGTGCCGGCCGCCAGGGCGACAACGACGGCAGGCACCCCGATCCGGATCCATCGGCTCAACCACCATGCCGGTCGCACCCGCTTGGCGAAAGTGTTGATCGGTGACCAATTGTTATCGGGCTGCCCCGCGACGACCGCGGATATCTGGATGGGCAGAAACCACGCCGTCTCCCGTCGTCTCCGTTGGTCGCGGAGCAGTTCGTCACACCAGCGCTCATATGCATCGCCGGCCTCGGCCGCATCGTAGAGCCGCCTGGCCGTGTCGTTGCTTCCGGCATCCGGCGGCGCCGTGGCGGCGGTGGCGATCACCAGCAGCGGGTCGAAGAGTCCGGTTTGATTTCGAACGGTATTGATGGATTCCAGCAGTGAGAAACCGCCGTTGGCGGCATCGGCATTATCGACCAGCAGAACAGGGTAGACCGTTTCGCGCCGCCGCCACACCTGCCAGAACCTCAGACGGTAAGCCCGGCGAAGATCTTCGAGAAAGGCGTGGATCAGCAGGAGCCGTACCGAATCCTGATCCTCGTTCTTCCATTCGTCCTCGGTCAGACGGCTGGCGAACCGCACGAACGTCCCCGACAGCCCCGGCGCGAGGTAGGGCTGGCGGAGAAACCAGCGATAGCGGCCGGACAGAACAGGCACCCGCCCGGTCACCGCCACCTGGAATGCCGCGACGGTCAGCAGTCGCAGAAACCACAGCGATGCCCGCCACCACCAGGTGTCGTTGGAACTTTCCGCGTCGGCGCGCTGTATCCAGTGGTCGAGCCGGACCGCGAGGCCGCGCTGCAGCAGCCGCATCCGCATCGTACGGTCCGGGTGGCGTTCGTCATGGTCGACCCTCTGTTCCATCAACCACAGCAGCAGCGTGAGTCGCTCGAATCGCAACCGCGGACCCCGGACATCGGGATTGCGCACGAAGCGCGACGCCGCCAGGTCCAGGATGTCGCGGACGCGAGCGACGGAACCCGTCGGCTCCGGGCCCGCGTTCGCCTCGAGGTCGGGGACGGGGAGAGCCTGATAGCTGCGGCGCAGATCGCTCGGATACTGCGATTTGAGATGCTTGCTGATGGTGTCGAGAATGTCGGTGCGAGCATCGCCCCGAACCAGACACAACATCGGCAGCCCCCGACCACCGGTGCCCCGCGGCCAGCGGTCGCCGACCCGCGGCCGTCGGCACAGCTGGTCGATGACCTTGAAAAGCACTGTAGCGCCCGCGGATTCCCGCATCTTCGCCCCCTCGGCAACTCGACCGCCCCCTGCGGGCACCACCGAACGCAAACCGGCTTCGCTGATCCCCGACCCCATCGATCCTACGGCCGAATTCGTCGTAGACAGCTCGAACGGATCAAACGGCGAGGGCGGCGAACGTCACTTCAGCAGTCGGGTTGCAGCGGGAAGCAGGCCGGCGGCCGGGTGCTGGAGGCGGGCGCCGGGGTGCTGGTGGCGCTGGGCGCGACCGGCTCACCGATGTCGCCGTCGTCGCGGATCAGCGCGGTCGCGACCACCCCGACGACCACGAAGAGCCCGAGCAGCGCCACCAGGATGATGGCCCAGGTGGTGCTGCGGTGGTGCCGGTGCGGTTCGCGCGGGGTCGGCGCGACCCGGGGCACCACCGGCGGCGGGATCACCGACGGCCGCTGCTGCTCCGGCGACTGGTCGAACCCGGCGGCGAGCAGTTCGGCGCGCGGCGGCACCGCCTCGCCCGCGCCGAGTTCCCGGCACGCGCCGAGCACCCCGTCGGCGGTCCAGGTACGCGGCCCCTTCGCGAAATTCTCCAGATAGATGCGGAGTTCGGTGGCGTCGGCGGCATTGCCGACCACCACGTCCAGCCCCGGCCGCAGCGTGGTGCGGGCCGGGCGCACCACCACCCCGCGGAACGGGACCAGCACCGTCGCGCCGCAGACGTGGCCCGGGTCGCGCAGCCCGCGCTCCAGCGCCGCGCGCACCGCGTACGCGCTCTGCTCCACCCGGTCCGCGAGGTCGCCCGCTTCCCGCTCCTCCAGGTCGAGCGGGGAATCGCTGATCAGCCACGGCTTTCCGGGCACGGCCGTGAGGATCCCGCTCTGCCTGCGCTGGAAGCCGAAGACCTCGAGCACGGTCAGCCCGGTCGGGGTGAAGATCACCGCCCCGACCCGCCGAGTACCGCCGCTCTCCCCGATCGGCACGTCGAGCAGAGCGAGCCCGGTGGTCGGCAGGACGCCGAGACATTCCGCGAATTCCCGTTCGGCGCCGGAGAGTTCCGCCCCCGGCCGTACCCGCACCAGCATGAGGTTGTCCCCCCGACGATCTAGTTTTTCAGTGCAGGCAAAGTATCGCGCCGAATGCGGAGGGCCGTGATGGTTGCGGCCAAACCGTCGTACTGATTGACCAGCAGGACGATTTCGATGAGCTCGCGCTCGCCGTAGTGCGCGGCCAGCGCCTGCCAGGTGGCGTCGTCCAGGTCGCGCTCGGTGACCAGCTGGTCCACCGCGGCGAGCAGGGCGCGGTGTTTCGCCGACCATCCCTCGGCGCTCGGCCCGGTGCGCAGCCGCTCCACGATCTCCGCGGTGACCCCGGCGCGGCGGCCGAGCCGCAGGTGGTGGTCGTATTCGTAGTCGCAGTCGCGCAATTGGGCCACCCGAAGGATCACCAGCTCGGCCTCGTGCCGCGGCAGCCGCCCGCCCGGCATGAGCTTGCCGGAGTAGTGCAGCCAGCCGCGGAACAGCCCGCGGGTGCGGCCCAGCGTGCTGAACAGTTGCGCGTCCCTGGTGTGCGCGGCGCGGGAGAGCGCCTGCCAGACGAGCCAGTTGATCGGACCGAGTTCGCTCAGCCGTCCGGGGGCGATCCGCGGGGTGCTCATGGAGTGGGAGTTTAGTAGCCGGGTGTCGTCGGGCGGGGTTCGCGGCGCGAACCGTCAGGGGTCGATCAGGTCGGCGAATCCGGCCAGTACCCGGGTGAGGCCGAACTCGTAGGCGTGTTCGGCGCTGTAGGCGGCGTCGTGCGCCCGCCCGGCGGCGGCGCCGACCCGGGTGGCGAGGGGGTAGCGCTCCGGGTCGATGACCCGTTCCAGCACCGGGCCGACCCGAGCCCACCACTGCGCGTCGTCCATGCCGGTCGCGGCGGCGTTGCGGGCCAGGTCGATGCCGATCCGGGCGGCGGCGGTGACGAAGCCGAGCAGGTGGGTGAGCGCGGCGTCCATGGTGACGTCGTCCAGCCCGAGACCGTCGAAGGCGGCGAGCTCGTGCTCGTACTTGGCCAGCTGGCCGGGGCCGAGCGGCGGGCGGGTGGCGGGCAGATCGGCCACCCAGGGGTGCCTGGCGAGCAGCGCGCGGTTGCCGGCGGCGACCGCGCGGACCCGGTCGCGCCAGGGCAGCCCGGCCAGGTCGGCGCGCTCCATCGCGGCGTAGACGCTGTCCAGCATGAGATCGAGCAGCTCCGCCTTGCCCGGCACGTAGGTGTAGGTGGCCATCGGGGTGAGGCCGAGCCGGTCCGCCACCGCGCGCATGGTGAGCGCGCCGAGCCCGTCGGCGTCGGCCAGCGCGACGGCCGCCGCGACCACCTCGTCCACGCTGCGGCGCTGCCTGGGGCCGCGCCTGCGCTCACCCGGCGCGCGCCAGAGCAACTCCAGCGTGCGGACCGGATCGTTCTTCTCGCTTGCCATCCACCGATCTTACATGTACAACGTACAGAGTACTAAGTACAGAGTTTTGGGAGGTCTCGTGCACATCACCGCTTCGTGTATTTCGCTCAATGTCCCCGACCCGCGCGCCTCGGCCGACTTCGCCATCAGGCACCTCGGCTTCGCCGAGCACAACTCCGCTGCCGGCTTCATCGCGCTGAACAGGGCGGACGCGGGCTTCGACCTGGTCTTCCTGCAGACCGGGCTCGGCAGCTTCAAACCGGCCAGGATCGCGGGCAGTGCGGGCGAGGGGCTGCTGGTGGCGTTCGTGGTGGACGACATCGACGCCGAGTACGCCCGGATGCGCGCGGCGGGCGCGCCGATCGAGACTCCGATCGAGACCGAGGAGTGGGGCGAGCGCTACTTCCAGCTCACCGACCCGAACGGCATCGTGCTGCAGCTGGTGCAGTGGGTCTCCGGCCCGGCGGACGCCGGGCCGGAGCACTGAGTCAGAGCGCGGCGCGGAACACCGACTCGGCGGTCGCCGCCGGACGGCCGAGCAGCTTCACCAGGTCACCGGTGGTGACGTCGAGCGCGCCGGTCTCCACCCCGGCGTCGGAGTCGGCGAACACCTCGGCCGCCGGGGCCGGGAGCCCCGATGCGACGAGCGCGGCGGCGTAGCCGGCGCGGCCCAGGTTCTCGTACCGCACCGGCGTGCCCAGTGCGGCGGCCATGGCGTCGGCGAGCTCGGCGTGCGTCAGCGGCTGATCGCCGCCGAGCTCGTAGACCCGGCCGCCCTGGTCGTCGGCGGTCAGGACGGTGGCGGCGGCCTCGGCGTAGTCGGCCCTGGCCGCGCCGGCGACCCTGCCGTCCGCCGCGGCGCCGGCGAACGCGCCGGTCGCCTCGGCCTGCCGCAGGCTGCCGAGGTAGTTCTCCCAGTACCAGCCGTTGCGGAGCAGGACAAGCGGCACCTCGCCCGCGCGCAGGATCTCCTCGGTGGCGCGGTGCTCGTTCGCCAGGATCAGCGGGGTGGTGTCGGCGGCCGGGATGCTCGTATAGGCGAGCAGCTCGACGCCGGCCCGCTCGGCGGCGCGCAGCACGGTGGTGTGCTGGGCGACCCGCTGCCCGAACTCGTTGCCGGAGACCAGCAGCAGCCGGGTGACGCCGGCGAGCGCGGCATCGAGCTGGTCCGGGTCGTCGTACGCCGCCCGGCGCACCTCGATGCCGCGCTCGGCGAGGTCGGCGATCCTCTCCGGGGTGCGGGCGATCGCGATCGGCGCGGCGCCCTTTCGCGCCAGTGCCTCGACGACGAGCCGGCCGAGCTGGCCACTTGCTCCGGTAACGGCGACGGTCATGGTTCCTCCTCTGAAGCGAACTATTTCTCAGCACTAACTTTCCGTAAGCGCTATTCATTCCGCCGCTATGCTCGAGGGATGGAAACGGAGTCCGACCCGGGGCTGGAGTCGGATGTCTTCGCCCGCAACTGCACCTCCCGGCCGGTGCTGCAGAACCTGGCGGGCCGCTGGGGCATCCTCGCCCTCGTCGCGCTGCGCGAGGGGCCGTACCGGTTCAGCGCGCTGCGCCGCCGGGTCGACGGGGTCAGTGAGCGGATGCTCGCCCAGACCCTCCGGGCTCTGGAGCGCGACGGCATGGTGCACCGCGAGGTGCTGGAGACCATCCCGCCGCGGGTCGAGTACACCCTCACCGAGCTCGGCGCCGAGATCGCCGACCAGCTGGAGGCGCTGGTGAAGCTGGTCGAGCTGAACATGCCGCGGGTGCGCGCGGCACAGGATGCCTACGACCGGGATTGACCCGCGCCCCACCGCGGTTGTTCCTGCCATGGAACTCGACCGCGCCCTCGAATTCGCCCGCGGCACCACCCGCTCGGTGCTCACCACGCTGCGCCGGGACGGCCGCCCGCAGCTCTCCAACGTGCTGCACGTGACCGGTGCCGACGGGAAGATCCGCATCTCCATCACCGCGGACCGGGCCAAATACCCCAACCTCCGCAGGCAGCCCTGGGCCGCGCTGCACGTCACCGACGACTCCTTCGGCTCCTACGCCGTACTCGAAGCCGACGCCGAGCTGACCGACGTCGCCACCGACCCCGGCGACCCGGCCGTCGACGCCCTCGTCGCCTACTACCGGGCAGGAACCGGCGAGCACCCGGACTGGGACGAGTACCGCGGCGCCATGGTCGCCGACCGCCGCGTCCTCCTCACCCTCACCCCGACCCGGGCGTACGGGTTGCTGCGCTGAGGGGTCAGCCGCGCTTGCGGCGGGTGCTCGCCAGGCGCCGGATGGGAGCGTTGCCGAGTGCGGTGCGCGGGTGCCTGACCACCCGCGCCCCCGGCGGCCGGTTCGCGGCCGCGCGCCCGCCCCGATTCGACTCGACCTCCCGCAATGCGGCGGCGATCGGCTCGAGCAGCGCCATGACCGGTTCCAGCACGGCCGCCACGTCGACGCGCACCTCCTGGCGCTGGTCCGGCGCCTCCTCGGATCCGGCACCGCGGCGTGGGAACGCCGGGGACAGGTACACGTCGATCAGGCTCTGCAGCACGACCGTCTCCGCCGCCCCCGGTCGCCGATGCGCCGCGACAGCCTGCTCGATGACCGCGCGCAACCACGCACCGGTGGACACCCCGCGCTCCTGCGCGAGCGAACGCGCGGCACGCACCGTGGACTTCGGCAGCCGCAGGCTGTAGCCCGCCATCGGCGACGATTCGTTCGGCTCGTGCGCGGTGAGTGTCGCCGCCGCGATATCCGCCGCGACATCGTGCGTGTCGTAGTAGCCGGCTGCTTCTTCGATGCGAGTGCACTGCTCAGAACTCATGACCTTCGAACTTTCTTCCGGTACTCCCGCTTCTCGGCCTGTGTCAGCTCCCGAGCGGTGCAGACGAAGTGACGACCGTCCGCCGCCTCCGTGAAGACCACGGTCAGGAAGCGCCCCGCATAGCTGCGCCCGAACAGGATGGTGGTTCCGTCCGACCCGGGAACGTGTGGAACGGCACCTCCGTCGCCTCGTCGACCTCCTCGGGTGCCACGTCATGTCGAGCTATGTGCGCCTCCGAGCCTCTGTCCACATCAACTCGAACACGGATCAGCCGACATCGGAGATCAGCGCAGCTCCGACACCCGGACGAAGCGATACCCCTGCCCCCGCAACTCCCCGACGATCCGCGGCAGCGCGGCCAGCGCCTCGCCGGTCCCATACATGACGTGCAGCAGCACGATGGACCCCGGCCGAACCGCCCGCACCACCTCCGCGGCGATATCGGCGGCCGCGGACGCTTCGGGCTCCACATCCCACATCACCGTGGTCCGCCCGTGCTCGGCCAGGTACCGCGGCAGCGCGAGGAACTTCTTCCCGTAGGGCGGCCGGAAGGTGATCTCGCCGGTGTACCCGGCGGCGCGGATGGCGGTGTCGGTGCGCTCCACCTCGTCGCGCACGGCGCCCGGCGTCACGAAGACCATGCGGCGATGGCTGTAGGTGTGGTTACCCACCTCGTGCCCGGCGGCGACGACGGCCCGGCCCAGCTCGGGGTGCGCGTCGAGGTCGCGGCCGTTGAGATAGAAGGTGGCGGGGACGCCGAGCTCGGCGAGGACCCGGAGCACTTCGGGGGCACGCTCGCTCGGCCCGTCGTCCAGGGTCAGCGCGACCACCTTCGAGGTGGTGTCGACCCGATCGACCAGCTCCCCGCCGAGCTGGAAGGACCGCGCGTTCACCAGCCGATAGAAGCCGAAACTCAACCCGACCACGACAACGAGCACACCCGCGATCCACCGCACCCGCCCATCCAAACAGCGGCGCCCCGGCTGCGAAAGCCAGGGCGCCGGGGCGAGCGAGGGTCAGAAATTGATCATGTGCCCCGCGAGCCCGTGGAACGCCTCCTGCAGCGCCTCACTGAGCGTCGGGTGGGTGTGCACATTGCGGGTGAGCTCGTTGACCGTGAGGTCCCACTTCTGCGCCAGGGTGAGCTCGGGCAGCAGCTCGGAGACATCGTGGCCGATGAGGTGGCCGCCGATGAGCTCGCCGTACTTCTTGTCCGAGATCAGCTTGACGAAGCCGGTCGGGTCGCCGAGGCCGTGCGCCTTGCCGTTGGCGGTGAGCGGGAAGGTGGCGACCTGCACGTCGTACCCCTCGTCGCGGGCCTGCGCCTCGGTCAGCCCGAAGCTGGCGACCTGCGGCTGGCAGAAGGTGGCGCGCGGCATCATGCGGTAGTCGCCCAGCGGCACGGTGGGGGCATCGGCGATGGTCTCGGCGGCGACCACGCCCTGCGCCTCCGCGACGTGCGCGAGCTGCAGCTTGGCGGTGACATCGCCGATGGCGTAGATGTGCGGCACGTTGGTGCGCATGTAGTCGTCGATGGCGATGGCGCCGCGCTCGGTCAGCTCGACGCCGGTGTTCTCCAGGCCGAAGCCCTCGACCCGGGGCGCGAAGCCGACGGCCTGCAGCACCTTGTCCACGGTGACGGTCTCGACCGAGCCGCTCTTGTTGTCCTTGATCGCGACGGTGACCTTGGCGCCGTCGTCGTCGATGGACTGCACGGCGGCACCGGTGCTGATGGTGATGCCGAGCTTCTTGTACGCCTTGGTGATCTCCTTGGAGACGTCGGCGTCCTCGTTCGGCAGCGCGCGGTCGAGGAACTCGACGATGCGCACGTCGACGCCGTAGTTCTTGAGGACGTAGCCGAACTCCATGCCGATGGCGCCCGCGCCGACGATGAGGATCGAGCCGGGCAGGTCACGGGTGAGGATCTGCTCCTCGTAGGTGACCACGTTCTCGCTCAGCGCGGTGCCGGGCAGCAGCTTGGTGGTGGTGCCGGTGGAGATGATGGCGTTGTCGAACGTGACCGTCTCGGTGCCGCCCTCGGACAGCTCCACCGAGATCGTGTTCGCGTCGGTGAAGGTGCCCTTCCCGTCGAACTCGTCGATCTTGTTCTTCTTCATCAGGAAGTGGACGCCCTTGACCCGGCCGTCCGCGACCTTGCGGCTGCGGTCGTACGCCGCGCCGAAGTCGAACGAGACGTCCCCCGAGATGCCGAAGGTCTTGGCTTCCTTGGTGAAGATGTGGGCGAGTTCGGCGTTGCGCAGCAGCGCCTTCGACGGGATGCAGCCCACGTTCAAGCACACACCGCCCCAGTATTTCTGCTCGACGATCGCTGTTCGCAGGCCGAGTTGAGCGGCGCGGATCGCGGCGACGTAACCGCCGGGACCAGCGCCGAGAACGACGACATCGTAGTGGGAAGTCACGGTATCGAGCCTAGTCCTGTATGCGGCGTCCGGCCCAGCCACCCGGGAGCGAACGCCGCGCCGCCGGGCCGCGCTCCGGCGCGTCCGCCACAATATGGGGATGACCGGCAGCGTTGACCCCAGTGCAAGCGACCCCCACCTGTGGCTGGAGGAGGTCACCGAGGAGGCGGTGCTGGACTGGGCGCGCGCCCGCAACGAGGTCACGGTCGAGCGTTTCGCCTCGTCGGACCGGTTCCACGGGCTGCAGCGCCGGATCCTGGACATGCTGGACACCGACACCAAGATCGCCTACCCGAACCGGCGCGGCCGGTGGCTGTACAACTACTGGCGCGATGCCGGGCACCCGCGCGGGCTCTGGCGGCGCACCACCTTCGACGAGTACGCGGGCGGTTCGCCGGACTGGGACGTGCTGATCGACCTGGACGCGGTCGCCGCCGCCGAGGACGAGAACTGGGTGTGGGCCGGCGCGGTCGTGTTGCGCCCGGAGCAGAGCCGCGCGCTGATCAGCGTCTCCCGGGGTGGCGCGGACGCGAAGGTGGTGCGCGAGTTCGACCTGGAGGCCAGGCGCTTCGTGGACCCGGGTGACGGCGGCTTCTTCCTGCCCGAGGCGAAGTCGCGGCTGAGCTGGATCGACCGGGACACCGTCTACGTCGGCACCGACTTCGGCCCCGGCTCGCTCACCGACTCCGGCTACCCGCGGATCGCGAAGCGCTGGCACCGCGGCACGCCGCTGGCCGAGGCGGTCACCGTGTTCGAGGGCGAGCCGGCGGACGTCTCGGTCTCGGCCGGGTACGACCGCACCCCCGGCTTCGAGCGGCACTACATCGCCAGGGCCACCGACTTCTACAACGAGGAGGTGTCGCTGCTCGCCCCGGACGGCACCCGCACCCGGATCGATGTGCCGACCGACGCCGACGTCTCCTGGTACCGGGACCGGTTGCTGGTCCGGCTCAAGTCGGCGTGGCAGCCGGCGGCGACCGAGTTCCCGGCCGGTGCGCTGCTGGTCGCCGAGCTGCCCGCGTTCCTCGACGGCGGCCGCGAGTTCGAGGTGCTCTTCGCCCCCGACCCGCACACCGCCCTGTACGGCGTCGGCTGGACCGAGAACCACCTGCTGCTGGTGACGCTGCGCGACGTGCGCACCGAACTGCACGTGCTCACGCCCGGCCCGGACGGCTGGCAGCGCCGGTCGCTCGCGGACACCCCGCCCATGTCGACCACCGGCATCTCGAACCTGGACCCGCTGGAGTCCGGGGACGAGTTCATGCTCACCACCAGCGGCTTCACCACCCCGCCGACGCTGCTGGCCAGCTCGATCGGCGGCGAGACGGTCGAGCTGGCCAGGGAGCCCGCGTTCTACGACGCCACCGGCATCGGGACCGAGCAGTTCTTCGCCACCTCGGACGACGGGACCGCGGTGCCCTACTTCGTGGTCAGGCACCGCGACCGGCGCGGCACCCCCGGCCCCGCGGTGATGTACGGGTACGGCGGCTTCGAGTCCTCCTACACCCCCGCCTACGCCGCCACCGCGGGCATGGGCTGGCTGGAGCAGGGCGGCACCTGGGTGGTCACCAATATCCGCGGCGGCGGCGAGTACGGGCCGGAGTGGCACACCTCGGTCCTGAAGGCGAACCGGCACCGGGTGTACGAGGATTTCGCCGCCATCGCCAGGGACCTGGTCGCGCGCGGCATCACCACCGCCGACCAGCTCGGCGCGGTGGGCGGCAGCAACGGCGGGCTGCTGATGGGCGTCATGCTCACCCGCTACCCGGAGCTGTTCGGCGCCATCGTCTGCCGGGTGCCGCTGCTCGACATGAAGCGCTACCACCTGCTGCTGGCCGGCGCCTCCTGGGTGGCCGAGTACGGCGACCCGGACAAGCCGGAGGAGTGGGAGTACCTGAGCCGCTACTCGCCCTATCAGAACACCGACCCCGACCGCGCCTACCCGCCGATCCTGCTCACCTCCTCGACCAGGGACGACCGGGTGCATCCCGGGCACGCGCGCAAGATGGCGGCGCTGCTGGAGGCGCAGGGCCACCCGGTCTGGTACCACGAGAACATCGAGGGCGGGCACGGCGGTGCGGCCGACAACAAGCAGTCGGCATTCCAGACCGCGCTGATGTACGAGTTCTTCGGCACCATGCTGCGTGACGGCGAGAGCCCGGGACGGGGCTGAATCAGCGGTCGCGCAGCCACCTCTCGACCCGGTCGACGGTGCTGCCGCACTCCCGGATCCAGCCGTTGTGGCCGAGCCGCTCCGGCTGGGTCCAGGTGGTCACCTCGGCCGCGGGCAGCTTGCGCACCAGGTGCGCGGCCGAGGCGGCGGGGGCGATCTCGTCGCCGGTCATGGTGATCGAGAGGACCGGTAGTTTCAACCTGCCGATCCGCTCCTCGTAGTCGATGTCCGCGCCCATCGGCACGAAGCGGCCGGTGCGGGCGAGCCGGGCCCAGTCCGAGATCAGCACCCTCGACTGCCTGCCGAACCCGGCGGGGCCGCCGATCCGGTCGCCCGGCCAGTACCCGGCGACGCCTGCGGTGAGCGCGACCGCCGCTGTGCCGAGCAGCATTCCGGGGCCGGAGAGGCCGCGGAAGCCGCGGTGGTACGGGGTGCCGGAGGCGACCAGGATCAGCCCGCCGAGCCTGCCCCTGATCCGGGCCGCGTAGAGCACCGAGAGCTGGCCGCCGATGCTGTGCCCGAGCAGGTACGGGGTGCTCTGCGGGAAGCGGTTGCGAACCACCTGGAAGATCGCCGGAAAGTCGACCGAGACCAGTTCGTGGTAGCCGTAGCTACTGTCCGCGTCGGGTTCGGGCCTGCTGTCGCCGTTGCCGCGCAATTCGCCGATGGCGGTGTCGAATCCGCGCGCGGCGAGGTCGCGGGCGACCGACTCGTAGTAGCCGCCGGGGACGCCGAGGCCGGGCACGATCACCACGGCCGGGCGCGGGGCGTCCGGCGTCACCGGGTGCCGGTGCGTGCCCGCGGCGCCGAGCAGCCGCACCGGGACGGTCGAGCCGTCCGGCATCTGGATCGGAACGGTCTCCATACGCGCACGCTACCGCGCGTCAGGCGCGCACCGCCCCGAGGATCACCCGGCTCAGCACCGCGATGACATCGTCCAGCGGGGGGCGCGGGTCGGCGCCGCTCCAGGCGTCGACCACGTAGTTCACCGCGCCGATCACCGCGAGCACCCGCATGTCGTAGTCCCCGGCCGGGACTTCGCCGTGGCCGGCCGCCGCCTCCACCGCGTCGGCGAGCATGGCACCCCAGACCCGGCGCAGCTCCAGCCGGAACTTCTCCACCTTCGGCCCGGCGCCGACCACCTCGACCAGCGCGACCCGCGCCCGGCGCGGGTCGGTGCCGACCGACTCGATGTAGGCGCGGGTGGCGGCGTCGATGCGGACCAGCGCGCTCGCATCCCCGGTCACCGCAAGCGCTTTCGTGACCGCGTCCCTGCACTCGCGATCGATGTGTTCATAGAGTTCCAGCAGCAGCGACTCGCGGCCGCTGAACTCCTCGTAGAACTGCCGCGAGGAGAGTCCGGCGTCCTTACAGATCGCCCCCACCGAACTGTTGGCGTACCCGTCCCTGGCGAATACCGTGAGGCCCGATTCCAGAAAACGCGCACGCCGTTGACGTTGCCGGTCCTCGACGGGCTGCCCGGCATACATACGCCCCGTATTCGCATCCTGTGACATCGCCGCAGACAATACAGAAGGGCCCGATCCCCTCGTCATGGATCAGGCCCTTCGCCGGAACCTCCGGCGAACCGCGCGTTAGCCGGAAGTTGGCAGTGCGACAGCTAATCCATGTGCCTCCCGAACAGCGTGGGTACCAGGCGTTTGCCGATCAGAGGTTACGCACCGTGCCGGAATTTCGGGGCGGATTTTGACGGAGTTTCTTAGATTTTTTTCGGAAGCAAGCGCGGGAATGCCCGAAGGACGTTCGCCGGGGCCGAATGGGAGCCCGGCGAAATAGGTCCGGCTGCCTAGGCTGAGCGCATGGGAACCGCACTGCTCTTCGGCCTCGGCACCGCCGTGCCGTTGGTGCTCGGCGCATTCGTCGGGCTGCGCTGGTCGCTGCCGAAACAGGCACTCGCGACGCTCATGGCGTTCGGCGCGGGAACCATGATCGCGGCGGTCTCCGAGGAACTCTTCGGCCCCGCTTTCGGCCAGGCGGGCGGCACCGTCGCCGGGCTCGCGCTCTTCGCCGGGGCCGGGCTCTACGTCGGCTCCGACCACCTGCTGGAGACGCGGCTCGGGGCGAGCGCCGTCGGCTGGGCGCTCATGCTCGGCACCGTGCTCGACGGGATCCCGGAGAACACCGCGCTCGGCGTCACGCTCACCGAGTCCGGCGGGCTGGTGCTGCTCGTCGCCATCGCGGTCGGCAACGTCCCCGAGGCGATCAGCGGCTCCGCCCTGCTGCGCCGGGACAAGAACTTCCCGCCCCGCCGCGCCCTCCTGCTCTGGACCGCGACCGGCATCGTCCTGGTCGGGGTCACCGTCGGCGGAAACCTGCTCTCCGACAACCTCGCCCCGACCAGCATCAGCGTGGTCCAGGCCTTCGCGGGCGGCGCCACCCTCGCCGTCCTCGCCGACTCCCTCATGCCGGAGGCGTACCGCGAGGGCGGCTGGTGGGTCGGGCTCGCCACCGCCGCGGGCTTCCTGGTCGCCTTCGTCCTCGGCGGGTAGAAACGCCGGAAGCCGGCCCCCGCGGGGACCGGCTTCCGGAGCGAGACAGGCGGACTCAGAAGTCCATGCCGCCCATGCCACCGGTCGGGTCGCCGGCGGGAGCGGCGGCCTTCTCCGGCTTGTCGGCGACGACGGCCTCGGTGGTGAGGAACAGGGCCGCGATGGAGGCCGCGTTCTGCAGCGCCGAGCGGGTGACCTTGACCGGATCGGCGACGCCGGCGGCCAGCAGGTCCTCGTACTCGCCGGAGTCGGCGTTCAGGCCGTGGCCGTCGGGCAGGTTCGAGACCTTCTCGGCGACGACGCCGGGCTCGAGGCCGGCGTTGAAGGCGATCTGCTTCAGCGGAGCCGAGAGCGCGACGCGGACGATGTTCGCGCCGGTGGCCTCGTCACCGGTGAGGGACAGCGCGTCCAGCGCGGGGCCGGACTGCAGCAGCGCCACGCCGCCACCGGCGACGATGCCCTCTTCGACGGCGGCCTTCGCGTTGCGAACGGCATCCTCGATGCGGTGCTTGCGCTCCTTGAGCTCGACCTCGGTGGCCGCGCCCGCGCGGATCACCGCGACGCCGCCGGCCAGCTTGGCCAGCCGCTCCTGCAGCTTCTCGCGGTCGTAGTCGGAGTCGGAGTTCTCGATCTCGGAGCGGATCTGCGCGACCCGGCCCTTGATCGCCTCGGCGTCGCCCGCGCCCTCGACGATGGTGGTCTCGTCCTTGGTCACGACGACCTTGCGGGCCTGGCCCAGCAGCTCGATGCCCGCGGTCTCCAGGGAGAGCCCGACCTCTTCGCTGATGACCTCGCCACCGGTCAGGATGGCGATGTCGGCGAGCTGCGCCTTGCGGCGGTCACCGAAGCCGGGCGCCTTGACGGCGACGGACTTGAAGGTGCCGCGGATCTTGTTCACGACCAGGGTCGACAGGGCCTCGCCCTCGACGTCCTCGGCGATGATCAGCAGCGGCTTGCCCGCCTGGATGACCTTCTCCAGCAGCGGGAGCAGGTCCTTCACGGTGGAGACCTTGGAGCCGACCAGCAGCAGGTACGGATCCTCGAGGACCGCTTCCTGACGCTCGGGGTCGGTCACGAAGTAACCGGAGATGTAGCCCTTGTCGAAGCGCATGCCCTCGGTCAGCTCCAGCTGGAGCCCGAAGGTGTTGCTCTCCTCGACGGTGATGACACCTTCCTTGCCGACCTTGTCGAGCGCCTCGGCGATGAGCTCGCCGATGGACGCGTCGCCGGCCGAGATACCGGCGGTGGCGGCGATCTGCTCCTTGGTCTCGACCTCCTTGGCGGTCTCGAGCAGCTTGGCGGTGACGGCCTCGACGGCCTTCTCGATGCCGCGCTTCAGGCCGAGCGGGTTCGCGCCGGCCGCGACGTTGCGCAGCCCCTCGCGCACCAGCGCCTGGGCCAGGACGGTAGCGGTGGTGGTGCCGTCGCCCGCGACGTCATCGGTCTTCTTGGCGACTTCCTTGACCAGCTCGGCGCCGATCTTCTCGTACGGGTCCTCGAGCTCGATCTCCTTGGCGATGGAGACACCATCGTTGGTGATCGTGGGGGCGCCCCACTTCTTCTCCAGGACGACGTTGCGGCCCTTGGGGCCCAGCGTCACCTTGACCGCGTCGGCGAGGCTGTTGAGGCCGCGCTCGAGACCGCGACGGGCCTCTTCGTCGTACGCAATTGTCTTGGCCATTGCGTTGAGATCCTCCATGTGGATGGCTGACACACAGGACGATCCCATGTCGGGTCGCCCCATTTACGCTGGCCAGGTTCGGTGCCCGCGACGGACGACCGAGGGTGTCGAGGTACCCGGTCTCACCGTCCCGACCTGGCACTCGCCTGTGGTGAGTGCCAAGCCATTTCTAGCACTCGAGCATGCCGAGTGCAAGATTACCGGGTTCAGCCGGGGTAGCCGGGGATCCACTGGCGGTCGTCGATGCGCAGCAGCAGCGCGACGAAGGCGTCCACCCGGCGCTGCTCCGGATCGCGCGGCTCCTCGTTCTCCACGGTGACCAGCTCCGCGTCGTGCAGCAGCAGCTCGGCCTCCACCCGCATGATCGCCCGGATGAAGGGCGGGGCGACCTCGGGCGGCAGATCGCCGTTGACGATGTACTCGCCGTCCGGGCCGGATTCGGTGGACACGTAGGTGAGCGCGCGGACCAGATCCGCTCGCCGCTCCCCCGCCACCAGGTCGGAATCCGGGTCATCCGCCATTGCTATAGCTTATCCGGCTCGGGCCGGAATGCCGGGTGGGCGGCGCCGCGGGCCGGTACCGAAGGTCCCGCCTACAGTGGCGAGGTGAGTGAAACACCCGGCCTTCCCGACGTCACGGGGGCATTGGCGCGGCTCTACGCCGACGCGGTGCCGGTGTACTGGGCGGGCGAAAACCCCTGGTCGACGGGGGGTACCGAACCGCTCGACGGCATCTCGGCCTACCGCCGAACCGCCCCGATGCCGCACTGGCACTACGCGACGCACGGCCTCTCCGCGATCTTCGAACACGGCCAGCGTTTCGAGTTCACCATGCGGGTGCTGAGCACCGCCGAGGCGACCGAGCCGCCGCAGTGGCCGGTGGATTTCCTGCAGAACCTCAGCCGGTTCGTCTTCCAGTCCGGCGAGTGGTTCGAGCCGGGCGACGCGGTGAAGTCGGCGGTGCCGCTCGGCGCGCCCGGCTCCGCGCTGCGCGCGGCGGGCTTCGTGCCCGACCCGGAGCTCGGCACCGTCGGCGGGCTGATGTTCCTGCAGATCGTCGGGCTGACCACGGCCGAGTACCGGACCGCGCGCGGCCGCGACCTGCTCGACCTGCTGGCCAGGCTGGAGCCGTCGCTGCCGCTGTACGTCACCGACGTCACCAGGGACTCGCTGGTGCCGGAGCCGCCGCCCGCGGCGCGCTGGCCGCGCTGGGGCGGGGGTCTGGCGGGCCGGTCGTGACGGCGCCGGGAAAGATGAGCAGCATGACGCTGCCGTTCGACTCGCTGTACCGGCACGGCTTCGCGCGGGTGGCCGTCGCGGTGCCGACGCTGCGGGTGGCCGATCCCGCCTTCAACGCCGAGCGCACGATCGAGCTGGCCCGTGCCGCCGCCGCCGACGGCACCGTGCTGACCGTCTTCCCGGAACTCGGCCTCTCCAGTTACACCGCCGACGATCTCTTCCACCAGGACGCCCTCGACCTCGCGGTGCGGCAGGCACTGGCCGACATCGTCGAGGCCAGCCGGGAGATCGCGACCGTGCTGGTGGTCGGCGCCCCGGTGCGGGCCCAGGGCAGGCTGTTCAACTGCGGGATCGTGATCGCGGACGGCGCGGTACTCGGCGCGGTGCCGAAGAGCTACCTGCCGAACTACCGCGAGTTCTACGAGAAGCGGCAGTTCGCCGCGGCCCGCGAAGTGCTCGCCGACACGGTCGAGATCGCCGGGCAGGAGGCCCCCTTCGGCGCCGACCTGCTCTTCCCGACGGATGTCGACGGCTTCACCTTCCACCTGGAGATCTGCGAGGACGGCTGGGTGCCGCTGCCACCGAGCGGCTTCGCCGCGCTGGCCGGGGCGACGGTGCTGGTGAACCTCTCGGCCAGCAATATCGTCGTCGGCAAGGCCGACTACCGGCGCGCGCTCTGCGCTTCGCACTCGGCGCGCTACCTGGCCGCGTACCTGTACTCGGCGGCGGGCACCGGCGAGTCGACCACCGACCTGGCCTGGGACGGGCAGGCGCTGGTCTGCGAGAACGGCGACCTGCTCGCCGAGGGCGAGCGCTTCGCCGACCACCCCCGGCTGGTCACCGCCGACCTGGACCTGCAGCGGCTGGCCGCCGACCGGGTGCGCACGACGAGCTTCGCCGACAATGTGCACGACCACAGGGAGCGGCTCAGCCGGTTCCGGAAGGTGCCGGTCACCCTGCCGGTGCCGGCCGGAACGGTGGCGCTGCGCCGGGAGATCCCGCGCTTCCCGTACGTCCCCGCCGACCCGGCGGCGCGCAACGAGCGCTGCGCCGAGGTGCACCACATCCAGGTGGAGGGGCTGAGCACCCGGCTGCGCGCGGCGGGTGCCCAGCGGCTGGTGATCGGGGTCTCCGGCGGGCTCGACTCCACCCAGGCGCTGATCGTCGCGGCCAAGACCATGGACCGGCTCGGGCTGCCGCGCACGAACGTGCTGGCCTACACCATGCCCGGCTTCGCGACCAGCACCAGAACCAAGACCGACGCGCACCGGCTGATGGCCGCGCTCGGCGTGACGGCGCACGAGATCGACATCCGGCCGTCGGCCGAGCAGATGCTGCGCGACCTGGGGCACCCCGCCGCGGACGGGGTGCCGCAGTACGACGTCACCTACGAGAACGTGCAGGCGGGCGAGCGCACCTCGCACCTGTTCCGGCTGGCGAACATGCACGATGCCCTGGTGGTCGGCACCGGTGACCTCAGCGAGCTGGCCCAGGGCTGGTGCACCTTCGGCGTCGGCGACCACATGGCGCACTACAGCGTGAACGCCTCGGTGCCGAAGACGCTGATCCGCTACCTCATCGCCTGGGCGGCGGAGACCGGGCAGTTCGGGGCGGAGGCGAACGCGGCGCTCACCTCGATCCTGGCCACCGAGATCTCGCCGGAGCTGGTGCCGTCGGCCGACGGCGACGAGGCGCCCGGCCAGAGCTCCGAGGCCACCGTCGGGCCGTACGAACTCCAGGATCTGCACCTCTACCAGCTGCTGCGGTTCGGCTACCGGCCGAGCCGGATCGCCTACCTGGCGCAGGCGGCCTGGTCGGACCGGACCAGGGGGCGCTGGCCCGACCTGATCCCGGAGGACCAGCGCAACGAGTACGACCTGGCCACCATCAAGCACTGGCTCCGGCTCTTCCTGCGCCGCTTCGTGCAGACCAGCCAGTTCAAGCGCTCCACGCTGCCGAACGCGCCGAAGGTCGGCTCCGGCGGTTCGCTCTCGCCGCGCGGCGACTGGCGGGCGCCGAGCGACGCGGTGGCGACGGCCTGGCTGGACGAGCTGGAGCGCAACGTCCCCGGCTAGCCGCCCAGCCCCGCCAGGATCTCCAGCAGGTGCGCCTCCACCCGCGCCTTGGCCAGCCCGACCCCGCTGAGCACGCCGGTGCCGTTCTCCTGCTCCAGCAGCGCGAGCAGCACGTGCTCGGTGCCGACGTAGTTGTGGCCGAGCCGGACCGCCTCGCGGAAGGTGAGCTCCAGCGCCTTCTTGGAGTCGGCGTCGAAGGGGATCAGGGGCGGGACGGCCTCGCCGGTGGGCTCCGGGAGTGCGGCCGCGGCGGCCGCGGCCACGGCGTCGAGGGTGACCCCCTGGGTCTCGATCTCCTTCGCGGCGAGCCCCTCCGGCTGGGTGAGCAGCCCGAGCACCAGGTGCGGCAGCCCGATCACGGTGTGGCCGGAGTTGCGCGCCGCCTCCTGCGAGGCGGCGACGGCGCTGCGGGCGCGCGGGGTGAAGCGGGCGAAGCCGGCGGCCGGGTCGAGCCCGGCGTCCTCCGGCCCCTTCGGCACGAAGCGCTTCTGCGCGGCCTGCTTGCTGACGCCCATGCTGGCGCCGATATCGGTCCACGACGCGCCGGAGCGGCGGGCCTGGTCGACGAAGTGGCCGATCAGGTGATCGGCCACCTCACCGAGCGTTCCCGCGGTCACCACCGCGTCGGAGAGTTGTTCCAGGACATCGTCGGGGCGGGCCTTCTTGATGCCGTCGATCAGGTCGTCGAGTCGTACGTTCGTCATGCGTCAACCATAGGTTGACGAACACTCGTCGTCAACCCTTGGTTGACGATCAGAGCCCGGCGGGCAGCCCCGCCCGCCTGGCGGCGAAGCGCACGATGCGCTCCTTGATCCAGGCGCCCGCCCTGCCGGTGATCACCAGCCGGGCCGGTGAATCGTCGGCGTGCACCAGGTGCAGCAGGCCGTCGCCGCGGCCGAGGCTGTAGCACTGCGCCTGGTAGCGGAACCGGAACTCGCGCGGCTCGGCGCCGCGCGCCCTTGCGCCGATGGCGGTCGCGGCGTAGGCGCCCTGCGGCAGCGCGGTGGCGCAGGCCATCCGGAGCTGCCTGCCGTCCTGGCCCGCGGTGGCGGCGGCGTCGCCGACGGCGTAGACGTCCGGGTGCGAGAGCGAGCGCAGGGTGGCGTCGGTGCGCACCCGGCCGGAGCCGTCCACCGCGAGCCCGGCCGCGGCGGCCAGCGGCGGCGCCAGGAAGCCGGTGGTCCAGAGGACGGCGTCGCCGGGCACCTCGGTGCCGTCGGCCAGCCGGACCCCGGCGGCGGTCACCGCGGTGACCTTGGCATCGGTGCGCACCTCGACGCCGAGCCGGTCGAGCACCCGGCGCACGTGCGCGCGGGCGCGGGGCGAGAGCGCGGCCACCGGCTCGTCCGCGCCGAGTAGCAGCACCCGCAGGTCGGGGCGGGTCTCGGCGAGTTCGGTGGCGAGCTCGACCCCGGTCGCGCCCGCGCCGATCACCAGCGCCCTTCCGGTCGGCGGGGCGGCGTCGGCGAGATCCTCCGGGGTGGCGACGGCCAGCGCGTGCTCGGCGGCGCCGGGCACGTCGGCGGTGCCAGCGGCCGAGCCGAGCGCGTACACCAGGGTGTCGTAGGGCAGCGCGGCGCCGTCGGCCAGCCGGACCTCGCGCGCGGCGAGATCCAGCCCGACGGCCCTGCCCTGCACGAAGCGGATCCCCCTGCGGCCGAGGACGTCGGCGAGGTCCCACTCCGGGATGGCCTGCCCGGCGGCGCGCTGGTGCAGCCGGACCCGCTCGACGAAGCGGGCGCGGGCGTCGAGCACGGTGATCTCCGCGCCGGGGACGGTGCGGAGCAGTTTGTTGGCGGCGACGAGCCCGGCGTAGCCGGCGCCGAGTACGACGATGCGTCGAGTGGTCATGATGGGGCTCCTTCGGCAGAGCTGCTCCCGGGCGTACCGGGCCTGACACCACTCAGACCGGACAGCCGCCGCCGAGCTGACAACGTCCGGCTGTGAAACCGGTCACCGGAAGCGGCCGAGCTTGGCCGGGTTCAGCACGAAGGAGAGCGAGACCAGCCGCGGGCCGTCCGGGAACTCGCCGAACTCCGGCGCGACGACCACGTAGACCGCGCCGTCCACCCGCGCCAGCAGCCCGGCCGAGCCGTTCACCTCGGCCGCCTCCAGCGTGAAGCCCGCGGGTGCGCGCCGGAGCAGCCCGAGCAGGAACGCGGAGACCTTGTCCACGCCGGTGACCGGGCGCCTGGCCGCGCTCACCACGCCGCCGCCGTCCGAGGTGGCGACCACGTCGGCGGCGAGCAGCGCGCGCAGCCCGGCCACGTCACCCTCACCCGCCGCGGCGAGGAAGCGCTCCAGCAGCTCCCGCGCCCGCTCCACGGAGACCTCGAAGCGGCCGCGGCCCTCGCGCACCCGGACGCTCGCGCGCGAGTGGATCTGCTGGGAATTCGCCTCGGACAGCTCGAGCATGGCCGCGATCTCGCGGTGCGGGTAGCCGAAGGCCTCGCGCAGTACGAAGACCGCGCGCTCCACCGGGTTGAGCCGCTCCAGCGCGGCGAGCAGGGCCAGCGAGACCAGCTCGCGCTGCTGCGCCGTCTCCAGCGGGCCGAGGTCGGTGTCCGGGGTGGGCACCGGCTCCGGCAGCCACGGGCCGACGTAGCTCTCCCGGCGGGCCCTGGCCGAGACCAGCCAGGAGCGGCAGAGGTTCACCGTCACCGTGGTCAGCCAGGCCTCGGCGGAGCGGATCCCGTCGGTCTCCGCGGCGGCCCAGCGCAGGTAGGTCTCCTGCACCGCGTCCTCGGCCTCGCTCGCGCTGCCGAGCATCCGGTAGGCCAGCGCGAACAGCCGCGGCCGCTGCCGCAGGAACTCGTCGAGCTCGGAGCCGCTCATCGGTCGCGGCTCCGGTCAGCCGCGACGCTGGTCGTGCGGCCGGTTGTTCCCGCCGGGCCTGCGCAGCCGGAGGCGGGCGGTGGAGATGGCCGGACGCGGCAGGCTCGGCCTGCGCCGGTTCGCGCGGCGCTGCGCCCTGCGCTCGGCCGGCTTGTCCTGCCAGGTCTCCGGCCTGGCCGCGACCCAGCGCTGCGAGCGCCAGGCGAACGGGATGTGCACCAGGTACAGCGCGATCAGCACGAGCAGCAGCACGATCGGGAAGGTCACCAGCGCGGCGGCCGCGATCGCCACCAGCACCAGCAGTGCCGCCGCCGCCTGCGGGGCCACCCGGACCGACTTCATGGCCAGCGTCGGGATGGTGCTCACGCAGAGCAGCGCGGAGAACGCGGTCCAGGCGGCGACCTCGTAGAAGCCGACCCACCAGCCGTCGCCGAACTGCTCGAGCAGCGCGATCGGGGTCAGCGCGATGAGCGCGCCCGCGGGGGCCGGAACGCCGACGAAGTACTCGCGCGACCACTCCGGCCTGGTGTCGTCGTCCATCAGGGTGTTGAACCGGGCCAGCCGCAGCACGATGCTGACCGCGAAGAGCAGCGCGACGATCCAGCCCGCGCTGTACTCGTCGAGCAGCGCCACGTAGAGCACCAGCGCGGGGGCGACGCCGAAGGAGATGGCGTCGGAGAGCGAGTCCAGCTCGGCGCCGATCTTGGTGGTGGCGTCGAGCATCCGCGCCAGCCTGCCGTCGAGCGTGTCGAAGACGGCGGCGGCGCCGACCATGGCCAGCGCGGTCGACAGGTCGCCGTCCAGGCCGAACTTCACCGCGGAGAGCCCCGAGCAGAGCGCCAGGATGGTGACCGTGCTCGGCAGCAGCCGGACGCTGCGCCTGCGGCGCCCCTCGGCCCGCTCCGCCTGCGCGATCACGACAGGACGGCGAGGACGGTCTCGCCGCCGATGGTGCGCTGACCGGGCAGCACCAGCAGGTCGGTGCCTGCCGGGAAGTAGGTGTCCACCCGGGAGCCGAAGCGGATCAGGCCGTAGGTGTCGCCGATGGTCAGCACGTCACCCGCGCGCGCCTCGTTCACGATCCGGCGGGCGATCAGCCCGGCGATCTGCACCACGACGACCTGCTTGCCGCCGGGGGTCTCCAGCACCATGCCGGTGCGCTCGTTCACCGAGCTGGCCTCGGGCAGATCGGCGGAGCGGAACTGGCCGGGCTGGTGCACGACGGTGCGCACGGTGCCGGAGACCGGGGTGCGCTGCACGTGCACGTCCAGCACCGAGAGGAAGATGCTGACCCGGGGCAGCGGGGCATCGCCGAGGCCGAGCTCCGGCGGCGGGACCGCGGAGTCGACCAGCGCGACCTCGCCGTCCGCGGCGGCGACGACGGCGCCCCTGATGTTCGGCGGCACCCGGTGCGGGTGCCGGAAGAAGCCGGCGCAGGCCGCGGCCGTCAGCAGTCCGGCCCGGCGCACCCAGCGCCGCTTGCGGCCGAGCGCCGCCACCGCGAGCGGGGCGGCCACGAAGGGCAGCCCGGCGGGGTGCAGCGGGGGGATCGAGGACCGGATCAGGTCGGCGACGTGGCCGACTCCGGTGGTCTCGGGGGTGCCGGACGGGGTCGGGCGGCGTGCCACAGGCTCCTCTTTCGGTTTCGGGTACGGGCACCACACCTTACGCCGACGCGACCTCGGAGATCATGGTCGGCGGTCGGCGTATTCCCGGCTACCGTGCGGGCAGGCGAAATCGGCGCCGCCGCGGTTCGGCGGCGCCGATCACCTCGTGCGCCTGGGTCAGCGCACCGGCCGGCGGCCGGTGACGAGCTTGACCAGGAACAGCAGGATGGCCGCGCCGGCGAGGCAGGTCAGGAAGCTGAAGATCAGCCCGCCGCCCTCGACGTCGACACCGAAGAGCTTGAGCAGGAAGCCACCGAGCAGACCGCCGATGACGCCGACGACGATATTGAGCAGGATGCCCTGCTGCGCGTCCGTCTTCATGAACTTGCTGGCGATCCAGCCGGCCAGGCCGCCGATGATGATCCAGCCGATAATCCCGAGACCGAGCATTGTGTCCTCGCATCGTTAGTTGGGTGCGCGCCGCTTCGAGCCATCGCCGCGCTGTACATCGGATACCCCCGGTCGGGGGGAATACGCGCACGTGTCAGTGGGGTGGAGATAATATGAGGAAGCCTCATGTACAGCGCTCCGGACAACACCCGGCAACGCTGGACGGCAACCACCGACGCCACCCGCCGGCTCGGCCGTGGGGACAGGAGACGCACATGGTCGCTCGAATCGCCCAGACGACCGGAGTTGAGCACACCGCCATCCTCGGGCTGGGGGTGTACCGGCCCGCGCGCATCGTCACGAACGACGAGGTCGCGGGGGCGATCGACTCCAGCGACGAATGGATCCGCACCCGCTCCGGCATCCGGACCCGCCGCTTCGCCGACGACACCGAGACGGTGCGGAGCATGAGCGTCGCCGCCGCCAGGGGCGCGCTGGAGTCGGCGGGGGTCGCGGTCGACCAGGTGGACACCGTCATCGTCGCGACCTCGACGCACCTTCTGCTCACTCCGGCCGCCGCCCCGCAGATCGCCACCGAGCTCGGGATGAACGGCGCCGCCGCGTTCGACATCTCGGCGGGCTGCGCCGGCTTCTGTCACGCGCTCGCGCTCGCCTCGGACCTGGTGCGGTCGGGCACCGCGGGGCACGTGCTGGTGATCGGCGTGGAGAAGCTGACCGACACCATCAACATGAAGGACCGCTCCACCGCGTTCCTCTTCGCCGACGGCGCGGGCGCCGTGATCGTCGGCCCGGCCGACGACCAGGGCATCGGCCCGACGGTGTGGGGCTCGGACGGCACCCAGAGCCACGCCATCCGGCAGGACAAGGACTGGCTGGAGTTCTTCGCCGAGATCGAGGAGAAGGGGCTGGACGCGGTCCGTCCCTACCTGACGATGGAGGGCACCGCGGTCTTCCGCTGGGCCGCGCACTCGCTGGAGAAGGTCTGCCGGGACGCCATCGACCGCGCCGGGCTCGCCACCGACGACCTGGACGCGATGATCCCGCACCAGGCCAACGGCCGGATCATCGAGATCATGGCCAGGGTGCTCAAGCTGCCGGAGAACTGCGCGCTGGCCAACGACATCGAGGAGACCGGCAACACCTCGGCCGCCTCGATCCCGCTGGCCATGGAGCAGCTGCTGCGCACCGGGCAGTCCAAGCCGGGCGACACCGCGCTGCTGATCGCCTTCGGCGCCGGGCTGTCGTATGCCGCGCAGGTGGTCCGGCTGCCGAACTGGGTCTGATCGCCGCGGCCCGGACCGCGGGTCCGGGCCGCGGTGCGGGTCAGGCGGGTGTCTCGACCGCCGCCTTGATCCCGGCCAGGGTCTGACGCATCCCGTCGACCAGCTTGACATCGAACGACTCCGCGCCACCGAGCACCGCGTTGATGGCGGTCCGGGAGAAGGCCGTCGTGCCGTCGGAGGTGTCCCTGGTCTGGGTGAGCCGGGTGCCGTTCGCGGTGGGCTCCAGCGTGAAGCGCCAGGTGCTGCGGTTCTCGGTGACCTTGAAGGCGAACTCCCGGTTCGGCTCGAAGGTCACGATCCTGGCGGTGGTCGGCCAGTACTTCCAGCCGTCCCGGTTGAGGTTCACGGTCCAGGTGCCCCGCTTCACCGCACCGAGCGGCTGCATCCGCACGCACTGCGGGCTGAACTCGGGAATCCGCTTGGGATCGGCCACCACGGCCCACACCCGCTCCGGCGGGGCGATGATGTCGACGGTCGCTTCCAGATTCTTCGGCAACGCTGCCTCCTGTTCGCGGTACTGCTGGACACAGCAACTCTAGTCGGGCGCTCTTCCGCCGTTCGCCCTGGGCAGAGCAAAGCGACAGGTCGGTTCCCTGCGCGCATACTCGATGGGTGACTTCCCCCGCCGCCGATAAACCGCTCATCCTCAGCGTCGACGACGATCCGGGCGTCTCCCGCGCGGTCGTGCGCGACCTGCGCCGCCGCTACGGCGCCGACTACCGGATCCTGCGGGCCGAGTCGGGGCCGTCCGCGCTGGCGGCGCTGCGCGAGGTGAAGCTGCGCGGCCAGCAGGTCGCGGTGCTCATCGCCGACTTCCGGATGCCGGGCATGGACGGCATCGAGTTCCTGGAGCAGGCCATGGACCTGCACCCCTTCGCGCGCCGGGTGCTGCTCACCGCCTACGCCGACACCACCGCGGCGATCAACGCCATCAACGTGGTCGACCTGGACCACTACCTGCTCAAGCCGTGGGACCCGCCGGAGGAGAAGCTCTATCCGGTGCTGGACGGGTTGCTGGAGGCGTGGCGCGGCGACGAGCAGCGCCCGGTGCACGGCACCAAGGTGATCGGCACCCGCTGGTCGCCCGCCTGTTCGCAGGTGCGCGAGTTCCTCGCCCGCAACCAGCTGCCGTACCGCTGGTACCCGGCGGACGAGCCGGAGGGCGCCACGCTGCTCGCCGCCGCGGGCAAGGACATCAGCTGCTGCCCGGTGGTGATCACCGCCGATGGTGAGCCGCTGGTCCAGCCGACCGACGGCGAGCTGGCCGAGCGGGTCGGGCTGAACACCACGCCCGCAGGCGAGTTCTACGACCTGATCGTGGTCGGCGGCGGCCCGGCCGGGCTCGGCGCCGCGGTGTACGGCGCCTCCGAGGGGCTGCGCACGGTGCTGGTCGAGCGCACCGCGACCGGCGGCCAGGCCGGGCAGAGCTCGCGGATCGAGAACTACCTCGGCTTCCCGGACGGCGTCTCCGGCGGCCAGCTGGCCGACCGGGCCAGGCGGCAGGCCGGGAAGTTCGGCGCGGAGCTGGTGACCACCCGCGAAGTGGTCGGGCTGGAGGTGAACGGCTCGGCGCGGACCGTGCGCTTCGCCGACGGGGGCAGGCTCTGCGCGCACACCGTGATCATCGCGACCGGCGTCGACTACCGCAGGCACCCGGCGCGCGGGGTGGACGAGTTCACCGGCCGCGGCGTCTACTACGGCTCGGCCATGACCGAGGCGGCGGAGTGCGCGGGCCACGAGGTCTACATCGTCGGCGGCGCCAACTCGGCCGGGCAGGCCGCGGTCTTCCTCTCCCGCAATGCCGGGCGGGTGCACCTGGTGGTGCGCGCCGACTCGCTGGACAAGTCCATGTCGCACTACCTGGTCCAGCAGATCGCGGGCATCCCGAACATCGAGGTGCACACCTGCACCGAGGTGATCGCGGCCGACGGCGACGACCACCTGCGCGGCATCGTGCTGCGCGACAACGAGACCGGGCGCGAGGAGAAGGCCGAGACCGAGCGGCTCTTCCTCTTCATCGGCGCCGCGCCGCAGACCGACTGGCTGGAGGGCACCATCGCCCGCGACCCGGCCGGGTTCGTGCTCGCCGGGCCGGACCTCACCCCCGAGGGCGGCCGCCCGGCGGGCTGGGAGCTCTCCCGCGCCCCGCACCACCTGGAGACCAGCGTGCCCGGCGTCTTCGTCGCCGGCGACGTGCACGCGGAGTCGGCGAAGCGGGTGGCCTCCGCCGTCGGCGAGGGGGCCATGGCCGTGATGTTCGTGCACCGTTATCTGGCATGACCGGGTCAGGCCCGGAGGCGGGAGCGAAGCGTAGCCACGGAGGGCCCCCGGTCATGCCCCATAGACACAGCGTAGGCAGAAGGGATTCATCGTGAGCGAGCTTGTCTGCGATCCGGCGGAGCTGCGTGAGCTCTTCCTGTTCGAGCGGCTGGACGACGAGCAGCTGGCCTGGCTGTGCCGGGACGGGCGGATCGAGCAGCTCGAACCCGGCCTCGCCTTCCGCGAGGGCGACCCGGCCACCTGCTTCTACGTGCTCATGGACGGCGAGCTGCGGCTCACCAAGCTCTCCGCGGGCACCGAGATCGAGCTGACCCGCACCGACCACCGCGGCTCCTACGTCGGCGCCTGGACCGCGTACCTGGGCGAGCGGGCGGACCAGAGCTACGTCTCGACCATGTACCTCACCCGGCCCTCGCGCTTCTTCGTGCTGGACGCCGCGACCTTCTCGGCCATGATGCGCGAGTGGTTCCCGATGGCGGTGCACCTGCTGGAGGGCGCCTTCTTCGGGAACCGGGACAAGCACGAGCGGGTGGCCGAGCGGGAGCGGCTGCTCGCGCTCGGCTCGCTCTCCGCCGGGCTCACGCACGAGCTGAACAACCCCGCCGCGGCCGCGGTGCGCGCCACCTCCGGGCTGCGCGAGCGGGTCGCCGGGATGCGGCACAAGCTCGGCATGATGGCGCAGGGCAAGTTCACCCCCGAGGTGCTGCTCACCCTGGTCCGGCTGCAGGAGGACGCGGCCGAGCTGGTGGCGAAGGCGCCCGAGCTCACCCCGCTGGAGGCCGCGGACCGCGAGGACGCCATCGGCGACTGGTTCGCCGAGCACGAGATCGCCGACGGCTGGGACCTGGCGCCCAACTTCGTCCAGGCTGGCATCGACATCGACTGGCTGGAGCGGGTGGCCGGCACCCTGGATGGCTGCACCGAGCAGGTCTTCGAGGGCGCGATCCGGTGGCTGAACTACACCATCGAGACCGAGCTGCTGATGAACGAGATCGCCGACTCCACCGCGCGCATCTCCACCCTGGTCGGCGCCGCCAAGCAGTACTCGCAGATGGACCGGGCCCCGTTCCAGGTGGTCGACGTGCACGAGTTGCTCGACAGCACGCTGGTGATGCTGAACCGCAAGCTCGGCGACGGCATCGCGCTGGTCAAGGAGTACGACCGCACGCTGCCGCCGATCCCCTGCTACGCAGCGGAGCTGAACCAGGTGTGGACCAACCTGATCGACAACGCGGTCTACGCCATGGACGGCGCGGGCACGCTCACCATCCGCACCTACCGGGACGACGTGTGCCTCGCGGTCTCCATCGGCGACACCGGGCCCGGCATCCCGGCCGACGTCCGGCGCCGCATCTTCGAGCCGTTCTTCACCACCAAGCCGGTCGGTGAGGGCACCGGGCTCGGCCTCGACATCAGCTTCCGGATCGTGGTGAACAAGCACCACGGCGACATCGAGGTGCAGTCCGAGCCGGGCTCGACGGTGTTCACCGTCCGCATCCCGCTGGAGCGTCCCACCGCGCCCGAATAGCCCCTCACCTGCAACACGTTCCACTACACTCCCGACATGGAACGCCTCACCGGACTCGATGCCAGCTTCCTGTATCTGGAGACCGGGACGCAGCACCTGCACGTGTGCGCGCTACTCCTGCTCGACCCCGCCGCGGACGGCGGCGACTACTCGTTCGCCACCTTCAAGGCCGAGCTCGGGCGCAGGCTGGCCTTCGTCCCGCAGATGCGCCGGAAGCTGCGGGCGGTGCCGCTGGATCTGGACCACCCGTACTGGGTCGAGGCGGGCGACTACGACCTGGACTACCACGTCCGGCGCTACGGCCTGCCCGCGCCGGGCGGGCGCGCGGAGCTGGCCGAGCTGGTCGGCGACATCGCAGGCACGCCGATGGACCGCAACCACCCGCTCTGGCAGGTGCGGGTGGTCGAGGGCGTTGAGGGCGACAGGGTCGCGGTGATCCTCAAGTACCACCACGCCGCGGTGGACGGCGTCACCGGCGCCGAGCTGCTCATGGCGCTGTGCGACGCCGAGCCGGGGAAGCGCGGGAGCGAGGAGCCGCCCGCGCCGCTGGGCCGCGAGCCGGAGCCGAGCGACCTGCGGCTGCTCGCCGAGGCGGCGCTGCGCTTCCCGACCCGCGCCGGGGTGGTGCGGATGGTGCCGAAGACCGTCGGCAGGCTGGCCGGGATGGTGCGCAGGCGGGTCGGCAACCGCTCCGGCATGGCGCTGCCGCTCACCGCGCCGCGCACCCCGTTCAACGGGGCCATCACCCCGCACCGCGCGGTGGCCTTCACCGAGGTCGAGCTGGCCGCGGTGAAGCGGATCAAGAACGCCTTCGGGGTGAAGATCAACGACGTGGTGCTCGCGGTGGTCGGCGGCGCGCTGCGCGACTACCTGGCCGAGCGCGGCGAGCTGCCGGAGGAGAAGTCGCTGATCGCGACCATCCCGGTGTCGGTGCACGAGTCGTCGCGGCACACGCGCGGGATCAACAAGGTCTCCTCGCTCTTCTGCCTGCTCGGCACCGATATCGCCGACCCCGTGCAGCGGCTGAAGCGGGTGGCGGAGGCGAACCGGGCCGCCAAGGAGGAGCACGAGGAGTTGATCGGCCCCGACTTCCTGCAGGACTGGACGCAGTACGCGCCGCCGAACACCTTCCGGATCGCGATGCGGCTGTACTCCTCGCTCGAGCTCGCCGAGCGCCACCCGGTGGTGCACAACCTGGTGGTCTCCAACGTCGCCGGGCCGCCGCTGCCGCTGTACTTCCTCGGGGTGCGGCTGCTCAGCTCGTATCCGTTCGGCCCGATCTTCCACGGCTCCGGGCTGAACATCACCGCGCTCTCCTACGACGGCAAACTCGACTTCGGGCTGATCGCCTGCCGCGAGCTGGTGCCGGACCTGGCCGCGCTGACCGACCGGATCCCCGGCGTGGTCGATGCGCTGCGCGCGGCTGCCGAGCAGACCGCCTGAACCACACCCGGTACAGTGCTGCCGACGCACCGGAGCCGCCGGCGCCGCGAACGACCCACGGGGGATCCATCATGCAGCGACTCTCTGCCGCCGTGCTCGCCGCCGGTGTGCTTGCCCTGGTCGTCAGCGGGTGCGGATCGGACGAATCGACCGACGCCAACGGGCTGCGCAAGGGAAGCACCGGCGCCGTCGCCGGCAGCACCACCGCCGCCGGAGCGCCGAGCAGCGCCGCTCCTGGCAGTGCGACGGCCGCGCCGGGCGGGGCCCCGAGCACGACGCCGGCCGCGGCGCCGAGCGGGTCGGGCGCCGACATCACCTGCGCCGAGTTCAGGAAGCTCGACACCGAGCAGGAGAAGGCGGTGATCGAGCTGATCCTCGCCGCGCACCCGGACAGCCCGTTCACCGGCAGCCCGAATGTCGCACTCGGCACCGCGAAGCTGGTCTGCCTCGCGCCCAGCGTCGCCGACGAGCCCGTGGCCACGGCGGCGGGGCTCGTCGCCGGGTAAGAATGGGGCGGTGGCCGAACTTGCGCTGACCGCCCGTCTCAACCCCTCCGCGGCCGATGCCAGGAGGGGGGTGGTGCGGCTGCATCCGGAGGCACTCGCCGCGCTCGGGCTGCGGGAGTGGGACGGGATCGCGCTGACCGGCTCCCGGCGCACCGCCGCGGTGGCCGGGCTGGCCCCGGCGGGCACCCCGGCCGGGGTCGCGCTGCTGGACGACGTCACGCTCTCCAACGCCGGGCTGCGTGAGGACGCCACCGTGGTGATCGCGCCCGCCACGGTGTTCGGGGCCAAGCAGATCCGGGTCAGCGGCTCGCTGCACGCCACCCGCTCGATCCCGGCGAGCACCCTGCGCCAGGCGCTGCTCGGCAAGGTGGTGACGGTGGGCGACGCCGTCTCGCTGCTCCCCCGCGACCTCGGCCCCGACATCAGCTCGGCCGCAACCACCCAGGCGCTCTCGCGGACCTTCGGCATCGCCTGGACCACCGAGTTGCTCACCGTCACCGGCACCGAACCGGCAGGCCCGGTCAGCGTGCAGCCGAACTCGGCCGTGGACTGGGGGCCGGGCGTGGTGACTTCGGCCCTGCCGGGCGAGCCCGCCGCTGAGCTGCGACCGGGCGTCCCGGGAACGGAGGCGGGCGGCTTCGGGCCGGGGTTCCCGCCGACCACGGCCGGGGGCGACCGGATTCCGCTGCCCGCCACGGTGACCAGGGTCAGACCCGCCCCGGCCGCCGCCGATCTGATCGGCGTCCAGGGCCAGTCCGCCAAACTCGCCGAATGGCTCGCGCTCGCCCTGGACGAGCCGGAGCTACTGCGCACCCTCGGTGCGCCCCCGCACCTCGGGGTGCTGATCACCGGCCCGCACGGGGTCGGGAAGGCCACGCTGGCCAGGGCGGTCGCCGCCCCGCGCCGGATCACCGAGCTGGACGGCCCGTCGATCGGCGCCACCGAGAGCGGCGCCCGCCTGCGCACGGTGGCCGCCGCCGTCGCCGAGGTGAGCTCGGGGCAGGGCGGCATCCTGCTGGTCACCGATATCGACGCGCTCCTGCCGAGCGCCGCCGAGCCGGTCGCGACGCTGATCCTGGACCAGCTCCGCGCCGCCGTCGCCACCCCGTGCGTCGCCTTCCTCGCCACCACCGCGCACCCGGGCGAGATCGACGCCAGGCTGCGCGCCCCCGACCTCTGCGACCGCGAGATCGCGCTCCCGCTGCCCACCGCGGCGGTCCGCGAGGCGCTGCTCGACTTCCTGCTCCGCGCGGTGCCGACCGGCGAGCTCCAGCTCGCCGAGATCGCCGCCCGCACCCCCGGTTTCGTCGTCTCCGACCTGGCCGCGCTCTGCCGCGAGGCCGCGCTGCGCGCCGCCTCCCGCACCGGCCGCGAGCACACCGACCCGCGGCTGCTGCAGGCCGACCTGGCCGGCGCGCTGGAGGTGATCCGCCCGCTCTCCCGCTCCGGCAGCGAGGAGCTGGCGATCGGCAGCCTCGGCCTGGACGACGTCGGCGACATGGTGCAGACCAAGCAGGCGCTCACCGAGGCGGTGCTCTGGCCGCTGCGCCACCCCGACTCCTTCGCCCGGCTCGGCATCGAACCCCCGCGCGGCGTGCTGCTCTACGGCCCGCCCGGCTGCGGCAAGACCTTCCTGGTGCGCGCGCTCGCCAGCACCGGGCAGCTCAGCGTGCACGCGGTGAAGGGCGCCGAGCTGATGGACAAGTGGGTCGGCGCCTCCGAGCGCGCGGTGCGCGAGCTGTTCCAGCGGGCCAGGGACTCCGCACCGTCGCTGATCTTCCTCGACGAGGTGGACGCGCTCGCCCCGCGTCGCGGCCAGAGCGGCGACTCCGGGGTCGGCGACCGGGTGGTGGCCGCGCTCCTCACCGAGCTGGACGGGGTCGAGCCGCTGCGCGACGTCGTCGTGCTCGGCGCCACCAATCGCCCGGAGCTGATCGACCCCGCGCTGCTCCGCCCCGGCCGGCTGGAGCGGCTGGTCTTCGTCCCGCCGCCGGATGCCGAGGCGCGCGTGGCGATCCTGCGCACCGCCGGCCGCGCGGTGCCGCTCGCCGCCGACGTCGACCTGGCCGCGCTGGCCGAGGAGCTGGACGGCTACTCCGCCGCCGACTGCGCCGCGCTGCTGCGCGAGGCCGCGCTCACCGCCATGCGCAGGGACATCGACGCCGCCGACGTGACCGCCGCCGACATCGCCGCCGCGCGCGCCGCGGTGCGCCCCTCGCTCGACCCGGAGCAGGTGGAGTCGCTGCGGCGGTACGCGGAGATCCGCGGCTGACCCGCAGTGTGCCCGGAGATTGCCGAAGTGCCGGCGGAGTGACGAACGCCGCTCCGGCCAGCACCGGCAACGGTCCTGGCCACCCGCCCAAGTAGGATCGACCCGGACGACCGCCCGCCCGAGACGACGGAGCGTAGTTTGCTCGTAATCCTGCTCGCACATGCCCTTGCCGCCGTGGTGGCCCCGCTGTGCGTTCGGATCGCGGGTCGAAAAGCCTTCTATCCGCTCGCGGCGGTCCCGCTCGCCTGCCTCGGCTGGGTGGTGGCCCAGTGGGGCACCACCCAGGTGGTCAGCGTGGAGTGGGCCCCCGCGATCGGGATGAACATCGACCTGCGGTTCGATTCGCTCGCCGCCGTGCTGGCCGTGCTCGTGCTCGGCATCGGCACCCTCATCCTCTGCTACTGCGCCCGCTACTTCGACGACGACGAACCGCGGCTCGGCGCCTTCGCGGCCCAGCTGGTCGCCTTCTCCGGCGCCATGTTCGGCGTCGTGACCAGCGACAACATGCTGCTGCTCTATGTCTTCTGGGAGATCACGACGGTCCTGTCGTTCCTGCTGGTCGGGCACAACGCGGACAAGGCGGCCAGCAGGCGCGCGGCCATCCAGGCGCTGCTGGTGACCGGTGCGGGCGGGCTCACCATGCTCACCGGCATCGTGCTGCTCGGCCACCTCTCCGGCAGCTTCCTGCTCTCCGACCTGCTGGACGGCGGGGCGCCGAGCGGGGTGGCCGCGAGCGTCGCGGTCGGGCTGATCCTGGTCGGCGCGCTGAGCAAGTCCGCGATCGTGCCGCTGCACTTCTGGCTGCCCGGCGCCATGGCCGCCCCGACCCCGGTGAGCGCCTACCTGCACGCGGCCGCCATGGTGAAGGCCGGTGTCTACCTGATCGCGCGGCTCGCGCCCGCCTTCGCCGAGTCGCCGGTCTGGCACCCGCTGGTGCTGACGCTCGGCGCGGTCTCGATGGTGCTGGCGGGCTGGCGCGCGCTGCAGGTGACCGACCTCAAGCTGGTACTCGCCTTCGGCACCGTCAGCCAGCTCGGCTTCCTGGTCATGCTGGTCGGCATCGGCACCCCGGACGCCGCGCTGGCAGGCATCGCCATGGTGGTGGCGCACGCGCTGTTCAAGGCCTGCCTGTTCATGGTGGTCGGCATCGTCGACCACGGTGCGGGCACCCGCGAACTGGGCAGCCTCTCCGGGCTCGGCCGCCGCGAGCCGGTGCTGTTCGGCGCCGCCGCGCTGGCCGCGCTGAGCATGGCGGGCATCCCCCCGCTGCTCGGCTTCGTCGGCAAGGAGAGCGCGCTGGCCGCCGCGCAGCACGCCGAGGTGCTGGCCGGGCCGGTCCGGGTCGCGCTGCTCGCGGTCTTCGTCGTCGGCTCGATGCTGACCGTGGCCTACAGTGCCCGTTTCGTCTGGGGCGCCTTCGCCGACAAGGACGGCGTCGAGCCGTTGCGGCACTGGCACGGCCCGGATCTCGCCTTCCTCGCTCCGCCGGTGCTGCTCGCGCTGGCCGGGCTCGCCGCCGGGCTCGCCGCGCCCTGGGTCGACACGCTGCTCGCGCCCTACGCCCGCACGCTGCCCGGCCCCGCCCCCGAGCAGCTGGCGCTCTGGCACGGCTTCACGCTGCCGCTGCTGCTCACCGTGGTCGTGGTGGCGGGCGGGCTCGCGGTCTTCGCGGTGCGGGGCCGGATCCACGAGTCGGCGCACCCGCGGCTGGGCAACGCCGACCGGGTCTACGACGCCACGCTCAAGCAGATGGACCGGCTCTCGCTGCGGATGACCGCGGCCACCCAGCGCGGCTCGCTGCCGCTGAACCAGGCCACCATCCTCGGCACCATGACGCTGCTGCCCGCGGTCGCGCTGGCCATCGCCGGGCCGAGCGAATTCCGGATGCGGCTCTGGGACACCCCGATGCAGCTGGTGATCGCGCTGGTCATGATCGCCTCCGCGCTGGCGGCGACCGTCGCGCGGAACCGGCTGGCCGCGGTACTCGTCGTCGGCGTCACCGGCTACGGCTGCGGCGTCATCTTCGCGCTGCACGGCGCCCCCGACCTCGCGCTCACCCAGTTCCTGGTGGAGACGCTGCTGCTGGTGGTGTTCGTGCTGGTGCTGCGCGCCTTCCCGGCGGAGATCGAACAGAGCAGGCTGGCCGCCTCGAAGGGGAGCAGGGCGGTGCTCGGCATCGCGGTCGGCTCGGTGGTCGCGGTGCTCGGCGCGGTGGCCGTCGCGGCGCGCAGCGCGACGCCGATCTGGCAGCTCATCCCGGAGGCCGCCTACACGCTCGGCGGCGGCAAGAACGCGGTCAACGTGCTGCTCGTCGATATCCGCGCCTGGGACACCATGGGCGAGGTCTCGGTGCTGGTCGTCGCCGCGACCGGGGTGGCGTCGCTGGTCTTCCGGGTGCGCCGGTTCGGCAGCGCGCCGCGCGCGGCGGACGCGCCCGACTACGACCCGGACCGGGTGGGCTGGCTCTCCGCGGGCCGCCTCATCTCCAGGGAGAACCGGTCGATGATCCTGCAGATCGCGACCAGGCTGGTGTTCCCGACGATCATGGTGCTCTCGGTGTACTTCTTCTTCTCCGGGCACAACGCGCCGGGCGGCGGCTTCGCGGGCGGGCTCACCGCCGGGCTCGCGCTCACCCTGCGCTACCTGGCGGGCGGCCGCTACGAGCTGGGCGAGGCGCTTCCGGTGGACGCCGGGCACCTGCTCGGCACCGGGCTCATCCTCGCGGCGGGCACCGCGGCGGCCTCGCTGGTGGTCGGGGCGCCGCCGCTCTCCTCGGCGATCGTCGAGGTGACGCTGCCGCTCTTCGGGGAGATCAAGCTGGTGACGGCACTCTTCTTCGACCTCGGCGTCTACCTCATCGTGGTCGGGCTGGTCCTGGACGTGCTGCGCTCGCTCGGCGCGCGCCTGGACAGCGAGCTCGACTCGGACACGCCGGTCGGCGCGAAGGGCGGCGCCGCATGACCGCGAACCTGACCCTGCTCGTCGTCATCGGCGTGCTGGTGGCCTGCGGCGTCTACCTGATCCTGGAGCGCGCGGTCTCCAAGATGCTGCTCGGCATGATCCTCTTCGGCAACGCGGTGAACCTGCTCATCCTCACCGTCGGGGGCCCGGACGGGAACCCGCCGCTGCGCAACGCGGAGGCGGCCGATCAGGACATGGCCGACCCGCTGGCCCAGGCCATGGTGCTCACCGCCATCGTCATCACCATGGGGCTCACCGCCTTCGTGCTCGCCCTCGCCTATCGCGCGCGGATGCTCACCACTACCGACGACGTGCCCGACGACGCCGAGGACGCCGACGTCGCGGGGCGGCGCGAGCGAGAGGACCCGGAGGATTGAGCCCAGATTCCAGCCTGCTGTCCGTATTGGCCCCCCTTCCGGTTCTCATTCCCCTGATCGCCGCCGCCATCACGCTGATCTTCGGCCGCAGGCCGCGGCTGCAGAGCATGGTCACGCTGATCGCGCTGACCGCGGTGGTCGCGGTCTGCGCGGCGCTGCTCCACCTGGCCGACCGCGACGGCACCACCGCCGTCCAGGTGGGCGGCTGGGACGTCCCGATCGGCATCACCCTGGTGGTGGACCGGCTCTCCGCGGTCATGCTGCTGGTCTCTTCGATCGTGCTGCTCGTCGTCTCCGTCTACGGCGCGGGCCAGAACATCAGGGACGGCGACGAGCGCCAGCCCACCTCGATCTACCGCCCCACCTACCTGGTGCTGACCGCGGGCGTCGGCACCACCTTCCTCGCCGGTGACCTGTTCAACCTCTTCGTCGGCTTCGAGATCCTGCTCGGCGCCTCCTTCGTGCTGCTCACCGTCGGCGCGACCGCCGAGCGGGTGCGGGCGGGCGTCGCCTACGTCATGGTCTCCATGCTCAGCTCGCTGATCTTCCTGGTCGGCATCGCGCTGGCCTACGCGGCGACCGGAACGCTGAACCTGGCCCAGCTGGCGCTGCGGATCGGGGCGGCGCCGGAGGGCGTGCGCAACGCGGTGTACGCGGTGCTGCTGGTGGCCTTCGGCATCAAGGCGGCGATCTTCCCGCTCTCCAACTGGCTGCCCGACTCCTACCCGACCGCGCCGGCGCCGGTCACCGCGGTCTTCGCCGGGCTGCTCACCAAGGTCGGTGTCTACGCCATCATCCGGACGCACGCGCTCTTCTTCCCGGAGAGCGGATTCGACACCCTGCTGCTCGTGGCCGGGCTGCTCACCATGCTGGTCGGCATCTTCGGCGCCATCGCGCAGAGCGACATCCGGCGGCTGCTCTCGTTCACCCTGGTCAGCCATATCGGCTACATGCTCTTCGGCATCGGGCTGGCCAGCGAGGCCGGGCTCGGCGGCGCGGTGTACTACGTGGCGCACCACATCCTGGTGCAGACCGCGCTCTTCCTCGTTGTCGGGTTGATCGAGCGGCAGGCCGGGTCGGTCTCGCTGCGCAGGCTCGGCGGGCTGGCCGGGGCGAGCCCGCTGCTGGGGCTGCTGTTCCTGATCCCCGCGCTGAACCTCGGCGGGATCCCGCCGTTCTCGGGATTCATCGGGAAGGTCGCGCTGTTGCAGGCGGGCGCCGCGGACGGCGGCTGGCTGGCCTGGGTTCTGGTGGCAGGCGCGGTGATCACCAGCCTGCTGACGCTGTACGTGGTGGCGCTGGTCTGGAGCAAGGCGTTCTGGCGGCCGCGCTCCGAGGCGCCCGAGGGGCACCTCGCCATGGCCCGCCCCGCGAACCTGGTGGAGGAGACCACCGACGTGCTCTACGACGAACGCACCGACCCCGGCCGGATGCCCGCGCTCATGGTCGGCGCGACCGCGGGGCTCGTCCTCGTCGGCTTCGCGCTGACCGTGCTGGCCGGGCCGATCCTCGACATCACCGACCGCGCCGCCGCCGAGCTGGACAACCCCGGCGTCTACGTGAGCGCGGTGCTCGGCGACGACCCGGAGGCATACCGGTGAGCCGGGAGAATCTCGGCCGGGTCGGCGTCGTGCTCTGGCTCGCGCTCGTCTACACGCTGCTGTGGGGCTCGATGACGCTGGGCAACCTGGTCGCCGGGCTGCTGATCGGCATCGTCATCGTGGTGGTGCTGCCGCTGCCGACCATGCCGGTGAGCGGCCGGTTCAACCCCATCGCCTTCGCCGAACTGGTCGCGGTGAGCACCTACTACGCGCTGCACTCCAGCCTCCAGGTGGCCTGGCTCGGGATCCGGCCGGGGTCGCAGCCGGTCTCCGGGGTGCTGCGGGTGCGGCTCGACATCCAGTCCGAGCTGGTGCTCGCGCTCTGCGTCGACCTGCTCAATCTCATCCCGGGGACCATGGTGCTGGAGATCGACCGGGACCGCCGGGTGGTCTACGTGCACGTGCTCGACGTGGGCAGCGACGCCGCGGTCGAGCAGTTCTACCGCACCACCCGCAGGCTGGAGCGGCTGCTCGTCTCGTCCTTCGAGCGGCGGCTCGAGCCGGAAACCCCCGCCGAGGAGGCGAAGTCATGACCGTCGTCGCCGGTGTCGCCGCGGTGCTGCTCTCGGTGGCCGCGCTGCTCACGCTGTTCCGCGTACTGACCGGCCCGAGCACGCTGGACCGGGTGGTCGGGATGGACTCGCTCACCGCCATGGCGGCGGCCGGGCTCGCGGTGTACGCGGCCTGGAGCAAGGAGACCTCGGTGGTGCCCGCCATCGTCGCGCTGGCGCTGGTCGGGTTCCTCGGGTCGGCCGCGGTCTCCCGCTTCCGGGTCAGGGACGACCGGTGAGCGCGCTGGAGTGGGTCTCCGCGGTCCTCATCCTCTTCGGCTCCACGCTGGCGCTGACCGCGGCCATCGCGCTGGTCCGCTTCCGGGACACCCTCGCCCGGATGCACGCCGCGACCAAGCCGCAGGTGATCGGGCTGGTGCTGGTGCTGCTCGGCGCGGCCATCCAGGTGCGCGGTGACGTGAACGCCTGGATGCTCGTGCTCATGATGCTGTTCGTGCTGCTCACCGCGCCGGTGATCGCGCACCTCATCGGGCGCACCGCCTACCGGGAGCAGCGCTACCGGGACGGGTTGCTCCAGATCAACGAGCTCGGCGACGAGGAAGTGTAGTTTTCCGGCCGGGATCAGCGGGCGGGCTCGGGGACGGCGGGCTCGGGGACGATGGGCTTCAGCGCGGCGAACCAGGTGGCGTGGAAGACCGCGGCCACCGCTGCGAGCAGGGCGAGGATCGCCGTCCCGGCGAAGACCGGGTACTCGGCCATGGGGACAGCGAGGAAGCGGTAGGCGAGCAGCAGCGCGACGAGCACGGCGGCGCCGAAGAGCACCAGCCGCCAGCGGAACCACCCGTACCCGCGCTCGGGATCGCGCAGCGCCGACTCGACAGCGAGGCAGAGCACGGCGCCCGCGACCAGGTCGACCCCGTAGTGGTAGCCGAAGCCGAGCGTCGCGGTGAGCGTCGCGCAGAGCCAGAAGGTGCCGCCCCAGCGCAGCCAGCGCGGCGCGGGCGAGCCGTCCACGCCCCGCCTGGTGTGCAGGAAGACGGCGAGCGCCCAGGCCGTGTGCATGGACGGCATGCAGTTGCGCGGCGTCACCTGATCGAAGGGGAGCACGCCGGGGCTGCGGTCGATCGGCGGAACGAACTGCGGCCAATAGTTCCCCACCTGCAGCCCGTTCCCGTCCGCGCCGAAGGCGAACATCGGCCCGACCACCGGGAAGATCAGGTACACCACCGGCCCGGCCAGCCCGAGCACCAGGAAGGTGCGCACCAGGTAGTGCCCCGGCCAGCGCCCGGACGAGACCACCCGGCGCAGCTGCCACACCGCGACCACGATCGCCGCCAGCGGCAGCTCGATGTAGACCCAGTGCAGCACCGCGTACACCACCGGCCCGAGCGCGTCGACCACCCGGCCGAGCACCCAGGACGGATCGCCGAGCGCGTGATCGGCCAGCATGACGTACTCGTCCAGCACCCCGGGGTGCGCGAGGATGGTGACGTGCAGCCAGACGTCGCCGACCTTGGTGGCCAGGATGAGCAGCGCGCCGAGCGCGACCGCGTGCAGCGCGGTCCGGCGCCGCAGCCCGCTCCAGCGCCACAGCGCGAGCACGGTGATCCCGGCGAGCACCCAGACCGGTCCGTTGCCGACTGTCGGCGGGTCACCGGCGAGCAGCCTGGCGCCCGCACCGATCAGGTCGATGCCGATCGCCGCGCCCGCCGCGACGAACCGGTCCCGCACGCGCAGCCCGACCAGCGCGAGCACCAGCCCGGCCCACGGCACCGTCATCGACTTCGGGGTGCCGGCGAAGTCCTTCCAGAGGCTGCTCAGCGGCCCCTCGAAGCCCTGCCGCAGCGCCACCGCCTGGAGCCCCGCCAGCAGCAGGCCGACCGCCGCGACGAGCACGATCGAGAGCTGCGCCCGGCGGCTGCGCCGGACAGGGTCCTCCACAAGCATCCGCCCATAGTAAACGGCGTGTGAACAACACCGCCCCCGGTGCTTGAACGGGAGGTCGACGTCAGGGATTCAGCTCGCGCACCAGCGAATCGACCACCGCGATCAGATCGCCCTGGCTGGCCGCCGCCACCCGGCGCTGCCGCTGGTAGTTGGCGCCGTCGCGCGGGATCTCGGCCACCGCGCGCAGCTCGTCGGCGCAGCCCAGCTCGGCCGCGGTCGGCTCCAGCCGGTTCAGCAGGTCGTCCAAGTCGTCGGTGACCAGCCGCTCGTTGCTGTCCGAGTCGGTGATGACGATGGCGTCCAGCCCGTACCTGGCCGCACGCCACTTGTTCTCCTGCACATGCCATACCGGCAGTGTGGGCAGCGTCTCACCGGCCTCGACCCGCTTGTCCAGGTCGACGATCAGGCAGTGGATGAAGGCGGCCAGCGCGCCGAGCTCGCGGTGCGTGGAGACGCCGTCGCAGATCCGCACCTCGATCGTGCCCCACTTCGGCGCGGGCCTGATGTCCCAGTGCATGCCGCCGAGCTGCTCGAAGACCCCGGTCTTGAACTGGTCGTGCACGAATCCCTCGAACTGCGACCACTTCTCGAACTGGAACGGCAACCCGGCGGTGGGCAGCTGCTGGAACATGAGCGCCCGGTTCGAGGCGTAGCCGGTGTCCGAGCCGGACCACATGGGCGAGGAGGCGGAGAGCGCGAGCAGGTGCGGGTAGGAGGGCAGCATCGCGTTCAGGATCGGGAAGACCTTCTCCCGGTGCGACACCCCCACGTGCACGTGCACCCCCCAGATCAGCATCTGCCTGCCCCACCACTGGGTGCGCTCGATCAGCTCGTCGTAGTGCTCGGAGCGGGTGAGCTGCTGCGCCGACCACTGCGCGAACGGGTGCGTGCCCGCGCAGAACAGGTCGACCCCGAGCGGGTCGGCGGCCCGGCGCAGCACGTTCATGGTGCCGGTGAGGTCGTCCAGGGCGGCGCCGACCGTCTCGTGCACCCCGGTGACCAGCTCGACGGTGTTGCGCAGCAGCTCCTTCGAGAGCTGCGGGGTGCCGTCGTGCGCGCGTACCTCGCCGACCTCGTCGAAGACGGCGGCCGCGGTGTTGGAGAGATCGCGGGTCACCTTGTCGACCAGCGCGATCTCCCACTCGATGCCGATGGTCGGCCGGGGCGAACCGTGGAACTCGACGTTCGTTCCGCTGCCCCTGCGATCAGCCCCGGGCATACCGCTCCCCCTAGTGGATGACGCCACAGGCGACGCGGCCCCCCGCGTCACCGGTGGCGAGGGTGGCCTCGTCCGGCCCGGCGACGCCGTCGGCGCGCTGGTACCGGTTCGGGATGTTGCCGAAGTTGTCGGCGTCGGCGTGCACCACGATCGCCTTGTCCTCGATGTCCGCCAGCGTGACGGTGTCGGAGGTGGTGACCAGCGAGGCGGTGCCGTCGCCGCGCACCTGCAGCGAGGTCAGGTCGCCGCTGGCCGGGTGGCTGTTCGCGCTGCCGACCTGGAGGTGCCCGCCCGCGGAGAGGAAGTCGCCCGCGGGGCCGCCGGTCGGGGCGACCGAGTTCGCCTCGCACTTGCCGACCGAGTGGATGTGCAGCCCGTGGAAGCCGGGGCGCAGCCCGCGCGCCTCGACGGTGACCTGCAGGTGCCCGCCGACCTCGGCGAAGCTGACGGTGCCGACCGCCTGGCCCGAGGCGTCCTTCAGGTCGGCACTGGCGCCCGACTCCGAGCCGGAGTGCTCGCCGCCGTGCCCGGACTCGCCCGCGGGGGCGGGGGACGCGGTGAAGACCGGCGGGGTGGTCCCCGTGACATCGGTCGACTCCTGGCTGTTGGAGCAGCCGGCCAGGCCGAACGCCGCGAGCGCGAGTACCGGGGTCACGATCCGCCAGGACGGGCGACGGGACGGGGACGAGGCCATCGGAATGACTCCTTCACGGATGTGGACGGGGTTCGTGCCGATCTTGCCAGGTTCTGATTCGGCACGGCCCGGGGCCCTCGCGGCTACGCTCCGCTCCCGCCTCCGGGCCTGACCCGGTCGTGCCTGGCGAGAGCAGCTCGATCGTGCGAGGGTGACCGGCGGCTATGCCGCTCAGTTACCCGTGACGATGACGATCACACCCGGCTCGGAGCCCGAGATTCCGGCGAAGCGCGGCTCGGCGACCGCGCCGATCTCCGCGGCGATGGCCTCGGCGGCCGCCTGCTCGGCAGGCGAGTCGCCGTAGAAGACGGTGGTTCTGGGGAGCGTGCCGCCCGCGTAGTTGCCGGTCGCGACATTGCTCCAGCCGTTCGCGCCGAGCTCGCTCGCGGTGCGCCCGGCCAGCCCGGCCACCAGGCTGTTGTTCAGCACCCGCACCGGCACCGCGCGGTTCACCGATGGCGCCGTCGGCGGGGGCGGAGGCGGCGGGGCCGCGGTGGTGGTGGTCTCCACCGCGGTCGGGGTCTCCGGCACCGTCGAGGTGGTGCTGGTAGCCGCCGCCGCGCTCGTTGTCGTCACGCGGGGGGCGGTTGTCGTCGGGGCGGCGGTGCTCGTCTCCGTTCCCGGAGTGTCCGCCGCGCTGGAATCGGAGTCCGACAGCGACATCGCACCCAGCCCGGCGAACACGATGGCCAGCGCGATCAACACCATCGCCAGCGCGCGCAGCGGCGGACCGCCGGAGGTGGGATTCGGGTTGCTCACCCGCTCGACCCTAGTCGCTCCGACCGGCGTTCGAGGCCGGTGCCGCCGACACGCGGCACTCCCGGCTCAGACCTGAAAACCGAGGCGCCGCGCGGCCCTTGCCTTCTGCCTGCTCGCGCGCAGCCTGCGCAGCCGCTTCACCAGCATCGGGTCGGCGGCGAGCGCCTCCGGCCGGTCGACGACGGCGTTCAGCACCTGGTAATAGCGGGTGGGGGACATGCCGAACAGTTCGCGGATCGCCTCCTCCTTGGCGCCCGCGTACTTCCACCACTGGCGCTCGAAGGCGAGGATCTCCTGATCGCGCCGGGAGAGGCCGCTCGCGTCCTCCAGCACCGGCTCGTCGGCATCATCCGGGGTGCCGGATGGATTCCGAGCAGCTGCGCCGTCCATCTCGCTCCCTCGCCGAGTTCCCATCACGTGCTGGTCCGACCGGATCATTGAACCACGGGGTGCCGACGGTTTCCGGCCGAGCACCCGGCGTGTTCACTACCTTCCGGTAACCGCAATAATTGCCGCATGGCAATCCTCCCGATCGTGATCGTCGGCGACCCGGTGCTGCACAACCCGACCGAAAAGGTCACCGAGCCGCCGGAGGAGCTGGCGCCGCTGATCGCCGACATGTACGAGACCCTGGACGCCGCGAACGGCGTCGGGCTCGCGGCCAACCAGGTCGGCGTCGCCAAGCGGCTCTTCGTCTACGACTGCCCGGACCGGACCGCCGACGGCAGCACCGTGCGGCGCAGGGGCGCCGTGGTGAACCCGATCCTGGAGACCTCCGCGGTGCCCGAGACCATGCCCGATCCGGACGACGACGACGAGGGCTGCCTCTCCGTCCCCGGCGAGCAGTACCCCACCGGCCGCGCCGACTGGGCGAAGGTCACCGGCACCGACGAGAAGGGCGAGCCGGTCGAGCTGGAGGGCACCGGGTTCTTCGCCAGGATGCTGCAGCACGAGGTCGGCCACCTGGACGGCCTCCTCTACGTGGACGTGCTCGTCGGCAGGCACGCCCGCGCCGCGAAGAAGGCGATCAAGCGGAACGGCTGGGGCACACCGGGGTTGAGCTGGCTGCCGGGTACGGTGCCCGACCCGTTCGGGCACGACTGATGAGCATCGAGCCGCCGACGGCCGAGCGGCTCCCCGCCGTCGGCGACCGGGTGGTCATGCGGTACCGCCTGCCGGCGGGGTATCCGCAGCCGCTCACCGACGTGCTCGGCGAGCTGGTCTCGGTCCAGCCGCCGACCGTGCGCACCGCGGACGGCGCGCTGGTCGAGGTGGCGCCGGACCGGGTGGTCGCGCTGCGCGTGGTTCCGTCCCGGCCGATCCGCACCTCGGAGATCAGGGCGCTGGAGCACGCGGGCGCGGCCGGCTGGCCGGGGGTCGAGCAGACCTGGCTGGACGGCTGGCTGCTGCGGGCCGGCCACGGCTACACGCACCGCGCCAATTCCGCGCTGCCGCTCGGTGATTCGAGCGGCCCGGCGATCGTCGGCCGGGACACGCTGTACCGGATCGGCGCCTGGTACACCGAGCACGGCCTCCCGGTGCAGCTCTGCCTGCCGGACCGGCTGGCGGCGACCCCGCCCGGCTGGCACACCTGGAACGAGACGATCGTGCTCGGCATCGATATCGAGACCATGGTGCTGCCGCAGGGGCCGTCCATGGTGCGCGTCTCGCCCGCGCCCTCGCAGGCCTGGCTGGAGCTGTACCGGTACCGCGGCGGCATCCCGGACCCGGTCGTGCCCCCGCCGCCGCGGCCGGCGCCGGACGTGCTCAACGCCGTCCGGGACGGTGCGCTCGGCTTCGCCGTGCTCGGCGTCCCGCAGCCGATCGCGGTGGCCCGCGGCGCCGTCACCACCGCGCCGGACGGGCGGGTGTGGGTGGGGCTCTCCTGCGTCGCGGTCGCCACCGAGCACCGGCGGCACGGCCTCGGCGCGCTGGTCTGCGCGGAGCTGCTGCGCTGGGGTCAGGAGCGCGGGGCGGGGTACGCCTACGTCCAGGTGGCCGCGGACAACCCCGACGGGCTCGGGCTCTTCCGGGAGATGGGGTTCGTCGAGCACCACCGCTACCGGTACGCCGCCCCGCGGCACAGCTGAAGGGTCACCCGTGCGGATCGCCACCTGGAACGTCAACTCCATCCGCTCCCGGATCGACCGGGTGATCGGCTTCCTCGACCGCCACGACGTCGACGTCCTCGCCATCCAGGAGACCAAGTGCCGGGACGACCAGTTCCCCTTCGAGCGGTTCGACGAGGCCGGGTACGAGGTAGCGCACCTGGGCGTGAACCAGTGGAACGGGGTCGCGATCGCCTCCCGGGTGGGGCTCACCGACGTCGAGGCGGCCTTTCCCGGGCAGCCGGGATTCGACAGGGACGCGGGGGAGTCGCTGCTCGGGGCACCGGTGGTCGAGTCGCGGGCGCTCGGCGCGACCTGCGGCGGGATCCGGGTGTGGAGCCTGTACGTACCGAACGGGCGCGCGCTGGACGACCCGCACTACCGCTACAAACTGGAGTGGCTGGCAGCGCTGCGGCGCACCGGCGAGCAGTGGCTGACCGCCGACCCGGCGGCGAAGATCGCGCTGGTCGGCGACTGGAACATCGCGCCGACCGACGACGACGTCTGGTCCCCGGAGTACTTCGAGAACAGAACGCACACCTCGCAGCCGGAGCGGGACGCCTTCGCCGCCGTCGTCGACACCGGGTACGCCGACGTCATGCGGCCCTTCGCGCCCGGTCCCGGCGTCTACACCTACTGGGACTACACCCAGCTGCGCTTCGCCAGGAAGGAGGGCATGCGGATCGATTTCGTGCTGGCCTCCCCCGCGCTCGCCGCCGGGGTCACCGACGCGATGGTCGACCGGCAGGAGCGCAAGGGCAAGGGCGCGAGCGATCACGCGCCGGTGCTCGTGGAGTTCACCGACTGAGACGGATCAACGCTGGTAGGAGCGTTTTCCGGTAAAACCATCCATATGGTCTTGTTACGCCACGTGCCGGGTTCACGCTGCTAGGGTTACCGGCCATGGGTAGTGAGTCGGCCGTCCGGCCGCGGCAGCGGGCACAGCATCTCGGCCCGCAGCGCAGGCGGCCACAGGTGCTCGACACCGCCCTCACCCTCGCGGTCTCCGAGGGGCTCTCGGCCGTCACCATGGCCTCGATCGCGGACCGGATGCGGGTCACCCGCCCGGTCGTCTACGCCTGCTTCGCGGACCGGGTGCAGCTGATCGACGCGCTGCGCAGGCGCGAGGAGAACTACCTGATCCACGACCTGCTCGCCACGCTCCCCGGCCGCGACCTCGGCACGGACGAGACCGCGGTCGTCACCAGCTTCCGCACCCTGCTACAGCTCACCGCCGCACGCCCGGAGTCGTGGCGCTTCCTCGCCGAGACCCCGGACCCGGTGATCTCCGAGGAGTTCGGCCGGGGCAGGCGGATCGCGGTGAACCGCTGCACGGCGCTGCTGCGCGGCTCCATGCTCGGCTGGGGTACCACCGCCGCCGACCGCAAGCTGCCGGTGCTGGTCGACCAGTGGCTGGCCGCGGGCGAGGGTGCGGTGCAGACGCTGATGGCGGGGAACGCCGACTGGACACCGGAGGATCTCGGCGATTTCGTCGGAGGTCAGGTGTTCCGGATGTTGCGCGACGCGTAGCGGGTAGGGTCGGCCGCGCACAACTTCATCGTCGAAACGGGGGCTCGCACCAGCGGGCTGAGAGGACGGCTAGGGCCGTCGACCGTATGAACCTGACCGGGTAATGCCGGCGTAGGGAGTGACATCGTGACAGCTGTCGACAGCGTGACCACCGGGCCCATCGAGGGCAGCGTGAAGCATTATCTGGAAGTGGACGACCTGCGGGTTCCGGTGCGCCGGATTCCGCTCAGCAATGGTGAGCACCTCGATGTGTACGACACGTCGGGGCCGTACACCGACTCCGCCGCGGCCATCGACCTGGCGGCCGGGCTGCCCGCGCTCCGGGACACCTGGGAGCGGCCGGCGGGCGATGGCCCGCGCACTCAGCTCGCCTGGGCGCGGGCGGGGTTCGTGACCCCGGAGATGCGGTTCGTCGCCGCGCGCGAGGGCGTCGAGCCCGAACTGGTGCGTGCCGAGGTCGCCGCTGGACGTGCGGTGATTCCGGCCAACCGCAACCATCCGGAGCTGGAGCCGACGGTGATCGGCAAGAAGTTCCTGGTGAAGATCAACGCCAATATCGGCAACTCGGCGGTCTCCTCGTCCATCGCGGAGGAGGTGGAGAAGATGGTCTGGGCCACCCGCTGGGGCGCCGACACCATCATGGATCTCTCCACCGGCAGGAACATCCACGAGACCCGCGAGTGGATCCTGCGCAATTCGCCGGTCCCGGTCGGCACCGTGCCGATCTACCAGGCGCTGGAGCAGGTGAACGGCGATCCGACCCAGCTCACCTGGGAGCTGTACCGGGACACCGTGATCGAGCAGGCCGAGCAGGGCGTCGACTACATGACCGTGCACGCCGGCGTGCTGCTGCGCTACATCCCGCTCACCGCCGAGCGGGTCACCGGCATCGTCTCCCGGGGCGGCTCCATCATGGCCGCGTGGTGCCTGGCGCACCATCGGGAGTCGTTCCTGTACACGCACTTCGAGGAGCTCTGCGAGATCCTGGCGCGCTACGACGTCACCTTCTCGCTCGGCGACGGGCTGCGCCCCGGCTCGATCGCCGACGCCAACGACGCCGCGCAATTCGCCGAGCTGCGCACCCTCGGCGAGCTCACCGCGATCGCGAAATCCCATGGGGTGCAGGTGATGATCGAGGGCCCCGGCCACGTGCCGATGCACAAGATCGTGGAGAACGTGCGGCTGGAGGAGGAGCTCTGCGCGGAGGCGCCCTTCTACACCCTCGGCCCGCTCGCCACCGATATCGCGCCCGCCTACGACCACATCACCTCGGCCATCGGCGCCGCGATGATCGCCCAGGCGGGCACCGCCATGCTCTGCTACGTCACCCCCAAGGAGCACCTCGGCCTGCCGAACCGGGACGACGTCAAGGTCGGGGTGATCACCTACAAGATCGCCGCGCACAGCGCCGACCTGGCCAAGCAGCACCCGCACGCGCAGCGGCGCGACGACGCGCTCTCGCGCGCGCGCTTCGAGTTCCGCTGGCGCGACCAGTTCGCGCTCTCGCTCGATCCCGACACCGCGCGGGAATACCACGACGAGACCATGCCCGCCGAGCCCGCCAAGACCGCGCACTTCTGCTCCATGTGCGGGCCGAAGTTCTGCTCCATGCGCATCTCCGCGGACGTGCGCGCGTACGCCGCGAAGAACGACCTCACCGATGTCGAGGCCATCGAGGCGGGGATGGTCGAGAAGTCGGCGGAGTTCGCCGGGAGGGGTTCGCAGGTCTACCTGCCCGTCGTGCCCTGAGGTGGTCACGGGCCCCGCGCCTGCCTGGACTGTGCGGGGCGGGGCTCCGCTCCACGGCGCGGGTCCCCTTCGCGGGGCGAGGCTCCGCCCCCGCAGCGATGCGACTCCTCGCTGTGCGACGTGCGACGCTCGACTCTCCGCTCGTACCGGCGTGCGAATCGCGATCCACCGAGTGCTGTCGGACCTCACCGAGGGCTGCGCACCCGCCGGTTCGAGGCCGGGGCAGAATCTGCGGTGACGACCAGCGAGAGGACGATGCCGTGACCGATGCCTTCTACCTGCCGGACCCGGACGACGAGCGGCGTTACCACTCGACCGAGCTGACCCGCGGCCCGTGGTCTCCGGACGCGCAGCACGCGGGACCGCCGTCGGCGCTGCTCGGGCACGTGCTGGAGCGGTGCGAGCCGAAGCCGGGGTTCCAGATCGGGCGGGTGGCGGTGGAGATCCTCGGCCCGGTGCCGCTGGCGCCGCTCACGGCGACGGCGCGGCTGGTGCGGCCGGGGCGCAGCGTGGAGTTGCTGGAGGCGACGCTGGAGTCCGAGCGCGGGCCGGTGATGCGGGCGAATGCCTGGCGCTTCAAGCTGGCCGAGCCGGAGCTGGACGTGCCCGCGGAGTTCCTGCCCACCGGCTCTCGGCCCGGCCCGGAGCAGGCGCCGGATCCGGAGGTGTTCCCCTCGACCCAGCCGGTCGGGTTCCACACCGGCATCGAGTACCGGTTCGCGGCGGGCTCGTTCATGAAGCCGGGTCCGGCGGTGTGCTGGATCCGGCTCAGGTACCCGATCGTCGCGGGCACCACCCCGAGCCCCCTGGAGCGCACCCTGGCCGCCGCCGACTCCGGCAACGGGGTCAGCTCCGTCCTGGACTGGGACCGCTACCTGTTCATCAATACCGATCTCACCGTCACCCTGCACCGCCACCCGGCGGGCGAGTGGGTCTGCCTGGACGCCGTCACCCTCCCGCAGCGGCACGGCATCGGCCTCGCCGAGACCGCCCTCTTCGACGAGAAGGGCCCCCTCGGCCGCGGCACCCAGACCCTCTACCTCGGCCGCCGCTGAGACGGGCCACGGCCGCCGCCGAAACGCTCACCGCTTCCCGCGATACTCCCAGCGCCCCGCGAACTCCCCCGGCGCGGGCGGCGGTCCGGGCAGCTCGGGCCCACCGGACTCCATCCCGGCGATGAGCAGGGCCAATGTGCGCCTGCGCAACTCGACCGTCCGCACCGGGTCCGGCAGGGCGACGGCGGAGCACGCTTCCAGCACCAAACTCAGGTCGGACGCCCCGACATCGGCGCGCAACCGCCCGCTCTCGTGCGCCCGGCGCACCAGGGACGCAGCGATCTCCCCGGCCCGCCGCACATCCGGCAGGATCGATTCGTCCGGCGCGAAGGCCCCCGCCAACCGCACGGTCAGCGAGTGCACATCCGCATCGACCACGGACTCCAGGAACCGCACCAGCCCCGCCCACCCGTCGGGAACCTCCAGCGCGGCCGAACCGAGCGTGCAGTACTTCCGCAACCCTTCGTAGCAGAGCGTCCGCAGCAGCACCTCCTTGCTCGGATAGCGCCGATACAGCGCACTGATCCCCACCCCGGCCCGCTCGGCGACCGCCGAGATCGGCGCACCGGGGTCGGCGAGGAACACCGCCCGCGCGGCATCGAGGATGAGCCCGTCGTTGCGCGCGGCCTGCGCCTTGCGCCCGGGAAGCGATTCGCTCATGCCTCCGAGATTACCACTTGAACGGAATGATCCGTTCCGCTACTGTCTGAACGGAACAAACCATTCTGTTCCAGAGATGAGGCACCCGATGATCCGTCCCTTCCGCATCGAGATCCCCCAGTCCGACCTGGACGACCTGCACAGCCGCCTGGCCCGCACCCGCTGGGCGGATCAGATCCCCGGCTCCGGCGACGCCTACGGCGTCACCACCGACCGCGTCCGCCACCTGGTCGAGCAGTGGCAGCGGCTGGACTGGCGCGCACTGGAGGCGAAGCTCAACGAGCACCCGCAGTTCAGCACCGAGATCGACGGCCAGGACATCCACTTCCTGCACCTGAAGTCGAAGCGCGACACCGGCTTCCCGCTGCTCCTGCTGCACGGCTGGCCGGGCACCTTCGCCGAGTTCCTCGCCGTCGCGGGCCCGCTCACCGAGGCCGGCTACGACCTGGTGATCCCGTCGCTGCCCGGCTACGCCTTCTCCGGCCCGACCACCTCGACCGGCTGGAACGACCAGCGCACCGCCCGCGCCCTCGCCGAGCTCATGGAACGGCTCGGCTACGACCGTTTCGGCGTGGTCGGCAACGACCACGGGGCACAGATCGCGCCGCAGCTGGGGCGGATCGCGCCGGTGTCGGGGGTGCACGTGTCGCAGGTGTTCTCGTTCCCCTCGGGCGACCCGGCCGAGTTCGCCGACCTGACCGAGGACGAGCAGTCCGCGCTCGCCACGCTCACCTGGTTCGCGGAGAACAAGATGAGCTTCAACACCCTGCACTCGCAGCAGCCGCAGACCCTCGCACACGCCATCGTCGACTCACCCGCCGGGCTGGCCGGCTGGAACAGCCAGCTGCTCGGCCCCGACCTGGACGACGAATTCGTGCTCACGCACCTCGCGCTGCACTGGTTCTCCGGCAGCGCGGGCTCGGCCGTCCGGCAGTACTACGAGAACGCGAAGGCGCCGCGGCAGGCCGAGCCGACCACGGTCCCGCTCGCGCTCTCCGGCTCGATCGGCGACTTCCACGGCATCCGCCGCTTCGCCGAGCGCGACCACACCGCGATCGTCTCCTGGCGGGTGCACGACGTGCCCACCCACTACCTGCACCACGCCGCGCCGGAGCTCGCCGCCGCCGAGATCGCCGAATTCTTCGCCGAGTACCGCTAACCGCGGGCGGTATATCAGGTGCCGCTGCCGCGGGCGGAGATCTGCTGCACCGCCCAGCTGTTGCCGTCCGGGTCGTCGAAGAAGAAGAAGCCGACATTGTCCAGCGGGTCTGGTACCTCGCGCGGGTTCGCCCCGATCACCTGGACGTCGGAGACCGCGACCCCGCGCTCCACCAGCTCGGCGTGCGCCGCGTGGACATCGGGCACCACCAGCTGCAGCCCCTTGAGCGAGCCGGGAACCATCTCCGGCACCGCCCCGCTGCCGATCACGATCGAGCACCCGGACCCGGGCGGGGTGAGCTGCACGATCCGGATCGCGGCGCCGTCCGGAGCCTGCCCGGTGGTGTCGTGGTCGATGTCGAAACCGACCCCTTCGGAGTAGAAACGCTTGGCCCGGTCGATATCGGACACCGGGACGACGACGACCTCGAGGGTCCACTTCACCGGCGGCACTCCCTTCACGCGATTGGTGCCGCTGACGCTACTGGAGCACCGCGTATGTTTCCGAGACTCCGGGCCATGTTCCGCCCGCGCTCCCCCCGGTGTACTGGGATCACCTCCCGCTCAACCCTTCCGAGCGGGATCGGACGAGGAGGCAGGGACATGCGAATCGCGGTTTTCGGAGCGACCGGGACGGTGGGCAGGCTCGTGGTCCAGCAGGGGCTGGAGCGCGACCACGAGATCACCGCCTTCACCAGAAACGCGGCCGGCGTCGGCGCCGCGCACCCGAACCTGCGGGTGGTCACCGGCGACGTGCTCGAGGTGGCGGCGGTGCAGCGCGCGGTCGGCGGGCAGGATGCGGTGATCGTCGCGCTCGGCAACGGCCGCAAGGGCGTCGTCCGCGCGGAGGGCACCCGCACGGTCATGGAGGCCATGCGCCGGACCGGGGTCGAGCGGCTGGTCTGCCAGACCACGCTCGGCGCGGGCGACAGCAGGGCGAACCTGAACTTCCTCTGGAAGTACGTCATGTTCGGCCTGCTGCTGCGCCCCGCCTACGCCGACCACCAGCTCCAGGAGCGGTACGTCCGGGAGGCGACCGACCTGCGCTGGACCCTGGTCCGGCCGAGCGCCTTCACCGACGGCCCCGCCACCGGCACCTTCCAGCGCGGCTTCGGGGCCGAGATGTCGGGGCTGGCCCTGAAGATCTCCAGGGCCGACATCGCCGGGTTCCTGCTGGACCAGGTCACCGACGAGACCTACCTGAACCGGGCCGTCGGGATCTCGGACTAGCCGAGCGCGTGGTTCGCCACGAAGGCTGCGCCTGGCGCGACGGCGTCCCTGACCCGGCAGAGCCGGGCCCAGTCCTCGCCGTCGTAGAACCTGCCCGACTCCACCCGGTTCTCCGCGAAGGTCGGGACCAGATTCGGCCGCGACCAGGCCGACATGGCCCTGACCACGCCGAACGCCGCCGCCCGGCCCGCGACCGCGGCCTGCGGGGTCGGCGCGACCGCCATCGTGAGCAGGGCGAACTCGCCGGGCACGTGCGCGAGTGCGCCGCCGTCGACGGCGGGCCTGCCGAGCGCGCCGCCGAGGTGCCGCAGCTCGGCGAAAATGAGCCCGTGGTCGACCCCGTCGCCGACCCGGTCCAGGAGGGCCGCGACGGCGGCGGCGTCGAGCGGGCCGAGCACGCTGTGGTCGCCGACGACCGGGGTGGGGGCGGGCGGGTCCAGGTGCGTGAAGAGCAGCTGGGCGGCCGGGATGCGGGCGAAGGTGTCGATCTCCGGGGCGAGCGCGCGCAGCGGGGCGAGGACCGCGGCGGCGGTGTCGTCGTCGGCCAGGATCGCGCCGTCGACGATCACCAGGTCGCGCCCGGCCAGGAACGGCGGCAGCTCGGGCAGCGGCGGGAAGCTCATGATCCGCAGCGCGGTGGTCGCGGACTCCGGCGCGGTGCGGCTCCACTCGGCGTAGGCGGCGACCACCTCGGCGGCGCGGGCGCGATCCCAGAGCAGCATGCCGGCGAACACGTCGGCGTAGGGCAGCAGGTCGAACTCGGCCGCCACCACGACGCCGAAGTTGCCGCCGCCGCCCCGGAGCGCCCAGAACAGGTCGGGATGCTCGGTCGCGGTCGCCCGCACCAGCGTGCCGTCGGGCAGCACCACCTCGAGCGCGCGCACCGCGTTGGCCGCGACGCCGTGCTTGCGGGCGTAGAAGGAGAGCCCGCCGCCGAGCAGGTAGCCGATCACCCCGACGTCGGGGGCGCTGCCGTGCAGTGCGGTCAGGCCGTGCGCGGCCGCGGCCTCGATCACCGGCAGCCACTGGGTGCCGCCGAGCACCCGCGCCACCCGCGCCTCCGGGTCGATGGTGACGCCGGTGAACCCGGTGAGCCGGAGCAGCAGCACGTCGTCGAGCGGCCGCTCGCCCAGCGGGTTGGCACCGTGCCCGGTGCTCTGCGGGGCCACCCTCAGCCCGGCCGCGGCAGCCGCCCTGACCAGCCCGATCACCTCGTCGAGGCTGCGCGGCAGCGCGACGGCCGCGGGCCGCAGGTCGACGGCGAGGTTCCACGGGGTGCGGGCCGCGTCGTACCCGGGCTCACCGGGCAGGTGCAGCTCGCCGTTGCCGCGGAGCGAGTCGAGCGGGAGGGTGCCGGTCATGGTCGGGCCTTTCGATCGGTGCGATGTGCGCTCAACTCTGCGAGCCGCGAGCGGCGCGCGACATCCCGTTCAATCAGGGAAAACCTACCCGTCGGTTCTGGTGGGTGCCGGTCCCCAGAGTTCTGGGATGGCGCAGGTCGGAGCGGTGCCGCAGACTGATTTCATGGCCAGAGGACTCACCGCCGCCCGCGTTCGACAGGATGTGGACGTCGTCGCGCGCGCCGGCCTCGACCTGGACACCTTCCTGGCGGAGGCCAGCGCCTCGGTGGCGCGGGCAGTGCCGTGGGTCAGCGCCTGCATCGCCACCCACGACCCGGTGACGCACATGCTCACCAGCGCCCGCAAATATGGTGACCTGCACAATCGCAACAGCCACGACGTCGAGTTCGGGGTGATCGAGTACGGCACGGTCGAGCCGACCGCCTTCACCGAGCTGGCCCGCGCCGAGGTGCCCGCGGCAGGCGTGCACCTGATGACCAACGGCGAGGTCGAGCGCTCCGGCCGGATGAGTTCCTTCATGAAGCCGCGCTTCGGCTACGCCGACGAGGCCAGGCTCGCCTTCCGCGACGGCAGCGAGGTGTGGGGCGCGATGGCGATCTTCCGCGGTGCCGAGGACGCGCCCTTCGACGCCGCCGAGATCGACTTCCTCGCCTCGCTGGCGGCGCCCTTCGCGCACGGCGTGCGCACCGGCATGCTGGCCCAGCTGGCCGAGGCGCGTCCGCCCGCAGCCGTCACCGGCCCGGCCGTGGTGATCGTCGGCGCGGATGACCAGATCGTGCAGATGAGCCTCGGCGCCGAGCAGCGCATCGCGGACCTCGATGCCGGCGCCAACAGCGGCGACCCGCTCTCCCCGATCGGCGCGCTGATCGGCGCCGCCCGCCGCTACGGCCGCGGCGAGACCACCGTGCCGCCGCGCTGTCGGCTGCGCACCGGCTCCGGGATGTGGCTGGTCCTGCACGCGGGGCCGCTGACCACCCGCGACGGCAGGCAGGGCGAGGTGGTGATCACCATCGAGGAGGCCCGCCCGCCGGAGATCGTCGCCATCGTGGTCGCCGCCTACGGCCTCTCGCCGCGCGAGCGCGACGTGGTGCAGCTGGTGCTGCAGGGCGTCGACACCAAGGAGATCGCGGGGACACTGCACCTCTCCACCTACACCGTGCAGGACCACCTGAAGTCGGTCTTCGACAAGGCCAACGTGCGGTCGCGGCGGGAGCTGATCTCGAAGGTGTACTTCGATCAGTACGTGCCGCGGATGGGCGCGGAGCTCTCGCCGACCGGGTGGTTCGTCGCCTAGTGGGTGTGCCACTCCGGGAACGGGTCGGCGTAGCGGCGCCACGCTCGCGGCCCGGTCGCGAACTCGGCGGCGGTGAGCAGCGCGCCGTCCAGTAGCCCGCGCAGCCGTTCGCGGTCGAGCCGGATGCCGATCAGTACGAGCTCCTGCCCGCTCGGCCCGGTCCCGGCCGGCTCGAAGACCAGGTTCGGCCCGGCCTGCGACCAGTGGGCGACCAGCTCCGGGCGGCTCGCGATCCAGCAGAAACCCTTGCTGCGCAGGATCCCCGTCAACTGCTCCAGCGCGGCGGCGAGCCGGCCGGGGTGGAACGGGCGGTCGGCGCGGTAGGTGAGGCTGCCGATGCCGTACTCCTCGGTCTCCGGGGTGTGCCCGCCCGCGAGTTCCTCGGCCCAGCCGTCGGTTTCGGCGGCGGCGAGCGGGTCGTAGCGGCCGGTGTCGAGCACCTCGGCCAGGTCGATGCCGCCGTGCGTGGCGCGGACCAGCCTGGCCCGCGGGTTCAGGCGGCGCAGGGTGGCCTCGACCGCGCCCGCCATGGCCGGGCTCACCAGGTCGGTCTTGCTGAGCACCAGGACGTCGGCGAATTCGACCTGGTCGATGAGCAGGTCGGCGATGCCGCGCTCGTCGCCGTCGGCGGCCTGCAGCGCACGGGATTCCAGCGAATCGCCGCGGGTGACCTCGGGCAGGAAGGTGGCGGCGTCCACCACGGTGACCATGGTGTCCAGCCGGGCCAGCTCGCCGAGCCGGAACCCGTCGTCGAACTCCCACTCGAAGCTCGCCGCCACCGGCATGGGCTCGGAGATCCCGGTGGACTCGATCACCACCTGGTCGAAGCGGCCCGCCCTGGCAAGCTCGCCGACCGCGGTGACCAGGTCCTCGCGCAGGGTGCAGCAGATGCAGCCGTTGGTCAGCTCGACCAGCTGCTCGTCGGTGCGCACGACGGCGGCGTCGATATTGATCTCGCTCATGTCGTTCACCACGACGGCGACGCGGCGGCCGTCCCGGTTGGCCAGGATGTGGTTGAGCAGCGTCGTCTTGCCCGCGCCGAGGAACCCGGAGAGAACGGTGACGGGGATGGTCATAAACTAATGGTAACCGTTTTCATTAATTGGCATCCCGTAGGGTTCCATCCCGTGAACTTGCTGCCCTTGCCCGGTGACGGGCAGACTCCGGTCCGCGTTCTCACGATCGCGGGCACCGACTCCGGCGGCGGTGCCGGGATCCAGGCCGACACCCGCACCATGGCGCTCTGCGGGGTGCACGCCTGCGTGGCGGTGGCCGCGGTGACGGTGCAGAACACGCTGGGGGTCAGCGGGTTCCACGAGATTCCGCCGGAGGTGGTCGCGGCGCAGGTGCGCACGGTGGTCGCCGATATCGGGGTCGGGGCGGCCAAGACCGGGATGCTCGCCTCCACCGCGATCATCGAGGCGGTGGCCGCGGTCTGCCGCGAGGTCGGGATCGGGCGGGACGCGGCGGTGCCGCTCGTGGTGGATCCGGTCGCCGCCTCCATGCACGGGGATCCGCTGCTGCACGCCGAGGCCCTGGATGCCGTGCGGCACACGCTGATTCCGCTCGCCACCCTGGTCACCCCGAACCTGGACGAGGTGCGGCTGCTCACCGGCATCGAGGTGGTCGACGACGCCACCGCGCGCGCGGCCGCCGAGGCGCTGCATGCGCTCGGGCCGCGCTGGGCCATCGTCAAGGGCGGGCATCTGCGCTCGTCGGCGAGCAGCAAGGATCTGCTCTTCGACGGGGAGCGGTTCCACGAGTTCAGCGCGGCGCGGATTCCCACCGGGAACGATCACGGGGGCGGAGACACGCTGGCCGCCGCCGTCGCCTGCGCTCTGGCGCACGGGTACGAGGTGCCGGAGGCGGTGGAGTTCGCCAAGGAGTGGACTCGGCGCTGCCTGGCGGCGGCCTACGATCTCGGGGCCGGGCACGGGCCGGTGTCGCCGCTCTGGCGGTTGCGAAGCGCGCCCGGCGCGTAGGCCGCACGAGCGCGCCCGATCCTGCCCGCGGCGCCCGATCCCGCCCGCGCGGCTGGCGTTTCCCGGCGGCGGGGCGCGGTGACGAGCCGCGGCCACGCGGGTGCGGTCGCGGTCCGGCGCCCGTGGTTCAGCCGTGTTCGACGGTGCCGCCCAGGGGTGCCTCGAGATCCAGCACGATCCCGTGCAGCCGCGAACCCGCCTCGACCAGCGCCGTGACGATCGTCCCGAGATAGATCACGAACCTCTCGACCGGCATGGGCGCGGGCTCGGCTCGATCGGCACCCAGCCACCAGTCGGTGGCCGAGGCGACCGCCCCGAACACCGAGTAGTTGACCAGCTCCAGCCCGGAGACGTCGAGCTCGGAGTCGCCGACCACGGCGGCGACCAGCTCCGCCGCCCAGCGGGCGGAGCGCCGGGCCGAGCGCAGCGCGCGCTCGGATTCACCCGCGTTCCTGGTGAAGTGGCTGTGCAGCAGGAACCGGAAGACATTCGGGTGCTGATCGACCACCAGCACATACTCGGTGACGGCCCGCCCGATCAGCACCCGGACCGGGTCGGCGGTCAGATCGGCGCCTGCCGCGATCCTGGTCCAGAGCAGCTCGCGCATCCGGTCGACGACGGCGTCGTAGAGATCGGTCTTGTCCTCGAAGTGCCGATACAGCTTGGGTTTGGCCGCCCCCGCCTCGCGGGCGATATCGCCCATGCTGACGCCGGGGCCGAGCGCGTCGAGCGCGCGGATCGCCGCGTCCACGAACTCCTCGCGCATGCGCACCCGATGCGCCCGCCAGCGTTCGGTGCGGGCGTCGACCCGGATGCTGCGCGTCATCCCCGCAGCCTACTTTTTTGCCGGTTCGGCACGGAAAGTGGCGGGACCGGAACGCGCGGCGGCAGCATGCGACCATGCACGATCACCACGCGGCCCCGCCCGCTGACATCTCCACCCGGGAGCACTGGGACACCTTCTACCGCGATCGTGACCAGGTCTGGAGCGGCAACCCGAACCCGATCCTGGTCCGCGAGGCCGGTGCGCTGCCACCGGGCACCGCGCTCGACCTCGGCTCCGGCGAGGGCGGTGACGCCATCTGGCTGGCCGGGCTCGGCTGGCGGGTGACCGCGGTCGACGTCTCGCAGGTCGCGCTGGACCGCGCCGCCGGGCACGCCGCCGCGGCCGGGGTCGGGGACCGCATCACCTGGGCCGCGCACGACCTGCACACCGACTTCCCCGCCGGGGAGTTCGACCTGGTCTCCGCGCAGTTCCTGCACTCGCAGACGGCGCAGCCGGGGGAGCGCGACGCCATCCTGCGCAGGGCGGCGGGTGCCGTCGCCGTCGGCGGGGCGCTGGTGATCGGCTCGCACCAGGGGTGGCCGAGCTGGATGGACGAGCCGCCCTTCGCGCACGAGTTCCCCACCCTGGAGCAGGTGCAGCAGGGGCTCGCGCTCGACGACGGCTGGCAGGTGGTGACCGCCGATCTGATCGAGCGGGACGCCCCCGGCCCAGAGGGGCAGCCGGGCACCCGCGCCGACAGCGTGCTGCACCTCCGCCGCCTGCGTTGAAAGCGGCACCCGCCCGCCGCGGGGCTGCGCGCTCGCAGGAACCTCACAGCCGCATCCCAGCCGGGTGGCAGCGGCGGCCACGAGTCTCGGACCCATGACCGAGACCGTGACCGCCGCACTGCCCGCGGATCGAAGCGTGACCACGGCGCACCCACCCGTGCTCGACGTGGTCATCCCCGTCTACAACGAGGAGGCCGACCTCGGCCGCTGCGTCCGCGGGCTGCACGCCCACCTGCGCACCGGCTTCCCCTTCCCGGCCCGCATCACCATCGCCGACAACGCCAGCACCGACGCCACCCTCGCGGTGGCCGATGCGCTCGCCGGCGACCTGGACGGCGTCCGCGTCGTGCACCTGGACCGCAGGGGCCGCGGCCGCGCCCTGCGCACGGTGTGGCAGAACTCCGACGCCCGCGTGGTCGCCTACATGGACGTCGACCTCTCCACCGACCTGAACGCCCTGCTCCCCCTGGTCGCACCGCTGGTCTCCGGCCACTCCGACCTGGCCATCGGCACCCGCCTGGCGGGCTCGTCGCGGGTGGTGCGCGGCCCGAGGCGCGAGTTCATCTCCCGCAGCTACAACCTGATCCTGCGCGCCTCCCTGCGCGCCCGCTTCTCCGACGCCCAGTGCGGCTTCAAGGCCATGCGCACCGAGGTGGCACGCAGGCTGCTTCCGCTGGTCGAGGACGGCGAGTGGTTCTTCGACACCGAACTGCTCGTGCTCGCCGAGCGCGCCGGGCTGCGCATCCACGAGGTCCCGGTGGACTGGATCGACGACCCGGACTCCCGGGTCGACATCGTCGACACCGCCCGCAAGGACCTGCTCGGCGTCTGGCGGGTCGGCCGCGGCCTCGCCTCCGGCGCGGTGCCGATCGAGGAGCTGCGCCGAGCCATCGGGCGCGAGCCGCTGGTGCCGCTCGGCATGGTCGGCCAGCTGGTGCGGTTCGCCGTGATCGGTGTGCTCAGCACCGCCGCCTACCTGGTGCTCTACCTGCTGCTGCAACCCGCGGTCGGCCCGCAGGGCGCCAACTTCGCCGCCCTGCTGCTCACCGCGGTCGGCAACACCGCCGCCAACCGCGCCTGGACCTTCGGCGTGCGCGGCTCGACCGGCATGGCGGCGCACCAGTTCCAGGGGCTGCTGATCTTCGCGCTCGGCCTCGCGCTGACCAGCGGCTCGCTCTCCGCCCTGCACCACTGGGCGCCCGGCGCCCCGATCGCGCTCGAACTCTTCGTCCTCGTGCTGGCCAATCTGCTCGCGACGCTGAGCAGGTTCGTCGGCCTGCGCTGGGTGTTCCGCGATGCCGGCGCCCGCCCGACCACCACCGGAGGAGCCCCGTGACCACCACCCTCGCCCCGCCCGCCGCCGAAGCGCCACCCGCTCCTTCTCGCCGATTCCGTTGGGAGCGAACCGCGCTGGGCGCACTGCTGCTCGGCACCCTCGTCGCCTACCTGATCAACCTCAGCGCCAACGGCTGGGCCAACAGCTTCTACTCCGCGGCCGTGCAGGCCGGCTCGGAGTCCTGGACCGCGTTCTTCTTCGGCTCGTCGGATGCCGCCAACTCGATCACCGTCGACAAGCCGCCCGCCTCGCTGTGGTTGATGGAGCTCTCGGTGCGGCTGTTCGGGTTGCACAGCTGGAGCATTCTGGTGCCGCAGGTACTGCTCGGCGTCGCCACCGTCGCGGTGGTGTACGCGGCGGTGCGCAGGCCGTTCGGGGCGGGGGCCGGGTTGCTCGCCGGGCTGGTGCTCGCGGTGACGCCGGTGGCGGTGCTCATGTTCCGGTTCAACAATCCGGATGCGCTGCTGGTGTTCCTGATGGCGGGGGCGGCGTATGCCGTGGTGCGGGCGGTCGAGGACGGGCGGACGCGGTGGCTGGTGCTGTGCGGTGCGCTCATCGGGTTCGGGTTCCTGGCGAAGCAGTTGCAGGTGTTGCTCGTGGTTCCGGGGTTGGCGCTGGTCTGTCTGTTCGCGGGGCCGCCCCGGCTGGGCAAGCGGGTGGTGCAGCTCTTCGCCGCGGGTGCGGCCATGGTTGTCGCCGCGGGGTGGTGGTTGCTGGCGGTCGAGCTGTGGCCCGCGGATTCGCGGCCGTGGATCGGGGGGTCGCAGGAGAATTCGATCCTGGAGTTGACGCTCGGATACAACGGGCTCGGGCGGTTGAACGGGGAGGAGACCGGGAGTGTCGGGGGCGGCGGTGGGGAGTTGCCCGCCGGGGGGAACGGGATGTGGGGCAGTACCGGTATCGGGCGGCTGTTCGAGGCGGCGCAGGGTGGGCAGATCGCGTGGCTCATTCCCGCCGCGCTGGTAACGCTAATTGCTGGAGTTCTGTTGCGCGGCAGGGCCGGTCGCGGTGATCGGCAGCGGGCCTCGCTGCTGCTGTGGGGTAGCTGGTTGCTGGTCACCGGGTTGGTGTTCAGCTTCATGGCGGGGATTTTTCACCAGTACTACACGGTGGCGCTTGCACCCGCGGTTGCGGCGCTGGCCGGGATCGGAGCGGTGCTCGCCTGGCGGAATCGTTTCCGCGGGTGGGTCCGCCTCGCGACCGCGCTCGGTCTCGCCCTCACCACCGCGACCACATGGATGCTGCTTTCCCGCAGCGCGGAGTTCCTACCCTGGCTGCGCTGGGCCGTGCTCGTCGCCGGTGTCGTCGCGACCGCGCTCGCACTCCTCGCCCTCCCCCGTCGCGCCGCCGTCGGCGCCGCACTGATCGCCGCCTTCGTCGCGCTCTCCGGCCCCGTCGCCTACAGCGTGCAGACGATCGGGACCGCCCACGCGGGTTCGATCCCGTCGGCCGGCCCGAACGTCGGCCGCGACATGGGCGGTCCGGGCGGAATGCGCGACGGGCGCGATGGTGGAGGCCATGGAGCCTTCCCCGGCGGCACCTTCCCCGGCGGCACCGCTCCGGGCGGCGTGGCGACCGGAACCGTGACCGGCGGCCCGGCCACCACCGGCACCGACGGCGCCCGCACGGGCGGCGGCACGATGGGCGGCCTCCTCGGCAGCTCCACCCCGACCCAGCAGGTCGTCGCCCTCCTGGAGAGCGACGCCGACTCCTACACCTGGGTCGCGGCGGCGGTCGGCTCGAACAGCGCCGCCGGCTTCCAGCTCGCCACCGAACTCCCGGTCATGCCCATCGGCGGCTTCAACGGCAGCGACCCGTCGCCCACGCTGGAGCAGTTCCAGGAGTACGTCCGGGACGGCAGGATCCACTACTTCATCGGCGGCAGCCGGGGCGGGCCCGGCGGCTCGAGCACCTCGGCCGGCTCCGAGATCGCCGCCTGGGTCGAGCAGAACTTCACCGCCACCGAAGTGGACGGCGTGACCCTGTACGACCTCACAGCCGAGTAACGACCACGTGCCCGGAGCGGCGACCCCGGACAGCACCCCGGCGCGACTCCCCGATGCGGCTCCCCCGGACGATGGACCCGCACGCCCGTCCACATCCGTCCCCAGGAGAGTCAGTGACCCCCTACCTCTTCCTCGCAGGCGCGATCGTCGCCGAGGTCTTCGCCACCAGCCTCCTCGGCAGCACCCAGGGCTTCTCCCGGCTGTGGCCGACGGTGGCGGTGCTGACCGGCTACGGGATCGCGTTCGCGATGCTCGCCCAGGCCATCGCCAGGGACATGCAGGTGGGGATCGCGTACGCGCTGTGGTCGGGGGTGGGCACGATCCTGATCGTCGGGATCGGGATCCTGTTCCTGAAGGAGCCGCTCACGGCGGCGAAGGTGGCCGGGGTGGCGCTGGTGGTGGCGGGGGTCGTGATCCTCAACCTTGCCGGGAGCCACTGAGGTAGTCGGCGCCGCCGATGTAGACGGTGTGGCCGTCGGGGTGGCCGGCGTCCAGTGCCTCCGCGACGGCGGCGCCGAACTCCTCGACGGTGGGCAGCGGGCCGCCCGCGCGCCGGGTGGCGACGGCATCCGGATCGCGGCGTTCGAGGAGCCGCACGATGATGGTGCCGTCGATCATGTCCCCGGACACCACGGTGAACCCGACCCCGCGCGCGGCGAACACGGGAATCAACGAGCGCAGCGCGTCCTCCCCGGCCCGCTTGCTCGCCGCCACCGGCGCGTAGTCGTCCGGCAGCGGGTGCCCGTCCCGCGAGAAGTGCGCCTGGTGACTGGTCACGAACACGATCCGCGACCCCGCGGGCATGAGCGGGAGTGCCGAGGTCGCCAGAGAGACCTGCGCGTCCCGGTTCAGCCGCATGGCGTAACCGGGATCGGCCCCGCGCTCCATCCCGCCGGACGCGTTCAGCACCAGCCCGTCCAACCGCCCGACCCGCGCCAGCAGCGCCTCGACCGCGGCCGGATCGGCCAGATCAGCGCACTCGGCCGCCGCACTCCCACCCGCGGCGCGAATCTCCTCGACCACGCCCTCCGCGCGTTTCCGCTTCTCCCGGTAGTTCACCAGCACGTGCGCCCCGGCGCGGCCGAGCTGCCGAGCGGTCTCCGCCCCGATCCCCCTCGACGCCCCGGTCACCAGCACGACCCGCTTCGCCATCGCTACCTCCGCTTCTGATTTCGAAGCAACTATGGTGCTTCGAAATGCGAAGCGCAAACCACGACGCCATCCTGGCCGCCATCGACCTGCTCGGGCAGCGCTGGATGCTGCGCGTGCTCTGGGAGCTGGAGCCGGGCCCGCTCGGCTTCCTCGAGCTGCGCAGACGCATGGGGAACTGCTCGTCCAGCGTGCTCTCCACCCGGCTGCAGCAACTGCAGGCCGCGGGGCTGGTGGAGAAGCACGGGACGCGCGGCAGCTACGGGCTCACGCCGACCGCGGGGCGGCGGCTCGGCGAGGCGCTGCAGCCGGTGTGGGACTGGGCCGAGGCCGAGGGCTGATCAGGCCAGCACCCACTGCGGCTCGGCGGCGGGCCGGTAGCGGTCGGTGACGTCACCGATCAGTCCGGGTTCGACGGTCAGCTTCCGGCACTCGTCGAAATCGAGTTCCGAGAGCCGGGTCCAGATGATGTCCGGGCTGAACGAGGACTCGTAGGCGTACACCCCGCGGCCCAGGTCGGCGAGGGTACGCCAGATCGTCGGCGCGATGTACGGGCGCTGCGGGTCCGGCGTGCCGAACGGCTGCGCGGCATTGCGCATGACGCTGAGCAGCGCGGCGTAGCCGCGGCCGGGGGTGCTGGCGGGGGGCAGCCGGTCCAGGTAGTACTCGGCCCGGACGAAGCGGTCGGCCGCCTCGGTGGTGCCGGGCAGCGGCTGGGTGCCACCGAACCCGGCGTAGCGGTTGCGCAGCTCGAGCTGCTGGTCGAAGGGCGGCGAGTTGGTCATCACGGTGTAGGCGCGATCGTGGTGCAGCCGGGGCTTGCCGTCCAGGTGCTCGATGACGAGCGAATCACCGCTCGCGTCGTCCAGCGCGAGGTGCACGGTGCCGAGCCGCCCGGAGCGCGGCTCGACCAGCGGAATCACCTGCATCGGCTCCTCGTCCAGCAGCCGCACGCACTCGGCGACCGTGGCGCAGCGATCGAGGAAGAGCTGCGGCCAGAGCGAGACGGCGAGCGCCGGCAACTCCGGAGCACGCTCCCCGAAGTCGGACTCCGCCAGCCAGAGCACGTGCGCGGCGAGCCCGCGCTCGTTGATCCCGTCGGTACTCGCGCCATCCCAGACGGTGGTGACCACGCTCCCGTAGGTCGCCGTCCAGCGCAGCGGATTCGGGTCGCTGCCATGGCCGGTGCGCACTGCCCCCCGCGGCAGCGACCAGAGGTTGGTGTCCATCTCCTCGGGCCAGTCCATATTCCGCCCGACCAGTACGCCCTGCTCGCTAGCCGTCCACATCGCCCGTGTGCACATGCGCCCTCCTCGCGCTCAGCTATCGTTGAGTTACCTGGAGGGCATGCTACTGCGGATCAGCCGTGCAGCGCGGTATGCAGCGTCGCGGCCCACTGCTGCACGATCAGCTTGCGCCGCACCGAGTCGTCGGTGAGGACATCGGCCAGCCCGAGCCCGCGGGCCAGATCCAGGGTGGCCTGGACCAGGTGGTGCGCCACCGGGTCGGAGTCGTCGACCCCGAGCGCCTCGACCGCGCGCCGGTGCGACACCCGGCCGAACTTCGCCTCCAGCGGGACGATGCGCTGGCTGAGCGCCGGGTCGGCGGCGGCGTGCGTCCACACCTGCAGCGCCGCCTTGAAGAGCGGGCTGGTGTAGGACTCGACCAGCCCGGAGACCACCGCCTCGGTGCGCGCGACCCCGGAGGTGGCGGCGAGCGACGCCGCCTCCTCCGTCGCCTGGCCGTTGCGGACGTCGAACATGTACTCGAGCGCGGCGGTGATCAGGTCCTCGCGGGTCGGGAAGTGGTGCTGTGCCGCACCGCGCGAGACCCCGGCACGCTCCGCGACCACCGCGACCGTCGCTGCGGCCCAGCCGAATTCGGCCAGACAGTCGATCGTCGCCTCGAGCAAACGCTGCCGCGTGGCGCGGCTGCGGTCCTGCTTGGGTTCGTGCGGAGTCACCATGCGCTCATTCTGCCCAGGAGGGCGGGCGGCGCTGCAGGAAGGCCGTCATCCCCTCGCGCACCTGGGCGGTGCCGAAGAAGCTCGCCGAGCGCTCGGCGAGCTCCTCGGCCCGCAGGTCGAAACCGGCCAGGATATCGGCATTGACCAGGCGTTTCGCCTCGGCCAGGCCCTGCGGTGCGCCCCTGCGCAGGTCGGCGCGCAGCCGGGCGATCTCGGCGCCGGGATCCTCGGCGGCAACGGTCACCAATCCGATCGCCGCCGCGACCTCAGGACCGAACTTCTCGCCGGTCAGGTAGTACCGGCCCGCGGCGCGCTGATCCAGCCGGGGCAGCAGGGTCAGCGAGATCATGAACGGCGCGAGCCCGATTCGCACCTCGGTGAGCGCGAAGCTGCTGCCCGGGCCTGCCACCACGAGGTCGCAGCCTGCCACGATGCCCATGCCGCCTGCCCGGACATTGCCGTCGATCCTGGCCAGCACCGGCTTGGGGATCTCGACCAGCCTGCGCAGCACCCCGATCATGGCGCGGGTGCGCTGATCCGCCGCGACCGCCGGATCGGCGTCGCTCGCCTCGCTGAGATCCGCACCGGCGCAGAAGGTGTTGCCGGTGTGGGCGAGCACGATGCCGCGCACGGCGTCGTCGGCGGCGGCAGTGTCCAGCCCGGCGAGCAGCTCGGCGACGAGCCTGCTGGAGAGCGCGTTCCGGTTGTGCGGCGAGTCGAGGGTGAGCGTGGCGAAGCCGTCGCCCACCTCGTAGCGCACCAGCGGCTCGGCCATCAGTACGACTTCGGCAGGCCCAGCGAGTGCTGGGCGACGAAGTTGAGCACCATCTCCCGGCTCACCGGCGCGATCCGCGCGATCCGGGCCGCGGCCAGCATGGAGGCCAGCCCGACCTCCTTGGTTAGCCCGGCGCCGCCGTGCGTCTGCACCGCCTGGTCCAGCGCCTTGATGCTGGCCTCGCCCGCGGCGTACTTGGCCATGTTGGCGGCCTCGGCGGCGCCCATCTCGTCGCCGGTGTCGTAGAGCACGGCGGCCTTCTGCATCATCAGCTTGGCCAGCTCGACCTCGACCTTGGCCTGCGCCAGCGGGTGCGCGATGCCCTGGTGCGCGCCGATCGGGGTCTTCCACACGGTGCGCTCGCGGGCGTACGCGACAGCCCGGTCCAGGGCGTAGCGGCCCATGCCGACGGCCATCGCGGCGCCCATGATGCGCTCCGGGTTGAGCCCGGCGAAGAGCTGCATGAGCGCGGCGTCCTCGCTGCCGACCAGCGCGGTCGCGGGCAGCCGGACATCGTCGAGGAAGAGCGTGAACTGGGTGTCCGGCTCGATGATGTCCATCTCCTGCGCCGTCTTCTCGAAGCCGGGGGCGTCGGTGGGGACGATGAAGAGCGCGGGCTTGAGCTTGCCGGTCCTGTGGTCCTCGGTGCGGGCCACGATCAGCACCGCCTCGGCCTGGTCGACGCCGGAGATGTAGACCTTGCGGCCGTTCAGGATCCAGTCGCCGCCGTCCCGGCGCGCGGTGGTGGTGATCTGGTGCGAGTTGGAGCCCGCGTCCGGCTCGGTGATGCCGAAGACCATCGTCGCGGAGCCGTCGGCGAGCTTGGTCAGCCACTCCCGCTTCTGCTCCTCGGTGCCGTACCGGGTGATGATGGTGCCGCAGATGGCGGGCGAGACCACCATGAGCAGCAGCCCGGCGCCCTGCGCGGCGAGCTCCTCCATCACCAGCGCGAGCTCGTACATGCCCGCCCCGCCGCCGCCGTACTCCTCCGGCAGGTTCACGCCGAGGAACCCGAGCTTGCCCGCCTCGTCCCAGAGTTCACGCAGCGGTTCGTGGTTGCGCGCCTTCGGCAGCACGTAGTCCAGGTACGGGTACTTGCTCGCGAGCGCGGCGACGGCCTGGCGCAGCGACTTCTGCTCGTCGGTCTCGATGAAACTCATGCGTTCTCCTGAGAAGTTGCTGCTTCCGCGGCATCCTGCACGACCGCGAGGACGGTGCCGACATCGACCTGATCGCCGACGCCGACGTGCACGGCGCTGAGCACGCCGTCGGCCGGGGCCGCGATGGTGTGCTCCATCTTCATGGCCTCCAGCCAGAGAATCGGGGTGCCAGCGGTGACCGCGGCACCCACCTCGGCGCCGAGCCGGATCACGGTGCCCGGCATGGGGGCGAGCAGCGAGCCGGTGGCCACCAGGTCGGCGGGGTCGGTGAAGCGCGGCAGTCTGCGCAGCGCCACCGGGCCGAGCGGGGAGTCCACCGCGACCAGGTCGCCGTACCTGGCGATGGCGAACTGCCTGCGCACCGGCCCGCGCTCGCCCGGCACCGCGAGCACCACCCGGTCCGGGGCGGCCTCGAGCACCGCCAGCCCGTCGTGGCCGTCCACCGCGATCACCCCGCGGGTGACCAGGTAGCCGATCTCGTGCACGGCGCCGTCCCTGCCGTCGAACCGCTTGACCGTCGACTGCGACGGCAGGTTGCGCCAGCCGCTCGGCAGCCCCGGCACCACCCGGGCGGCCGCGCGGTTGGCGGCAGCGTCGGCCAGCGCGGCGGCGACGGCGGAGAGCTCGGTGCCCTCGGCGTCGGTGAGTGGCGCCGCGAGTGCGGCGAGGCCGTGCGTGGCGAAGAAGGCGGTGTCGGTGTCGCCTGCCAGGAAGGCCGGGTGCCGCAGCACCCGGACCAGCAGGTCGCGATTGGTCACCAGGCCGTGCAGCTGCGCGCGCCGCAGGGCGTCGGCGAGCAGCCGGGCGGCCTCGGCCCGGGTCTCGCCGACCGAGATGACCTTGGCCAGCATGGGGTCGTAGTGCACGCCGACGACCGAGCCGTCGACCACGCCGGTGTCGAGCCGGATGCCGGAGCGGGCGGGGAGGTCGAACTCGGCGAGCACGCCGGGGATCGCGATCCGGTGCACGGTGCCGCTCTGCGGCTGCCAGTCCTGCGCCGGGTCCTCGGCGTAGAGCCGGACCTCGATGGAGTGGCCGCGCTGGGCGGGCGGTTCGGCGGGCAGCGCCGCGCCGTCGGCGATCGCGAGCTGCCAGCGGACCAGGTCCAGCCCGGTGGTGCACTCGGTGACCGGGTGCTCGACCTGCAGCCGGGTGTTCATCTCCAGGAAGAAGAAGTCGCCGCGCTCGTCGGCGAGGAACTCGACGGTGCCCGCACCGGTGTAGCCGATCGCCTCGGCGGCGAGCACGGCCGCCGCGAAGAGTCGCGCCCGCATCCCGTCCACCCGCTCGACCAGCGGCGACGGCGCCTCCTCGACCACCTTCTGGTGCCTGCGCTGGATTGAGCACTCGCGCTCGCCGACCGCCCACACGGTGCCGTGCGTGTCGGCCAGCACCTGCACCTCGATGTGCCTGCCGGTCTCCAGGTAGCGCTCGCAGAAGACGGTGGGGTCGCCGAAGGCGGACTGCGCCTCGCGGCGCGCCCCCTCGAGCTGCGGCTCCAGCTCCGCCAGCTCGCGGACGACCCGCATGCCGCGGCCTCCGCCGCCCGCCGACGCCTTGATCAGCACCGGCAGTTGCTCCGCGGTGACCTCCGCCGGGTCCAGCTCGGCGAGGACCGGGACGCCCGCCGCGTCCATCATCTTCTTCGCCGCGACCTTGGAGCCCATCTGCTCGATCGACTCGACCGGCGGGCCGATCCAGGTCAGCCCGGCAGCCTGAACCGCGCGGGCGAACCCGGCGTTCTCCGAGAGGAACCCGTAGCCCGGGTGCACCGCGCCCGCGCCGGCGGCGAGCGCGGCCTCGATGACGAGGTCACCGCGCAGGTACGTCTCGCCGGGGGTGTTGCCCGGCAGCCGGACGGCAGCGTCGGCCTCCGCCACGTGCGGGGAGGCCGCGTCGGCGTCGGAGTACACCGCGACGGTGCCGAGCCCCATCCGGCGGCACGTCGCGAAGACCCGCCGCGCGATCTCGCCGCGATTGGCGACGAGAACTGTTTCGACAGTCATGAATTCGCCCCTACATCCGGAAGACGCCGAAGCCCGCGGCGCCCTCGATCGGTGCGGTGTGCACGGCGGAGAGCGCCATGCCGAGCACGGTGCGGGTATCGCGCGGGTCGATCACGCCGTCGTCGTAGAGCCGCCCGGACATGAACATGGCCAGCGACTCCGCCTCGATCTGTGCCTCGATCATGGCCCGCATCCCGGCATCGGCCTCCTCGTCGAAGCCCTGCCCGCGCGCCTCGGCGGCGGCACGGCCGACGATGGAGATGACCCCGGCCAGCTGCGCCCCGCCCATGACCGCGGATTTCGCGCTCGGCCAGGCGAAGACGAAGCGCGGGTCGTAGGCGCGCCCGCACATGCCGTAGTGCCCGGCCCCGTAGGAGGCGCCCATGAGCAGCGAGATGTGCGGCACCGTCGAGTTGGAGACGGCGTTGATCATCATCGAGCCGTGCTTGATGATGCCCTTCTGCTCGTACTCCTTGCCGACCATGTAGCCGGTGGTGTTGTGCAGGAAGAGCAACGGCGTGTTGCTCCGATTGGCGAGCTGGATGAACTGGGTCGCCTTCTGCGACTCCTCGGAGAAGAGCACGCCGCGCGCGTTCGCCAGGATGCCGACCGGGTAGCCGTGCAGCTCGGCCCAGCCGGTGACCAGGCTGGAACCGTAGAGCGGTTTGAACTCGTCGAATTCGGAGCCGTCCACGATCCGGGCGATCACCTCGCGCGGGTCGAACGGGATCTTGAGGTCGGGCGGGACGATGCCGAGCAGTTCTTCGGGGTCGAAGAGCGGTTCGAGCACCGCGGCGCGCGGCGCGGGCCCCTGCTTGCGCCAGTTCAGCCGCCGGACGATGGCGCGCCCGATCCGGATGGCGTCCTGCTCGTCCACCGCGTAGTAGTCGGCCAGCCCGGAGACCCTGGCGTGCATGTCCGCGCCGCCGAGCGATTCGTCGTCGGACTCCTCGCCGGTCGCCATCTTGACCAGCGGCGGACCGCCGAGGAAGACCTTGGAGCGCTCCTTGATCATGACCACGTGGTCGGACATGCCGGGGATGTACGCTCCGCCCGCCGTCGAGTTGCCGAAGACCAGCGCGATGGTGGGGATGCCCGCCGCAGAGGCGCGGGTGAGGTCGCGGAACATGCGCCCGCCGGGGACGAAGACCTCCTTCTGCGTCGGCAGGTCCGCGCCGCCGGACTCGACCAGCGAGATCACCGGCAGCCGGTTCTCCCGCACGATGTCGTTGACGCGCAGCGTCTTCCGCAGGGTCCACGGGTTGGATGTGCCGCCGCGCACGGTCGGGTCAGGGGCGACGATCATGCACTCGACGCCCTCGACAACGCCGATCCCGCAGACGGTGCTGCCGCCCACGTGGAACTCGCTGCCCCAGCCCGCCAGCGCGCAGAGCTCCAGGAACGGCGAGTCCTCGTCGACGAGCAGCTCGATGCGCTCGCGCGCGGTCAGCTTGCCGCGTTTGCGGTGCCTGGCCAGCTTGTCCGGCCCGCCGCCGGCGACGGCCTTGGCGAACTCCGCCTCCACCTCGGTCAGCTTGGTGCTCATGGCCTCGGCGGCGGCCAGGTACTCCGGCGCGGCGGTGTCGACGGCGCTGCGCAGCACGGTCATGACTGGTACCCCAATCGCTTCGCGGCCAGTGCGGTGAGGATCTCGGTGGTGCCACCGCCGATACCGAGGATGCGGATATCACGGTACTGCCGCTCGACCTCGGCCTCGCGCATGTAGCCGAGCCCGCCGAAGAGCTGAACGGCCTGGTTGGCGACCCACTCGCCGGCCTCGACGGCGGTGTTCTTGGCGAAGCAGACCTCGGCGATCAGGTCGGTCTCGCCCGCGGCGGCCCGCTCGACCACGTGCCGGGTGTAGACCCGGGCGACGTCGGTCCGGCGGGCCATCTCGGCCAGCGTGTTCTGCACCGCCTGCCTGCTGATCAGCGGCCGGCCGAAGGTCTCCCGGTCGCGGCACCACTGGAGGGTCAGGTCGAGGCAGCGCTGCGCCTGGCTGTAGGCCTGCGCCGCCAGCCCGGCCCGCTCGCTCACGAAGGCCTGCGCGATCTGGGCGAAGCCGCTGTTCTCCGGCCCGACCAGGTTGCGCACCGGCACCCGGACGTCCACGTAGGAGAGTTCGGCGGTGTCCGAGGCGCGCCAGCCCATCTTGTCCAGCTTGCGGCTCACCGTGAAGCCGGGCGCCCCCTTCTCGACCACGAGCAGCGAGACACCGCCCGCGCCCGGCCCGCCGGTACGCACCGCGGTGACCACGAAGTCGGCGCGGCAGCCGGAGGTGATGTAGGTCTTGGCGCCGTTGACGACGTAGTGGTCGCCGTCGCGGACCGCGGTGGTGGTCAGGTGCCCGACATCGGAGCCGCCGCCCGGCTCGGTGATGGCGAGCGAGCCGATCAGCTCACCGGCCAGCGTCGGCCGCACCCAGCGCTCGAGCTGCTCCGGATCACCGGCCGCGGCCAGGTGCGGCACCGCGATCCCGCAGGTGAAGAGCGAGGCGAAGAGCCCGCCGGAGCCGCCCGCGTAGTGCATCTCCTCGCAGACCAGCGCGGCGTCGATGCCGTCGCCGCCCGCGCCGCCGACCGCCTCGGGGAACTGGATGCCGAGCAGTCCGAGCGCGCCCGCCTTCTTGTGCAGCTCGCGCGGGATCTCGCCGTCGCGCTCCCACTCGTCGAGGAACGGGAGCACCTCGCGCTCGACGAAGCCGCGGACGGTGGCGCGCAGCTCGCGCCGCTCCGGGCTGGACCAGGGATCGTTCACAGCAGCTCCGTGGGGATCTCGACGTGCCGGGACCGCAGCCATTCGCCGAGCCCCTTCGCCTGGGGGTCGAATCGGGCCTGGTAGGCGACGCCCTTGCCGAGCAGGCCGTGGATGACGAAGTTCAGCGCGCGCAGGTTGGGCAGGACGGTCCTGGTGATCGGCAGCTCCGCCGCCTCCGGGAGCAGGGTGCGCAGCGCGTCGACGGTGAGCGTGTGCGCCAGCCAGCGCCACTGCGCGTCGGTGCGCACCCAGACGCCGACATTGGCATTGCCGCCCTTGTCGCCGCTGCGCGCCAGCGCGATCGTGCCGAGCGGGAGCGTTTCGCTGCCGGTTGCCTCGAGCGGATCCGGCAGCTCGGGTTCGGCGAGCTCGAGCAGGTCGCGGGTGGCTCTCGGCGCCCCGATCCGCACCACCGCGCCGTCCGGCAGGACCGCGGTGTGCCTGACCGCGTCGGCGGGCACGTACCCCGGCGTGAAGACGCCGTAGGGCGCGCCGTTGCCGGGCGGGGAGGTGAGGGTGAAACCGGGGTAGCTCGCCAGCGCCAGCTCCACCGCGACGGCGGAGAAGGCGCGGCCGACCCGGTTCGGGTCGGGGTCGCGGACCACGCAGCGCAGCAGCGCGGAGGCGCGCTCCTCGGTGTCGGCGTCCGGGCGGTCCAGCCGGGCCAGTGACCACTCCAGCTCGGCCGGGCGGGTGGGCAGCCAGGACTCCAGCTGCTTCCTCGTGAGCTCCGCCTTGGCCTCGATCTCCAGCCCGGTGAGGACGAAGGTCATCTCGTTGCGGAAGCCGTCGAGGGTGTTCAGCGAGACCTTGGCGGTCGGCGGCGGCGCCTCGCCGCGCACGTTGTCGATCCGCACCCGGTCCGGGCCCGCCGCGCTGAGCCGGATGCTGTCCAGCCGGGCGGTGACGTCCGGCCCGGCGTAGCGGGCACCCTGGATCTCGTACACGAGCTGCGCCGCGACGGTGTCGACGGTGACGGCGCCGCCGGTTCCGGGGTGCTTGGTGATCACGCTGCTCCCGTCCCGGCGCAGCTCGGCGATCGGGAAACCGGGGCGGCCCAGGTCCGCGATCTCGGTGAAGAAGGCGAAGTTGCCCCCGGTCGCCTGGGTGCCGCACTCGATCACGTGGCCGGCCACCACCGCGCCCGCCAGCGCGTCGTAGTCGTCCGCGGCCCAGCCGAAGTGCGCCGCCGCCGGACCGGCGACCAGCGCGGCGTCGGTGACCCGGCCGGTGACCACGATGTCCGCGCCGGCCTGCAGACACTCGGCGATGCCCCAGGCGCCCAGGTAGGCATTGGCGGTGAGCGGGGCGCCGAGGCCGAGTTCGGCGGCCCGCTCGAGCAGGTCGTCGCCGGTGACGTAGGCGATCTTCGGCCGCAGGCCGAGCTGCTCCGCGACCGCGCGCAGTTTCTCCGCGAGCCCGGCCGGGTTCAGCCCGCCGGCATTGGCGACCAGCGTGACGTGCCGGTCCATGGCGAGCCCGAGGCAGTCCTCGACCTGGCGCAGGAAGGTCTTGGCGTAGCCGAGCGCGGGGTCCTTCATCCGGTCCCTGCCCAGGATGAGCATGGTGAGCTCGGCCAGGTAGTCGCCGGTGAGGACGTCGAGTTCGCCCCCCTCCAGCATCTCCCGCATGGCGACGGCGCGGTCACCGTAGAAGCCGGAACAGTTGCCGATCCGGAGCAGCTCCGGATCGGCCGCGAGACTGGTCACGCGGGTGCCCTCCTGTGCAAGCGTCGTAGCGATTACAGGGTCACACCGAGGGAGTAAAAAAGCAAGCCCGCGTGCTTGTTAATGGGTTCGGTAGGCTGCGGGCGTGTCCTCGACCTTCACCGTACTTCTGCTTCTCGCGCTGGCCGGGTTTCTGCTCGGCGGGGCGATCACCCTGTGGAAGAGCACGCGGTGGATGGCTGTTTCGCTCGGGGTCTGCGCGGTGCTCGCGGGCGTCGGAGCGTTCGTCTGGGGGCAGTAGCGGCGCGGCGCGGCCCGTGACCACCACGGACCGCGCCGGACGACCCGGCTACCCCGCCGGAGCGAGCTCCAGCAACCGCCGAGCGCCGGTGACCTCCGCACCGGCCCAGAACGTCTCCGTACAACCGTCACCCGACACCCGCGCACCCGAGGCGCGCACCGCGCAGGACTTGAAGGCCCGCCCCGCGACGCTCACCCGATGCTGCGCCGGACGCATGCGGTACCCGAGTTCCTCGGGCGGCAGCCCGCCCCACAGCACCGTCTCCGAGTGCCCGCCGCCGAGCGGCGGCACCAGGTCGGACCGGTAGCTGTCGACCGCGATGGCCAGCACGTCGGGCCGGATCTCGCGGACGGCGGCGGCGGGCCAGTGCTCCAGGTCGAGCGGGACGGCGCCGAGGATCTCCAGCGGGCGGACGGCGGCGGGGTCGGAGACGGGGACGATCACCTCCCACCCGGAGGCCCGCATGTCGAAGAGCCAGCCGCCGAGGTGGTGCACCACCTCGGCGACGTCGGGCGCGACGACCACCAATCGATAGCGGAGTTCGTAGCGGCGGGCGTGTGCCCGCCATTCCATCGGAGAGTAGGTGCCGAAACCACGTTCGGGCAGGTCCGCGGATCGTACTGCCATGTTCCATCCGTTCTCGATGCCACACCGGCGGCAGCTCGCCCGACCACGACCGCGCGGCACGAAGGCGCGCGCGATTCGCCTCGACGAGGTAAGGGCGACGACGCACCGGGACTGGGGGGCCGGGCGTCGCGCTCGGACGAAAGCGTGCCGCGTCCACGGTAACGGCGTTACTGCGATCGGATCGCGAAACGGCGGATTCCGACCGGTCCGCCGGAGCCGGGGCCGATCCGTCGGCGCGCGCACTGACCGATTACGCCAATGAAGTGCGGAAACCTTTTCGGTCGGTGAGCCGGGTGAGCTGACACCGCGAGGGCTCACTTCCCGATAACCATGTTACTGTCCAGTTGGGTCTCTTCCGTGACCGGTCGCACTCGACCGGCCCGGGGTGACCGAGGACATTCCGGCGAAGGGGCCGGGGTGGTGGCCAGGGAGAGTTCGGATGGATCGACAGCAGCGGCGCTCGCGGTGGCGGGGCCGGATGACGGCGGCGGCACTCGCACTCGCCTGTGCCGCCGGGCTCACGGCGGCGGTGGCGGCACCGGCGACGGCCGAACCGGTCAGCGCCTTCTACGTCCCGCCCGCGCAGGTCCCGGCCACGCCGGGCACGATCATCAAGACCCAGCCCCTCTCACTGTTCGCCACCCTGCCGACGGAGCAGGGCTGGCCGGGCAAGGGCGAGCTGATCATGTACAGCAGCACGCTGCAGGACGGTTCGCCGGTAGCCACCACCGGCACCTACATCGCCGCCGCCGGGCCGTGGCTCGGCCCCGGCCCCCGCCCCACCGTGGTGATCGCGCCCGGCACCTCCGGGCAGGCCGATCGCTGCGCCATGTCGGTGGCCTTCTCCACCGGGCTGACCGCCTTCATGGACCCGTCGCCGAGCATCTCGGCCAACCAGGAGCTGCCCTCGTCGGCGGCCTGGGCCGGGCTCGGCGCGAACGTGGTGATCCCGGACTACATCGGGCTCGGCACCCCCGGCATCCACACCTACGGCAACCGGTTCGAGCAGGGCCACGCCGTGCTCGACGCCGCGCGCGCGGCCAACACCCTTGCCGGTGTGGGCCCGGAGACCCCCCTGGTCTTCTGGGGCTACTCGCAGGGCGGCGGGGCCACCGCGTCCGCCAACGAGCTGCTGCCCGAGTACGCGCCGGAGCTGAATCTCAAGGGCATCTGGGCGGGCGGCCCGACCGCCGACCTCTCGGCGATCCTGGACAAGATCGACGGCGCGCTGATCGGCGGCGCCATCGGCTACGCCATCAACGGCATGCTGGCCCGCTTCCCCGAGCTGCAGCTGGCGCTGCAGCGGGTGAGCAGCCCGTCGGGCAAGGACATGCTCGCCACGCTCGGCGAGACCTGCATCGGCGACCTGATCTTCCGGCACCCGTTCCTGCGCACCAATTCGCTCACCGTGGACGGCCGCTCGCTGGGCGAGCACCTGACCGACCTGCCGGAGGCCGCCCCCGTGCTCGCCGAGCTGAAGGTGGGCACCCTGAAGCCGCACGCACCGGTGCTCATCACCAGCGGCCGCCATGACGACACCGTGCCGTACGGCCAGGCCAAGCAGCTCGCGCACGACTGGTGCGGCCTCGGCGGCACCGTCGAGTTCCGGACCAACGAGCTGCCGCCGATCCTGCCGGGATTCACGATCCCGAACCACTTCGGCCCCGAGCTGATCGACGGTTTCAGCCCGAACAGCGTGATCGCCTACCTGCTGGACCGGCTCGCGGACAAGCCGATCTCCGGCTGCTCCATCGACTGATCGGAAACATCGTTCTAACATTCCGAGAATCAGAATCTCGGATCGAGGACACGTCATGGGAACAAGCCGGGTGCGCAGGGTCGCGGCGGTACTGGCCGGGGCGATCCTGCTGCCGGTCGGGGTGGTGGCGGCGCAGCCACCGACCTCCGGGGTGCGGCACATCGGGACGGTCGCGGATGTCGCGGCCGCCCCGGCGGAGTGCGGCCCCGGCTCGGCGCCGGAGACCGGGATGCAGGGCGAGGTGCCCGCCGCGGATCGCTCCAGCGGGCGCAGCGCCGCCGGGTACCGGTGCAACATCAGCCGGGTCGGCGGCTTCGACGGGCCGGGCGGCGGCATCGTCTCGGCCGCCTTCGAGCACTGCGTCTACGTCGGCAGCTTCTTCCCCGGCAGCCTCACCGGGCCGAGCCCGGGCGTGCAGGTGCTCGACGTTTCCGATCCGGCGAACCCGGCACCGACCGCCACCCTGACCGAACCGGCGATGCTGGCGGGCACCTGGGAATCGCTCAAGGTGCACGAGGGGCGCAAGCTCCTGGTGGGTGCCGGGGTTCCGCTGCTCACCGGGGCCGGGCTGCTCTCGGTCTACGACCTCACCGACTGCGCGCACCCGCGGCTGCTCAACCCCGGGCCGGGCACTGCCGTCGACCAGCCGCTGCCGATCATCGCGCACGAGGGCGGGTTCTCTCCCGACGGGCGCACCTACTGGTCGTCCGGGACCGCACCGGGCGTGCTCAGCGCCATCGACCTCACCGACCCGGCGCAGCCGCGGATCATCTGGCAGGGGCTGCCCGGGCTCTCCGTGCACGGCATCGGCTTCAGCCCGGACGGCGACCGGCTCTACCTCGCCAACAACTTCGGCGGGCTCACCGTGCTCGACACCTCCGCGGTGCAGCGCCGCGACCCCGACCCGCGGGTGCCGACCCTCTCGGCCACCTCCTGGACCGACGGGTTCGCCTCCCAGCACGCCGTCCCGGTCACCTACGGCGGGGTGCCGCACCTGTTCGTGGTGGACGAGGCCGGGTCCGGCGGGGTCAAGATCTTCGACGTCGCCGATCCGGCGCAGCCGCGGCAGCTCAACTCGATCAAGCTGGAGATCAACCTGCAGTCCAACCAGGACACCGCGCTGGCCTCCAGCTTCGGCGGGTCGCTGTTCGCCTACGACGCGCACTACTGCACCGCCGACCGGCCGCGCGACCCGACCGCGCTGGCCTGCGGGTGGCTCGCGTCCGGGATCCGGGTCTTCGACATCCGCGACCCGGGCGCGGTCAGGGAGATCGCCTACTACAACCCGCCCGCGCGCACCGGGCAGCCCGCCGGGGCGAATTCCCCGCAGTCGCTCTTCTCGATCGCCGGGGTCCCGCTGCTGAACGCGGGCGCGCTCACCCAAGCGCTCGCCGCCGGGGTCTTCGACCCCGCGCAGGCGCTCGGCGGGGTGCGCGGCGACCGGCTCACCGGGGATCAATCCGCCGACCTGTGCTTCTCTCCGCCCACCTGGCGGGGCAATCAGCTCTGGGTGACCTGCTCGGACAACACCTTCCAGACGCTGCGGCTCGACCCGGCGGTCTACACACCGCCGCCGGACCAGCAGACGACGGTCGGCTCCTAGTCCCCGGCCGACTCCCGCTTGCGTCCGGATCTCGGTCGCCGCGGGGGCGCGCTCCCGGCCGCCGCGGGCGTGCCTGCCGCCGCCGCGCCCGCGCTCCCACGCGCCTGCGGCTCCGAGCCCGTGCGCTCCTTCGCGCGGGCCCGCGACTCCGCCTTCGTGCGCGCTTCCGCGCTCCGGCGCGCACTCGAACCCGCGCCCGGTTCACCCACGCCCAGCACGAAGAGCCGCAGATCCTCCGGCACCCCGCTCAGCGGCGCCGCGAAGAGCCCGCGGCGATACGGCTTGACCCGCCCGCCGAGCGACTCCAGCGTCTCGGGCTGCAACCCGCGCAGGGTGGCCTCGGAGAGCATGGTGTTCCCGTTGCCGCCCGCCTCCATCACCCTGGCCGCGATGGTGACGTCGACGCCGAGCCAGTCGCCGCCGATCTCGCGCGGCGAGCCGGTGTGCAGCCCCATCCGCATGCGCGGGCGGTAGTCGCCGAAGTCGACCGCGCCGAGCGCGCGCTTCATGGCGACGGCGGCGGCCAGCGCGCGGTCGGGGGAGTCGAAGACGGCCATGAGCCCGTCGCCCATCCGCTTCACCACGGTGCCACCGCGCTCGACCACCGGCGGCTCGATGGCGAGCGCGACCCGGCGCAGCAGATCGAGCGTGGCCTGATCACCGGCGGTGAGCGACCAGCGGGAGAAGGCGACCAGGTCGGTGAAGAGCACCGTCACCTCTTCGCTGCCCCGGCCGCGGCCGACCCGCTCCAGCACGGCCTGCCACACCTGCAGCGCGCCGAAGCCGACCTCGCGGGCCGCGCTCGGGGTGTCTCCGACGAGCCGGTCGGCGGCGCGGGCGACCGCACGCGGGCCGCCGGGACCGGTGACCGAGAGCGGATCCCCGAACGCCGGATCGCCGGGCAGCCGGTGCCTGGCCCGGCGCAGCACGCCGATGATCTCCTGGCGCCGGTTCGCGGAGTGCATCAGCTCGGCCAGCCGCTCGCGCTGCCGCCGCGCGCGGCGGCCGAACGCGGAGGCGCCGGTAACCGCCTCCGGCTCCGGCTCGGGATCGGCACCGCCGGATGTCGGTCTCACGGTGCGAGGGTATCGCAGCGCATCGGCGGAAAGCGGGGCCGAAGGTCACAGGTATCCGGGAAACGGCAGCGCAACGCTGGAAAAGGGCGATGAACGCACCGGGCCCGGTGTGGCAGGTGCCACACCGGGCCGGCGGCGACGACCACCGGGCAGTGGTGGCCGATGCGGGGCCGCGACCTCGGTAGATCGCGGCCGCACCCGAGCGGCGAGGGACGTCGGCTCGGGTGGCTCGGAGGTTGCTCCCCGTTCGGGGAGTAACCGATCGTGTGCGGTTCAGGCGTCCCTGCGGTCCGCGTACACCAGGGCGGCGACGTAGACCACCGCGACGAACGCGATGAAGTAGAGCAGGCTGCCCCACACGCCCCAGTGCCAATTGCCGCCGACCTCGGTGACGGTCAGGAACCGGTTGATGTTCTGGAAGGGCAGGAAGGGTCCCACATTACGCCCGAAGTTGCCGAATGCACTCAGCAGCGGCTCCAGCAGCAGCGACCAGAGCACGATCAGCGAGATCGCCGCGGCCGACTGCCGCACCAGCACGCCGACGCCGACCGCGAGCACCACCGCGAGAAAGGCGTAGATCGGGATGCCGTAGACAGCCCGCCATTGGCCGTCGAAGGTCAGCGCGACCGTGGCCTCCGAGCCGCCGACCACCTTGGCCACCGCGACCGCGCCGAGCGCGACCAGGGTGCTCAGCGCCGCCCCGTACAGCCCGACCAGCCCGGCCTTGGTGAGCAGCACCGCGTACCGGTTCGGCACCGCCTGGAAGGTGGTCCTGATGACCCCGAAGCGGTACTCGCTGGTGACGGTGAGCGCCGCCAGGATCATCAGCACCATGACCCCGAAGCCGGTGACCCCCGAGGTCGCGGTGCTGATGTCGAGCGCGGGCATGCCGACCTCGGGGTCATCGGCCGAGGTCCGCACCACGAGCGCGAAGAGCGCGGCGAGGCCGAGCCCGAGCGCCACGATCACCGCGGAGCACCACCAGGGCGACCTGGTCGAGGTGAGTTTGATCCGTTCCGCTGCCAGCACGCCCATCAGAGCGCACCTCCCATCACCTGGTCGACTCCGCTGCCGTGATATTCGACCGCGCCACCGGTCATCCTTATGAAGGCGTCCTCCAGCGAGGCGCGCTGCGGCGCCAGCTCCAGGAGGGTGATGGCGTTCTGCCCGGCCAGCGTGCCGACGGCATCGCTGGTGACCCCGGCCACCACGAGCGCGGGGCCGTCCTGGCCCGCGCCGTCCTCGCGCACCGTCATCCCCGCCGAGGTGAGCAGGCTGCGCAGCTGGTCGAGCTGCGGGCTGCGCACCCGGACGGTCGCCTCCGAGGCCCGTTCGATGAACTCCTGCGTGGTGGAGTTGGAGATCAGCTCGCCGCGGCCGATCACGACCAGGTGGTCGGCGGTCTGCGCCATCTCGGAGAGCAGGTGGCTGGAGACCAGCACGGTCCGGCCCTCGCCCGCCAGCCGCTGCATGAACCGGCGGATCCAGAGGATGCCCTCCGGGTCGAGGCCGTTCACCGGCTCGTCGAAGAGCAGCACCTCCGGGTCGCCGAGCAGCGCCCCGGCCAGGCCGAGCCGCTGCGACATGCCGAGTGAGAAGCCGCCCGCCGCCTTGTTCGCCACCTCGGAGAGGCCGACCAGCCGCAGCACCTCCTCCACCCGGTCTCTGCCGATGCCGTTGGAGGCGGCCATCCAGTGCAGGTGCGAGCGGGCGGAGCGGTTCGGGTGCACCCACTTGGCGTCCAGCAGTGCGCCGACGGTGCGCAGCGGGTTCTTCAGCTGCCGGTACGGCACCCCCTTCACCAGCGCGGTCCCGGACGTGGGGGTGTCAAGTCCGAGGATCATCCGCATGGTGGTGGATTTACCCGCACCGTTCGGCCCGAGGAACCCGGTCACCTGCCCGGGCCGGACGGTGAACGTCAGATCCCGTACCGCGACCGTCTGGCCGTACCGCTTGGTCAGACCCTTCAGTTCGATCATGGGGCCAAGCATTCCGCACCGGGGGTGCTCCGCGCGTCGGCAGCAAGTCGCGGCGCGCGTCATCCTCGCGGAGGACCCGCCCCGGACTACAGCTCGGGGGAGGAGGCCTGCGCCCAGAACCGCTTGGGGATGCGCCCGGCCAGCCGGGCGGCGTGCCCGGCGCGCACCGCGTCGGCCATCGCGGCGGCCATCAGCGCCGGTTTGCGGGCCCTGGTGACGGCGGTGGCGAGCAGGACGGCGGAGCAGCCGAGCTCCATGGCGAGCGCGGCGTCGCTCGCGGTGCCGATGCCCGCGTCCAGGATCACCGGGACCTCGGCTCCGGCCACGATCATCTCGATGTTGTGCGGATTGCCGATGCCGAGGCCGGTGCCGATCGGCGAGCCGAGCGGCATCACCGCGGCGCAGCCCGCCTCCTCGAGCCTGCGTGCCAGGATCGGGTCGTCGTTGGTGTAGGGCAGCACGGTGAAGCCCGCGTCGACCAGCTGCTCGGCGGCGCTGAGCAGCTCGACCGGGTCCGGGAGCAGGGTGCGCTCGTCGGCGACCACCTCCAGCTTCACCCAGTCGGTCTCCAGTGCCTCTGCGGCGAGCTGCGCGGTGAGCACCGCCTCGGCGGCGGTGCGGCAGCCGGCGGTGTTCGGCAGCGGGGCGATGCCGAGCCGCTTGAGCAGGTCGAGCACGCCGGTGCCGCCGGCGGCGTCGATCCGGCGCATGGCGACCGTGGTGAGCTCGGTGCCCGAGGCGAGCAGCGCCTCCTCCAGCACGGTGAGGTTCTCGGCGCCGCCGGTACCCATCACCAGCCGGGAGCCGAACTCCCTGCCCGCGATGCGCAGCGGCTCGAACTCGGCGGCCTGGACCGCGGTGGCCTCGGGTGTGGCGAGTTCAGCCACCCTGGACCGCCGTCAGAACCTCGATGGCCCAGCCGCGGCCGACCGGCTCGTCCCACCGTGACTTGGGGAACACCGCGCCGTCGACGGCGAGCGCTATCCCCTTCGTCGGCAGCTCCAGCCGGTCGAGCAGCTCGCGCACCGAGAGCGGCGCGGCGAACTCGTGATCGGCGCCGTTCACGGTCACCCCGATCGGGATGGATGTCGTCATCCGATTCCTCCTGTGTCTGTGCGGAACCCGTCGCCGGGCCGATCAGCAGCCGCGTGCACCGGCCCGCGGGTGTGGGGTGTCCCGTCGGCGGTTGCGCCGACCGGCTCCCTGGTGCGTGGCGACCGGTCGGCGGCGGCCGACGTGCTGCCCGCGGTGGTCCGGGCCAGGAAACGCCCCGGGTCGGCTACCTCGGTTTCCAAAAGCGAATCCCCGTCGAGCAGGGCGAGTACGGCGTCCGCGGTGAGCGGAACGGCGAGCATGCCGTTGCGGCCGTGGCCGGTGGCCGCGATCACCCGGTCGTCCAGCGCGCCGATGAGCGGCAGGTTGTCCGGGCTGCCCGGGCGGGAACCGGCGCTCGCCTCGGCGAATTCGTACTCGGCGATGGCCGGGAACACCGCCTCGGCGTCGGCGATCAGATCGCGCACCCCGCCGACGGTGACCGCGGTGTCGAAGCCTGCCTCGTACTGGGTGGCGCCGACCACGATCCCGTCGCCGCGCGGCACCAGGTAGAGCGCGCGCCCGTGCACCCTGGCCCGGATCACCCGGCCGGGCGCGGGCGCGGCGCCCGGCCGGTGCCGCAGCCGCAGGATCTCGCCCTTCACCGGCCGCACCGGCAGCTCCGGCCGGAGCCGGGCGGAGGCGGCGCCCGCGGCGAGCACCACCCGGTCGGCGTCGAGCGCGGCGAGATCGTCCACCCGGTCGGCGTCGACCCGGACCCCGGCCATCTCGGCGGCGGCGCGCAGCGCGGTGATCAGCGCCCGGTTGTCGATGGCCGGCTCGTCGGCGAGCAGCCCGGCGCGCACCGTGCGGGCCAGCCCCGGCTCCCGCTCGCGAACGCCCGCGCGGTCGAGCAGCCGGAGTTCGTGGCCGTACCCGGCGACGAAGTCGGCGATCGTGCGCAGGTCGGCGGCGTCGGCCTGATCCAGCGCGACGGTCAGCGTCTGGTCGGCGACGAAGAGCGGGATGCCGGTGCGCGCGGTGAGCCGCTCGGCGAAGCCGGGCCAGCGCGCGAGCGCGGCGGCGCCGAAGCCGAGCACCCGCTCCTCGCCGGGCCAGCCCTCGGAGAGCGGGGCGAGCATGCCGCCCGCCACCCAGGATGCCCCCGCGGCGATCTCCGGGTCGGAGAGGGTGACGGACCACCCGGCCTCGGCGGCCCGCCATGCCACGGCGAGCCCGATGGCGCCGCCACCGACGACGGCCAGAGTCCGCATCCGCTCCACCTGCCTCCTTGTCCTTATCCACGGTAGCGCGGGGAGCGCCCCCCGCTGTCGGGTGCCCGGTACCGGGTCGACGGGCGGGATCGGGGTGACTACCGTCCTCTCCATGCAACCCGGCCACCCGGTTCCGCCGATCACCCCCGCCCGGCCCGTTCCGCCCCGGGACCGGCTCGGCACCGCCCGCCTCTACCTCTGCACCGACGCCCGCCGCGAGCGCGGCGACCTGGCGAGCTTCGCCGAGGCCGCGCTGGCGGGCGGGGTCGACATCATCCAGCTGCGGGACAAGGGCTCGCCGGGCGAGGCGCAGTTCGGCCCGCTGGAGGCCAAGCAGGAGCTCGGTGCGCTGGCCCAGCTCAAGGCCGCCGCGCGCAGGCACGGCGCGCTGCTCGCGGTGAACGACCGCGCCGACATCGCGCTGGCCGCGGGCGCCGACGTGCTGCACCTGGGCCAGGACGACCTGCCGCCCTGGTACGCCCGCAAGATCCTCGGCCCGGACGTGGTGCTCGGCCGCTCCACCCACGACCGCGACCAGGCGCGGCTGGCCGCGCTGGACGAGCACATCGACTACTTCTGCACCGGCCCGCTGTGGGCCACCCCGACCAAGCCGGGCCGACAGGCCGCCGGGCTGGAGCTGGTGCGCGCGACCGCGGCGGCCGCGCCGGTGCGGCCCTGGTTCGGCATCGGCGGGATCGACGCGGAGCGGCTGCCGGAGGTACTCGCCGCGGGGGCCTCGCGGGTGGTGGTGGTGCGCGCGATCACCGAGGCCGACGACCCGGAGACGGCCGCGCGGGCGCTCAAGTCCGCGCTGCTGGCGGACGCCTGAGCCGTGCGGTCAGGAGAGCACCTGGCAGCGGGTGAACGAGAGAACGGCGGCGTCCGGCGGCACCGCGGCGGCGGCCTCGTCCGTTTCGGTCTCCCGGTCGACGATCCGGGCGAACCCGCCGGGGCCTGCCGGCTCGGCGTGCAGCCAGACGAAGCCGCGATCGGCCAGGGCGACGGTGCGCGGCAGCGCCTTCGCCAGCCGGTCGTCCGCGGCGAGCCCGGCCGGGTCGATCCGCGCGGGGGCGGCCCGCAGCCCGGGCCAGGCCAGCGCGAAGCCGGGGTGCAGCGGGTGGCCGGCGACCTCGTCCTCGGGCACCCAGGCCAGCTCGGTGCTCTCCCGGTTGCCGACCGTGACCAGCGGCGACGGCGCGTCCGCGACGACGGTGGTGTAGGTCCAGCCGCTGGCGGCCTCCGATGTCACCCGCTCGGCGCGGACCCGGACGTCATCGGGGCGGATACCCGCCTCCTCCCACGCCTCGCGCACCGCCGCGTGCACATTCGTCTCGTGGCTGTCCCTGGCGCCGCCGGGCAGCGCCCAGGTGCCGCCCTGATGGCTCCAGAGCGCCCGGTGCTGCAGCAGCACCGCCGAACCTCCGCCCGCCAGCGGCGCCCGCAGCAGCAGCCCGGCCGCCCCGAAGCGGCCCCAGTGCTTCGAGCCGTCCGGGCCGAGCGACCAACCGTCCCCGTCACCACGCATCCGCACAACCCGCTCTCGTCCGGCCGCGGTGCTCCCGCCGGGGGCGTTTCACACACCGCGACTTCCGTACGACCACAATAAACTCCGGAGGCGGGCAGGTGCTCACCCGAAACTGGAGGTGGAGATGACGCCGGTCGATACCGACGTGCGGATCTTCGCGGCCTCCTCGCCAGGCAAGCTGCTCGCGATGGGCATGCTGCTGGTGCTGATCTGCCTCACCGCGGGGCTCACGACCTCGGACGAGGTCGGCGGCAGGCAGGACGCGCTGCGCACGCTGCTCGCCGACTCCGAGCCCGACGCGTACTCCGCGCACAGCCTCTACACCGCGCTCTCGGTGGCCGACGCCGCCGCCGGAACCGCCTTCATCGCCGGCGGCATCGAGCCGCAGCCGGTGCGCGACCGGTACAGCCAGGCGGTCGGCGAGGCCGCCGCCGAGCTGGTCGCCCGCTCCGGGCACAGCGGCGAGCCGGTCGACGGCCCGGACACCACGCTGCGCACCGGAATCGCCACCGGGCTCCCGGTCTACACCGGGCTGGTGGAGACCGCGCGCACCGCGAACCGCAGCGGCTACCCGGTCGGCGCCGCGTACCTCAGCGAGGCATCCAACCAGATGCAGACCGTGCTGCTGCCGATGGCGGGCGACCTGCACGAGCACCGCTCCGCCGCGGTCGTGCAGGCCCAGCGCGACCACGTGCGCCCGCCGTGGAAGGCGATCCTGCTGCTCACCGTCGCGCTGCTGGCGCTGCTCTGGGCGCAGCGCGAGCTCGCGCACCGCTGGCACCGCACGCTGAACCCCGGGCTGCTCGCGGCCAGCGTGCTGCTGCTCGCGCTCTTCGCCTGGACCGTGCTCGCCGGCTCCATCTCCGCGGTCGCCATGGTGCACGGCCGCGACGAGGGCGCGGTGCCCGGCTCCCGGCTCACCGAGAGCCGGATCCTGGTGCAGCAGGCGCGCGCCGCCGAGACGGTCAAGCTGGTCCGCCGGGACGCCACCGGCGACTACGACCGCACCTACGCGGCCGGGGTGACCCGGCTCGGCGAACTGCTCGACGGCTACCCGCCCGGCGCCCCCGCCGCGGACGACATCGCCTCCGCCCGCGCCGCGCTGGAGCGCTGGCGGGCCGCGCACCAGCGGATGAACGACACGCTGAACCGCGGCGACTGGGCCGGCGCCGCCGTCGTGGCGACCGGGAACGGCACGGCGGATTCGGCGGCGCAGGTGGAGGCGCTGGACACCGCGCTGGAGCACGCCGTCACCGAGACCAGGGACCGGCTGCGCGACGAGGTCGCCACGGCGCTGCGGGTGCTGAACCTGCTCGCGCCGGGCGCGTACCTCATCGGCATCGTGGTGGCGGTCTGCGTCGTCCTCGGATTGTGGCCGCGGCTGCGGGAGTACCGATGAGAGCGACGATTCCGCTGCTGCTGCTCCTCGCGCTGACCGCCGTCGCGGGCTGCGCGGAGCCGACCGCGCCGGGGGTGATCACCCGCACCGCCGAGTACACCGCCCCGCCGCTGCCCGCCCAGGCGGTGCCGATCACGCCGGGCGCCCCGCTGCCGACCGCTGCCACCGAGGACTGCGGCGACCCGACCGCGAGCCTGCGCCCGACCGGCGCGCTCACCGGCCCAGCGGTGGACGCCATCCGCGAGCGCGGGCGGCTGATCGTCGGGCTGGACGCGGGCAGCAACCTGCTGAGCTTCCGTGACCCGGTCTCCGGCAGCATCGTCGGCTTCGACGCCGATATCGCGCGGGAGGTCGCGCGGGACCTGCTCGGCGACCCGAACGCGGTCGAATTCCGCAGCCTCGGCTCGGCCGATCGCGAGCGCGCGCTGGTGGACCGCACCGTCGACATGGTCGCCAAGACCATGACCGTCACCTGCGAGCGGCGCCGCAGCGTCACCTTCTCCAGCGTGTACCTGCGGGCGCAGCAGCGGGTGCTCGCGCTGGAGAACTCCGGGATCAACGGGATCGGCGACCTCGCCGGACGCCGGGTCTGCGTGGTGCGCGGCACCACCTCGCTGGACCGGATCCGGCTGCAGCAGCCGGCCGCCACCGTGCTCACCGTCCCCACCTGGGCCGACTGCCTGGTCGTGCTGCAGCAGCGGCAGGTGGACGCGGCCAGCACCGACGACACCATCCTGGCCGGGCTGGCCGCGCAGGACCCGTACACCCGCGTGGTCGGGCCCGGTATCGCCGACGAGCCGTACGGGATCGGCATCCCCAAGGGCGACGACGACCTGGTGCGCGCGGTCAACGCCACCCTGGAGCGGATTCGCGCCGACGGCACCTGGACCGCGATCCACCGCCGCTGGCTCGCCGTCCTCGGCCCCTCCCCCGCCCCGCCCGCTCCGACCTACCGGGACTGAGCGCCATGCCCGAAGCCGCTGTCCCGCCGCCCGAAGCCGCCGCCCTTCCGCCGGACGCCGCGTCCCCCGCGACGCAGCGTGTGCCGTTCGCGGGTGCGGCGGATGCGGGTTCCGCGCCGGCGACCAGGCGGGTCCCCGCTGCCGACGACGAGCACGAGCCCGGCACGCAGCGCGCCGACGGCCCGGCGACGGGGGCGCCCGCCCCGGCCGACGGCGAGGCGACCGGGGCGCTCGCCCCGACCGGCCGCACCAACTCCGGGCGCAGCACCAGGACCACCCGCACCCGGCCGACCGTGCGCAAACTCGGCGCGGGGCTGGTCACCATCCCGCCGGTGCTCCCGGCCGACCCGCTCGCGGCGGTGCTCGACGACCCCGTCGTCGCCGAGGCCAAACGCTTCTGCTGGCGCTGCGGCGCCCCGGTCGGCCGCGCCGAGCACGGCACGCCGGGCAGCACCGCGGGCACCTGCCCGAAGTGCGGAGCCCACTACGACTTCCGCCCCGCCCTGCACCGCGGCGACATGGTCGGCGGCCAGTACGAGATCCAGGGCTGCCTCGCACACGGCGGCCTCGGCTGGATCTACCTCGCGGTCGACCGCAACGTCGACGACCGCTGGGTCGTGCTCAAGGGCCTGCTGCACGCGGGCGACGCCGAGGCACAGGCCGTCGCCATGGCCGAGCGCCGCTTCCTGGCCGAGGTGGCGCACCCGAGCATCGTCAAGATCCACAACTTCGTCGAGCACACCGCGGCCGACGGCGATGGCATCGGCTACATCGTCATGGAGTACGTCGGCGGCCGCTCGCTGCGCGACGTGCTCGACGACCGCCCGCGCCCGGACCGCATGCCGGTCGCCGAGGCGATCGCCTACGTCCTGGAGATCATGCCCGCGCTGGAGCACCTGCACTCCATCGGCCTCACCTACAACGACCTCAAGCCGGACAACATCATGATCACCGAGGACCAGGTCAAGCTGATCGACCTCGGTGCCGTCGCCCCCATCGAGGCGTACGGGAACCTGTACGGCACGAAGGGCTTCCAGGCGCCGGAGATCGCGAACACCGGTCCGACCGTCGCCTCCGACGTCTACACCGTCGGCCGCACGCTGGCCGTGCTCACCCTCCGGCTGCCCACCGACGGCGGCCGGTACCCGGATGGCATCCCGGACCCCGCCGAGCACGAGGTGCTGCGCCGCTACCCGTCCTTCCACCGCCTGCTGCTCTGCGCCACCGAACCGGAGCCGGAGCACCGCTTCCCCTCCGCGCGGACGATGGCGGCCCAGCTCACCGGCGTGCTGCGGGAGATCCTCGCGCTGGACACCGGCGCCGAGCATCCCCAGCTCTCCACCGTGTTCAGCCCGCCGCGCGCGGCCTTCGGCACCGAGGGCATCGTCCGCCGCACCGACGCCTACCTGGACGGCATCGCCAGGAACGAGACGCTCGACGCCGCCGAGATCGCGGCCGCCCTCCCGGTCCCCCTGCTCGACCCCGCCGACCCCTCCGCCCCGCTGCTCGCCGCCACCGTGCACCCGGACCCGGAGCAGACCGTCCGCGCGCTGCACGACGCCCGCGACCGCGCCGCCACCGATCCGGCGAACGCCCCGGAGACGCTCGACCTGGAACTCACGCTCGCCGAGGTCAAGGTCCGGCTGGACCGCGGCGAGGCCGCGCGGGCGCGCGAGCTCCTCGCCCACCTCGACGGCGAGGACGACTGGCGCATCCCGTGGTACCACGGCGTCGCCCAGCTCATCGACCGCGAGCACACCGCCGCCTACCGCGATTTCGACCGCGTACTCGGCCTGCTCCCCGGCGAGATCGCCCCCAAACTCGCCCTCGCCGCCACCGCCGAGCTCCTGGCGCGCGATGCCCCCGCGAAGACCGGCCCCGCGGTGGCGGCCGACGAGCCGGTTCCGCCCGCCGGACAGCCGGCTGCGGCCCACATCGGCGAGCCGGCGCAGCGCGACGTTCCCGCGGCGCCCGACGCGGAGCAGCCCGACGATTCCGCCACGATCGCCCGCCGCTACTACGAAACCGTCTGGCGCACGGACCGCGCCGTGGTCAGCGCCGCCTTCGGCCTGGCAAGGCAGTGGTCGGCCCGCGGCCGGACCGCGGAGGCGGTGCGCGCCCTCGACGAGGTCCCGCCCACCTCGCGGCACTACGCCACCGCGCGCACCACCGCGGTGGTCCTGCTGCTCACCGCGCACCCGCCCGCCGACCTCGACGAGGACACCCTGCAGCGCGCCGCGGCCAGGGTGCAGGCGCTCCCGGAGGGCGAACCCCGCGCCACCCAGCTCCGGGTACTCGTCCTCGGCGCCGCCCTCACCTGGCTACAGGCCGGAAACGAGCCGGAGCGCCGCACCCTCTTCGGCGCCCCCTTCACCGAACGCACCCTCCGCGACGCCACCGAGACCGGCCTACGCGCGCTGGCCCGCGCCGCCCCCACCCGCGCCCACCGCTACGCCCTGGTCGACCTCGCGAACACCGTCCGCGCCAGGACCTGGTTCTGATTCCGCGCCGGCGGCACCGACACGGCCGAGCGCGCCACCATCCGTGAGCCGGGCAAACCCAGCACGCCGGTATTACCCGGCCGGCACCGCGACCGCCGGTGCTACCCGTCGACCACCGCGACGGCCGCGCGCGCGATGGCCAGCTCCTCGTTGGTCGGCACCACGAGCACCGTCACCTCGGCTCCCTCCGGCGAGATCGCCCGCGCCCCGCGCCCGGACGCGATATTGCGCTCCGGATCGACCGCGATCCCGTACCGCTCCAACCCGGCCAGCGCATCGGCCCGCACCCCGGAATCGTTCTCCCCGACCCCGGCGGTGAACGTGATCGCCTGCACCGCCCCGAGCTCGACCAGGTACGCCCCGAGATACCGCCGCAACCGGTGCACGTACACCTCGTAGGCCAGCCGCGCCCCGGCATCGTCGGCCTCGACGAGCTTCCGCAGCTCCCGGAAGTCGTTCACCCCGGCGAGCCCCTTCAACCCGGACTCCCGGTTCAGCAGCCGATCCACCTCGTCCACCGCGACCCCGTTACGCAGCAGGTGGGTGAGGACCCCCGGGTCGATATCACCTCCACGGGTGCCCATGACCAGCCCCTCCAGCGGCGTCAGCCCCATGCTGGTGTCCACCGCCCTTCCCCCCCGGATGGCCGAGGCCGACGCCCCGTTCCCCAGGTGGAAGACGATCTGGTTCAGCTCCGCCGGTTCCCGCCCGAGCAGCAGCGCCACCTGCCCGGAGACGTACTCGTGCGACGTCCCGTGGAATCCGTACCGCCGGATTCCGTACCGCTCGGCGGTGGCGGTGTCCAGCGCGTACGTCCGCGCGGCGGGCGGAAGCCCGTGGAAGAAGGCGGTGTCGAAGACGGCGACCTGCGGCACGTCGGGCAGCAGCCTGCGCGCGCTCTCGATCCCGGTGCGGTTGGCCGGATTGTGCAGCGGCGCGAGCTCGGCCAGATCGGAGATCGTGGCAAGCACCTCGTCGTCCACCAGCGTCGGCCGGTAGAACACCTCGCCGCCGTGCACCACCCGGTGCCCGACCGCGGTGAGCCCGGCCTGCGCCAGCTCGTACCCGGTCTCGGCGAAGAGGTCGAAGGCCACCTTCAGCCCGGCCTCGTGATCGGGAATCGCGAGCTCGCGCCGCACCTCCCGATCCCCGGCGCGGTGCTCGACCCTGCCGTCGCCCTCGCCGATCCGCTCGATCAGCCCGGAGGCGAGCACCTCCCCGGAGTCCGGGTGCAGCAGCTGGTATTTCAGCGAGGATGACCCCGAGTTGAGGACCAGGACCGTCGACATCGCTCTCCCACCTATCCCTGCGCCTGGATGGCGGTGATCGCCACCGTGTTCACGATGTCGGCGACCAGCGCACCCCGCGACAGATCGTTCACCGGCTTGTTCAGCCCCTGCAGCACCGGGCCGATGGCGACCGCGCCGGCACTGCGCTGCACCGCCTTGTAGGTGTTGTTGCCCGTATTCAGATCGGGGAACACGAAAACCGTCGCCTTTCCCGCCACCTGGGAATCCGGCAGCTTGGCATCGGCCACCGTCGGCTCGATCGCCGCGTCGTACTGGATCGGCCCCTCGACCGGGAGCTCCGGCGCGCGCTGCCGCACCAGGTCGGTGCCGACCCGCACCTTGTCCACGTCGGCGCCGCTGCCGGATTCGCCGGTGGAGTAGGAGAGCATGGCCACCCGCGGCTCGATGCCGAAGCGCTGCGCGGTGGCGGCGGAGGAGACGGCGATGTCGGCGAGCTGCTCGGAGGTCGGGTCCGGCACCACCGCGCAGTCGCCGTAGGCGAGCACCCGATCGGCGAGGCACATGAGGAAGACGCTGGAGACCGTCGCGACGCCGGGCACCGTCTTCACGATCTCCAGCGAGGGCCGGATGGTGTGCGCGGTGGTGTGCGCGGCGCCGGACACCATCCCGTCGGCGATCCCCTCGTACACCATCATGGTGCCGAAATAGGAGATGTCGGTGACGATTTCGCGGGCCCGCTCCAGCGTCATCCCCTTGTGCTTGCGCAGGTCGGTGTAGATCTCGGCGAAGCGCTCCACGTGCTCGGAGCCGAGCGGATCGAGCACCTCGGCGGCGGCGATGTCGACGCCGAGCTCGGCGGCGCGGGCCCGGATCTTCTGCTCGTCGCCGAGGATCACCAGGTCCGCGATCCGGCGCTGCAGCACCCGCCCGGCCGCGCGCAGGATGCGGTCGTCGCTCCCCTCGGGCAGCACGATCCGCTTGCGGTTCGCCCTCGCCCGCTCGATGAGCTGGTACTCGAACATCTGCGGCGTCACGATCTCGGTGCGCGGCAGGTCGATCCGGGCCAGCAGCTCGGCGGCGTCGACGTGCTCCTCCATCAGGGCGAGCGCGTTGTCGACCTTGCGCGAGTTGCCCGACGACATCCGGCCCCTCGTGCCGTGCGCGGCGCCCGCCGCGTCGTAGGTGCCGAGCTTCGTGGTCAGGATGGGCAGCCGCGGGCGCAGCCCGGTGATCAGCCGGGAGATCGCCGGGTGCGGCAGCATCCCGCCGTTCATGATGATCCCGGCCAGTGAGGGGAAGCCGTCGGCCTCGTGCGCGGCCACCACGCCGAGCAGCACGTCCGAGCGGTCGCCGGGGGCGATCACCACCACGCCCTCGGTGAGCCGCTCCAGGATGTGCTCGGCGGTCATGCCGCCGACCATCACCGAGAGCGCCTCCCGGTGCAGCAGCTCCGCATCGCCGCTCCAGAGCTCGCCGTCGACCGCCGTGCAGAGCTCGGCCATGGTCGGCGCGATCAGCAGCGGCACCTCGGGCAGCGTCCAGCACGGGACCTCGAACCCGGCCAGCTCGGCGCCGATCTCGCCGAGCGCCTCCGGGTCGCAGCGGTTCGCCACGATCGCGACCGACTGCGCGTGCTCGGCGTGCAGCTCGCTGGTACACAGCTCGACCAGCTGCCGCACCTCGTCCGGGGTGCGGCCCGCGCCGCGCACAACGAGCAGCACCGGCGCCCCGAGATTCACCGCGATCCTGGCGTTGAAGCGCAGCTCGCTCGGGCTGGCGACGTCGGTGTAGTCGCTGCCGACCACCACCACCGCGTCGCAGACCGCGGCCACCTCGTGGAACCGCATGACGATCTCGCTGATCGCGGAGTCCGGGTCGGCGTGCACCTGGTCGTAGGTGACGCCCACCGCCTGCGCGTAGTCGATGTCCGCGGTGCTGTGCTCGAGCAGCAGCTCCAGGATGTAGTCCGGCTCGGTGGTGGAGCGGGTGATCGGCCGGAAGACGCCGACCCTGGCCGCGGTGGCGCACAGCATCTGCAGCACCCCGAGCGCCACCGTCGATTTCCCGGTGTCGCCCTCCGGGGAGGCGATGTAGACGATGGACGGAGCGTGATCGGCCATGGCGACGAGCTTAGTGAAGGAACCGGGCGGATCGCCCGGCGCGAGCGGCCCCGGCATGAACTGTCGGCAACCGCACCGCGAACGGTGCTATTCGTCGAAGGGGGTGCGGGTGCGGCCCACCAGATCGGCCACCGAATCGATCACCGCCGTCGGCCGGTAGGGGTACGCCCCCACCGACGCCACGGTGGAGATCCCGGAGGTCACCAGGATGGTGCGCATGCCTGCCTCCAGCCCGGAGATGACGTCGGTGTCCATCCGGTCGCCGATCATCACGGTTGACTGCGAGTGCGCGCCGAGCCTGCGCAGCGCCGAGCGCATCATGAGCGGGTTCGGCTTGCCGACGTAGTAGGGGTCGCGGCCGGTGGCCCTGGTGATCAGCGCGGCCACCGACCCGGTCGCGGGGAGCACGCCGTCGCGCGAGGGTCCGGTGGCGTCCGGGTTCGTCGCGATGAAGCGCGCACCCCGCTCGACCAGGCGAATCGCGGTGGTGATCGCCTCGAAGGAGTAGGTGCGGGTCTCGCCGAGCACCACGTAGTCCGGGTCGCTGTCGGTGAGCACGTAGCCGATCTCGTGCAGCGCCGTCGTCAGCCCGGACTCGCCGACCACGTAGGCGGTGCCGTTCGGCCGCTGGTCGTCCAGGAAGGTCGCGGTGGCCAGCGCCGAGGTCCAGATCGCCTCCTGCGGGATGTCCAGCCCCGAGTGCCGCAGCCGCGCCTGCAGGTCGCGCGGCGTGCGGATCGAGTTGTTGGTGAGCACGAGGAACGGGATCTCGTTCTCCCGCAGTTCGCGCAGGAAGGTGTCCGCCCCGGGGATGAGGTGGTCCTCGTGCACCAGGACACCGTCCATGTCGGTCAGGTAGGACAGGATCGGTTCGTCGTTGGCCATCACGGAGCAATTATCGCGCGTTCCTCCGCTCCGCGCGGCGCGCCGCCCTGGTGGCGCGCGCCATCCGGAACAGATAGGCCGGTGTCGGCGGCACCCAGGCGAGCTGTTTCGCGGTGCCGAGGTCGTCGCGGTTGGCCCAGTGCTCGATCAACAGCCCGTCGGCCACCCGGAACCAGTGCGTCTGCGTGGTGGCGAAGCTCCGCCCGGTGGGCGGGAATGCCTGCTCCACCCCGCCCTCGGCGTCGTAGGTGACGAACGGGCCGGTGTGCCGCCCGGACATGGTGGTGCGCACGACGACGAGGTCGCCGTCGGCCACCACCTCGTGCACCTCCCAGCGCAGGTCGGAGTAGGCGGCGCGGAGCCAGAGCGCGGTGGCGTGGAACCCGGCCGGGCCGGGCACGCGGCAGGCGGGCGGCTCGTCGACGGCCTCGCGGTTGGTGGCCTCGGGGTGCACGACGGCGTGGAAGTCGGCTTCCGCGCCGGTCGCCATGAACTCGAGGCTGCGCAGGGCGAGCGCGCGGGGGTCGGTGGAAGTGGTCATGCGGGTTCCTCGCTCGATCGAAGGGGTTGCAGAGGTGGATCGGATCCGGCGGCCCCGATGTCAACGGTCCGGCGGAATTCATCGCGCCGCGCACGTCGCGCGGCGGCGGGTCGCCAGGCAAAACGACTGGCCGATGGCGGCGTGTTGCGCGAGGATGCGGCTCAGCACACCGCCGAACGCCTCCGCTGCCGTCCGGCCGACCATCAGGAGCCCCCGGCGATGACCGACCCGACACACCCCCGCTTCCCGCGCGCCGCGCGCTACCACCCGGACTGGATCAGGGCGGCCGTGAGCGGCGGCGCCAACCCGCTCCTGCTCACCGAGTGGCTCACCGAGGCGGTCGAGCTGCGGCCCGGCATGCGGGTGCTCGACCTCGGCTGCGGCCGCGGCGCCTCCTCGGTGTTCCTGCACACCGAGTTCGGCGTCGAGGTGTGGGCGGTCGACCTCTGGTTCGACGCCGCCGAGCGGGCGCAGCGCTTCCGCGACGCCGGCGTCGCCGACGCGGTCTACGCCCTGCACGCCGATGCCCGCGCGCTCCCCTTCGCCCCCGGCTTCTTCGACGCCGTGCTCAGCATCGACTCCTTCGTCTACTACGGCACCGACGACCTGTACGCGAACTACCTGACCCGCTTCCTGCGGCCCGGCGGCCAGCTCGGCATCGCGGGCGCCGGGCTCACCGCCGACCCCGGATGGCCGGTCCCGGAGCACCTGGCCGCCTGGTGGGAGCCGGCCCTGGCCTGCCTGCACCCGGCGGAGTGGTGGCAGGCGCACTGGGAGCGCAGCGGCCTGCTCGAGGTCGAGCTGGCCGACGCCATGCCGGACGGCTGGCAGCGCTGGCTGGACTGGCAGCGCGCCGTCGCCCCGGACAACGCCCCCGAGATCGCCGCGCTGGAGGCCGACCGCGGCCGCCACCTCGGCTACGTGCGCGCCGTTGCCCGCCGACGCGCCGACGTCGAGCCGGACGCGCCGATCACGACCGTCCCCGCCGCCTACACCCCGCACCCGCTGCTGCGCGACCCCGCGCCGGGGGCCGAGTAGCGCCGCTCCTCTATGGTCGATGCAGGCGGGCGCCCGGCACGAAGTGCCCGCGGCAACGTGGCGACAGGAGCGGCGCACATGGCAGACCTCAAGCTCGGGTACAAGGCCTCGGCGGAGCAGTTCGGACCGCGGGAACTGGTGGAGATCGCCGTCCTCGCCGAGGAGCACGGCCTCGACAGCGCGACCGTCAGCGACCACTTCCAGCCCTGGCGGCACAAGGGCGGGCACGCTCCCTTCTCGCTGGCCTGGATGGCCGCGGTCGGCGAGCGCACGAAGCGGATCCAGCTCGGCACCTCGGTGCTCACCCCCACCTTCCGCTACAACCCCGCGGTGATCGCCCAGGCCTTCGCCACCATGGGCGTGCTCTACCCGGGCCGGATCATGCTCGGCGTCGGCACCGGAGAGGCGCTCAACGAGATCGCCACCGGCTACAAGGGCGAATGGCCCGAGTTCAAGGAGCGCTTCGCCCGGCTCCGCGAGTCGGTCGCGCTGATGCGCGCGCTCTGGACCGGCGACCGCGTCGATTACGACGGCGAGTACTACCACACCGTCGGCGCCTCCATCTACGACGTCCCCGAGGGCGGCATCCCCGTCTACATCGCCGCGGGCGGCCCGGTCGTGGCCAGGTACGCCGGCCGCGCAGGCGACGGCTTCATCTGCACCTCCGGCAAGGGCATGGAGCTCTACACCGAGAAGCTGCTGCCCGCCGTCGCCGAGGGCGCCGCCAAGGCCGAACGCGACCTCGACCCCATCGACAAGATGATCGAGATCAAGATCTCCTACGACACCGACCCCGAACTCGCACTGGAGAACACCCGCTTCTGGGCCCCGCTCTCCCTCACCCCCGAGCAGAAGCACTCCATCACCGACCCCATCGAGATGGAAGCCGCCGCCGACGCGCTGCCGATCGAGCAGATCGCCAAGCGCTGGATCGTCGCCAGCGACCCCGACGAGGCCGTCGAGCAGGTCAAGCCCTACCTCGACGCCGGCCTGAACCACCTGGTCTTCCACGCCCCCGGCCACGACCAGCGCCGCTTCCTCGACCTCTTCCAGCGCGACCTGGGGCCGCGGCTGCGCAAGCTGGGCTAGGAGTCCAGTTCGAGCCGATCCATCGTCGCCGCGAGTTCGGTGAGCGCGGCGACGATCTCGGCGAACCGCTCGGCGCCCAGCTCGGCGGCGAGCCGGTGCGCCACCTGCGCGTGCTGCGGGGAGATCCGGCGCACCGCCGCCAGCCCCTCGTCGGTGACGGCGACCAGCTTGGCGCGCCGGTGCGCCGGATTCTCCCGGTACTCGGCGAGCCCCTTCCCGACCAGCAGATCGGCGATGCGCTGCACGCTCTGCCTGGTGATTCCCATGGCTCGCGCTATGCCCGCCACCGGGAGCGGCTCGGGCAGCACCGCGCCGAGCACCTGCCACCAGGCGGCGGTGAGCCCGGCGGGGGCGGCGAGCTTCTCGGCGACCGCGAGGAAGCGGCCGTTCAGCGCGAACGAGGTGATGGCCGCGGTGCTGAACAGCTCCTGCTCGGTCACGCCCCGTGCTCCGCGAGCACGGCGTAGGCGCTCGGGTCGCGCTCGGCGAAGAGCCGGAACCAGGCGTCGAGCACCTGCGGCTCGTAGACGTCGAGCGCCGCGAAGACCTGGTGCGCGAAGTGGAACGGCGCCAGCGAGGTCGCGGTGATCACGTTGCCGTCGGTGACCGCGGGCTCGTTCCTGTAGTGCGCGCTGCCCGCGTAGCCGCTGGCCGCGAGGTAGCCGGGGTCGTTGCTGGTGTGCGCCCTGGTGTCGAGCAGCCCGGCCTTGGCGAGCCCGAAGGTGGCGCCGCAGATGGCGGCGACCGGGCGTCCTGCGTCGAGGAAGCCGCGGGCCAGCCCGGCGAAGCCCGCCAGCTCGTCGCCCTGATCCCAGAGGTTCGCCCCCGGCAGGATGAGCGCCGCCGCCCGGTCGAGGTCGACCTCGGCCAGGTCGACGTCGGGCAGGACGCGCATGCCGCCGCCGGTGGTCACCGGCTCGGTGTCGCGGCCGACCGTGCGCACCGCGAGCGAGCCCGGCTCGCGCTGCAGCTCGGGGTTGTTGAGGTAGGCGATGGCGGCCCCGACCTCCCAGTCGGCCAGGGTGTCGTAGACCGCCGTGTACACGATGCGAGGTTCCGAAGTCATGACAGCATACTGTCAAATCTGACAGGATGCTGTCAATGGCTCAGCCCAGCGCGTGGTCCAGGTCCGCGATCAGGTCCTCGACGTCCTCCAGGCCGACCGAGATGCGGACGACGCCGTCGGTGAGCCCGATCCCGGCCCGCCCCTCCGCGCCCATGGCCCGGTGCGTGGTGGTGGCCGGGTGCGTGATCAGCGTCTTGGCGTCGCCGAGGTTGTTCGAGATGTCGACCACCCGCAGCCGGTTCAGCACCTCGAAGGCGCGCTTCTTGCCCTCACCGTCGCCGGCGGCGAGCTCGAAGGTGACCACGGTGCCGCCGCCGCTCATCTGCGCGGTGGCGAGATCGTGCTGCGGGTGCGTCTCCAGGAACGGGTAGCGCACCCAGCCGACCGCCGGGTGACCCTCCAGGAAGCGGGCGACCTTGAGCGCCGACTCGGTGGAGTGCTTCACACGCAGCGGCATGGTCTCCAGCCCCTTGAGCAGGGTCCACGCGTTGAACGGGCTGAGCGCGGGGCCGGTGTGCCGCATGAGCGTCTTCACCGGGCCGTCGATGTACTCCCGGTCGCCGAGGATGGCGCCGCCGAGCACCCGGCCCTGGCCGTCGATGTGCTTGGTGCCGGAGTAGACCACCACGTCGGCGCCGAGCTCCAGGCTGCGCTGTAGCAGCGGGGTGGCGAAGACATTGTCCAGCACCACCTTCGCGCCCGCCGCGTGCGCGAGCTCGCTGACCCGCCGCACGTCGACCAGGTTCTGCATGGGGTTGGCCGGGGTCTCGAAGAAGACCGCCTGGGTCGGCACCGAGAGCGCCTGCTCCCACTGGTCCAGATCCTCGCCGTCGACGAAGACCGTCCGCACGCCCCAGCGCGGCAGGATCTCGTTGGCCACCACGAAGCAGGAGCCGAAGAGGCTGCGCGCGGCGACCAACCGGTCGCCCGCCTTCAGCAGCGCGCCGAGCGCGGTGAAGACCGCCGCCATGCCGCTCGCGGTGGCGAAACACGCCTCCGCGCCGTCGATCAGCCGCATCCGCTCCTCGAAGACGGCGACCGTCGGGTTGCCGTAGCGGGAGTAGACGAAGTGCTCGACGTCGCCGGTGAAGGCGGCCTCGGCCGCCTCGGCGCTCTCGTAGACGAAGCCGGAGGTGAGGTAGAGCGCCTCGGAGGTCTCCTCGAACCCCGAGCGGCGCAGCCCGCCGCGCACGCCGAGCGTGGCCGGGCCGACGTTCTCCGGCAGCGGCCGCTCGAAGGAGCCGCCGGTGATCACGACTGCCGCCAGGGCAGGCCGTCGGCGCGCCAGCCCGCGATGCCGCGGCGGCCGTCGCCGTCCAGCGGGCCCTCGAAGCCGTCGATCACGTTGTAGGAGGGGGCGATTCCGGCGCCGGTCGCCAGGCTGGCGGCGTGCGCCGAGCGCTGGCCGGAGCGACACAGGAACACGACCGGGGCCGCCGGATCGCGCCCGGCCAAGGCCTGGTTCAGTTGCTCGAGGAAGGCCGGGTTCGGTGTGCCGGTGCCGTCCACCCACTCGATCAGCGCGGTCGGCCGGTCCACCTCGGTGGTGTCCGGGACCCCGACCCAGCGCCACTCGGCCTCGGTGCGCACGTCGACCAGCACCGCGGACGGATTGTCGCGCAGCAACTCCCACGCCTGCTTCGGGGTGATGTCACCGGCATAACTCATGTCGAACCTCCTGTGATCCACGCTTGCCGCACGGGAACGCCACATACGGCCAGGTCGTCACCCGGAGCACCCCGCCGCGGAGGAGGGTTGCCGACCAGCCGAGCCGGGGCTTGACGCTGGTTCTCATGACCTTGCGATCCGAGATTGCCCCGGGAAAGCGGGTGCTGTCAACACGAGTTCTCCCGCGTCCGGGCGCGTCATCCGCAGACCAGCCAGCGGTCGCCTTCCTTCGCCAGGTTCCAGGTGACGGTGGCCGTGCGGCCGTCCACCCGCGTGGTCACCGTGATCCGGCCGCGCTCGCCGTCGACCACCGGGTTCACCAACTCGGCGACCTCGATATCGGTGCTGGTTTCCGGCCCGCCCAGCTGCTCGGCGAGCGGGGAGGCGGCCTCGTCGAAGCCGGGGCAGGCGGTGCCGGGCGGGGGCACCAGATCGCTGCGGCCGCGGGCGTCGGCGTAGTTGCGCACCGCCGCCGCCAGCTTGTCCGCCTCTGTGACATTTTTCTCAGCGGGCGAGAGCACCCCGGCGATCACGATTCCCACCAGGACCAGCACCACGAGCACCCCCGCCGCCACGAACGGCACGATCGATCGGACTTCCGGCTCGTCGCCACCGGGCTGCTGCTCGCTCATCCCCCGATGATCACCGATGACCTGGGCCGTCGGCGCACCGGCCCCGGCAGGATACGCGCTGCGTACCCGGGTCGCGGGCCGCGCGGAGCAGGGCCGATAGAATGGCTGCTTGCGACTCGTGCCGGAGCCGCCGTCCGTTGCTCCGGGGAGAATGGGAGCGCGGTTCCGGACCGATCTCAGGTTAGCCTGGGCTAAGTAGACGCCAGATGAACGTATCGACCGAAGGTGCGCGTGAACATGACCGAACAGAGTGAGGCGGCCCGGCCGCTCCGCATTGCGATCGTGGGTGCAGGCCCGGCCGGGATCTACGCCGCCGACGCGCTGATGAAGTCCGACACGGACGTCTCCATCGACCTCTACGAGCGGATGCCGGCGCCGTTCGGCCTGATCCGCTACGGCGTCGCGCCGGACCACCCGCGGATCAAGGGCATCATCACCGCGCTGCACAAGGTGCTGGACAAGGAGCAGGTGCGGCTGCTCGGCAACATCGACTACGGCACCGACATCACCCTGGACGATCTGCGCCGCTTCTACGACGCCGTGATCTTCTCCACCGGCGCCAACGCCGACCGCGCGCTCACCATCCCCGGCATCGAGCTGGACGGCTCCTACGGCGCCGCCGACTTCGTCTCCTGGTACGACGGCCACCCGGACGTTCCGCGCAGCTGGCCGCTGGAGGCGGAGAAGGTCGCGGTGCTCGGCGTCGGCAACGTCGCGCTGGACATCGCCCGCGTGCTCGCCAAGACCGGCGACGAGCTGCTGCCGACCGAGATCCCGCCGAACGTCTACGCGGGCCTCAAGCAGAACAAGGCCGTCGAGGTGCACGTCTTCGGCCGCCGCGGCCCCGCGCAGGCCAAGTTCACCCCGCTGGAGCTGCGCGAGCTGGACCATTCGCCGACCATCGAGGTCATCGTCGATCCGCAGGACATCGACTACGACGAGGGCTCCGAGGCCGCGCGCAGGCACTCCAAGCAGGTCGACATGGTCGCCAACACGCTGGAGCAGTGGGCCATCCGCGACCAGGGCGACCGCCCGCACAAGCTCTTCCTGCACTTCTTCGAGGCGCCGACCGAGGTGGTCGGCGACGCCGACGGCAAGGTCGTCGGGCTGCGCACCGAGCGCACCCAGCTGGACGGCACCGGCAACGTCAAGGGCACCGGCGAGTACCGCGACTGGGAGGTGCAGGCCGTGTATCGCGCAGTCGGCTACCTGTCGCAGAACGTCACCCAGCTGCCCTTCGACGACCAGGCCGGCACCGTGCCGAACGAGGCGGGCCGCGTCCTGATCGACGAGAACGCCGACGGCCCGGCCCGCTACCTGCCCGGCACCTACGTGACCGGCTGGATCAAGCGCGGCCCGGTCGGCCTGATCGGCCACACCAAGGGCGACGCCAACGAGACCGTCGCCTGCCTGCTCGACGACAGCAAGAACTTCCCGCGCGCCGAGAACCCCGACCCGGCGGCCGTTGTCGAGTTCCTCGAGGGCAAGGGCGTGCCCTATACCACCTGGCAGGGCTGGTACCGCCTGGACGCGCACGAGCGCTCGCTGGGCGAGCCGGAGGGCCGCGAGCGGGTCAAGGTCGTGGAGCGCGAGGACATGCTGCGCGCCAGCGAGCCGAACAAGGTCTAGCCCGCGGCCGGGCGCGACGCCTGCCGGAACGCAGGAGTCCGGCAGGCGACAGCCGCGCCCACCTCGAGGCATTCTGTACACGTGTTCGATGCCCACGTCCACATCTTCGACCCGCGGTTCCCGCTGGCCGAGAACGAGGGACACCTGCCCTCCTCCTACACCGTCGCCGACTATCGAAAGCGCATGGCGCGCTTCGACATCAGCGGCGGCGCCGTGGTCAGCGGCTCCTTCCAGGGGACCGACCAGAGCTACCTGAAAGCCGCGCTCGCCGAGCTCGGCGCAGGGTGGGTCGGGGTGACCCGGCTGGACCTCGACGCCTCCGACGAGGAGATCCAGCAGCTGAACAAGATCGGCGTGCGCGCGCTGCGCTTCAATCTGAAGCGCGCGGCGGGCGACATCACCCAGCTCACCCAGCAGGCGGTGCGGGCCCACGACATCGCGGGCTGGCACGTCGAGCTGTATATCGACGGTCAGATGCTGGCCTCGCTGCAACCCGTCGTCACCAAGCTGCCCGCGCTCTCCGTCGACCACCTCGGCATGTCCGCCGAAGCCGTGCCGTACCTCCTCGACCTGGTCGACCGCGGCGCCCGCGTGAAGGCCACCGGCTTCGGCCGCGTCCAGATGCGCGTCCCCGACACCCTGCGCCGCATCCACGCCGTCAACCCCAGCGCACTCATGTTCGGCACCGACCTGCCCGGCACCCGCGCGGGCCGCCCCTTCCGCGACTCCGACGTCGACCTGCTCTGCGACGTCGTCGGCACCGACATGCACGCCGTCCTGGAAGACAACGCCCGCGCCTTCTACAAACTCCCCGCCCGCCGCCGCCCCGCCGGCTCCGACCCCCGCCCCGGCCGCTGGCAGCCCGTTCCCGAGGATCCGCCGACCCTCCCCCTGCGCCGCGACCAGCTCCCCCGGCTCGACCCCAACGCCACGCTTCCTCTACCGGTCATCGAGTAGCAGGCTCGGCCCCCCGATGGCCGATCGAGGTAGCTCGCTCAGGCCACGAACGCCCCGATCAGCCACACCCCGGTGGCAAGCAGCGCCCCGAACAGCTCGATCAGAATCGACAGCCCGACGCCCTTCAACGCGTGCCCCGTCGACCTGCGCGCCTGCTGCTCGTCGGGCAGCCGCTGCACCTCCGACAGGTACACCCCCAGCACGAACCCGAGCACCAGCCCGATCACCGGCACCACGAAGAACCCGACGATCCCGAGCACCGCCCCGATCAGCAGCGTCCGGTTCGGCACCCCCGCCGCCTTGATGTTCTTCCCCGGCCACGTGTACTTCACCACGCCCGAGATCACCAGCAGCACAGTCGCTATCGCCAGAACCGTCCACGCCGTCGCCCCTCCGGTGAGGAACGCCCAGACGGCGATCGCTCCGAAGATCAGGATCACACCCGGCATGATCGGCACGATGATGCCGACGAGTCCGACCAGGATCACCAGTCCGACAAGGACCTCGCCCCATACGCTCACGGGGGCATTGTCGCCGATGTCCGGGTCGAGTGCAGCTCCTACCGGAGTATGGTGAGAAGTATGGCGACAAAGAAGATCACGGTCACCATCCCGGAGGAGCTCCTGGACGAGGTCCGCGCGGAGATCGCCGAACGCGGCCTGTCGGCGTACATCACCGAGGCGGTTCGAGCGCAACGGGATCGCGACCTCATCGGCGAGTTGGCGGACTGGCTAGAGCAGGAGCACGGAGCCGTCACCGCCGAGGAGGCCGCGACAGCCGACCGGGAACTCGACGACCTGCACGCCGAGCACATCCGTCGCCGGGCGGCCCAGGGCGGCCAGGGCGCCGCGTGACACCCACCCGCCGACCCCAGCCGATACCGCAGACCTTCGTCCTCGACAGCGAGGCACTGGCGCTGGCCGTCCGCGGCGACCGCACCATGCTGGCCCGCCTGGCCAATGCGCGCGACGGCCACGTCGACGTGATCACCTCCCCGATGACGCTCATCGAGGCGCACGATCCCCGGACCCCCGCTGCGCGATGGAACTGGGTGGTCTCCAGGATGCGGGTCGCCACGATCGGCAAGGACGAGGCGCGGGCGGCCCGCGAACTGCTCACCGCCGCCGGGCTGCACGGGCACAAATACGCGATCGACGCCGTGCTGGCGGTGGTCGCTATGAAACAGCCGGGGTTCGTCACCGTCTTCACCTCCGACGTCGACGATCTGGAGCGACTGCTGCCACCCACCGTGCTGGTCCGGAAGGTCTGATCGCACCACCCGGCAGGGGCGCATAGACCCGCAACCCCTTGTTGTCATACTGTCAATACGAACGGCTGCGACGACGAACCGAGGTAGGGCGTGAGCACAGAAACCACCGGCAAGCAGGGCCCGCTCGCGGGCATCAAGGTGATCGAACTGGCCGGGATCGGCCCCGGCCCGCACGCGGCACTGCTGCTCGCCGACCTCGGCGCCGACGTGGTGCGCGTGCAGCGCCCCCATCAGCTGCCCGGGCACATGGAGCGCCCGCAGTGGCGCGGCCGCACGATCGTGGAGGCCAACCTCAAGGACCCGGCCGACATCGCGAAGGTGCTCGACCTGGTCGAGAAGGCCGACGTGCTGATCGAGGGCTTCCGCCCCGGGGTCACCGAGCGCATGGGCCTCGGCCCGGACGCCGTGCTCGAGCGCAACCCGCGCGTCGTCTACGGCCGGATGACCGGCTGGGGCCAGGACGGCCCGCTCGCGGACCGCGCCGGCCACGACATCAACTACATCTCCATCACCGGCGTGCTGCACGCCATCGGTCGCAAGGGCGAGCGCCCGGTGCCGCCGCTGAATCTGGCGGGCGACTTCGGCGGCGGTTCGATGTACCTGGTCTTCGGCATCCTGGCCGCGCTGGTCGAGCGGCAGACCTCCGGTAAGGGCCAGGTCATCGACGCGGCCATGGTGGACGGCGCGATCTCGCTCTCGCACATGATCTGGGGCATGCGCGGCGTCGGGCTGTGGTCCGAGGAGCGCGGCACCAACCTGCTCGACACCGGCATGGCGTTCTACGACACCTACGAGACCTCCGACGGCAAGTACATGGCCGTCGGCGCGATCGAGCCGCAGTTCTACGCCGAGCTGCTGAAGGGGCTGGAGATCGACCCCGCCGGGCTCCCGCACCAGATCGACCCGAACGGGCAGGACGAGCTCAGGAAGCTTTTCACCGAGAAGTTCAAGTCCAGGACCCGCGACGAGTGGGCCGCGGTCTTCGAGGGCACCGACGCCTGCACCAGCCCGGTGCTCACCTTCACCGAGGCCGAGCAGAACCCGCACCTGGTGGCGCGGAACAGCCTGGTCGACATCGACGGCGTGGTGCAGCACGCGCCCGCGCCGCGATTCTCGCGGACGCCGCCCGAGGTGCCGAGCGCGCCGCCCACCGAGGCGACGCCGATCGACAAGGTCTGGGCGGACTAGGTTTTCCCGGTGGCGCAGAGTTGTCCGCGCCACCGGTTATTGTTCCCGCTGTGGCACAGGCGAATACGTACGCGCTCTACGCATCGGGCAACTTCATTCAGGAGACCGAGCTGGATCGGCTCGGCGAGTGGATCGCGCCGGATGTGCTCAGCGGGAAGCTGATCTTCGAGAACCCGTTCCTGGTGTTCCACGACGATCTCGCGCTCCGGGTCGATGCGAGCCGGAGCTGGTTCGTGGTCGATGGTGAGTACGTGCTCGGGCGTGATCTGAGCGCGCCGGGTTCAGATTGGCGCGTGGGGTACCTGCAACTTCTCTCCGATGGGACCGAAGCGGATGCGCTGCGGTGGATCGAAGGGATCGAGGAGGGGGCCGAGCTCGATCGGCTCGATGATCGGGTCGGGCAGGATGATCCGCTCGGCATGGTGATCGCGGTCTGGGAAGACCCGCACGGCCAGTGGGACCTGGCCTTGGTGAGGCAGTGACCAACTGAGGTCAGAACCTCGCTATTGCTCCGCCCCCGGCAAAATCGCACCGGCGGGGTTGTGCTGTCGGCACAGGCTCAGCCGAACTGATCGAATTCTCCAGCCGCGGCACCCTTCAAGAACGCGCCCCACTCGGCCCGGGAGAACGCCACCACACCGACGTCGCGAGCATTGCTGTTGCGCACGTAGACGGTATCCGCGGTTCCCGCTACCTCGACACAGGTCTCGTTGTCCGTGTAGCTCGATACCCGCCACTCGAGCGTCTCGATGTCATCCACCGCTCCGGTTCTCCCATTCCTTCGCCATTCCGAGCACGAACCTGCGCGACTCCTTCGGGCTGAACGCCACTTTCGCCCCGTGCTCGAACGAGTATGCGAAGTATCCCACCTCCTCGGAGTCGGTGATCCATCGGCCGCCGCCATAACTCTCCAGATGAACGCGTGGCCAGCCCCATGGATGACTCAGGATCGAGAAGCAGTGCAAGCGCCGAGCTTCGTTCTGCCCGGCCTCGAAACCGGTGACCCGGACCGTGACGTCGGGCAGGAGCGGGTCACTCATGCATCAACTACCGCAACGGATTCCGGCTGTCCACGTGTACTCGAAGAGCGAGGTTGAACGGCCGCCTCTCGATCTGCTTGTTCGCACCGCTGCCGCCCTCGCCAAGTGGGCCGCTACACCCGGTGGTGTGCATGGCCGCCGGTGATCAGCATCGGTACGACTGCGATCAGGATCCGGTTCAGCTCAGTGAGCACACAGCATTGTCGATCCTGCGTCTGCACGACCACGAGCCCACCTGCGGTCTACAGCTCGCAGCACTCGCGTTCCTGTCCAATCCACAAGCATTCGAATACGAGTGACCGTGTGTGCCCTCATTGCGCTTGTGCTCGGACTCCTGGTCTTCATTCTTGTCGTCCTGAGGCCCTGGTGGACGGACAGGTAGTCCCCGAACCATCAATACGTCAGCGGCTGTAGGGGATCAGCCGCGCGGGGGGTGAGCGCTTCGTAGGCGCTGGCGATGGACTTCACCGCCAGCCGCAGATCCACCTCCTGATGGGTATAAGGCAACCGCAGGAAACGCTCGAACGCGCCCTGTACACCGAACCTCGGACCAGCCGTGAGCAGCACGCCGTGGTTGGGCGCGGTCGCCGCCAGTGCCGTGGAGACGGGCGCGGGGAGCTGGGCCCAAACGGACATGCCGCCCGTGCTCGGCGCCACCTTCCAGTCCGGAAGCTCCTCGGCGATCGCCTCCAGCAGCGCTGTCCGCTGCGCGCGAAGATGGCTTCGACGGCGGTCGAGCAGCACGTCGGAGATCCCGAGCAGGTGTACCAGGGCGAGCTGGTCCATGACGGGGGTGCCGAGGTCGACGGTGGAGCGGATGCCGAGCAGCTTGGTGATGAGCGCCTGATTGGTGCGGATCCAGCCGACGCGCAGCCCGCCCCAGAACGATTTCGAGGCCGAGCCGATCGTGACGATCTCCGCGCCCTTCGCGAAAGCCGCTGCGGGGGGCGGTGATTGGGAGCCACTGAGGTCGAGCTCGCCCATGGACTCGTCGACGACAACGGTCATGCGGGTTTCGCGGGCGATGGCGGCGAGTTCGGCGCGGTCCTCGGCGTCCATGCGGAGCCCGGTGGGGTTGTTGAAGTCGGGGACCAGGTAGGCGAGGGTGGCGGCTGTTTGCCTGGCGGCGCTGCGGATGCCGTCCAGGTCCCAGGCCTTGCCCGGCTCATCGGGGCGCAGCGGGACGGGGACCGGGCGGGCGCCGACGTCGCGGATGGCCTCGATGCCGTTGGGGTAGGTGGGGTGGTCGATGAGGACGCGCGCCGCCGGTGAGGTGAGGACGTTGAGCAGCAGGCGGAGGCCGTGCTGGGCGCCGAGGGTGACCAGGATCTGGTCCGGGCCGGTGGGGAGGCCGCGTTCGGTGTAGCGGCGGGCGATGGCCTCGCGGAGGGCGAGCACGCCGACGGGGTCCATGCCGTGGGTGCCGAGGAAGGACGGGATGCCGTCCAGGGCGGCGGCGTAGGCCTCGCGCATCTCCGGAGGGGCGGTCATGGCGGCGTAGGTGAGGTCGATGGTGGGCTGCTCGGGCTGGGTCATCATGGCGAGGATGCTGCGGGAGGGTTTGCTGCCGTCGTGCTGGACGGCGGCGGGCAGCGCGACGGTGCTGCGCGAACCCTGCCTGCTGATCAGGTAGCCGTGCTCGCGGAGCAGCGCGTACGTGGAGGTGATCGTGGTGCGGCTGACGCCGAGCGTGGTCGCCAGGTCGCGTTCGCTGGGCAGCGCGACGCCGAGCGGGGCGCGGCCGTCGTGGATGAGCAACCGGATGCCCTCGGCCAGGGCCAGGTAGGCGGGGCGGGAGCCGCGCTTGCCCTCGGCCTCGTCGCCCGCGCTGCGCCAGTTGCCCAGGTCGCGGGTGAGGCTGGTCGCACCGATCACTCTTGTCGCCATAAAGTCCAGTATTCGGCAAGTGGCTATGTATCGGCAAGTCCAGTTGGCGGATTCTCATTCCTATGACCGCACTGATCACCCTCTTCGCCCTGACCACCTTCGGCCTGCTGGCCTACTACTACGCGCCCCGGGACGGCGAACCGCCCTGGTATCCGGAGCGATTCCGCTCGTTCCCGAGCAACGATCCGGGCCCGTCCTCCTACGACATGCATCGGCAGATCGCGGATTTGGACGCGTTGCGCGCCAGGGAGGAGAAGTACCAGGCCAGTTCGACGGAGACACCGGACAGCGGAACCGAAAGGTCCACTCACCGAGAAGTGGCCTGATTTCCGCCGGGCCGGTCCGCGCCGAATGTGTCGGTGCGTACCGGCAGACTGAGGGCATGGCGACCGTCGTCTTCGATACGGAACTGGGTGCGTGCGCGCTCAGCTGGGTTGGCGACGCGGTGACCGGGTTCGCGCTGCCGGAGTCCGATCCGGAGCAGTTGCGGGCCCGGTTCGCCGAGCGCGACGGCACTCCCCCGGTGACCGAGGCCCCGGCCGGAGCGATCGCGGCCGCGGTCACCGCGATCCGTGCCCACCTCGCCGGGGAGCTGGACGATCTGCGCTGGATCGCGCTGGATCTGTCCGGGGTTCCGCAGTTTCATCGGGAGATCTATCGGATCATCCGGGAGGTGGGGCCGGGGCGGACCATCGGGTACGGGGAGGTTGCCGCTTTGGCCGGGGCGCCGCGGAGCGCGCAGGCTGTCGGGCGGGCGATGGGGCGGAATCCGATTCCGCTGATCATTCCGTGCCATCGGGTGCTGGCTGCCGACCATGCGCTGCATGGGTTTTCGGCGCCGGGTGGGATCGATACCAAGCAGCGGATGCTCGCGATCGAGCGGACGTCGGGGTTCGGGGAGCCGACGCTGTTCTAGATGATCGGTATATCGATCAAGGCAGCGGGTGCTCCCGGTAGAAGAGGCAGGGGTCGCCGGTGAGGGTGCCGTCCTGGCAGGCGAAGTAGGTCTGCAGGCAGGCGTTCGTGGTGCAGCCGAGCTGGAGTAGCTGCTCGCGGATGCGGAGGTTGCGGTCCTGCGTCGATTCGGTCGGGGCCGGGGATTCGGATGTCACCGTGACGGCGCCTTCCTGAGCCCCGCAGCCGAGCAGAAGTACCGCGGAAACCAGCAGCGGAGGCGCCCACCGGGCGACCGCTCGCCGTGCTGTGTCCATAACTCTCCCTCCCGCGCGGGCACACAGCGTAGCGCCGGGAGGCAGGGCGGTCACCTCGATCGGTGATGCCCCCCTTCCTCGAGCCTGCGCGGTTCGTCGATCGCCTCGCTCTGGCGTTTCAGCTGCTCCCGCCGTTCGGCCGACACGTCATAGCCGAGCGGTCGGGCCTCGGGCAGCGGAGTCCGAGCGGGCTGGATCAGCCCAGAACGTCGTGCCGGACGATCGTCTGATCCCGCCCCGGCCCGACCCCGATGCACGAGATCCGCGCCCCGGACAGCTCCTCCAACCGCAGCACATACGCCTGCGCGTTGACGGGCAGCTCCTCGAACGTCCGAGCGTGCGAGATGTCCTCCCACCACCCGGGCATCTCCTCGTAGATCGGCACGGCGTGGTGGAACCCGGTCTGCGTGGTCGGCATCTGCTCGACCCGCTCACCGTCCACCTCGTAGGCGACGCAGATGGGGACGCGCTCCAGGCTGGAGAGGACGTCGAGCTTGGTGAGGAAGTAGTCGGTGATGCCGTTGACGCGGGTGGCGTAGCGGGCGATCACGGCGTCGAACCAACCGCAGCGGCGGGCGCGGCCGGTGGTGACGCCGACCTCGCCGCCCTGCTTGGCGAGGAACTCGCCGTACTGGTCGAAGAGCTCGGTCGGGAAGGGGCCGGAGCCGACGCGGGTGGTGTAGCACTTGAGGATGCCGAGCACCGTATCGATCTTGTTCGGCCCGATCCCCGCGCCGACGGCGGCGCCGCCCGCGGTGGGGTTGGACGAGGTCACGTAGGGGTAGGTGCCGTGGTCGACGTCGAGCAGGGTGCCCTGCGAACCCTCCAGCAGCACGGTCTCGCCGCGCTCGAGCGCCTCGTTCAGCTGCAGCCTGGTGTCGGCGATGCGGTGCGTGAAGCCTGCGGCCTGGGCGAGCACCTCGTCCACCACCTGCTGCGGGTCGAGCGCGCGGCGGTTGTAGATCTTGACCAGCACCTGGTTCTTGAATTCCAGTGCGGCCTCGACCTTCTGGGTGAGGATCTTCTCGTCGAGCACGTCGGCCACCCGGACGCCGACGCGGGCGACCTTGTCCTGATAGCAGGGGCCGATACCGCGGCCGGTGGTACCGATCTTCTTGTTGCCGAGGAAGCGTTCGGTCACTTTGTCGATGGCGACGTGGTACGGCATGATCAGGTGCGCGTCGGCCGAGAGCAGCAGCCCGGAGGTATCGACGTCGCGCTGTTCCAGTCCGGCCAGCTCGTCGAGGAGCACACCGGGATCGACCACGACCCCGTTGCCGATCACGTTGGTGACGCCGGGGGTCAGGATGCCGGACGGAATGAGGTGCAGCGCGAACTTGTCACCGTTGGGAAGTACCACGGTGTGGCCGGCATTGTTGCCGCCCTGGTACCGGACCACCCACTGCAACCGCTCACCGAGCAGATCGGTCGCCTTGCCCTTGCCCTCGTCGCCCCACTGGGCGCCGATCAGGACGATTGCCGGCATGGTGCTGACTCCTACGGTTCGAGGCGCAGCACCCTCTGTGCTGCAGCTACCTGCCGTACTGGGGCGGTGGCCGGGAGGACAGTCTAGCCGACCGGCCGCGCACGGCCGGGAACCGCTGTTCTCCACGCTGTGCCGCGCGCGGCTAAGCTCGCACGGTGCGGACCGGCGAGCGGCCGGTCGCGGCGGGCGGAGCGCGGCGGTCGTTCGGACCGAGGAAGGTATACGGCCACGGTGAGTACTCACGTTCTCCGTTGCGCGGACGCGCCCGTCCCGATCGCGCTCGCCTCGCAGCCGACCACGCAGACCGATCCGGTTCCGGCGAAATCGGTGGTGGACGAACTGCTTCCGGTGCTCGCCACGGACAGCAAGCCCCGCCTGATCGTGCTCGGCGCCGACGCGGCGCTGGCCGCCGTCCTCACACACCTCATGCGGACCGAGCGGTTGCACGTCGAGATCGGCTACGTGCCGGTGGAGAAGACCTACGGCTCCCGCGCCTACCAGACCGGCACCGGCAACGCCGCGGCCAAGCGTGCCCTGGAAGGCAAGGCCGCCGAGACCCCGCTGATCCGGGACGACACCGGCACCGTGCTGGTCGGGCGCGCCACGCTCACCGGCCCGGACGGCGGTGCGCTGGAGGGCGAGGTCTACGTGGACGAGGAGCGGCTGTTCACCGGAGCGGTCCCGGCGCTGCTGGTCTCGCCCTCGATCGAGGAGCCGGGGGTGCGTGCCTGCGTGCGGCGCCGGTTCCGCAGGCGGCGCTGGCTGGAGGGGAGGGCCGCGCAGCTCGGCACGCCGGGCGCGGTGGTGACCAGGGACGGCATCCCGAACGACCGGGTGGTCAAGCGCGCCAGCTTCTACCGGCACCACGAGCCCTGGCTGCTGGTGCGATGAGCCTGCCGACCGCGCGGCGCGCGGTGCGCCCGAGCCCGATCTTCCTGCTCGTCCTCGCGGTCACGATCGGCGGCGGGGTGCTGGCCTGGACCGCCGAATTGGACTCGGTGCAGGCGAAGGCCGGCGTCTTCACGCTGGTGGTGGCGGGGTGGGTGGTGACGCTGTGCGTGCACGAGTTCGCGCACGCCTACGCCGCGTGGCGGGCGGGCGACCGGGAGGTGGAGATCCGCGGCTACCTGACGCTGAACCCACTCAAGTACAGCCACCCGCTGCTCTCCATCGGGCTGCCGATCGTCTTCATCGCGCTCGGCGGGATCGGGCTGCCCGGCGGGGCGGTGTACGTGCGGACCGACTTCGCGTCCAAGCATGTGCAGCGGCTGATCTCGGCGGCCGGGCCGCTGGTCAACCTGGTGTTCGCGGTGTTGCTGCTGGCGATCGTCCGGGTGTTCGGCAGTTCGAGCGAGCACGCGGCGTTCTGGTTCGGGTTGAGTTTCCTGGCGTTTCTCCAGGTCACCGCCACGCTGCTGAACAGCCTGCCGATTCCGGGGCTGGACGGGTACGGGGTGCTCAAGCCATCGCTCAGCTATCGGACGAGGCGCGGGCTGGAGCAGTTCGAACCGTTCGGCATGCTGCTGGTCTTCGCGCTGCTCTTCACGCCCGCGATCAACGCGGTCTTCTTCGACGTCGTCTACTGGCTCTTCGAGCTGTCCGGCGTGCCGGACGTCTGGTCCCGCTACGGCGGCTACCTCACCCGGTTCTGGACCTGAGGGTGGGTCGCCCGGCTCACCGGGGAGGAGCCGGGCGACCGCATTCGGCCGACGGGATCCCACCGAGGTGGGAGCGCGGCCCCGCCGACCGAAGTATCGGGCCGCGCACCCCTCGTGGCTCGGCCCGACCAGAACGTTAGGGTTCCGGCGCCGCCGGGACGCGAGTAGCGGACTACTCGACTACTCCGCCGGGCGCACGTAGGGGTTCTCCACCGTCGGCGGCAGCAGCGCCATGGCCGAGATCCGCTTCATCCCGCAGACCTGCATGAGATCCACCACGGCCGACCTGAGCTGCGCGAACACCACGTGCGCCGACAGCCCGGCGCCCGCGACCAGTTCCGGGCGGGCGGCCCTGGCGATACTGCGCAGCACCCGGGCGGCCTCGGCCTGGTCGGGCTGCTCACCCGGGTCGGCGAGCATCATCGCGCGCATGACCTCGACGGCGTGGCCGAGCTGCTCGATCGCGTCGATCAGCCGCTGGTCCAGGATCTCGTCGTCGCGGATCAGGGTGAGCGAGCGGCGCAGCAGGACGCGGACATTGCGGACCGCGTTGTCCAGCGGGTCGGCCGTGGCGTCGACGCGCTCCAGGCGGGTGCGGGAGTTCCAGTAGAGCGGGGAGATGCGGCTGATCTCGCGGCCGCCCTCCAGGGTGGAGCGCAGCGCGTCGATCTGCGGCTGGGTGGCGCGCATCGAGGTGAGCGCCGTGCTCACCTTGTCCGGGTCCTGCTCCAGCAGCCCCTCGGCGCCGCGCAGCAGCGCGTCCCGCATGACGGCGAGTACCTCGGCGGCGTGGTTGCGCGCCCGGCGCACCGGATGCAGCGGGATCGCCGCGACCACGACCACCCCGACCAACCCGCCGACCAGGGCGTCGATCATCCGGGAGAGGTCGCCGCCGGAGGCGGGCGGCAGCAGCGTCGCCACCAGCACGGCCGAGCCCGCGGCCTGGATCGAGATGATCGAGCCGCCGTCCAGGAAGATCGCCAGCGCCATCGCGACCGCGACCACCAGCGCGATCTGCCAGACTCCGGTCCCGACCCGGGAGATGAAGACGTCGCCGATGCCGATGCCGACCGCGACGCCGACCACCAGCTCGACCGAGCGGCGCACCCGCGCGCCGAACGAGATGCCGATCGAGACCACCGCCGCCGTCGGCGCGAAGAACGGCTGCGGGTGGCCGATCACGGTGTGCGCGATGAACCAGGCCAGCGCGGCGCCGACCGAGCACTGCAGGATCGGCAGCGCCGAGGTGCGCAGCCGCAGGGCGGAGCGGCGGAAGCGGTCGGCACCGCTCTGCCCCGCCGCCCTGACCCGATCACGCGTCGCCGCCAACTCCGGGTCAGTCCAGGCCGAGCTCGGCCGCCGCCCGCGGATCGCAGTCCTCGAGCAGGTCGAGGCAGCGCGCGTACTCGTCGCTCTCGCCGACCGCCCGTGCGGCCTTGGCCAGCGCGCCGACGCTGCGCAGGAAGCCGCGGTTCGGCTCGTGGCTCCACGGGACCGGGCCGAAGCCCTTCCAGCCGTTGCGGCGCAGCAGGTCGAGGCCGCGGTGATAGCCGGTGCGGGCGAAGGCGTAGGCGGCGACCACGTCGTGGTTCACCTCGCCGTCGCCCGCCCGGTCCAGCGCCGCCTCGGCCAGGTGCGCCCAGGCGATGGAGGCCGACGGGTGCGCGGCCGCGACGACGACCGGATCGGCGCCGCCGTCCAGCGCGTCCTCCGCGTCGTGGAGTTCCGGAAGCAGGACGGGCTGCGGGCCGAGCAGATCACCGAACGAGGTCATGGGGATCATTGTGCACCGCTCCTGGAAATGCTCGATAGGCTGGCGCGCAACTCACAAGACCCGGCCTGGAACGAGGGGTAGTAGGTGTCCCACCCGAACGACGAGACGAACTCGGTATCCGGAGATTCCGCGCCTACGGAGGCTATTGCTGCTCAGGGGGGTGATGCGGTCACCGAGAAGGTGGAATTGCAGGGTTCTGCTGCGGGGCAGGGAGATTCGGGTGCCCCGCGGGGGCAGGGTGTTCGGCCGGGGCAGGTGGACGCGGCGCGGAGCGGGCAGGAAGTGGGTGGTGCTGGAGCTGCCTCGGCGGTTCGGAAGCCGGGGGCGGCGGGGGGAACCTCGCCTGAGCGGGCGCAAGGTGCATCCGCCGATGCAGCGCAGGCGGTGAGCGGTGGGGCCGCTGCCGGTGGGGCGCCTGGTGGGCAGGTTGCCGGTGGCAGTGCGCCGCAGGCGGCGGCTCCGGCGCCCGGTGCCGGCGCGGCGTCGCAGGGGGCAGAAGCCCCTCCACAGGCGCCGGGTGGCGCTGGTGCGCCGCAGACGGACGGCGGTGTCCAAGCCCCCGCTGAGCCCGAGTCGCCGCAGAAGGGCAGCGCTGGCGCGTCCGGCACCGACAAGCAGCCGCAGGAAACCGCGGGAGTCCGGTCGCCGCAGGGACCTGGCGAGGAGAAGGCTCGGCAAGCACCCGCAGGGGGCGAACCTTCCCTAGCACCGGGCGGGGCTGGCTCGCCGCAGGGGACTGGCGGGAACAAGCCGCCGCAAGCACCTGCTGCAGCCGAACCGACCCCGGGCCCGGGTGAGCCCGGCCCCGGCGGGAGCAGGCCTCCGCAGGCACCCGCAGCAGCCCGGCCGCCACAAGGTCCGGGCGGGCCCGGCCCAGCCCAGGTGCCCGGCGGAACTGGCTCGTCGCAGGCACCCGCGGGCGCCAAGCCGCCACAAGGCCCCGGCGGGGCCGGATCGCCGCGAGCACCCGGCGGGAACAAGCCGCCACAGGCAGCACCTGCGGGTCCCCAGCCACCGCAGGGCTCGGGTGGGCCCGCCGAGGCGCCGCAGGCAGCCAGACCGCCACAGGGCCCTGCCGGGCCCGGCTCGCCTCAGGGACTCGGCGGCGCCGAGCCGCCACAGGCACCCGGCGGGAACCCCCCTGCACAAGCGCCGGGTGGGACTCCCCCACGGTCCGGTGGCGCCACCCCTGCGCAGGCACCCGGCGGCACCCCGCCACGAGCATCGGGCGCGACACCGCCCCAGGCACCCGGCGGGACCAAGCCGCAAGCCCCGGGCGCGACCCCTCCGCAGGCATCCGGCGGAGCTGAGCCACCGGCCCCCGGCGCGATCACTCCGCAGGCACCCGGCGGGACCAAGCCACAGGCCCCCGGCGCGACCCCTCCGAAAGCGGGAAGCGCGTCGCAGCAGGTGCCCCCTGCCGAGAACCGTTCGGGCGGGCAAGCGGACGAGACCGAGAAGATCGCTCGTCCGGCGGCGGACAACTCGGGGGACGAGACCGTCGCGATGCGCGTCGTCCCGGCTCCGGGCGACGCCGACGCGCCGACCCAGGCGTTCTCCGTGCAGCAGCAGGGCGACCCCGACGGGGTGACGCAGCGGATCCAGCGCACCGACCGGGTGCCCGGCGCGAGCCCGCTGAGCAAGCCGCCGACCACCCCGCGCCCGGCCCCCGGCCCGAAGCAGGCGGGGGCGCAGCGACCGACCGGCCCGGACCAGGTCGAGGAGACCCGCCCGTCGGGCCAGGGCCAGGGCCCCGGCCCGCAGCGCCCGGCCGAACCGCGCCAGGTGTCATCCGCCCCCTCCCCCGCCGACATCCAGCCGACCCGCCCGGCCCAGCAGCAACAGCGCCCGATCGCGCCACCGCAGCGAATCGAACCGCAGCCACAGCAGCAACCGGCCGAACAGGGCGGGGGCCGGAAGAAGCTGCTGTTGATCGGCGGCGCGGTGATCGTCGCGATCGTGGCACTGGTCGCGATCATCGCCGCGCTGGCCGGCGGCGGCACGGACTCCCCGGAGACCCAGGTGCGGGCCGCGATCTCCCAGTACACCTCGGCGCTGGACCAGGGCGACCTGGCGGGGCTGCGCGCGTCCACCTGCGGCGCCCTGCACGACTACTACCAGGGCATCTCGGAGCAGGATTTCGCCGGCGTGCACCAGGTCTCCCAGCAGTCGGGCAGCATCCCGGTGGTGGAGAAGGTGGACGCGGTGCGGGTCACCGACGCCACCGCGCTGGCCCAGGCGACCGTGTTCATCCCCTCCGACCCGAACAGCAAGACCGAGCGCACCTTCGACCTGCAGCGCACCGACGCGGGCTGGAAGGTCTGCGAGCCGCCCACCGGCACACCCTGAACCCCGAGCAGTCACCGTCCGTTCACATCAGTAGCATTTCCGCATCATGCGCGATCAGACGACGACGCTTTCGGGGGTTAAGGACGTGGCGCAGACACAGACGCTCACCGGTCAGCGGTTCCGGGTACGGGACCGCTACGAGGTGGGGCGCGAGAAGATCAGGGAGTTCGCCAGGGCAATCCAGAACGGGCACGGCGCCCACCACCGGGAGGCGGACGCCGCGGCGCTGGGTTACGACCGGGTGCTCGCACCGCCGACCTTCGCGTCGGTGATCGGGCTCGCGGCCACCCGCGCGCTGCTCGACTCGGTGCTCACCGAGTACGACATCTCGCAGATCCTGCAGACCGACCAGGTCTTCGAGATCCACCGCCCGCTGCTGGCAGGCGATTCGATGACCAGCGAGATGCTGATCGAGTCGATCCGCAACTTCGGCGACAACGACTTCGTCAATGTGCGGTTCGCGCTGCGCAACGAGCGGGACGAGGTCGCGATCTCCGGCACGAGCACCATCGTGGCGCGCCGAGGCGCCGAGGTGGACGCCGACCTGGTGGAGGCGGTGGAGAACATCGTCATGCACTCGAGCCCGGTGGAGCAGGTCGGTGCGCTGGAAGACAGCGACCTGCTGATCCCGCTCGGCGTCGGCCCCGCGCCCGCGCTCCCGCCGCGCCGGGAGCGGGCGCCGCGCACCGTCCCGGATTTCGCGGCGCTGGCCAAGGGCGACGAGCTGCCGACCGGCACCGCCCGGCTCACCCGCGGCGATCTGGCGAACTACGCGGGCGTCGCGGGCGACCCGAACCCGATCCACTTCAGCGAGCACGCGGCCAAGCTGGCCGGGCTGCCGACGGTGGTGGCGCACGGCCTGCTCACCATGGGACTGGCCGCCGGCTACCTCACCGACTGGCTGGGCGACCCGACCGCGATCGAGAAGTTCAGCGTGCGGTTCTCCGGGTTCGTCCCGGTGCACACGACGACGGCGAGCACGGTCGAGTTCGGCGGCCGGATCAAGTCGCTGGATCCGGAGCGGCGCACCGCGACGGTGCTGCTCTCCGGAACCTCCGAGGGGCGCAAGCTCTTCGGGCGGGCGGTCGCGGAGGTCAGGCTCGGCTGATCAGCCGAGCTCGGCGTGCATCAGGTAGACGTTGTAGTCGCTCCAGGTGGTGATCGTGAAGTAGAGGTCACCGCCGCGCGACCACGGGTGGATGAAGCCGCCGTAGAGCTCCGGGTAGTCGAGGACGCTGACCGTCGGCGTGCTCGGTGACCAGACGCCCTGCGGTGAGCTCGCCTCGCGCACGACGATGGCGGCCTTGGCGGTGTCCAGGTAGCTCATCTGCCAGACCCCGCGCTCGGCGTCGAACCGCACCGAGAGCTCGCCCGCGGGCGCGTCGACCACCGGGGTGGCCGCGGCGGCGCCGCCGACTGGGGTCCAGGCACCGTCCCGCCAGTACTGGTAGGCAGTGGTGTTGAGCACCTGGTCTTTGGGCACGCGGGCCAGCCCGACCGCGCCGAGCCTGGTGTTGGGTGTGCCGAACAGGTAGACGTGGTCGCCCTGCGGCACCATCGCGCTCACCTGGAAGTTGGAGACGCCGAAGATGTTGTCCCAGCGGGCGTGCGGGTCCTCGGTCCAGGTGCTGCCGCCGTCGTCGCTGTAGGCGATGCCGCCGTAGTTGGTGTAGAAGGTGCCGGGCGCGCTGTGCCAGGTGCGGATCGACATGTAGCTCAGGAACTGCCTGGAGCCGATGGCGAAGCCGGAGGTGGGGATGGTGGTGATCTCCACATTGTCCAGCTTGCGGCTGGAGAGGATCTCGGCGGCGTGGCAGCGGCCGTCGGTGACCATGCGGTCGAAGGTGACCCCGTCGCTCAGCTCCCGGTCGGTGCTGAAGGCGAGGACGTTGCTGCGCCAGTCGCCGCCCGTGCCGCCCGGCGGGTGGAAGCCGTTGCCGACGGTGTCGCCGAAGGCCATGGCGATCTCGCCGGGGGCGCTCTCCCACATGATGCCGAGGTCGGTGCCCTCCACCTGCCAGCGCTTGTCGGTGCGGTTGATCGAGGAGGCGCCGGTCTGCTTGGCGACCTCGCGCACCTCGCCGACCCGGGGCGCCGCGGGGGCGGGTGACTGCGGGGCCGGATCGACCGGCGGCCGCACCGGTTCCGGCGCGGGCAGCTGCGGCGGGGGGACGGCGCCTGGCGCGGGGAGCGCGAAGTAGAACGGCTGCGGGTTCAGCAGCAGCTCCGGGATGCCGAGGCGGCGGGCGACGCTGGGCGGCGGGTCCGGCTGGTCGGTGAGGTCGGGGCACGGATTGCGGCACGGGTCGTCCGGGAGCACCACGTCCTCGCGGACCGGTTGCGGCGCGGGCGGTTCCGGGGGAAGCACGGTGACCACGGGGTACGGGATCGGCACCTCGAGCGTCTTCGGCACCAGCGGCTCGTGCACCGGCGGCGGGTCGGTGACGCAGGGGCCGGTGCCCGGCACCGGAGCCGGTTCGTCGGCGGCGGCCGGGCCGCTCGCCAGCACACCGGCGGCGCAGAGCACCGAACCGAACACGGCCATCGCCCGCGTGCTCGCCGCAGACCCCGTCATCAGCGCATTCCCCTCGTCGACACACCAACCGGACCCGATCGCGTGCGACCCTACCGGCCACACCGGCCCGGCACCCGCCGGATCCCGCGATCCGCGGCGGGTACCCGGTGCCTGCCGAACCGCTCCGGGCCGGACCGCTCAGCGGTCGGCGTGGAACGTGAGCACGGTGGAGCCGATCCGGATGCTGTCGCCGTCCGCCAGCGGCGCGCCCTCGTCGATCGCCTCCGCGTTGATGAAGACGCCGTTCGCCGAGTTCAGGTCCTTGATCAGCAGCCCGGCCCTGGTCGGGGTGATGGCGGCGTGGTAGCGGCTGGCCTTCGGGTCGTCCAGGACCAGGTCGTTGTCGGTCATCCGGCCGATCCGGATGCCGTTCGGCGGGATCAGCACGGCGCGGCCGTCGGCGAGCCGCAGCTGCCCGCTGCGCACGGTGCGCGGGGTCTCGGTGACCGTCTCGGTCATGGCGGCGGCGAGCTGGTCGGTGCGCTTGAGCTCACCGGTGTGCAGCGGCTCCTGGCGCAGCACCCGCTGCTCCAGTTCGATGAGGGCGGGGCCGGGGTCGATGCCGAGTTCGTCGGCGAGCACGGCGCGCACCCGGCGGCAGGCGTCGAGCGCGTCGGCCTGGCGGCCGGAGAGGTAGAGCGCGGTGATGAGCTGGCCCCACAGCGGCTCGCGCAGCGGGTGCTCGCCGGTCACCGCGACCAGCTCGCCGATCACCGACGAGGCACGGCCGCAGGCGATCTCGGCGTCGAACCGGGCCGAGGCGGCGAGCAGCCGCTCCTCCTCCATGGCGGTGGCGAAGCTGTCGGCGAACTGCAGCCCGGCCAGGTCGGCGAGGGCCCGGCCGCGCCACTCGCGCAGCGCGGCGGCGAAGTGCTGGGCGGCGCTCGCGTGATCGCCCGCCTCGGCCGCCCGCGTGCCCGCCTCCCGCGCCGCCTGGAAGCGGCCGAGATCGCAGGCCTCCTCGGCGACCTCCAGCCGGTACCCGGACGCCTCGGTGCGCAGCACCCGCGCCGGGTCGATGCCGGAGTTGCGCAGCGCCTTGCGTAGATTCGAGACGAAGACCTGCAGGCTCGCGGAGTAGGAATCCGGCGGGTCCTCGTTCCAGACCATCTCGGCGAGCGCCGACGACGAGACGGCCCGTCGCCGGTTCACCGCAAGTGCGGCAAGCAAGGCCCGTGGCTTGGGCCCGCCGAATGCCACCGGCACACCGCCGACGAGCAGTTCGACGGACCCGAGCACGCGCACATCGAGACTCATCTGCTCGAGCCCTCGTGGAGTCAGGGGGTCAGGCGCTGATCGACTTCCCCGCGGACTTCAGATCATCGCACGCCTCGACCACGCGCGCCGCCATCGAGGTCTCCGCCTTCTTCAGGTAGCCGCGCGGGTCGTAGACCTTCTTGTTGCCGACCTCGCCGTCGATCTTCAGCACGCCGTCGTAGTTGGCGAACATGTGCCCGGCCACCGGGCGGGTGAAGGCGTACTGGGTGTCGGTGTCGACGTTCATCTTGACGACGCCGTAGTTCAGCGCCGCCTCGATCTCGGACTTGAGCGAGCCGGAGCCGCCGTGGAAGACGAAGTCGAAGGGCTGCGCGTCGGCGCCGAGGCCGAGCTTGGCGGCGGCCACCTGCTGCCCCTCGGCCAGCACCTCGGGGCGCAGCTTGACGTTGCCCGGCTTGTAGACGCCGTGCACATTGCCGAAGGTGGCGGCGAGCAGGTACTTGCCGTTCTCCCCCGCGCCGAGCGCCGCGATGGTCTTCTCGAAGTCCTCGGCGGTGGTGTAGAGCTTGTCGTTGATCTCGGCCTCGACGCCGTCCTCCTCGCCGCCGACGACGCCGATCTCGACCTCGAGAATGATGTTGGCCGCGGCGGTCGCCTTCAGCAGCTCCTGCGCGATCTCCAGGTTCTCGTCGATCGGCACCGCCGAGCCGTCCCACATGTGCGACTGGAAGAGCGGGTGCCGCCCGGCGTTCACGCGCTCCTGGGAGATCGCGATCAGCGGCCGGACGAAACCGTCCAGCTTGTCCTTCGGGCAGTGGTCGGTGTGCAGCGCGATGGTCACGCCGTACTTCGCGGCCACCACGTGCGCGAACTCCGCCAGCGCTACCGCGCCGGTCACCATGTCCTTGACGCCGAGGCCGGAGCCGAATTCCGCGCCGCCGGTCGAGAACTGGATGATGCCGTCGCTGCCGGCGTCCGCGAAGCCCTTGATGGCCGCGTTGATCGTCTCCGACGACGTGCAGTTGATGGCGGGGAATGCGAAGGAGTTCGCCTTGGCCCGGCCGAGCATCTCGGCGTAGACCTCCGGAGTCGCGATAGGCACTGGTGAGACCTCCGTGTTGAGCGGCACTGGCTAGTGCGGCGAAAGAGACACATATGTCGGTTACCACCCTAGGCCAGCGCATGTTCCCGGCCCAGCAGGGGAGGGGCCGCCGCTGCGCGAGCGAAACTCCGGGGAACCGGTACTGTTGTCAAGGTGATTTCGCTGGTGGCTCTCGGCACGATGAGAACTCGGTACGCCGGGACGGGTTCTCGGATGCTGAGCGAGCGGATTCGCTAGCAGGTGTCCGGAGTGCAGCAAGTTCTCGCGGTCGGCACCTTCGATCCGCTGGTCTCGGCAGGCCCGGCCGTCGTGTGGGCGGTCGTGCTCACCTTCGTCTTCCTGGAGTGCGCGGTCCTGCTCGGGCTCTTCCTGCCCGGTGACTCCATGCTGGTCACCGCGGGAATCGTGATGGCATCGCACGCTTCGGGCGAGGCGCACGTCTGGGCGCTCTCCGGCGGGGCCATGGTGGCCGCCATCGCGGGCAACCAGGTCGGGTACGTGATCGGCCAGCGCACCGGGCACCACATGGTGGCGCGGAAGAACGGCCGCTACATCAATGCCAAGAATTTGCAGCGCGTCGGCGACCTGCTGCACAAGCACGGCTTCCTCGCGGTGCTCGTCGCCCGCTGGATCCCCTGGGTGCGCACGCTCTGCCCGATGGTGGCGGGCGCGGCCGGGATGGACCACCGCAAGTACACGATCGCCAGCACCATCGGCGCGATCATCTGGGCGCCGGTGCTGTTGCTGATCGGCTACTACGCGGGCGGGTTCCTGCAGCGGCTGCCCTGGCTCATGCCGGTGGTCGTCGTCGGGCTGGTGCTCGCGCTGGTGGTCGGCACCATCTTCGGAATCAGGCAGTACCGCCAGGAGATGGCGCGGCCGATCGAGGACTACGACCTGGACACCATGCCGATCCAGGTGATCAGGGAGCGCTAGAGCCCGGCGGCGGCGACCTGGTAGGCCGCTTCCATGAGCATCCAGCCGGAGAGCTGGACGGCCAGGTCACGCTCGGGCACGGCGGAGGCGGTGACCGAGCCGCCGGTGGTGAAGCGGCCCGCGCCGCCGCTGGTGCCCGGCAGCTGCGCGGGCTTGCTCCAGTCGTTGCCGAACAGCGGCTCGCCCTCGACCTCGAGCCGGTTCGCCCACGCCGCCTCGGCCGACTCCCTGACCAGCGCGGCCGCGATCCTTCGGTCCTCCTCCTGCACCGGGTCGTCGCCCGGCAGCAGCACCGCGACCACCGCGAGGTAGCGCGCCAGAATGCCGTTGAAGAGCCCGCCGTCGCCGCCACCGCCGCCGTTGATCACGTCGTTCGTCGACATGGCCCGCCGGACCGCGCCGAGCAGGTTGTGCACCCGGTCCAGGTGCCGCCGGTCGCCGGTGTGCGCGGCGAGCTCGGCGTCCAGGCCGAGGACGACGCCCTGGCAGTAGCTGAAGACCGGCCGCTCGATCTCGCCGGATGGCAGGTGGATGCCGTCCAGGATGAGCCCGGACTCCGGGTCGCGCAGGGTGGCGTCGAGCCAGTCCGACATCTCCTGCGCGCGGGCCCGGTAGCCGAGCCGGGAGAGCGCGATGGCGGCGGGGCCGTTGGCCGGGGCGTTGAAGAAGTCGGAGCCGATGCGCCAGGGCAGGCCGCCGCCGACGGCCGGGTTCCAGCCGTCGTGGAGCGCCTTCTCCAGTGCGGTGAGGGCGCGGCGGGCGGGCACGTCCTGGGTGCGCTCCGCGCGCTCCAGCGCGATGGCGAGCCAGGCCATGTCGTCGTAGTACTTGTTGGTCCAGCCGGTGAGGTTGCGCAGCCGGTGGCTGCGGGCCAGCGCGCCGACCCGGCGGCGGCGGGCGGGGGTCGGCACCCGGTTGGCGGCGTCCACCGCGCAGTCGATGAGGTGCGCCTGCCACCAGTAGTGCCAGTTGAAGAAGGCGCGCTCGCGCCGGGTCGGGGGCCAGCCGACCACGCCGAGCGCGGTGCGCGGGAGCACCCAGACCGAGCGCAGGTGCCGGGAGAGGATCGCCGACTCGGCCATGTCCGCCCGCTCGGACCACAGCGCGGGGGTCGCCGCGCCGCTCGATTCGGACTGGGGGCGGCCGCTCCGCGAGGTCATACCCTCCATGGTGCCAGGTCGGCGCGCGGAATCGCGGCCCATTCGTGACCGTTCCGGCCGTGTCCCGCCGCGGCGCGCCGGGCAGCCATGTTCGCGGCTCTCGTCACCAGGCGGTGCCGAGGTCGGCGTGCTGGCGGATCCAGGCGTGCATGGCGATGCCCGCCGCGACGCCTGCGTTGATGCTCCTGGTCGAGCCGAACTGGGCGATCGAGACGGTCAGCGCGGCCGCCGCTTTCGCGGAGTCGGTGACGCCGGGGCCCTCCTGGCCGAAGAGCAGCAGGCAGTCGCGCGGGAGAGTGGCGGTCTCCAGCGGGACCGCGCCGGGGACGTTGTCCACCGCGACCACCCGCAGGCCGGTGCGCTGCGCGTACGCCGCGAGCTCGGCGGTGCTCTCGTGGTGCTCCAGGTGCTGGTAGCGGTCGGTCACCATGGCGCCGCGGCGATTCCAGCGCCGCCTGCCGACGATGTGCACCGCGGCCGCGGCGAAGGCGTTGGCGGTGCGGACGACGGTGCCGATGTTCGCGTCGTGCCCGAAGTTCTCGATCGCCACGTGGAACGGGTGCCTGCGCGCGTCGATGTCGGCGACGATCGCCTCCCGCCGCCAGTACCGGTACGCGTCCACCACATTGCGCCGGTCACCTGCCGCGAGCAGCTCCGGGTCCAGCCGCGGATCATCCGGCGGCGCGCTCCCGTACTCGTCCCGCCACGGCCCCACCCCGTGCGGATGCTCCCCCCACTCCGTGGGTCCCACCGGCTCGGGCGTCTCGGGGTCGGGCACCCGGACATGTTATCGGTGGGCCCGATAGACCTCCTTCCGGTCCGCCACCCGGAACACCCGGAGCCGGTACCCCTCGACACCCCACGGCTTCTTGCACCCGTCCGGCCGCGGATCGCGCTTCGGACCGTCGATGGCGTCGAGCGGATCCTTGGCCATGGCCCTGTCCCGCGCCGCGATCTTGCGGAGCTGCCGCTCGGCCGGACCCGCGATCGTGACCTCGGGCTCGCTCCGCAGCCGCCTCGCGGACGTCCTGAACCGCATCGCGTACGCGGGCGATCGCGTAGTGGCCACCAGGCACGGCAAGGCCATCGCCGCGGTCATCTCCGCGAATGACCTGAGGCTGCTGGAAGAACTCGAGGAGGCGCGGGATGCCGCGCTGCTGCGCCGCGCCGTCGCCGAGGACAACGGCTCCGGCATCCCGGTCGACGACCTGCGCCGCGACCTCCTGGGCTGAGCTCAGTACGTCGAGGTGGTCGATTCTCCCGCGACGACGGCGATGATGACGGCGGCGATGATCACGAGGATGGTGACAACCAGGATCACGGTGCCGATGATGCCGCAGATGTAGCCGGCCAGGACGGTGCTGCGGCCGCCGACGGCGCCGCCGGAGTTGTCGATCTCCGCGAGCGCCTTGCCGCCCATGACGAAGGCCACCGGGCCGAGGAACTGGCAGAGCACGAGGCCGAGCACGCCGAGGATGACGATGGCGGTGGCCTGCGGGTGGTCCGGCGGCCGGTAGTAGTGCTGCTGCGGGTACCCGGGCGGAGGGTAGGTCATGCGCAGATCGTACGGGGTGGTGCTGGCTACACCGGGAATTCGGCGGTTCGCCTCCTCGCCCGCGCGGAGCCGGGCGGCGAGCATGGAATCCATGACCGAGAACCCGGCCCGCGCCGTCCTGCTCGCCCCCTTCCGCGCCCGTACCTGGCGCGATCTGGCCTTCGTCGTGCTGGCGGTTCCGCTGGGCGGGCTGGTCGGGCTGTACCTGCTGATCGGGTTCGGCATCGGCCTCGCGATGACACCGCTGCTGGTCGGGGTGCCGCTGGTGGCGCTGGTGCTGCTCGGCGGGCGGGTGTGGGGGCGGGTGTACCGGGTGCTCGCCGCGGCGCTGCTCGGGGTAGCGGTGCCGGAGCCGCCGCCGTTCACGCCGAAGCCGGGGCTGTTCGGCTTCCTGGCGGGGGCGTTCGGCGACCGCTCCTCGTGGCGGGCCCTGCTCTTCCTGCTGCTGCAGGTGGCGCTGGGCGCGGTGCTCGGCTGGAACGTGCTGCTCGCGGTGGGGCTGGCGGGGATGCTCGCGCTCTCGCCGCTGATCTGGCTGCTGGCCGAGCCGGTCAATGTGGACGCGCGGGGGGTCGAGCACCGCTCGTTCATCCAGTTCGGCGAGTTCTACGTGGACTCCTGGCCGCGGGTGCTGCTGGTCGGGGCGGTCGGCGTGCTCTGCTGCCTGGCGGCGCCGTGGCTGCTGCGGGTGACGGCGCTGCTGCACGGGCTGCTGGTGCGCGGGCTGCTCGCGCCGACCGAGCGGGATCGGGCGGTGGCCGAGCTGGCCGCGAAACGGCGTGCGGCGGTCGACGATTCGACGGCGACGCTGCGCCGGCTGGAGCGCGACCTGCACGACGGGACGCAGGCGCGGCTGGTGACCATCGCCATGGCACTCGGCCGCGCCGAGCAGCGGCTCGACTCCGGGGCCGATGCCGGCGAGCTCGTCACCGCGGCGCACGCCGGGACCAAGGAGGCACTGGTGGAGCTGCGCGAGCTGGTGCGCGGGATCCATCCGCCCGCGCTCGAGCTCGGGCTGGAGGCGGCGCTGGAAACCCTGGCGGCGCGGTGCGCGGTTCCGGTACAGCTGCGGTGCGTGCTTCCGGTGCGGCCGAGTCCGGCGATCGAGGCGATCGCCTACTTCTCGGTGGCTGAGCTGCTCACCAATGTGGTCAAGCACTCCGGGACGCAGGCGGCGGCGGTGCGGGCGCACAGCGACGCGGAGACGCTGGTGCTCACCGTCCGGGACGAGGGGCGCGGCGGGGTACTGCCGCCGACCGTCTCCGAGCAACCCGTCGGCGGGCTGGCCGGGCTCGCGGCCCGTGCTCGCTCGGTGGACGGCGAGCTCACCGTGGTGAGCCCCGACGGCGGGCCGACGGTGGTCACGGTCACCCTGCCCGTGGCCGTGCCGGTATGAGCGGCCCGGACCGGCCCGACGCCGCAGCCAGGCCCGGTGCCGCGGCCGGGCACGGTGCCGCAGCCGGGCACGGTGCCGCAGCCGGGCACGGTGCCGCAGCCGGGCACGGTGCCGCAGCCGGGCACGGTGCCGACCGGATAGCTCCGCGCCCGCTCGCCGCCGGGTCTGCCACGCGCTCGCGGACCGCGATCACTCCCCCGGCGGGACTGCCGTGACCGCGCCGCTGCGGGTGGTGATCGCGGAGGACTCCGCGATCCTGCGCGACGGCCTCGCCGCGCTGCTCACCGACCACGGCCACGAGGTGGTCGCCATGGCGGGCGACGCTCAGGCGCTGATCCAAGCCGTCACCGAGCACCGCCCCGACGTCGCGGTGGTCGACATCCGCATGCCGCCCACCTTCACCGACGAGGGGCTGCTCGCCGCGCTGCAACTGCGCCGCGGCCACCCGGGCCTCGGCGTGCTGGTGTTCTCGCAGTGGATCGAGACCCGCTACGCCACCGAGCTGCTCGCGGCGGGCGCGGCCGGGGTCGGGTACCTGCTCAAGGACCGGGTCGCCGACGTCAGCGAGTTCGTGGATGCGCTCACCCGGGTGGCGGCGGGCGGCACCGCGCTCGACCCCGAGGTGGTGAGCCAGCTGATGAACGCGGGCCGGGACGGCCTGGACCGGCTCACCCCGCGCGAGCGCGAGGTGCTGGAGCGGATGGCCCAGGGGCTGAGCAATGCCGCCATCGCGGCGGCGCTGCACGTCACCGAGCGGGCGGTGGAGAAGCACATCGGCAATATCTTCACCAAGCTCGACCTGCCGCCGTCGGACACGCACCACCGCCGGGTGCTGGCGGTGCTCCGGCTGCGCGGCTAGCGAACCGAAGGCGAGCGCGGCGCGTGCGCGGCCGGGTCGGCGAGCAGGTACTGCGCCGCCGCGTAGGTCGCCAGGATGGTGCCCTCGGCGAGCCGCCGCGAGCGCGAGCCGCGCAGCAGCAGCCTGCGTGCCACGATCAGCCCGTCCGAGACGGTGAAGAGCAGCGCGCCGAGCCCGAGCCGGCTGCGCGGGTCCTCGTCCGGCAGCACGACGCCGCCGACGGTGGGCGAGTTCGGCGCCAGATCGGGATCCGAGGCGAGCACCCCGGCGGCCCCCAGCGCGAGGCCGTACCCGGTGAGCGGCCCCGCCACAGCTGGCGCTCGCCACCGCAACAGCGCTGCGGCGCCCGCCCAGGCCAGCAGCCGCGGCACCGCGACGGCGGCGGTCGGCCGCGCCCCGCGCCGCCACCAGAGCGCCGCGTAGCAGCCCTGCATGACCCCGAACGCCGAGGCGCCCGCGACGAGCCTGCGGTCGTCGTCCGGGTCGATGAGCAGCACGTCACCGACGGTGGCGGCACCGAGCGCCGCGAGCAGCGTGCTCCGCTCGGCCGGGTCGATCGCCTTCCCCGCCACCGCGACGTCGGCGGCGAGCAGCGGCATGAGCAACGGCTTGCCGACCCACTGCCAGCGTTCCCTTCCGGTGACGGCCCCGGCGGCGGTGAGCGCCGCCGCGGCGAGGAAACCGGCGCGGAACGGCCGCATCAGAAGCTCGGCTCCTTCGGCGCGGGCGGCAGCGTGACGACCTGGCCCGCGTAGCTGAGCCCGGCGCCGAAGCCGAGCAGGAGCGCGGTCTGGCCGCCCTTGGCCTTCCCGGTCACCAGCATCTCCTCGATGGCGAGCGGGATGGAGGCGGCCGAGGTGTTGCCGGTGTTCTCGACGTCGTTGGCCATCGGGATCTCATCGGCGAGGCCGAGGTTCTTCTTCATCAGCTCGTTGATCCTGGCGTTCGCCTGGTGCGGGATGAACACCTCGAGCTCGTCCTTGGAGACCCCGGAGACCTCGAGCGCGGTGGAGAGCGCGCGCGGCAGCGTCACCGCGGCCCAGCGGAAGACCCGCGGCCCCTCCATCCGGATCACCATGCGGCCGACCGGATCCGTCGCCGGGTCGGTGCCCTGCAGCTCCTCCGCGCGGTCCTCGTAGGCGAGGATGTCGTAGTTCTGCGAGATGGCGAGCGCGTTCTCGCCGTCACTGCCCCAGACGGTCGGCGAGATGCCGTTCTCCTCACTGGGGCCGATCACCACCGCGCCGGCGCCGTCGCCGAAGATGAAGGCGGTGCCGCGATCGTGCGGGTCCATCCCGACCGACATTGTCTCGACGCCGATGAGCAGCACGTACTTCGCCGACCCCGCCCGGATCAGATCCGCGCCGACGCCGAGGCCGTAGCAGAACCCGCCGCAGCCGCTCTCCAGATCGAAGGCGGCCACCCCGTTGATGCCGAGGTCGTAGGCGATCGACGGGGCGCCGTGCGGGGTCTTGTACGGCCAGGTGCCGGTGGCGAGGATGACGGTGCCGATCTCGGCGCGGTCGATCCCGCTGCTCGCGATGGCCCGCTCGGCGGCGGCGACGGCGATCGTCCTGACCGTCTCGTCGCCGCTGATCCAGCGCCGGTTGCGGATCCCGCTGCGCTCGAAGATCCACTGATCGGTGGAGTCGAGTACCTCGCAGACCTCGTCGTTGCTCACGAGGCGGGTAGGTCGATAGGCACCGATACCGAGCATCGCCACATTCTCTCGACCCTTGTTGACAGCAATGCTCACCACGGGTGACTCACACGACCCTTCGAAACGCAGGACAAACCGCTCATCAGGCTATCCCAGCTCGAGATCGGCCAATCCGAGGATGGACCGGTAGCCCAACCCCTCGGCGGCGATCACCTGGTCGGCGCCGGTCTCGCGGTCGACGACGGTGGCGACCCCGACCACGTCGGCGCCCGCCTCGCGCAGCGCGCGCACCGCGGTGAGCGGGGAGTTTCCGGTGGTGGTGGTGTCCTCCACCACGAGCACCCGGCGCCCGGCCACGTCGGGGCCCTCGATCCGGCGCTGCATGCCGTGCTCCTTGGCGGCCTTGCGCACCACGAAGGCATTGATCGGGCGGCCCGGGGCGTGCATGACGGCGAGCGCGACCGGGTCGGCGCCCATGGTGAGGCCGCCGACGGCCTCGAACTCCCAATCCGCGACCAGCTCGCGCAGCAGGCTGCCGATCAGCGGGGCCGCCCGGTGGTGCAGGGTGGCGCGGCGCAGGTCGACGTAGTACTCGGCGTGCTTGCCGGAGGACAGGGTCACCGGGCCGTGCACGACGGCCAGCTCGCGCACGAGGCGCGCCAGCTCACCCCGGTCGGCGGAGCCGGAGCGGTGCTGAGCCGTCTCGATGGCATGGTCGATCATCTGGTCTCGCGTCCTTTCGCGTGCGTCGGACAAACTCCGGCGCGCCTGTCGCACGAGCGTCCGCCGGTCGCGGTCTCCGGTACGCGCGCGCAGCCTGCTGCGTCGGCACGATCCGGCTGTCGTCGCGATCCGGCTGCGGCCGGACCACGGACCAACCCTCGGTTGCAGAATACGGGTCGGGCGGGTGTACCGGTTACTGCGGGACCGGCCCCTGGTAGGGGCGGAAGCCGGGGTGGAACGGGCCGCCGGGGCGGTCGCCCTCCCCGTCGCCGTCCTGCTCCGGCTCGGGGCCCGCCTGCCGCTCCTGGCGGCGCGGCTCGTCCCGCTTGCCGGGCACGACGGCCAGGCTCGGCCTGCGCTGCGCTGGCTCGGCACCGGCCTCGCCCGCCTGCCGCTCCTCGGCGCGCGGCCGATCAGCGGATTCACCTGCGGCGTCGCGGTTTCCGGCCGGGTCGTCGGGCTCGTCGTCGCGGCGCGGCTTGGCCCGGCCGCCCGGCCTGCCGAAGTCGCCCTCGCCGTAGGTGTCGCTCTCCGGCGGAAGCACGTGCAGCAGACCGGAAAGGCGAAGGACGGCGTCGATCGAGGTCTCCCAGTCGCGGGACCCGGTGCCGATGGAGAGCATGCCGAGGGTCCAGTTGCCCTCGCTCCACAGCATCTGCACGATATCGGGCAGCGACTCGATGAACGCGACCATCCGCTGATCGACGGCGTGCCTGGCGATCTCGGGGTTGGTCGCGAAGACCACCCGGTCGCCGATCGCGCCGAGCAGCTCGAGGTCGGCGTCCTTCGGCGGGGACGCGGTCTTCAGCCGCATGTCCACGTCGATGTCCGAGCCGATCTGCCTGCGCACCGCGATCAGCGTCGCCGAGTCCTCCAGGTCGAAGAGCACGAACTTCTCGCCCTTGCGGATCCCGGAGACCACGTCGACCGCGGAGAGGTAGCCGAGCTTGGCCAGCGCCCCGCGGCGCCAGGTCGAAGGTAGCGCCGGCTCCACCGACACATAGGTGTATCCCTGGGCCTTGGCCCACACCTGGCGCGCGTGACCGGTCCGCTGCCGTTGCGCCCGGTCGAAGTACAGCAGGACGACCGCACCGACCAGGGCGATCGCCGCCAACCCGAACCACATCTCCGTCATCGCCGCACAGCCTAACCAGCCGATCCCGTGATTGCCCCGCACCCTCGGCTCGTGGCGGCCCGGGTCGCTTCCCGCGCGGTCACCGGCCACCCCCGGAAAGCCCGGTGCTGATGATGATCTCGGCGAGGATATCGCCGTCCGCGCCCTTGTCGCCCTGCACCACGACCATCTCGCCGACCGGCAGGTCGGCGGCGGTGGTGACGCCGAGCGAGATCACCTGGGTGCCGGCGTCGGTGCGCACGGTGACGGTCTTGCCGTCCAGGGTGCGCAGGGTCAGCGTGCCGCCGTTGTTCGCGGTGATCGAGCCCATCGCGCTGCCGAGATCCTCCAGGCCGGGCAGGCCGGGGAGCTCGCTCGGCAGCGCCGGGAAGGACGGGGTGGTCTGGTTGCCCGAGGGCGGCGCGGTGCTGCGGCCGGGCTGGCGGGTCGCGGTGGTCGTCGTGCCCGCGGCGGTCGAATCGTCGTCGCCGCCGGTGAAGTACAGCCCGGCGAAGACGCCGAGCACCGCGATCAGCAGCACGGCGGCCAGGCCGAGGCCGATCCACAGCCCGGTGTTGCGCCTGGGCGGCGGCGGGTTGCCCGGCGGCCCCTGCGGCGGGTAGCCGGGCGGCGGCGGGTTGCCCCAATTCTGCTGCTGCGGCTGGCCTGCCGCCGGGTTCGGCGGCGGTTGCTGCTGGTAGGGCTGCTGCGTGGTGCCACCCTGCCCCTCGTACGGACCCCACTGGCTGTCGTACGAGGGAAATTCGCGGGTGGCGTCCGGGGGTGGCGGCGGCGTCCATTCGCCGTACCCGCCCGCCGAGCCACCGAAGACGTTCGTTGGCGGTGCGCCCGACGCACCCGGCGCGCCGAGGTGTCGGGTCGGACTGTCGTCCGGCCGCTGCCCCCAGGGGTCCTTCGGGTTCGTCATAGCTACAGGGTACGAACTACGAGAGGCGCGG
>NZ_JBHSAX010000014.1:288399-364729 GCF_042650385.1 Nocardia jiangsuensis
GCGACCTCGCCGGCGAGCAGCTCCTTGGCGAGCGTGTCGCCGATGGCCTGCTGGATCAGCCTGCGCAGCGGCCGCGCGCCGTAGACCGGGTCGTAGCCGCGCACCGCCAGCCAGAAGCGGGCGGAATCGGTGACCTCCAGCGTGAGCCTGCGCTGGGCCAGCCGCTTCTGCAGCTGCTCCAGCTGGATGTCGACGATGTGCTGCAGCTGCACCTCGTCCAGCGCGTGGAACATGACCACGTCGTCCAGCCGGTTCAGGAACTCCGGCTTGAACGCGGAGCGCACCGCGTTCATGACGAACTCCCGCTCACCGCCGGCACCCAGGTTGGAGGTGAGGATGAGGATGGTGTTGCGGAAGTCCACCGTGCGGCCCTGGCCGTCGGTGAGCCTGCCCTCGTCCAGCACCTGCAGCAGGATGTCGAAGACGTCCGGGTGCGCCTTCTCGATCTCGTCGAAGAGCACCACCGTGTACGGCCGCCTGCGCACCGCCTCGGTGAGCTGGCCGCCCTGGTCGTACCCGACGTAGCCGGGCGGCGCACCGACCAGCCTTGCCACCGCGTGCTTCTCGCTGTACTCGCTCATGTCGATCCGGATCATGGCCCGCTCGTCGTCGAACAGGAAGTCCGCCAGCGCCTTCGCGAGCTCGGTCTTGCCGACGCCGGTGGGGCCCACGAACAGGAACGAGCCGGTGGGGCGGTCCGGGTCGGCGACGCCTGCCCTGGCGCGGCGCACCGCGTCGGAGACGGCCTGCACCGCGTCCAGCTGGCCGACGACCCGCCTGCCGAGCTCGTCCTCCATCCGGAGCAGCTTCTGGGTCTCGCCCTCCAGCATCTTCCCGACCGGGATGCCGGTCCACGCGGAGACCACCTCGGCGATGTCGTCCGGGCCGACCTCCTCCTTGAGCATCAGCTCACCGGTGCCCGCCGCGGAGCTCTGCTCGGCCTCGATCAGCTCCTTCTCCAGCGCCGGGATCCGGCCGTAGCGCAGCTCGGCGGCCTTGCCGAGGTCGCCGTCGCGCTCGGCCCGCTCGGACTCGCCGCGCAGCGACTCCAGCTCCTCCTTGAGCGTGCGCACCCGGTCGATGGCGTTCTTCTCGTTCTGCCACCGGGTGGTGAGCTGGTTGAGCTTCTCCCGGTCGTCGGCGAGCTCGGAGCGCAGCTTCTCCAGCCGCTGCTTGGAGGCCTCGTCGGTCTCCTTGCCCAGCGCGACCTCCTCGATCTCCAGGCGCCGCACCGCGCGCTCCACCTCGTCGATCTCCACCGGGCGGGAGTCGATCTCCATCCGCAGCCGCGATGCCGACTCGTCGACCAGGTCGATCGCCTTGTCCGGGAGGAACCGGGAGGTGATGTAGCGGTCGCTCAGCGTCGCCGCCGCCACCAGGGCGGAGTCGGTGATCCGGACACCGTGGTGCACCTCGTAGCGCTCCTTGATGCCGCGCAGGATGCCGACGGTGTCCTGCACCGACGGCTCGCCGACCAGCACCTGCTGGAAACGCCGCTCCAGCGCGGCGTCCTTCTCGATGTGCTTGCGGTACTCCTCCAGCGTGGTCGCGCCGACCAGCCGCAGCTCGCCGCGGGCGAGCATGGGCTTGATCATGTTGCCCGCGTCCATGGCGGACTCGCCGGTCGCGCCCGCGCCGACGATGGTGTGCAGCTCGTCGATGAAGGTGATGATCTGGCCCGCGCTGTTCTTGATGTCCTCCAGCACGGCCTTGAGCCGCTCCTCGAACTCGCCGCGGTACTTCGCGCCTGCGACCATGGCGCCGAGGTCGAGCGAGACCACGGACTTACCGCGCAGCGACTCGGGGACGTCGCCCGCGATGATCCGCTGGGCCAGCCCCTCGACGATGGCGGTCTTGCCGACGCCGGGCTCGCCGATCAGCACCGGGTTGTTCTTGGTGCGGCGGCTGAGCACCTGGACGACGCGCCGGATCTCGGTGTCCCGGCCGATCACCGGGTCGAGCGTGCCGGAGCGGGCCAGCGCGGTGAGGTCGGTGGAGTACTTCTCCAGCGCCTGATAGGTACCCTCCGGGTCCGGGCTGGTGACGCGGGCGCTGCCACGCACGGCCGTGAAGGCCTCGCGCAGCGCCTCCGGGGTGGCGCCGCGGCCGGTGAGCAGCTTGCTCACCTCGGAGTCGCCGGAGGCCAGCCCGACCAGCACGTGCTCGGTGGAGACGTACTCGTCGCCGAGCTCGGTGGCGAGCCGCTGCGCCGCGGTGATCGCGGCCAGCGCCTCCCGCCCGAGCTGCGGTGCGGTGGTGGCGCCGGTCGCCCGTGGCAGCCGGTCGACGATCAGCTGCGCCTCGCGCCGCACCCCGGCCGGGTCCACCCCGACCGCCTGCAGCAGCGGGGCGGCGATACCGTCGGTCTGGTCGAGCAACGCCACCAGCAGATGCCCCGGACGGATCTCCGGGTTGCCCGCGGCGGATGCGGACTGCAGCGCGGCGGTCAGCGCGGCCTGGGTCTTGGTGGTGGGATTGAACGAGTCCACGGTCACCTTCCTGCCTGTAGTTCTGAGGTTGCCTGGTTCAACGCGCAAAAGGTTGAGTCTGTTCCGCTCAACTCTAGATTTTTCCGCGGCTGCGCGCATCCCCCGCTGGCCGCATCCGCCTGCCGCCGCCCGCCCGGCACACCGATGACCGGTTTTCGGGGATACTCGTGGCGAGACAGTTCGAAGAAAGGACTCCCCACGTCGTGGATGCGCGTTCTGCTGCGCTGGTCCGCGCCAACTTCCGGGCGGTGCTCGACGCACCGCACGGTGCCGAGCGGTTGATCAGCGCGTTCTACGGTCACCTGTTCGCGGAGAACCCCGCGCTGCGGGAGCTCTTCCCGCCGACGATGGAGATGCAGGCCAAGCGCGTCACCACCGCCGTGCTGTTCGTGCTGGACAACCTGGAGCACTGGGACCGGGCCCAGGCCTTCCTGGAGCAGCTGGCCAGGGACCACAGGAAGTACGGCGTCGAGGCCGCGCACTACGACCTGGCGGGCCGCGCGCTGCTCGCCGCGCTGCGCACCTACCACGGCCGGGACTGGACCGTCGGGCTGGAGGAGGGCTGGACCGACGTCGCCATCCTGATCTCCGCCTCGATGGCGATCGGGGCCAACTCGGACAAGTCGCAGCCGTACTGGGAGGCGACCGTGGTCGGGCACCGGCGGGTGCTGGAGGACCTGGCCATCGTGCGGCTGCAGTCGGACAGCCCGATCCCGTACCTGGCCGGGCAGTACGTCCCGGTGATGCTGCCGCAGCGGCCCAAGATGTGGCGCTACCTCTCCCCCGCCATCCCGTCGAACCCGTACGGCGAGATCGAGTTCCACGTGCGCAAGGTGCAGAGCGGCTGGGTCAGCACGGCGGTGGTGAACGAGACCGCGGTCGGTGACCGCTGGCAGATCGCGGGCCCGCTCGGCAACCTGCACATCGACCGGGAGAGCGGCCGCGACGTGCTGCTGATCGGCGCGGGCACCGGCATCGCGCCGCTGCGCGCGCAGCTGATCGAGATGAGCCGCAGCGGGGTGAACCCGCGGGTGCACTTCTTCATCGGCGGCCGCTACCCGTGCGACCTCTACGACGTGGAGAACATGTGGCAGCTCTCGCAGAGCAACCCGTGGCTCACCGTCGTCCCGGTCTGCGAGCAGAAGACCAATCCGTGGTGGTACCCGCACGCGCCGAGCGAGGAGCCGTACGGCATGCACCGGCGGCTGATCGGTAACCTCGGGGCGGTCGTGGCGAGCTTCGGCGCGTGGGCCGATCGGCAGATCCAGATCGCGGGCTCGGCCACGATGATCGCCGACACCCGCCGCGCCCTGATGGCCGTCGGTACCCCGGAGTCGATCATCCAGAGCGACCCCGTCGGCTAACGGAAGAGAGACATGGACATCGATCCGAGCCCGCTGGACGGCCCCGACCCGCGCGCGGTCGGCGACGGTGAATGGTCGGCGACCGTGGTCGGGCACCACCGGCTCCGGCACGACGTCGCGGTGATCCGGCTGATCGGCGAGTTCGTCCCCTTCCGGGCGGGGCAATCGGTGCAGCTCCGGGTTCCGCAGCAGCCGACGGTGAGCAGGCGGTACTCGCCCGCGCTCCCGCCCTCGCTCGACGGCAAGCTGGAGTTCCACGTGCGCACCGTGCCCGGCGGCTGGCTGAGCGGGTCGATCGTCGCCGACACCCAGCCCGGCGACGAGTGGCGGATCAGCGCCCCGATGGGCAGCTTCACCGTCGACCCGGCGGGCGACGAGGTGGTGATGATCGCTGGCGGCACCGGGCTGGCCCCGATGCGCTCGCAGCTGCTCGAGCTGGCGCGCGCCGAGCAGCCGCCGCGCACCTACCTGTTCGTCGGCGGGCGCTCCCCGCGCGACCTCTACGCCGACGACATGCTCTTCCTGCTCGCCACCGAGCTGCCCTGGCTCACCGTGATCCCGGTCGTCGAGCGCCCGGACGACCCGAGCTGGCCGGACGAGTGGTTCGAGCGCTCCCGGGTCGACATCGGCTTCCCGGCCGAGGAGCGGCTGCACGGCACGCTGGCCGACGTGATCGGCTCGCACGGCGCCTTCGACCGGCATCAGGTGCTGGTCTGCGGCTCGCCGGGGATGACGAGGGCGACCGTGGAGAAGCTGATCGACATCGGCACGCCGGTGGAGCGCATCCAGTACGAGGGGCTGTAGCCGCTCAGAAGAGCGGGTCGTGCCGGATGTGGTCGGCCGGGGTGCCCGCCGCCATCAGCCGGAACTTGCTGGTCTGCACCATCGAGGGCGGGCCGGCGATCTGCACGTCCCGGTCGGTCCACAGGGTGTAGTTCGCCACCACCTTGCCCACCTGACCGGTGAGCCGCGGCTCCAGCCCGGGCAGGTCGCGCTCCGGGTCGGTGGGGCCCTCGTACCACCAGGGGTTCTCGTCGCTCTCGGTGATCGGGGTGACGGTGAGCCACTTGTTCGCCATCGCCAGCTGGCTCAGCGTCTCCAGGTCGTAGAGATCGCACGGGTGGTGCCCGCCGACGAAGAGGTGCACCTTGGGGTTGGTGCGGCGCTGCGCCATCGCCATGAGCTGGGCGCGCAGCGGGGCCAGCCCGGTGCCGCAGGCCACCATGAGCATGGCGCGCTTGGTGTTGCGCGGCAGCCCGAGCCCGCCGAGCGGGGAGCCGAGCAGCCACTGGTCGCCGACCGCGGTGTTGGTCACGATGGCCGGGCTGACCCAGCCGCCGGAGACCGAGCGCACGTGGAACTCGACCTCGCCGCTCGCGTTCGGCGGCACCGCGGGCGAGAGGTAGCGCCACATCCGCGGCCGGGAGGGGATCTGCACGCTCAGGTACTGCCCCGCCGCGTACTGCATGGGCTGGTCGAGCTGCACCCGGACAACGGCGAGGTTGCGCAGCACCTCGCGGCGCTCCACAACGACCCCGCGCCAGGCCGACGGCGTCGTCTCCTTGGCGGCCGCGCCGATCATCGTGTTCGCGATGACCTCGAGCCCGCCGTCCCAGGCCTGCTCGACCTCGTCGGTCCACAGCTCGGTGCCGGTGTACTGCCGCAGCGCCTTCTTCATGGAGTAGCCGACGGCGATGTAGTGCTCCGGCCGGACCCCGTACTTGCGGTGGTCACGACCGAGCTGAGCGAGGAACGGCTGGAGTTTCTCCGGCTCGTCCAGTTTGTCCAGGGCATAGGTGATGGCCTGTACCAGGCGGTCGCGCTGGGCATCCATGGCGGCCGGGAAGAAATCGCGGATCTGCGGGTAATCGGTGAACAAGATCGCGTAGAAAGTCCGCGCGAGCGCCTCTCGGCCCCCCTCTTCCGCGGCAACCGCCTTGAACGTCGTCCTGACCAGCGCGACGGTCCGCGAATCCATTTGTGTCACAACCCCATTTCGCACGTTTACTCTACCGGGGAACACTTCGGCAGCCGATGGAAACGAGTCTAGGTGCAAGTTTGCCAGCGCGGGAGCGATGCGCCGGAATATCACGAGCTTATTTCATAAAATACTGGATGGCCTGTTCAAAAAGCGCAATAAACCGACCGTAAGTTTGCCTATCGGGGTGAATTCTGTCCAGCATCCGCGGAAAGGGGCCGAAATGCCAACAGCCCTCGACGGGCACCGCTGCGGGAGCGAGTGCGCCGTCGAGGGCTGTTGATTTGCTGGCGAATTCCGAAATTCGCCGCGGCTACCGCGCGTGTCTATTGCGCGGCTGCCAGACCACCAGTGCGGTACTGCGTTGCTGGGGCGCCAGATCCGGCCGGTAGCCCGCCCGCAGGCGTTCCACCTCCGCCGAGAGCTCGGCGACCTGTTCGCGCAATTCCTCGACCTGGTTGGTCAATTCGATGATCCGTTTGATACCGGCGAGGTTGACGCCCTCGTCCTGGGAGAGCCGCTGCACCTCGCGCAGCAGCTCAACGTCCCTGGCCGAGTAGCGCCTACCGCCACCGGATGTCCGCTGCGGCGTGACCAGGCCGAGCCGGTCGTACGTGCGCAGGGTCTGCGCATGCATGCCTGCCAGCTGGGCCGCGACCGAGATCATGAAGAACTCGGCCCGCGCCGCGTTGGACACCTGTTTCGGATCGTCGGACATTACGCACCTGCCCATCCCGCACGAGGATCGAAGCCGCTGAGCTTCTCCGCCTCCTGATACCGCTGCAGCGCCTGGACGGCATTGTCGTCCAGCTTCGGCGGCACCGCGACCTTGACGGTGACCAGCAGGTCGCCCGCGCCGCCGCTGCGTTTCGGAACACCGCGCCCGCGCACCCGCAGGATCCGGCCGTCGGCGGTGCCCGGCGGCACCTTGACGCCGACCCGGCCGTCCAGCGTCGGCACCGAGACCGTGGTCCCGAGCACCAGCTCCGCGTAGCTCACCGGAAGCACCAGGGTCAGGTCGTCGCCGTTGCGGCCGAAGACCTTGTCCTGGCTGACGTGCACGGTGACGAACAGGTCGCCCGACGGCGCACCGCGCAGCCCGGCCTCGCCCTGTCCGGCCAGCCGGATGCGCTGCCCGTCGCCGACGCCGGGCGGAATCCGCACGGTGATCGTGCGGGTCCGGTTCTGCACGCCGGTGCCGCGGCAGTCGACGCACGGGTCGTCGATCAGCGAGCCGGTGCCACGGCACTCGTCGCAGGGTTCGCTGAAGCCGAAGGCACCCTGGTTCCGGCTGACCACACCGGCGCCGTTGCAGTTCGGGCAGGTGCGCGGGCTCGTCCCCGGCTTGGCACCGCTGCCGTGGCAGGTGGTGCACGGCGCCGGGCTCGTCATCCGCAGCGGGACCGTGACGCCCTGGGCCGCCTCGCGGAAGCCGAGGGTGGTCTCGGTCTCGACGTCGGCCCCGCGCCGCGGCCTGCTGGCCGCCCCGCGCGGGCCGCCGCCGCGGTTGAAGAGCCCGCCGAGCAGGTCGCCGAGGCCACCGTCGCCGGCGCCGCCCGCGCCGCCGCCGAAGATGTCGTTGATGTCGAAGTTCTGGGAGAACCCGCCACCGGCGCCCGGCTGGAAGCCGCCGCGGCCGAAACCGCCGCCCGCGAACAGCTTCCTGGTCTCGTCGTACTCCCGGCGCTTCGCCGGATCGGAGAGCACGGCGTGTGCCTCGCTGACGGCCTTGAACCGCTCCTCGGCCCGGTTGTCACCGGGCTTGGCGTCCGGGTGATTATCCCGGGCCAGCCTGCGATACGCCTTCTTGATCTCGTCCGGCGTGGCGTCGGCGGAGACACCCAGCTCCTTGTAGAAGTCCTTTTCGATCCACTCCCGCTGGCTCACCGAGCATCTCCTCCTCTCGCGTCTCTATCGTCCGGTCGTCTCGGCATCAGCTGCTCCCGATGCCGCGTCGCTCTCGCCGGTCGTGGAATCCGCTGCCTCACCGGTCTTCTCACCCGATTCTGCCGTGTCTTCCGGCACCGCGTCGGTGACTCCGACGAGCGCGTGCCGCAGCACCCGCTCCCCGAAGCGGTAACCCTTGCGCATGACAAGGCCGAGCACCGGGTCGGCGCCACCGCCCTCGTGCTGCACGGCCTCGTGCAGGGTCGGGTCGAAGGACTCGCCCACCGCGCCGAACTCCTCCAGCCCCTGCTTGCGCAGCGCCTCGGCGAGCTTGTCGGCGACCGCCTTGAGCGGGCCGGACTCCAGGTCGCCGTGCGCGCGCGCCCGGTCCAGGTCGTCGAGCACACCGAGCAGTTCGGTGACGACGGCGGCCTTCGCCGAGTCGGTGGCGGCCTTGCGGTCGCGCTCGACCCGGCGCCGGTAGTTGGCGTACTCGGCGGTCAGCCGCTGCAGGTCCGCGGTCAGCTCGGCCTCCTTGCCCGCGGCGGGGGCCGCCGCCGCGGGGTCGGAGCCGTTGCCGTTCGACTCGCTGCCGTTCTCGGCGCCCGGCTCGGGAGCCTTGTCGGGCTCCCGCACCTCACCGGACTCCGGATCGATCTTGCGCTTGTCGACGAAGGTGACCGGCTCCTGCTGCTCCGAGCTCACTTCTTCTCCGTGTCGACCGGCTCGTCCACGACCTCGGCATCGACGACCTGGTCGTCGGCCTGGCCCTGCTGGGGCTGGCCGTCACCGGCCGCGCCCTCGGCGGCGGCGGACTCGTAGATCGCCTGGCCCAGTGCCTGGGACTCGGTGGCGAGCTTCTCCACCGCGGCCTTGACCGCGGCGATGTCGGTGCCCTTCAGCGCCTCGTTCGCCTCGGCGATGGCCGCCTCGACCTTGGACTTGATGTCCGCGGGCACCTTCTCCTCGTTGTCCGCGATGAACTTCTGGGTCTGGTGCACCAGCGACTCGGCCTGGTTGCGGGTCTCCGCCTCCTCGCGCCGCGCCTTGTCCTCGGCGGCGTGCGCCTCGGCGTCCTTGACCATCCGGTCGATCTCCTCCTTGGACAGGCCGGAGCCGTCCTGGATCTTGATCGTGTTCTCCTTGCCGGTGCCCTTGTCCTTCGCGGTGACGTGCACGATGCCGTTGGCATCGATGTCGAAGGTCACCTCGATCTGCGGCACGCCGCGCGGAGCCGGCGGGATGCCGGTCAGCTCGAAGGAGCCGAGCAGCTTGTTGTGCGAGGCGATCTCGCGCTCACCCTGGAACACCTGGATCTGCACCGAGGGCTGGTTGTCGTCGGCCGTGGTGAAGGTCTCCGAGCGCTTGGTCGGGATGGTGGTGTTGCGCTCGATGAGCTTGGTCATCACGCCGCCCTTGGTCTCGATGCCCAGCGAGAGCGGGGTGACATCGAGCAGCAGGACGTCCTTGACCTCGCCCTTGAGCACACCGGCCTGCAGCGCGGCGCCGACGGCGACGACCTCGTCCGGGTTCACGCCCTTGTTGGGCTCCTTGCCGCCGGTGAGCTCGCGGACCAGATCGGTGACCGCGGGCATCCGGGTGGAGCCGCCGACCAGCACCACGTGGTCGATATCGGCGACCTTGACCCCGGCGTCCTTCACGACCTGCTGGAACGGCGCGCGGGTGCGATCGAGCAGATCACTGGTGATCCGCTGGAACTCGGCGCGGCTCAGCTGCTCGTCCAGGAAGAGCGGGTTCTTGTCCGCGTCGACCGTGATGTAGGGCAGGTTGATCGAGGTGCTCTGCGAGGAGCTGAGCTCGATCTTCGCCTTCTCCGCTGCCTCGCGCAGCCGCTGCAGGGCCATCTTGTCCTTGGTCAGGTCGATGCCCGCGCTGCTCTTGAACTTCTCGACCAGCCAGTCGACGACGCGCTGGTCCCAGTCGTCACCACCGAGGTGGTTGTCGCCGGAGGTGGCGCGGACCTCGACGACGCCCTCGCCGATCTCCAGCAGCGAGACGTCGAAGGTGCCGCCGCCGAGGTCGAAGACCAGGATGGTCTGCTCGGTCTCGCCCTTGTCCAGGCCGTAGGCCAGCGCGGCCGCGGTGGGCTCGTTGACGATGCGCAGCACGTTCAGCCCGGCGATCTGGCCGGCTTCCTTGGTGGCCTGGCGCTGGGCGTCCTCGAAGTACGCGGGGACGGTGATGACCGCGTCGGCGATCTCCTCGCCCAGGTAGGCCTCGGCGTCGCGCTTCAGCTTCATCAGCGTGCGCGCGCTGATCTCCTGCGGGGTGTAGTTCTTGCCGTCGATCTCCACGTTCCAGTCCGTGCCGATGTGGCGCTTGACGGAACGGATGGTGCGGTCGACGTTGGTGACGGCCTGGTTCTTGGCGGGCTGGCCCACCAGCACCTCACCGTTCTTCGCGAACGCGACGATCGACGGAGTGGTCCGCGATCCCTCCGAGTTCGCGACGACGACCGGCTCGCCGCCTTCGAGCACGGCGACTACCGAGTTCGTGGTCCCGAGGTCGATTCCGACCGCACGAGCCATAGTTGGTTCCTCCTTGTTGACGTACCGAGCTGTGTAACGCTGAGCGTGGTCGGCTCAATCCTGCACCCATCTCCGACGGGCGTCAACCGAAACTTGAGCTTGCCCCACTCAATCTTGTCGAATGACCACAACCGGGGGCCGGGTGGATCTATTCCCGGACCTGGCCGTCGCCACCGATCACTTTCGGCGGCCCGGACCGTCGGCACTGCCGAGACGACCACGAGGAGGAACGGGATGGAGCGCGCCGAGATCATGGAGTGGACCCGGGAGGTGCGGCTGGCGGTGGCCGGACTGCTGGCGACGCTGGAGCCTGCCGAGTGGCAGGTGGAGTCGCTGTGCCCGGCGTGGACCATGCACGAGCTGGCGGCGCACTTGACGCTCTCCACCAGGGACACGCTGCGCGGGGCGCTGCGGGCGGCGGTCCGCGCCCGCTTCGACTTCGACCGGATGACGGCGGAGCAGGCGAAGGAGCGGGCAACGCGGTTCACCTCCGCCGAGCTGGTCGCGCAGATCAGGGAGGACGCCGGCTCCCCGCGCCGCGCGCCCGGCGCAGGCCCGCTGGACCCGCTCGCCGACTTCCTCGTGCACAGCCAGGACATCGCCCGCCCGCTGGGCCGCGGCCACGCGGTGCCGCTCGCGCCCACCCTCGCCGCGCTCGACCACGTCCGGACCAGCATGTTCTGGGGCGCCCGCACACGGCTGCGCGGCATCAGGCTGGTCGCCACCGACTGCGACTGGACCGGTGGCGACGGGCCGGACGAGCTCCGCGGCACCGCCTGCGACCTGCTGCTGGTCGCCAGCGGGCGGCCCGCGGGGCTGGTCGGAATGGCCGGGCCCGGGGTGCAGCGGGTGGCGGCGGCGCTGTAGAACCCCGCGATCGGAATCCGCGCGGCGAGCGGGTCGGCGTGCAAAGCTGGTGATCATGAACGGGTTCCGGGCCGGGGCGCGCCGATGACGTCGGATGCCGGGCTCGATCCGGCTGCCGTCGAGATCGGCACCTTTCTGCCGCGAGCACCGGAGCAGGTCTGGCGGGCGCTCACCGAACCGGCGCTGCTGGAGCGCTGGCTCATGCCGTCGGTGGGGTTCGCCGCGGCCGAGGGCACGCACTTCCTGTTCACCCTTCCGGCCGGTTCGCCCGGCGAGATCGCCTGCGAGGTGCTCACCGTCCGCGCTCCCGAGCAGCTGACTCTCGCCTGGGTCGACGTGCGGGCGCCCCGGCCCGCGCGCTGGCCGCTCGACCTGACCGTCCGGCCGCAGGGCCGCGGCACCAGGCTGCTGCTGACCCAGACCGGGTTCGACATCGCCGACCGGCGGCAGAAGATGGCCCGCAACGCCATGGAGCGCGGCTGGCGCTCCGGCCTGGCCCGGCTGGCGGACCTGCTCGACGAGGTGGATCCCTAGCTCGGCTGGAGCAGGCTGAGGGCGCCCTCGGCGCTGCGCGCGGCGGTCAGGCAGGCGGTGCTGGTGGCCTGGTCGGCCAGCGGGTGCCTGGCCCGGGAGCGCCACTTGCGCACGGCGTCGAGCGCGGCGGCGCGGATGGCGTCGGGGGCGGCGTCCGGCGGCAGCCCGAGGCGCAGGTGCGGGGCGATGCCGGTGCCGCCGACCAGGCGGTGCAGCTCGGCGAGATCGGGTGCGGGGAGCGGGAGTTCGTCGGTGCGCAGCCGGCCGAGCAGCCGGAGTTCGGCGAAGCCGTGCACGTCGGCCAGCAGGGTGCGCACCCGGGGCAGCAGCCGGTCGGCCTCGGTACCGGGGTAGCCGCGCAGCACCCGGTCCAGCGCGGTCAGCGCGGAGTGCGCCTTGAGCTGGTCGGCGCGCTGGCCGAACTGGGTGTCGAGCACGGTGCGCAGCTCGTCGACACCGCTGCGCGCGGTGAGCTCGGCGGCGAGCGCGGCGGAGTCCCTGATCCCGAGCCGGATCAGCGTCACCGCCATCCGGATTCCGAAGAGCCCGAAGCGCTCCGCGATCTGGAAGCGGAGCTCCGGCGGCACCGGCAGCGGGATGTCGGGGCGGGCGAAGCGATCCGCGGAGAGCAGCGCGGCGCTCAGCTCCGCGGCCGGTACGGCGGCCAGCGCCTCGAAGGCCGCGTACTCCTGCTGGCGCAGCGTGGCGGCGGCGAAGGCGAGCAGCCCGGCGACCGGGATCACGGCCTGGCACAGCCCGGTTCGCTCCAGTTCACCGGCGAAGCGGGCGGCGACGTCGCGCGCCGAATGCAGCGCGTCCAGCGCGCCCGCGCCGATCTCGTCCGCCCTGGAGACCACGCCGATCACGCCGAGCGGCCCGGTGCCGCCCGCGGTGCCCGCGCCGACCCGCTCCAGGAAGCGCACGTCGGCATCGTCCAGCCTGCGCAGCAGGTAGACCACGGCATCGGCGCCGGGCAGCGCGACGGCGGCGTCGTCCTCCGGGGTGAGCAGCCGCGCGGTGCGGCGGGAGACCTCGCGGGAGAGCGAGGAGGTGCCGGGCGTGTCGATGATGGTGGTGGCGGCCAGCGGCGCGGCGGGCCACTCCACCTCCAGGTGATCGATATCCCGCGGATGGCCGCTCTGCCAGCGCAATCCGTCCAGGTCGAAGGTGAGGCCGTGCGCGCCGCCGCCCCGGCGCACCACCACGTTGGCGCGGTCGCCGTCCGGCGCGAGCGCGGTGACGCTCGGCGTCGGGCCGTTGCGGTACCAGGTGACCACCCGGGTGCACTCGGTGGCGTCCGTGGGCGCGATGTCCTGCCCGACCAGCGCGTTCAGCAGCGTCGACTTGCCCGCCTTGATCGAACCGGCGAGCGCGACCCGCAGCGGCTGCTCCAGCCGGTGCGCGCAGTCGCCGAGCAGCGCGCGCGGCCGGGCGTCCCTGGCGAAGGCGCGGCGCGCGGTCTCGATCAGCGCCTGCGCCTCCGGCACCAGGCCGACGGCGCCACGGGTGGTTCCTGACGTCATCCGGTTACCGTACCGGCGGATTGCCCGGCAGTTGCGGGGTGTCCGCGGGTGCCATGGCGATGGCGTGGCGGCGCAGCTCCGCGACCACCCGCAGCTGCCGCTCCAGCTCCGCGCAGCGCTCGGCGCGCCGGGAGGATTCCATGCTGGCGGCGTCCTGGGTGGCGCGCAGCGAGTCCTCCAGCGAGCGCAGCGCGCGCTCCGCGACGCCCGTGTAGTGGTCGCGCAGTGCGCGGTGGATGCGGTGCAGCCGATCCTTCGATTCCTTGCTCGCCTGGAACGCGACATCGTCGACGAAGCGGCGCACCGCCGTCTTGGCCTCGCTCCGGCGGCGCGCCAGCCTCGCCTGCTTGTCGTCCCGGAAGGCCTTGCCGCCGACCAGGACCCCGGCGCCGAGCGAGATCGGGTTCAGCATGGCGAGCCCGGCGAAGGTGCTCGCCAGCCCGACCATCAGCATGCCGCCATAGGACCCGCGCATGCCGACCAGCAGTTTGCTGCCGAGGCCGATGTCCTTCTCCAGATCGGCGAGGGTGCCGGAACCCGCTCGGTTGTCGCCGGATTCGAGCGCGCCGCGCACGTCCGGCAGCTCGACCGCGCCCAGCTCGGCGAAGTGCTCGGCGACCCGCTCGGCCAGCCGGGCCGCGCGCTCGTGGGTGAAGAGCAGGTTGTCGCCGAGCGCGCTGTCCACGCTCAGCCCGAGCCACTCCGCGATCCGCTCCCAGTGCCTGCCCGGGTCGTGGTCGTCGATCCACTCCTCGCCCTCGCGGGCGATGGCGCGCAGACGTTCGCGCAGGTCGTGGTCGGTGTCGCCGGCCAGGTCGGTGATGCCGTCGCCGAGCGTCTGCTGCCAGGACGCGGTGCGGCGGTGCAGCTCCTCGGCGGCGGTCTTCGCCGTGCGCAGTTCCTGCAGTGCCGCGGCGCCCCTGTCCGGGTCGCGCAGGGCGACGAGCTCGCTGCCGAGCGCGAGCGCGAGATGTTCGGCGGCGGCGGCGATATCGCGGGCCACCCCGGCGCGCACGGCGGCCTGATCGCGGGCGACGACCTCGTCGCGCAGGTACTGATAGAGCTGGCCGAAGCCGGATTCCCGGCCCAGCTGCTGGTCCCTGGTGCGCATGGCGTGCTCGCGGAGCAGCGCGGAGACCGGGATGATCGGCAGCTCCAGCCCGGCGCGTTCGAGATGGTTCTCGTCGGCTTCGTGCACCCGGCGCCAGTGCGGGTAGAGGTCGGTCTTGGTGAGCAGCAGCGCGACCGTCGGGCACAGCTCGCGCACCTGGCGCAGGAAGGTGAGCTCGGGCTCGGTGAGCTCGGTGGAGGCGTCGGAGACGACGAGCACCGCGTCGGCGGTCGGCACCATGCCCAGGACCGTCGCCGCGCCCGGGCCCGAGCCGCCGACGCCGGGGGTGTCGACCAGCACGATGCCATCCGCGAGCAGCGGGTTCGGGGCATGCAGCTCCAGCCGGAGCACCCGGCGGCCGGCGGCCAGCGGGGTGCGCGCGTCGATGCCTGCGACGGCGTCCGGCGGGACCGGTACCCGGACCTCCGGCGACCCCGGCTCGGTGCCCGCGAGCACCAGGTCCGCGCGCGGTTCGGCGCCGTGCGCGAGCAGCATCGGGAGCGCGGTACCGCCGCCGTCGCCGACCGGGCACAGCTCCGCGTTCAGCAGGGCGTTCACGAACCGGCTCTTGCCCTGGCCGAGCTGGCCGGCGATCACGATCCGGCGGCGCGGGTCGCGCATCCGCTCGGCCGCCGCGTGCAATCGGTCCACCAGGTCGGAGCGGTGCGCGGCGCGCGCCACCGCGATGGTCTCGGTGAGCACCGGGAGCAGCGGGACAGCGGGGGCCGTCGGTGCGGTCATCGGGTCGCCTTTCGTCGCGCGGACGGGCTGTCCGCCCCGGCCGGGACGGACAGCCCGTGGATCATCGCGTGGATCAGGGGAACAGGCCGTGATCCGTGTCGGTGTCGAGGTGCGCGTCGCTGCCGCTCTGCGAGCTGCCGAACAGCGAGCTCTCGCCGGTCACCGAGCTCGCCCCGGTCGCGCCGCCGCTGCCGCCGCCGGTGAACGAGGTGTCGCCGAAGGCGCTGGAGACGTCGACCGAGTGCCAGGCGCTGTTCGCCGACGAGGCGGCGCCGGAGAGGGAGCCGCCGAGCGCGCCCGAGGCGCTGCCCGCCGCGGAGCCGCCGAGTTCGGCGCCGGTCTGCACGGTGGAGCCGATGGAGGATCCGGCGTCGGCGGCGCCGGTGAGTCCGGTGCCGAGTTGGCCTGTCGCGGAACCTCCGAGGTCGGTGGCGCCGGTGAGGGTGCCGCCGAGTCCGGTTTCCAGGCCCGAGGTGAGTTGACCGCCGAGGTCGGTGGTGCCGTTCAGGGCGCCGCCCAGGTTGGTTTCCAGGCCGGAGGCGAGTTGACCACCCACGCCCGCCGCGCCGCCGAGGCCGGACTCCAGTCCGGTGCCGAGCTGACCGCCCACGCCCGCCGCGCCACCGAGGCCGGACTCCAGTCCGGTGGTCAGCTGGCCGCCGAGGCCCGCCGTTCCGTCAACCGCCCCGCCGAGGCCCGCGGCCACTTGGCCACCGAGATCGGCGGTGCCGTCCACGGCGCCGCCCAGGCCGGACTCCAAGCCCCCGGTCAACTGGCCGCCGAGGCCGGCGCCCAGGCCGCCCGCCAGCTGGCCGCCGAGGCCCGCTGTGCCGTCCACCGCGCCGCCGAGCCCGGTTTCCAGGCCGCCGCCCAGCTGGCCGCCGAGGCCTGCGGTGCCGTCGAGCGCACCGTCGAGGCCGGTGACCAGGCCGCCGGTGACGCCGGAGAGTCCGGTCTCGAGTCCGGCTGCGGTTTCGCCGCCCGCGGCGAGTACGCCGCCGACGGTGCCGGCGAGGCCGGTCTCCAGCTCCGCGCCGGCCTGTCCGCCCGCGTTCAGCGCGCCGTCCAGGCCGGCGCTCAGGTCGCCACCGAGTCCGGCGGCGGAGGTCAGGGCGCCATCCAGCGTCCCGCCGAGGTCCGTCGTCGCGTCGACCGCGCCGCCCAGACCGGCACCGAGACCCGCAGCCGCATCGACCGCGCCACCGACGCCCGCACCGAGACCGGCAGCCGCGCCGACCGCACCGCCGAGACCCGCTTCGAGGTCGGCGGCGGAATCCACCGCGCCACCGACAGCACCGACAGCACCGGCACCGAGACCGGCGGCCGCGTCCACCGCGCCACCCAGACCGGCTCCCACGCCGGCAGCACCATCCACAACGCCACCGAGCGCACCACCGACACCGGCCGCCGCGTCCACCGCGCCGCCGACGCCCGCACCGAGACCCGCAGCCGCATCGACCGTCCCGCCGAGAGCACCACCCAGACCGGTGGCCACATCGACAGCGCCACCGAGTCCGGCGCCAAGTCCGGTGCCGACACCAGCGGCACCGCCGAGCGCGCCACCGAGGCCCGCGCCGACACCCGCCCCCAGGTCGGCAGCCGCGTCCACCGCACCACCGAGGCCGGCGCCGACACCGGCGGCCGCATCGACCGTCCCGCCGAGGGCGCCTCCGAGCCCGGCGCCGACACCGGCGACACCATCCACCGCGCCACCGAGGGCGCCACCCAGACCCGCGCCGACACCGGCAGCGGCATCCACAGTTCCGCCGAGGGCACCACCCACGCCGGCGGCCGCATCGACCGCACCGCCTACGGCACCACCCAGACCGGCGCCGAGGCCAGCGGCGGCGTCGACTGCGCCGCCGAGACCGGCGCCGACACCCGCGGCAGCGTCCACGGCTCCGTCGAGAGCACCGCCCAGACCGGCTGCGGCATCCACCGCGCCACCGACAGCGCCGCCAAGGCCGGCACCGAGGCCCGCAGCGGCATCGACCGCGCCACCTACGGCGCCGCCAAGGCCGGCGGCCGCGTCTACGGCTCCGCCGAGACCGGCACCGAGGCCCGCGCCGACACCCGCAACACCGTCCAGCGCGCCACCGAGGCCCGCGCCGACGCCGGTCGCGGCGTCGACCGCACCGTTCAGGGCTCCGCCGAGCCCCGCACCGAGACCCGCCGCCGCATCGACGGCACCACCGAGACCCGCGCCGAGACCGGCAGCCGCATCGACCGCGCCGCCGACAGCACCACCCAAACCGGCGCCCAGACCTGCCGCTGCGTCCACCGCTCCGCCAACGGCACCACCGAGACCCGCGCCGAGCCCGGCAGCCGCATCGACCGCGCCGCCGACAGCACCACCCAAACCGGCACCGAGACCGGCCGCGGCGTCGACGACCCCGCCGGCGGCACCACCGAGGCCGGCACCGAGACCGGCGGCCGCATCGACAGCTCCGCCCAGACCCGCACCGAGACCGGCCCCGAGCCCCGCCGCGGCATCCACGGCCCCGTTCAACGCACCCCCGAGCCCGGCAGTCAGATCGACCCCGGCATCCACGGCCCCACCCAGCCCGAGATCGATATCCGTATCGACCGACCCCCCCAACCCGAGATCGAGATCAGCGGCGGCCCCGACGGCAGCCGACCCCGCCGCACCGATGACAGCGGCCGCGGCCGCCTGAGCCCCCACCGCCACGATGGCCGACAACTGCGACCCGCCCGCGACGAACGCCGACTCCGCGACCATCGGCGCGACGGCGGCGATGTCCTCGGGGCTCACGTCGGAGAGCCCGGCGGCGGCGAGCGCGCCGGTCGGGTTGTTGCAGTACCCCACCGCGGCTTCACGATCACGCAGCAGGTCGAGGATGAACTCGAGGATGGCGTTCGGGGTCATGGGGATCGTCTCCTGGTTTCGGCGGGGCCGATCGGCCCGCTGCAGTCGGAATGACTTTCACGCTAGGAGCGCGTGGCGTTACGCCGAAACGGGGCGCACCCCCAATGCTTGCGGGAGCATTTCGTTAGGGGTTCGGAGCGCATTAGGGGAATTTCCCCGAACCTGCCCGGAATCGGTAACGGCGCTCCCCCAGCAACCGACAGAGCTGGTGCGCCGGGTGCGCACGCAGTAGGACAGCGACACATCGGACCAACAGTTCTCGAACGGGGTTCTCGCATGACACAGCGTCTGGCGCTCGGCATCACCGTCGGTGCGTACCGGTCGGCCGTCGCGGCCGCGGCGGCCGACGATCGCGACGGTGAAACCGCCCGGGTCACGGCGCATCCCAGCGTGCTACGGCTGACGCCCGACGCCGCGCCCGCGTTCGGCACGGCGGCGGCGCCGCGCGGCAGGCACTCCGGCGACACCGTGCTCGAGGGCTTCCTCGCCCGCGTCGGCGACCCGGTCGCGATCCTGGCCGAAGACGGATCCGAGCACGTCGCGGAGGATCTCGTCGCCACATCGGTGGCCTGCCTGATCGAGGAGGCCGCCGGTTACGCCGACCCGGTGACGGTCGCCTGCCACCCGGCCAGGTGGTCGAGACACACCGTCGAGGCGCAGCGCGCCGCGCTCGCGCGGGCCGGGCTGGACGACGTCACCCTCGTCCCCGAGCCCACCGCCGTGCTGCGGCTGCTCGACACCGCCCGCGCCCCTGGCGAGGACGGCGCGGTCGTGGTCTACGACCTCGGCGCCACCGGCCTCACCGTCTCGGTGCTGCGCACCGGCGCGCAGTCCGGCCTGCTCGCCGCCCCGGTCCACAGCACCGAGGTCGCCGGCGCCGAATTCGATCTGCTCACCATGCGTTACGTGTTGGCAAATGCCATGGGTGAAAACGATTTCGACCCCTTCGATCCGGTGGTGGAACGGGAATTGTCGGCGCTGCGGGAACGGTGCCGGAAAGCGAAGGAAACCCTTTCCCTGGACACCGCCACCGTCGTCGAGGTCCGGCTGGACGCGGCGGGGCCGCAGCGGATCCGGCTGGTCCGCGGCGAGGTCGAGGACCTGCTGCGCGCCCCGCTGCTGACCTCCGCCGAACTCGTCCGCGACGCGCTGCACCGGGCCGGAGTCGAGCTCGGCGATGTCCGCCGAATCGTGCTCACCGGCGGCGGCGGCGCGATTCCGCTGGTCACCGAGGTGCTCTCCTCCGAGTTCGGGTTGCCGGTCGCGGCCGCGGGCGATCCGGAGAACGCCGCCGCGCGCGGTGCCGCGCTGCTCGCCGCCGATCTCGCGAGCGCCGAGGTGCAGAACACCCCCGCGGTCGCCGTGGCGGCCGACGACACCGCGACGACCAGGATCCCGGCGCTACTCCCCGATCTACCCGACCCGCCGCAACCGCACGGGCGGTTCACCGGGCGGCAGCGGGCCGGAATCGTGGCAGGCGCGGTGACCGCGCTCGCCCTGCTCGCCACCGGCACGCTCGCGCTCGGCACCGGCACCTTCAGCGGCGAGTCGACCCCGCCCACGTCGGTGCAGAACGCACCGCAGGGCCCGGGAGCGGCCGGTGTCGCGGCCACCGACGCCCCGGCCGCCCCCGGCGTCGTCACCGTCGACTCGACCGGCCGGCCGGTGCCCGCGGCCCCCGGCACCGTCGCGGGCTCCGGCGGGTCCCCCGCTGCCCCGGTCGCGCCGGGCACCCCCGCCGCGCCCGGCGCCGCCACCCCCGACGGCCGGCCTGTGCAGCAGGCCGGTAACCCGGCCCCCGACCAGCCCGCCCCCCAGGCCCCCGCCCCGGCGAACAACGGCGGCGCGCCCCAGCCCCCCGCGAACAGCGGCGGCGCACCCCCGCAGACCGTCGTGATCCAGCCCCCCACCGTGCCGAGCCTGCCGACCCGCGTGCTCACCGACACCATCGACGGTGTCGGCGACGGTGTCGGCGACGGCGTCGGTGGCGTGCTCGGCGGCGTCGGCGACGCGGTCGGCGGCGTCGGCGAGGTACTGGGAGGCTCCGGTGGCTGAGGCTGCCTTCGACACCCTCCCGATCGCGCGCGAGATCCTGCGGGAGCTCGAGACCGCCTCCGCGGAGCCGACGGTCTACCTGGTGCGCGGACGCTCCGGCACCGGCAAGTCCACGCTGCTCGCCGCCATCCGCGCGCAGTTGCGCGCCGCCGGGGTCCCGGCGCGGGACACCGTCTCCGGCCACGCCAGGCCCGCGCACACCGCGCCCCGCCCCACCCCGGCGCGAACGGGTGCTTCCGCGCCGAACCGCCTTCCGCTGCCGGGGCGCCCCGCGCCCCGGCTTCCGGTGCCGAACCGGCAGCCACCGCCTGCCCGCCGCCCCGGCTCCCCCGCGGTGGTCGGTGCCGCCCGTCCGCAGCAGGTCGCGCAGCGCGAGGCGGCGCTGGTGATCGACAACGCCCACACCCTCGGCGACGCCGAGCTGCTCGCGCTGTGCCGGGCGATCGACGCCGGGCAGCGCACCGTGGTGATCGCGGCCCAGCCGCGCCCGCACGACCAGCGGCTGCGCCGGCTCGCCGACACCGTCGCGCGGCGCGGCCGGGTGGTCGAGCTGCGCGCGCTCGGCGCGGCCGAGATCGTCCCGTTCGCCCGCGAGCTCGGCATGGTGGTGCCGCGCTCGGTGGCCAAGCACATCCACCAGCTGACCGCGGGGAACCGCGGCGGCGTCGTCGCGGCGCTGACCGCGGCCAGTTCGGCCCGGCTGGACGCGGGGATCGCCACCGTGGACGCGGCCGTCACCGAGTGGGCCCGCAGCCTGCTCGGCGCGGTCGAGCCGGACCTGCTGGAGACGCTCGCGGTGGCCACCACCGGCACCGGGCTGGACTCCAGCGAGCTGGTCGAGGTGCTCGGCGTCCCGGTCGGCGCCGCCGACGCGCTGATCGACCGGGCCAGGGCGAGCGCCCTCGTCACCGACGCCGACCTGCTGCTCGACCCGGCCATCGCGCCGCTGCGTACGCTGCTCGGCGACCGCCGCTTCGTCGCGGTGCAGCGCAGGCTGCTCTCCGCGCGGCTGGACGCCGGGCTGCTGCGCGACCACACCGCGCTGCTGCTCGCCGAGTCCGGGGTCCGGGACGCCCGGCTGGCCGAGTTCCTGTGCCATGCCGCCGAGAAGGCGGGCGCGGAGGCGGTCCGCTACTACCGCGCCGCCGTGGCCGCTGGCGCCGACCCGGACGGCATCGCGCTGCCGTGGGCCGAGGCCGCGCTGCGCGCGGGCGACGGTGAGACCGCGCTGCGGCTGGCCGAGCCGGTGCTGGCCCGGCTCGGCGGCGCCGACCCGGGCGCGCTCGACCCGGCCGACGCCGCCCCCGATCTCGCCACCGCCGTCCGGATCTGCGCGACGGTGCTGGTCCGGCGCGGCCGCACCGCACGCGCCGCGCAGCTCTACGGCTGGCTGGGCCCGCACCGGGCGGGCGCGGACTGGGCCACCGGCGCCGCCGTGCAGTACCTCGCCGGCGACGCGGCGGGCGCGGCCACCATGTCCGCCTCGGCGCGGCAGTGGCCGCCGACCGAGGCGAACGCGCACGCCCGCCGGATCGTGGAGGCGCTGGCCCGCACCGTCACGCCGCGCCCCGACCCCACCGGCCGGGGCCGGATGGCCCTGCTGGAGGACGGCGAGGCGGGCACCGCGGCCGCGGTCTCCGGGCTGATCGGGGTCGCGCACGCGGCCGCGGCCACCGAGCGGCTGCTGCCGTGCGCCGCCACCACCATCGCCACGCTGCTCTGCCTGAGCATCGGCGAGCCGCGCCGCGCCATCGACGCGCTGCGCCGCTCCGAGGCCGACGGCAACGCAGGCCCGCAGCCCGCCGTGCTCGCGGCCTGGGCGGCCATGCTCGGCGGCGACGAGCGCACCGCCGCCGACCGGGTCGCCGCGTTCGACCACGCGGTCCTGGCTCCGCGGGACCGGCTGCTCGCGCACGGCGTCACGATCGGGCTGGCCCGCCGCTCCGGCGATCACACCGCGCTCACCCTGGCCTGGGAGGCCGCGGTGCCGCTCTTCGACGAAGTCGACGCCGACCTGCTGACGCTGCTGCCGATCGGCGAGCTCTGGCTGGCCGGGATCCGGCTACGCGACGAGCGCCGGATCGCCCCGCTGGTCGCCGCCGGTTACGGTGTGCTCCGCAGGCTCGGCGAGCCGCCGGCCTGGGCCAACGCCTTCCACTGGTACGGCGTGCAGGCCGCGCTCGCGCAGGAGCGCCCGGACGACCTGCTGCCGCACGCGGGCCAGCTCAGGGCCGCCGCCGAGGCGGGCGATCGGCACGCCGCGGTGCTCGCGCAGGCCGGCCGCACCTGGGTGCTCGTGCTGCGCGGCGAGGTGGCCGCGCCGGAGGTCGAGGCCGCGGTCGCGCAGCTGGCCGCGCTCGGGCTCACCTGGGACGCCGCCCGGTTGGCCAGCGAGGCCGCGCTCGCCGCGAGCGACCCCGCCGCGGCGACCGCACTGCTCAAGCTGGCCCGCACGGTCCGCTCGGACGCCAGACCCGCCGACCCCGCGCCGCGGCCGCGCGCGGGCACACCCGCCGCGAATCCGGTGGCGGGCGCCGACCCGGCGGCCGTGCTCAGCGAGCGCGAGCGCGAGGTCGCCGAGCTGGTCCTGCTCGGCCTGACCTACCGGGAGATCGGCGCGCGGCTCTACATCTCGGCGAAAACGGTGGAGCACCACGTCGCCCGGATCCGGCGTCGAATCGGTGCCCAGTCCCGTTCGGAGTTATTGTCGATGCTCCGCGCCATGGGACACGGCTCGCTGCTGGTGTGACGCCTGGTCGGGAAACCTGTCCGGGTGCGCGTCGAAGCGAGGTAAACAGGATGGCCACTGGTGTGGGCCTGCGCATTGCCGACGACGAGTGCGTCGCGGCGATCGCGACCGACAGCGGGGCGGAGGGGGATCTTCCGGAGGGCGAGCCGCACTACATCGTCCGCACCTGTGTGCTGCACATGTCGGACGACGGCGACGCCGCGCTCGGCGGCGAGCCGCCGGACGGCTACACGCACTCGATCCGGCACTTCGTCGGCGCCATCGGCGACCCGAACGGGGTCACGGTGGACGACGGCGAGGCGTACCGGGCCGAGGATCTGGTTGCGACCGCGCTGTTCTGCCTGATCAACCTCTCCGCCGACTACCTGGTCGGCCCGGCAGAGTTCTACGCCACGCACCCGAACAGCTGGCCGCCGGAGCACGTGCAGGGGCTGCGCGAGGCGCTGGACTACCTCGGGCTGCGCTCGGTGGTGCTGGTCGACGAGGCCGATCTGCCGCCCGCCGCCGGGCTGGACCGCGGCCGGACCCTGGCGCACCACGCGGCCCGCTCGGCGCTGGCCGCGGTGCTCGCCACCCCGGCGGGCACCACCCCGCCGGACCCATCGGAGCCGCCGGTGCACGCGCTCGAGGTCACCGACGTGATCCCGAGCGTCGACGCCGACGGGGCGCGGCCGCAGGCGTACTCCGCCGCCGTTCCCGCCGCCGAGCCGATGCCGATCGAGCCGGAGGCGGATGCCGACAAGCCGGCCGCGGCGGTGCCTGCCACCGTGCCGGCCGCGAAGCCGGTGCGCCGCACGCGCAATCGGATCGTGCTGCTGATCGCCGCCGCGGTGGCGCTCGGCACGGTGCTCGGCGGGATCGGGATGGCGCTGATCTTCCGCGAGTCGTCGGACCCGAAGGGGCCGCAGCTGCCGGATGCGCAGTCGTCGCTGCCGCCGGTCACCTCGACCACGGCGCCGCCGCCACCGCCGCCGCCGCCGATCAGTACCGAGCCGCCGGTCGTGATCACCACGACCGGCACCGAGCCCGAGCCGGCGCCGGAGCCACCGCCACCCCCGCCCACCAGCGAGGAAACGACCACTCCCGCCCCGACGAGCACCCGGACCACGACCAGGCGGACCACGACGACGAGGGCGCCGTGGCCGCAGCCGTGGCAGCCGACCTACCCGCCGGGATTCCCGACCTGGAACATGCCCGGGTAGCCGGTGAACAGGCCGACCGCCCGGTTCTCCGCGGTAGATCATCCCGCTCGACGATTGCCCACGACCGATACGCATTCGTGCCCTAGAGTGTTGCGCTGACCGGACTTTCCCTGTCGGGTGGTCCGCTGAATGAGGATTTTCGTGGGTGCGGTTCGCCCGTTCCCCACTGATGGCTGGCACGTGGGTGCCGACGAAGGGACTTCATGCGCAAGCTGGTGGCGCGTCGCGCCGCGGTCAGGGCAGCCGGCATCGCCGCCGCGACGACCGTCATTCTCGCTCCCCTGCTCTGCTCCGGCGCCGCCACCGCGGCACCGGACCAGCTCGCCGCCGACGCACTCCCCGCCGAACTGGTGCAGGCCATCGCGCGCGATCTGCAGCTCACCCCCACCGAGTACCTGGACCGCGCCGCCCGGGCCCAGGAGCTGCGCACCTACGCCAGTGACTTCCGCGCCGAGCGCCCCGGCGATTTCGCGGGCGCCTGGATCGGCCAGGACGGCAATCCGGTGGTCGCGGTGACCTCACCCGAGGCCGCGCGGATCGCCACCGCGGACGGCTACCAGACCAGGCTGACCCCGGTGAACGCCGACGGTCTCGAGGGCTCGCTGCAGCAGTTCGGCCAGTGGGTCAACACGCTGCCGAGGGAGGTGTCGCAGGCCATCCAGTCGGTCGCGATCGACTTCCTGAACAGCCAGCTGGTGGTCAGCATCGCCAACACCCCCACCGGGCACATGCTGAACGTGCCGACCCTGATCGCGAACGTGAAGGTCATCCTGACCCCCGGCGGCGGCGGGCCGGTGGAGCGCAGGCCGATGGCGGGCGACACCTACATCACCTCGAACCTCTCGCTGCAGGACAGCAACCTGCAGGGCGTCGATGTCTGCTCGTTCGGCTTCAACAGCGTCGACGCCGCGGGCCGGGCGCTGAACATCAGCGCCGGGCACTGCGACCCCAAGCTGGACCAGGGCGACCAGCGCGCCACCGTGTACCAGCCGAACGTCAGGGACATTCCGAACAGCCCGGCGCTCGGCTCCTTCGCCCAGGCCAACCTGGGCGGCGCCAGCGGCCTCGACTTCTCGCTCATCGAGCTGAACGAGCACGCCGTCGGGCTCGGCATGGACCAGCCGTCGGTGCGCGGCTCCAACGGCACCACGCTGCACATCACCGGCGTCGGTGACCCGATCACCGGCGCGCCGATCTGCAAGTCGGGCCAGTCCTCCACCTTCACCTGCGGCTACGTCGTCGCGGATCGGGTGGAGACCCAGCTCTACACCGCAGAGGGGGAGAGCCGCACCATCCGCGGCTTCGCCAGCTCCGCCTGCACCCTCGGTGGCGACAGCGGCGGGGCGATCGTCTCCGGCACGCTCGCCCTCGGCATCACCAGCGGGTCGAACGCGGCCGACGCACCGAGCTGCAACGAGGCCAATGTGGCGCTCGCGCAGTACGGCGGCACGGCGACCCTCGGCATCCCGATCCGGCCCATCCTCGCCGAGATCGACGCCGCCTCAGGCGGTGGCACCGGCTCCGGGATCACCGTCCGGACCAAGCCGGTCACCAGCTGAAACTCGGCAAACCGTCGGTGACCGCCGACACTCGCCGGATCTGTCCGAATCGCAACCACGCAGCACAGGGGACGAGTAGTGATAGCGGACCGCACACCATATAGTCTGGGCATGCTTCTGCCACGCAACGGCCGCCGCCGACCGGCCGCCCGCTCCGGAACATTCCGAAAGACCGTGATCGCGGCCTCGGCAGCGGTCCTGCTGTTCGGCCCCACCGCGGCAGTCGCCTCCGCCGACCCGGCTGCTGACGCCGGTGCGCTGCCCGCCGATCTGATCGCCGCCGTGCAGCGCGACCTGAAGATCTCCGCGGACGAGTACCTGAACCGCGCCGACGTGGCGCAGCAGGTCGCCGCCTTCGCCACCAATGCCCAGCGGCAGTTCCCGCAGGTGTTCGGCGGGGCGTGGCTGGACGACGCGGGCCGCGCGGTGGTGGCGCTCGCCCAGGGCCCCGGTGCCGACGAGGCCAGGCAGGCCGCCGAGTCCGCCGGCTTCGAGGTGCGCAACGTCGCCAAGAGCGAGGCCGCGCTGCGCGGCGAGAAGAGCGCCTTCGAGCGCTGGCTGGACGGCCAGCCCGCCGAGATCGCGAACCTGGTGCGCGGCGTCGTCATCGACACCGTGAACAACAGCATCGCGGTCCGGGTGGACCAGGTCGGGCTGCCCATGCCGAGCTTCGTCGACCCGTCCCGGGTGATCGTGATGGCCCCGCCGATCGCGGGCGAGCAGGCCCCGAAGCCGCAGGCGGCCGAGATCGCGGAGGCCAATGGCCAGCTGTCCGCCGGTGACGGCTACGCCTCGGTGGCAGGCGACACCTCGCTGCGCTGCTCGCTCGGGTTCAACGGCACCGACCGCAACGGCAACGTCGTGAACATCACCGCGGGCCACTGCAACCCGGACATCCCGTCGGCGGGCGCAGGCAACGCGGCGGGCGTGTACGAGGTGGCCCGCGGCGACCGCCTCGGCGCGCAGCTCGGCAGCTTCCAGAAGTCGGTCCTCGGCAACCAGGACTACTCGATCATCCGAATCAACGACCAGGTGGCCGGGCGCTTCGCCAACAACACCGTGCGCGCGGGCGGCGCCGCCCCGATCGCCATCGACGGCGTGGCCAGCCCGGTCGTCGGCGCCCCGGTCTGCAAGTCCGGTGCGCGCACCGGCTTCAGCTGCGGCGTGGTGAACGCGATCGACCAGACCGTCCAGGTCGGCGACCGGGAGCTCACCCAGAGCTTCTCGGCCACCATCTGCGCGCTGCCCGGCGACTCCGGCGGCCCGCTGGTCTCCGGCCGGATGGCGCTCGGCATCTCCAGCGCCTCGTCGGTCGCCGACTACCCGGTGTGCGAGATCCCCAACCTGATCGGCGCGCTGACCGGCAATGTGCCGCAGCTCTTCGCGCAGCCGGTGAGCGTCGTGCTCTCGGACAACCCGGGGCTCCGGGTTCGTACCGGCTAGTAGATACCGGGCAGTAGCAACGAAGGCCGGGAGCGCTCACGCTCCCGGCCTTTTCGCTGTTTCAGAGCCGGTAGGTATGACCGGAGGCGCCGAAGTGCAAGTCGGCGCAAAACGTCACTGTGCCGCCACGGTTTCCGGCCCGCTACCCCCTGAGCCGGAGGATTTTCGACGTGCTGAGCGCCACGCTGCCGCATCGGACTGCCCGTCCGAGGGGCCCGGTACCTCGTGGCACGGAGAACGCCCCACAGCCCTCCCGCTCCCGGAACGCGAAACGGCCCGGACCTCGCATTCGAGGTCCGGGCCGTCCCGGAATGTCGACTCCGTGCTTACTTGGGCTGGTCGGCCGGCTTCGGCTTGTCGGCCCACTTGGAGGTGCCCTCGGGGGCGCTGATGGTGTTCACCAGGTCGATGGCGGCGATGGCGAGCGCGGGGCCGCCGATGGCGATGGTGCCAAGGATGCCGCCGATGCCCGCACCCGCGATGGCGGCCGGGATGCAGCCGACACCGAAGAGCGGGAGGCCCATGATGCAGCCGGTCACGCCGCCCGCGATGGCGCCGACGGCGGTGCCGAGGAAGCTACCGACCGCGGTCGCGATGCCGAACTGGCTGGCGAACTCGTTCTGCGCCCGCTGGTTCTCGATCGGCGAGGCGATCGGCTTGACGTTCACGTTGACCGTGTTCGCCTTCTCCTCCGGCACGACCGGCTGGGTCTCCGGGGTCAGCTCGAGGACCTTGCCGTCCTCCTTGACCACGGGCTTCACCGGGACCGAGATGTCACCGAGCGAGAAGTCGACCGGCAGCGTCATGACGACATTGCCCGCGCCGTCCTTGACGCTGTAGTACTCGACCTCGTCGGTGCCCTGGGTTTCCTTGGTGAGCTCGAAGGTGCCACCCTTGAGGGTGGTGACGACCGTCTTGTCGACCAGCTTCACCGAGTAGTTGATCGGGTCCGCGGACGGCTCGGCGGCCGGCGCGGGATTCGCGTACGCGGTGCCCGCCCCCACGGTCAGCCCGCCGACGACCAGCGCGGCAGCCGCGGCGGTTCTCCGGAGATTCAATGCAGTGTCCAATCCATTCTGGGGTTGTTCGCGGCCCGCTCTCTCCATACGCGAGAGCTCGTCATCCCGGAGCACAGGCGACCCGGGACCTCCCCGAGCGGTGTGGAAATCGGGCACGGCGAACAGAACGTCGTGAGCCTAATGGAACCGGCCCACGGATGCGAGATTCCTTACTCTTGCTAGCTAGTTAGCGTGCCCTTATCGAGCTGGGCCTTCGCCACGGCATTTACCGTGATCATTGCTCCCGCACGGGGTGCGCGCGCAAAATTTCCCGTGACGCTCATCACAGGTGTTTTTCTGGTCAAGCCCCAGTAAGACGGGGCAAACACCCGACGGACGATCGTACGATGGACAGGGTAAGTTACTGGCGGGTAACTTACCTCGGGTTAGGATACGAGCCATTCGAGTACCGGCGGGTCACCGCTCGGCTCGACCCTGCTCGTGTTGCTTCTAAAGAAAGGTCGCGACATGAATGCCCTGACACTGACGCTGGGCACGATTGGAGCAGCGCTCAGCCTGTTGTGCTGGGCGTCGTTCTTCGGCGGCGTCCGGGACATCGTCCGCGCCATCATGCTCGGTCAGTCCGCCCCCGATCGCTGGCGGCCGTTCTTCCCGCGCTTCAAGCAGATGCTCATCGAGTTCCTGGCGCACACCAGGATGAACAAGTTCCGCACCGTCGGCTGGGCGCACTGGCTGGTGATGATCGGCTTCATGGGCGGCGCCATCCTGTGGTTCGAGGCGTACGGGCAGACCTTCGACCCGGCCTTCCACTGGCCGATCATCGGTGACACCGCCGCGTACCACCTGTGGGACGAGCTGCTCGGCATCGGCACCATCGTCGGCATCGTGACGCTGATCGTCATCCGGCAGCTGAACCACCCGCGGGTGCCCGAGCGGCTCTCCCGCTTCAGCGGCTCCAAGTTCGCCCCGGCCTACGTCATCGAGACCATCGTCCTGCTCGAGGGGCTCGGCATGGTGCTGGTCAAGGCGGGCAAGATCGCGACCTACGGCCACGCCAACGCCTACACCGACTTCTTCACCATGCAGGTGGCCAAGCTGCTCCCGGCCAGCCCGAACATGGTGTCGATCTTCGCCTTCGTCAAGCTGATGTCCGGCATGGCCTTCCTGTACTACGTCGGCCGCAACATCACCTGGGGCGTGGCCTGGCACCGCTTCTCGGCCTTCTTCAACATCTACTTCAAGCGCGAGGCCGACGGCGGCGTCGCGCTCGGCGCGGCCAAGCCGATGATGTCCAAGGGCCGCGCCCTCGACATGGAGAACGTCGACCCGGACACCGACACCCTCGGTGCGGGCCGGATCGAGGACTTCTCCTGGAAGGGCTGGCTGGACTTCACCACCTGCACCGAGTGCGGCCGCTGCCAGAGCCAGTGCCCGGCCTGGAACACCGGAAAGCCGCTCTCGCCGAAGCTGCTCATCATGTCGCTGCGCGACCACGGCAAGGCGGTCGCGCCGTACCTGCTGGCCGGTGGGCGCAAGGATCCCGGCGGCGACGAGGTCGGGCTGGTCGATGCCGACGGCAAGCCGGACGAGGCCGCGCTGGCCCGGATCTCCGATGCCGCCAAGGCCGAGGCCGAGCGGCCGCTGATCGGCGACCACGAGGCGAACGGCATCATCGACCCCGAGGTGCTGTGGAGCTGCACCACCTGTGGCGCCTGCGTCGAGCAGTGCCCGGTGGACATCGAGCACGTCGACCACATCATCGACATGCGCCGCTACCAGGTGCTGATCGAATCGGAGTTCCCCTCCGAGCTCGCCGGGCTCTTCAAGAACCTGGAGAACAAGGGCAACCCCTGGGGTCAGAACGCCAAGGACCGGCTCAACTGGATCAACGAGATCGAGTTCGACGTCCCGGTCTACGGCAAGGACGCCGAGAGCTTCGACGGCTACGAGTACCTGTTCTGGGTCGGCTGCGCCGGCGCCTACGAGGACCGCGCCAAGAAGACCACCAAGGCCGTCGCCGAGCTGCTCGCCACCGCGGGCGTGAAGTTCATGGTGCTCGGCCAGGAGGAGACCTGCACCGGTGACTCCGCTCGCCGCGCGGGCAACGAGTTCCTCTTCCAGCAGCTCGCCATGCAGAACATCGAGACGCTGAACGCGGTGTTCGACGGCGTCGAGGACCGCAAGAAGAAGATCGTCGTCACCTGCGCGCACTGCTTCAACGCGCTCAACAACGAGTACCCGCAGGTCGGCGGCACCTACGAGGTCGTGCACCACACCCAGCTGCTGAACCGCCTGGTCCGGCAGAAGAAGCTGGTCCCGGTCGCTCCCGTCGCACAGAACATCACCTACCACGACCCCTGCTACCTCGGGCGGCACAACAAGGTCTACAACGCCCCCCGCGAGCTGATGGCCGCCTCCGGCTCGACCCTGGTCGAGATGCCGAGGCACGGCGAGCGCTCCATGTGCTGCGGCGCCGGTGGCGCCCGCATGTGGATGGAGGAGCAGCTCGGCAAGCGGGTCAACATCGACCGGGTCGACGAGGCGCTCTCCACCTCGCCCACCAAGATCGCGACCGGCTGCCCGTTCTGCCGCGTCATGCTGCACGACGGGGTGACCGCGCGGCAGGAGAGCGGGCAGGGTGAGGGTGTCGAGGTCATCGACGTCGCGCAGCTCATGCTCGATGCGATCGAGCGGGTCGATGCGGCGGTGCTCACCGAGAAGCTGACGGTGGTGCAGGAGCCCAAGGTCGAGGAGGAGGCCGAGCCGGAGCCCGTCGCTGAGCCGGTCGCCGAGGTCGAGGCCGAGCCGGAGTCGAAGCCCGCGGCCGCGAAGCCCGCCGGTGGCGGGCTCGCCATGAAGGGCGGCAAGGCGCCCGGCGGCAAGGGTCTCGCCATGAAGGGTCCGGCCAAGGCACCCGGCGCCAAGGCAGCGGCTCCGGCCGACACCGCCGGCGCGGACGCAGATACCTCGACCGCCGAGTCGGCGGCAGCGGCTCCGGCCGCAGCACCGGCGAAGCCGGTCAAGGGTCTCGCCATGAAGGGTGCGGGCAAGGCGCCCGGCAAGGGTGCGCCCAAGCCGCCCGGCAAGAAGGCACCGGCCACCGACACCTCTGCCGAGGCGGACACGTCATCGGACGCGGCAGCGACCTCCGCGCCTCCTGCCGAAGCCGAGGCGACCTCCGTGGCGCCTGCCGAGGCGACCGAGACCAAGCCCACGGTCGCGGCCAAGGGGCTGGCCATGAAGTCCGGCTTCAAGAAGGCCGGGCCGAAGGCACCGGGCGCCCCCGAGCCCGCTGCCTCGACCGAGGCGAAGGCACCGGCGGAGTCCGCCACGCCGGCCGAGACCTCGGCTCCGGCCGGGACTTCCGCTCCCGATGGGACTTCAGCGCAGGCAGAAGCCCCGGCTCCGGCCGACGCGCAGGCCGGCGCCACCGCGACGGCGGAAGCCGAGGCACCGGCACAGGCGACCGAGAGCAAGCCCACGGTCGCCGCCAAGGGCCTCGCCATGAAGTCCGGCTTCAAGCGCCCCGGCCCCAAGGCCCCCGGCGCCCCCAAGCCGGCCGAGCCGGAGAAATCGCCCGCCCCGCAGGCGGAAGAATCCGCCGCTCCCGAGGCTGCGGAAACCCCGGGGCCCAAGGCTGCGGAGACTCCCGAGCCGAAGGCCGAGGAGACCCCCGCGCCCGAGGTCGAGGAAACCTCCACACCGGAGCCCACAGAGCCCGAGACCGCCGAACCGGAGACCACGGCATCCGCCGAGTCCACCAACGGCACGAACGGCAACGGGTCCGCCGGCACACCCCCGCCGACCGCCAAGCCCGGCGGCCTCGGCTTCAAGTCGGGAGCCAAGTCCCCCGGCCGCAAGGCCTGACCCCACCCAGCGAAAAGGCGCCCGGATCACACGATCCGGGCGCCTTTCGCGTGGCTACGCGACCTCAGCGGGTGAGTTTCGCGTACCGCGCGAGATGCTCGTCGGCGGTGCCGAACTCCCGCTGAATCGCCGTGAGCCGCTTGAAGTAGTGCCCGATGGCCAGCTCCTCGGTCATCCCCATGGCTCCGTGCAGCTGCACCGCGTTCTGCCCGATGAACCGCGCCGCGCGGGCGATCGTCACCTTGGCGGCGGAGGCGGCGCGGGCGCGGGCGGCCGGTTCGGCGTCCAGAGCCGCGGTCACCAGGTGCGAGGCCGCGATGGCCTGCTCCAGCTCCATGTACATGTCGACCATGCGGTGCTGCAGCGCCTGGAAGCTGCCGATCGGGACACCGAACTGCTGTCGCTGCTTGGCGTACTCGACGGTGTCCGCGAGCACCTTGCCCATCGCCCCGACCGCCTCGGCCGAGACCGCGGCGATGGCGCTGTCGATGGTCGGCGCGATCACCTCCCACGCGGCCCCCTCGACGCCGAGCAGCGCGTTCGGCGGGAGCCGCAGCCCGGTGAGGGTGAGGTCGGCGCCGACGCGGTCGTCGATGGTGCGGTAGGAGTGCACCTCGACCCCGGCGGGCGGGTTCGCGGCGTCGAACTCCAGCAGGAAGAGCGAGATGCCGTGCTCGTCCCTGCGCTCGCCGGAGGTGCGGGCCGAGACGATCAGGTGGGTGGCGAGCGGGGCGCTGGTCACGACCACCTTGGCGCCGTCGAGCACCCAGTCCTCGCCGTCCCGGCGCGCGGTGGTGCTCACGTCGTGCAGCACGTGCCCGGCGGTCGACTCGGTGGCCGCGAAGGCGATCCTGGCGTCACCGGCGACGATCTGCGTGAGCACCTCGTCGGCCCGATCGCCGCCTGCCCGGTCCAGCAGCCCGGCGCCGACCACGACGGTGTCCAGGAACGGCTCGACGACCAGCGCGCGGCCGAGCTCCTCGGCGATCACCCGCAGCTCGACGGCGCCGCCGCCGGAGCCATCCACCCGCTCGGGCAGCGTGGCGCCGAGAATTCCCAGCTCATCGGCGAATCCGCGCCAGACGGCCGGCTGCCAGCCCAGATCGGATTTGGCCGCCGCACGACTCTTCTCCAGGTCGTAGCGCGCACCGAGGTACGCGGCGAGCGCGGAGCGGAGCATCTCCTGCTCCTCGGTCAGGGTGAAGTCCATCAGAGCCCCAATGCTGCTTTGGCGAGGATGTTTCGCTGAATTTCGTTGCTGCCCGCGTAGATCGAGCCCGCGCGGTCGTTGAAGTAGCGCAGCGGCGCGACTGCCTGCCACTCGGCACCGCTGTGGTAGCCGTCGGCGGGCGGGGTGTAACCCGCGACCGGGCCGCCGGGCATGGCCGCGTGCGGCTGGTAGACCCGGCCGCGCGGCCCCGCCGCCTCCAGCGTGAGTTCGGTGAGCTGCTGGCTCAATTCGGTGCCGAGCACCTTGAGCATCGAGGAGGCCGGGCCGGGGTTCTTGCCCGTGGCCATGGCCGCGAGCGTCCGGTACTCGAGCACCTCGAGCACGTCGATGCGGATCCGCACGTCGGCGAGCTTGGCGGCGAAGGCCGGGTCGTCGATCAGCGGGCGGCCGTCCGGGCCGGGCTGCTCGGCGGCGGCATCCGCCAGGTCGTGCGCCAGCACCTGCAGCCACGGCGCCGCGGCCCCGCCGCGCTCGTGGACGAGCAGGTACTTGGCGACGGTCCAGCCCTCGTCGATCTTGCCGAGCACATTGCTCTTCGGCACCCGGACACCGTCGAAGAAGACCTGGTTCTGCACCTCTTCACCGGAGCTCATGACCAGCGGGCGGATCTCGATGCCCGGCTGGTTCATGTCGATCAGCACGAAGGTGATGCCCTCCTGCTTCTTCTTGCCGCGCGTGGTGCGCACCAGGCAGAAGATCCAGTTGGCCTCGGTGGCGTGCGTGGTCCAGATCTTGCTTCCGGTGCAGACGAAGTCCTCGCCGTCGTCGACCGCCGCCATACTCAGCGAAGCCAGGTCGGAGCCTGCCTCCGGCTCGGAGTAGCCCTGGCAGAAGAAGACCTCGCCGGTGAGGATGCGCGGAAGGAAGAACTCCTTCTGCTCCTTCGTGCCGAAGGCGATGATCGCCGGCGCCACCATCCGGATGCCCATCGGCGAGAGCGCGGGCGCGCCGGCCAGCGTGGACTCGCTGGCGAAGATGTGGTGCTGGGTCAGAGTCCAGTCCTGCCCGCCGTGCTCCACCGGCCAGTGCGGCGCCGCCCATCCCTTGCGGTGCAGGATGTGCTGCCACTCCATGCTGGCCTCGTGGTCCGGGTAGACGCTGGTCGCCAGCCGGCCGGCGCGCCGGATCTCCGGCGTCAGCTCGGCGTCGAGGAACGCCCGCACCTCGTCTCGGAAGGCCAGGTCGGCCTCGGACCAGTCGTATTCCATCTGTCCTCCCGGAGGGTTGTCGCTTCCCGCACTCTAGAGCAAAACTGATGGCGTCCGCCAGCAGATGTTTTTCGCTGGTCAGCAGCCGTGCAGTGTGAGTTCGGTGAACGCCTTGGCGTACCCGGCGGACTGGTAGAGAAAGTCCCAGGCCCAGCGCGCCGGGGAGAGCCGCGGGCGGGGGTCGGCGAAGAGCAGTTCGCCGGGCCAGCACTGCCCGAGGATGTAGCGGGCGCGGGAGATGTGCGGGGTGAAGGTCACCACGATCACCCGGGTCCAGCCGTGCTCGGCGGCGAGCCGGGCGAGTTCCCGGCCCTCGCCGCGCGTGGTGCGCGGGCTCGGGTCGAAACAGCGGACCTCGAAGCTGTAACCGCCGTGGCAGATGCGGTTGACCAGCGGGCTGCCGTCGTACGGGTCGGAGAAGAGGACGAGCGGGGCGTAGCCGTCGCGGGCGAGCCGAAGCCCGAGCTCCTCGCGGCCGTCGTGCGCGCCGCCGAGCACCAGGATGGCATCGGCCGGGGCGGGGGCGTCACGCTGCGGGGTCACGTAGACGGGCCGGAGTGCGACGGTGACCACCGCGGCCGCCGCACCGAGGAGCAGCGCCGCGCGGCGGGCGAACCTGGGCACCGCGCGATGCTAGCCCGAGCAGGCCGGGCGCCGGGCGGACCGGGTCTCGGGCGAGCCGGGCACCGGGGTGGCCGCGCGGCGAGGCGCGGGCCGCAGCGTGTGGCCGGCCGGACCGCGCCGACCTGGGACGACGCGCCGGAAATCGCGATGTCTCCGCATGTACATCTACTGTTGCCACCCACCTTGCCTCGCTGACGCGACGCGGCCACAGTCGCGGCTTACCAATCGATCATGCGATGCACAGTCTTCGGAACCGGGTACCTGGGCGCGACGCATGCGGCGTGCATGGCCGAACTCGGACACGACGTGATCGGCGTCGACGTCGACCCGGGCAAGGTCGCCAAACTCTCCGACGGTGTGACGCCGTTCTACGAACCCGGCCTGGAGGCGGTGCTGCGCCGCAACCTGGACGCGGGCAGGCTCAGGTTCACCACCTCCTACGCCGAGGCGGCCGCACACGCGGACGTGCACTTCCTCGGCGTCGGCACCCCGCAGAAGAAGGGTGAGTACGCCGCCGACCTCGGCTACGTGCACGCCGTCGTCGACGAGCTGGCCCCGCTGCTGGAGCGGCCGTCGGTGATCGTCGGCAAGTCCACCGTCCCGGTCGGCACCGCGGCCGCGCTCGGGGAGCGGGCCCGCGCGCTCGCCCCGGTCGACGTCGAGGTGGCCTGGAACCCGGAGTTCCTGCGCGAGGGCTTCGCGGTGCGCGACACCCTGCGCCCGGACCGCCTCGTCCTCGGCGTCGATCCCGCGCGCGGTGCATCGGAATGGGTAGAGCAGCAGGTCCGCGAGCTGTACGCCGATCTGCTGAACGCAGACGTCCCCTTCCTGCTGACGGATCTCGCCACCGCCGAGCTGGTCAAGGTCTCGGCGAACGCCTTTCTGGCCACGAAGATCTCGTTCATCAACGCGGTCTCCGAGGTCTGCGACGCCACCGGCGCCGACGTCACCGTGCTCGCCGACGCACTCGGCTACGACGAGCGCATCGGCCGCCGATTCCTCAACGCCGGAATCGGTTTCGGCGGCGGCTGCCTGCCCAAGGACATCCGCGCCTTCATGGCCCGCGCGGGCGAGCTCGGTGCCGGGCACGCCGTCGCCTTCCTGCGCGAGGTCGACAACATCAATATGCGTCGCCGCACCAAGGTGGTCGACATGGCCGCGCAGGCCGTCGGCGGCTCGCTGCTCGGCGCCAACGTGGCGGTGCTCGGCGCGGCCTTCAAACCGGAATCCGACGACGTGCGCGATTCGCCCGCGCTGAACGTCGCCGGAATGATCCAGCTCAACGGCGCCGTCGTCACCGTCTACGACCCCAAGGCGCTGGAGAACTCGCGCCGCGTCTTCCCCACCCTCAACTACGCGACCTCGGTCGTCGAGGCGTGCGAGCGCGCCGACGTGGTGCTGGTACTGACCGAATGGGACGAATTCACCGCGCTGCGTCCAGTTGACCTCGAGTCCGTGGTGCGGGCCAGGCGCATCATCGACGGCCGTAACTGCCTCGATCGTGACGTTTGGCGGAAATCCGGGTGGGTATACGCGGGCCTCGGCACGTCGTAGCATTGACCTCGGGCAGGAGCGACTGCCGGACGACCAGTCCTGCCGCCGGCAACGTCGGACGACGACGGTATGTTCGAGAGTGGGCTTACCGTCGGCAACCCGGCGTGGGCTCGCAAGTCGTGCGGTATTCGACGAGATGGGCAGCTGATGAGTTCGGTGCTGGGAGTTTCGGTGGGGGCAGGGGCCGTCCGTCTGGCGCGCCCGCACGCCGGATCCGTCCCGCAGACCGGCCCGGCCTATGACATCCAGACCATCCCGGTCGGTCGCAAGCCCGTCGAGGAGTTGACCGCCGAGGCCATCGGCGTCACCGCCGAGGCCACCCCCGACATCCACGCCACCGCCATCTCCTACCGCAGCGAACAGCAGGCGCGATCCCTGCGCGAGGCCATGGCGCGGCAGCAGCTGACCAATTACGAACTGGTGCCCGAGGTCGTCGCCGCGCTGGAGTGGGTGCACCGTACCGGCGAGATCCGCGGCATCTCCTCGCTGGTCGTCTACGACCTGGGCAGCTCCGGGCTCACCGTCAGCGTGGTCGACGCGCAGAACCGCGAGGTCAGGCACAGCGAGCGCACCAGCGATATCAGCGGTGACTACCTGGATTCGCTGATCCGCGAGCAGCAGATCGCCTCCGGGCGCATCGCGCACCCGCAGGACCCCGCCGGCCTCGCCGCGCTGGACGCGCTCTGCCGCGAAGCCAAGGAGCAGCTCTCCAGCAACACCGCGGTCGCGCTGCCGAGCGAGCAGGGCCTGGTCCTGCTGGCGCAGGAGAACTTCGAGGCTTTGATCATGCTGGCGATCGAATCGTCGGCGCGGATGGCGCGGGACGTGATCGTGCGCTCCGATCGGCCGGTGCACGGGATACTCGCCATCGGCGGTTGCGCGCGGATTCCGCTGGTGGCGAAGGTGCTCGAGCGGTGGATGGGTGTACCGGTGATCGTGCCGGAGGAGCCGGAGACCGTGATGGCGCGCGGCGCCGCGCTGCTCGCCCGCCCGGTGCGGCCGGTCGCGCCGCCGCCTTCTCATCCCGGGCACCCGCTCGTCGCGGTGCCCGGTCAATCCGGTTTGGACGACGCCGATCTCGCGCCCGCCTGGCTTTCGGCGCCCGCCGCGCGCGGGGAGCGGCGCGGGGTCAGCGGCGCGGTGCTCGCGGTGAGCGCGCTCGCCGTCCTCGCCGCTATCGGGCTCGGGTTGGGGTACGGGCCGCAGGTGCTCGAGCGTGACTCGAATCAGCAGGGGGAAGGGGACACCGCGGTGCCAACCAGCAGCGTTCCGCGCACCACAACGCTGGACCCGTCGATCGCGGTCGCGCCCGCCACCACCACTGAGACGGTGCACGAGTCGGTGGCGGTCCCGCCGAGGCGCACCGAGACCACTGAGGACCAAGCTCCGGCTCCCGCTCCGCCCGGCCCCAATACGTTCGTGGTCCCCGGCCTTCCGCCCATCGTCGTCCCGACGATCCCGCCCCTCTTCCCACCTCCGCGCTAGCGAAGATCGCGGCCTCCGCGAGCCGCCGCCGAGTGGGCGAGGCTGCCCCGGTCAACTCGACGGCTCCAAATCCAGGGCCGAGGAGGCGAAGCTGCCGCCGTTCATGCGCTGGAGCGAAGACGACGACCCGCCGGGAGAGTGCAGCCGAGGCCAGGTCGTCGTAGCACGACTCCGGTTGCGCAACAGGATCACCGGCGCTCCAGCGGCCACGGCACCGGAGGCTGCCCGTCCACCACCTCGGCAACCAGGTCCGCCCAGCGCCCCGCGAGGTAGCCGACATCGAACCAGGCAGAATGCAGCTGCTCCGCGCTGACCGGCGGCTCGGCGAACAACATACGCTCGGCGGTGACGTGTGCCGCGGCCATGTCGTCGATGACGCGCGCGCAGGCCGCGGCGTCGGCGGGGCGGGCACCGTTGTCGCCACTGATCCATTCTGCGATCTCGTTCCTGAGCGCCGCGCGGCTCGCTTCGAAGAGCGCGTCGCGGCCGGAGTAGAGCTCGCGCACTCGGTGTACCGAGGCCAGCATCCGGGCGCGCCGCAACAGGCCGGTGTCATGCTCGCCGACCGGGGTGCGGAATACCGCGGTGAGCTCGCGCCAGTGTGGAAGCCCTCGGCGCGCGGTGGTCACGCCAGCGGGGTGGACAACCGGGCGAGCGCGGCGGCATAGGGCAGGCAACGTGCCGGGTCGTCTCCGGCGTGCTGGCTGAGCACGCTCGAGGCATCCCAGCGATGCAGAGCTGGAGGGGCCTCGGTGCACCGGTAGGTGCGCGTCGCGTCGCCCTGGCTGTCGCGGCGCGCTCGCTCGGCGCCGTCCGGCTGGTTTTCCATGGCTCTCTCCCCTGCGTCGAGCACCCGGCGCCGATGGCCCGGAAGGAAGGGCGGGCCGTGCGAACCGGAAGCGGGTGTCGGCCGCGAAGTCTCGGTGCCGGGTGCGTTCTCAGACTCGCTGCCCGACCTGTTCGAACCCAGGCACCGGACCGCTGGCAAACCGCTAGGGTTCCGTTGGAGACGAGCCGACGTGGGGGAGGCACCGGATGATCGTCGAGAAGTGGACAGCCGTCGAGGTCAAAGCGCTTCGGACAGCGGCACTTCGGGAGACTCAGGAGCAGTTCGCCGAGCGACTCGGCTGGGGCCCCTCGACCATTCGGGCATGGGAGCGATCAGCCGTCGGGCGCACCGTGCGCGCGAGCCGGGCCGAAGACCTCGACACCGTGCTTCGCAGGCTCACCCCGGAGCAGGCGCAGCGCTTCGCCGTCGCGCTCTCCACGTCCCATCCCGGCCCGCTGGTGCATCCTGGAATCGCGACCGGTCAACACGAGGCCGTGACCGAGGAGGATGCTGACGTGAGACGCCGTGAATTCGGCAAGGTCGCCGCCGTCATGGCGACGCTGCCCGCATTGGGCCATCCTGCGCAGGCGCGCATCGGCGCCGAGGACGTGCAGCGCCTCGCCGCCGCCGTTGCCGAGCTGATCGCCGCGGACCAACAGGTCGGCGGCGCGCCGCTCGTCGAGGCGGCCGTCGCCACTCTCGATCGCACCCTCGCCCTGCTCGACAGCACCGCTTACAGCGACGCGACCGGCCGCGCACTCATGTCCGCCACCGGCAACCTCGCTGTACAGACGGGGTGGCTCGCCTTCGATGCCGACCGCCACAGCCTCGCCCGCCGCTGCCACGCCGATGCCTTCGCTCTCGCGTCCGGTTCGAACGACGAGGAACTGACCGCCCACGTGTGCCTCAACGCTGCGAACCAGGCCATCGCGCTCGCACGCCGAGGCAGCGGATCTCCCTCTTACGCAATAACTATGATCGGCCGCGCCCGCGACCTCATGCGGGGCAGGCCACCCGGCCGCATCCACGCGCTCATCTCCGTGCGGGCCGCGCAGGCGCACGGCGTGGCCCGAGACCGGCATGGCTTCGGCCGCGCGATCACGACCGCATGGCGAGAGCTCGACGCCGCGCGGGAGTTCGAGTCGGTCGACGACTGCCCGGAGTGGCTGCGGTTCGTGTCTCCGTCCGAGGTCCGAGCGCACGAGGCACGCGGCCACCACGATCTCGGCGACCCGGCCCGCGCGGTCGAGCTGTACGAGGTCACATGCAGTGAGCCCGCTCAGCCGCGCAACGCGCTCAACGACCGCGCGTGGCTGGCCGCCACTCGGGCCGTGCTGGGCGACACCCGGGGGGCGCTGGAGGAGGGCGCGGCGGTACTCGCGACGCTGGAGGAGTCTGTGCGCTCGCCGCGCACGCTGAAGGCGCTCGCTCCGGTGCGCGCCACGGGCGATGCGGACTTCGCTGCGAGATTCGACGCTCTCGTAGCGGAAGGCATTGTATGACAGTTCAATTCGACCGATACGCCGCCGCAGAGGCCCGTGAGCGGCGCGACATCGTGCAACGCGTCTACGAGCACGCCTACACCGATGCCATCGCCGGCGGCGACCCATTCGACCAGGTGTCCGCCTTCATGGGCAGGTTCGATGCCTACACCGACCCGGCCCGGTCGGCAGGCTTCGACCTGGTTACAGCCACCGACGATGGTGAGCCGGTCGGCCAGACGTGGGGCTGGCCGCTGCGCCCCGGCGCCGCGGGCTGGGAGGGTCTGGTGCTCGACGAGGGCGACGTCGACGAGTTCACCGAGGAGGACGGCAGGCGCACGTTCGCGCTGAGCGAGATCATGGTTGTGAAATCGCATGTCGGCCAGGGTATTGCACGGGCGTTGCACGACCAGTTGCTGGCGGCCAGGCCGGAGCAGCGCGCTTCGCTGTTGGTGATCCCGGACAACCGGCGCGCCTACGACCGGTATCGCCGGTGGGGCTGGCGTCGGGTGGGGACGCTGCGCCCGAGCTGGCCGGATGCTCCGACTTTCGACGTGTTGGATCTACCGCTGCCGCTCGGCTGAGCAAACCGGCGCGAGCAGGGCCGCACTGCCTGAAGCGGACTACGACAAGCCGGCGGCGATCCAGCAGTACCGCGAGGCGTTCGATCGCCTCGTCGCCGCCGGCTTGTCGACAGCAGACAGCAAGCAAGCGATCCGGCGCATAGCGAGGAGTACGAGCAGCAACAGCGCCCCGAACCTACAGCTTGGTTCGGGGCGCTCGGCGTTGGTGGGCCGCGACCCTACTCCCGTGAGTGCCGCGACCTGGGAGGTTCATCATTGCGCGGCCACCCCTGCGGCGGCGGCACCGGCGCTCGCGTCCCCTGCGGGGGCGTCGGCGCATCCGCCCACGACGAACTCGGCTTCATGGGCCGCCGTTTCCCGGACTCGTCCGCCCGGGAAGAACCGGCCGGACGCCGGACCCGTTCGGTCCCCTGCCCAGGCGTGCGCGAACCGGCCCGCGCGGGCTTCCGCGCATCGACCGGCCGACGCGATGAACGAACCCGCTCCTTCGCCTTCCCGCCGAACGGCCGCGCCAGCACCGTCGCGATGATCGTCGTGAGCGGCACCGACAGCGCCAGCGCGATACCACCGACCGCCGACCGCGCGATCTCGATCGCCACCGCATCCCCGACCAGCACATCCCTGATCGACCGCCCCGCCACACTGAACAGCAGCAGCAGCGGCAACGCACCACCGGCGTAGGCGAGCACCAGCGTGTACACGGTGCTGGCGATGTGATCCCGCCCGACCCGCATGGCAGCGGCGAAGATCTCCCGCCGCGTTGCCTTCTCATCCAACGCGGCCATCTCGAAGGCAGCCGCCGCCTGCGTGATGGTGACGTCGTTGAGCACGCCGAGCGAACCGATGATGAACCCCGCCAGCAGCAGCCCGGTGATACTCACGTGCTCCAGATACGTGGCGACGTTGGTGTTCTGTTCCTCGGAGAGCCCGGTGATCCGGGTCATCTTGATGACGACCCAGGAGAGCACCGCCGCCACCACCATCGAGGTCAGCGTGCCGAGCAGCGCCGAACTGGTCCGCAGGTTCACCCCGTGCGCCAGATAGAGCACGGAGTAGAGGATCAGCGAACCCGCGACCAGCGCGACCGGGATCGCGGGCTTGCCGTCGAGCAGCGCGGGCAGCATGAAGACCACGAGCACGCCGAAGGCGAAGCCGAGCCCGAGCAGCGCCCGCAATCCGCGCCAGCGCGCGACCACGATGATCACCACGACGAACGCGATCACGATGAGCGTCAGCGGGAACCCGCGCGCGTAGTCGTCGAACGAGTACATCGGCGTGCCCGAGGGATCCGCCTGCCTGACCATCCGGATCTCGTCGCCGACCCGCAGATCCGGCTGCCCCGGCCCCGGCGCGATCTCGAAGAGCGTGCGATTGCCCTGGTGCACACCGGAGTCGATGGTGATCAGCGAACGCTGGCATTCGTAGGCATTGGTGCGCGGCGCCTCGGGGGCGTCGGCGAAGACCTTGCCGATCGAGGGGCTGCCGCACGGCCCGATGTCCTGCTGGACCACCGTCCCGGCCTCGGTCTGCACCGCGCCGCCGCCCGCGTTCTGCATGGGCAGCGGGATCTCGACGTGCTGCTTGCTCGGCCAGAGCAGAACCGTGCCCGCCACCACCAGGATGCCGATCACGGCGAGCAGGCCGACGACCACCCTGGCCGCGGTCGCGCCGATCGCGATGGGACCGGAGTGGTCGTGATGGTGGTGGTGATGATCGCTCACCGGGCGAGCTTAAAGGATGTGGTTGTCATGTCCGCGAGTGCGCGGGAGGGTTGCCGCGAGGGCGGCGGGAAGGGGAATTCGGGAAGGGGCGGCGGAGAGCAGGGGGATGTCTCCGCCGCCCGCGAGCCGACGGCCCAGGGGGGTAGGCGGCCGGACCCGATGATCGGATTGTCCAGGGGGGGTAGACAATCCGACCGGGCACTCGAAAGTGCCGAGGCCCACTGTACACAAACGTCCTCGTTTTGCGCTAGTCAGTCTTCAAAACTCGGATGTATCCATACATAGGGTTTGTTTCACCCCGCTTAAACAGGGGCTTTACTGCCTGTAGGAGGAGAGAAAGTTCCCGAAGCGCTCGATGGCGACGGCCAGATCGCGGGCCCATGGCAGCGTCACGATGCGCAGGTGGTCGTGGTTCGGCCAGTTGAAGCCGGTGCCCTGCACCACCAGGATCTTCTCCTGGAGCAGCAGGTCGAGCACGAGTTTCTGATCGTCGTGGATCTCGTGCACCTCGGGGTCGAGCCGGGGGAAGGCGTAGAGCGCGCCCTTCGGCTTCACACAGGAGACGCCGGGGATCATGTTGAGCCGCTCCCACGCGACGTCGCGCTGCTCCAGCAGCCTGCCGCCGGGCAGGATCAGGTCGTCGATGCTCTGGTGCCCGCCGAGCGCCACCTGGATGGCGTGCTGCGCGGGCACATTCGGGCAGAGCCGCGAGGAGCAGAGCAGGTCGATGCCCTCCAGGAAGCCGGCGGCGTGCTCCTTGGGGCCGGTGATGGCGAGCCAGCCGGAGCGGTACCCGGCCACCCGGTACGCTTTGGAGAGGCCGTTGAAGGTGAGACAGAGCAGGTCCGGGGCCATGGTGGCGAGCGAGATGTGCTTGGCGTCGTCGTACAGGATCTTGTCGTAGATCTCGTCGGCGAGCAGCAGCAGCTGGTGCCTGCGGGCCACGTCGGCGAGCTGCTGCAGCACCTCGGCGGAGTAGACCGCGCCGGTCGGGTTGTTCGGGTTGATCACCAGCAGCGCCTTGGTGCGGTCGGTGATCTTCGATTCGATGTCGGCGATGTCGGGCTGCCAGCCGTTGGCTTCGTCGCAGAGGTAGTGCACCGGGGTGCCGCCTGCCAGGCTGGTCATGGCGGTCCAGAGCGGGTAGTCCGGCGCGGGGATGAGCACCTCGTCGCCGTTGTCGAGCAGCGCCTGCATGGTGATGGTGATCAGCTCGGAGACGCCGTTGCCCAGGTAGACGTGGTCCACGTCGAGCTCGGGGAAGCCGGGGACCAGCTCGTACCTGGTGACGATGGCGCGGCGCGCGGGCAGTATCCCCTTCGACTCCGAGTACCCCTGCGCGTTCGGGAGCGCGGCGATGATGTCGCGCATGATCACGTCGGGGGCCTCGAAGCCGAACGGCGCCGGGTTGCCGATATTGAGCTTGAGGATGCGGTGCCCCTCGGCCTCCAGCCGTGCCGCCTGCGCGTTCACCGGTCCACGAATCTCGTAGACGACGTTCTGCAGTTTCGTGGACTGCTCGAGCACACGCTGGGCGGGATGACTGGGGCTCACCCGCTCCATGGTGCCACCAACCGCAACCGGATATCCGGCCCGGCTACCCTCCGGTAGCGAAAGGGGCCGGTTTCGCCGGACTGGACTCCTCGCAGGTCAGCCCTGGCCCCCGGGAATGCGGCGGACCGCCGTGCTCGCGCAGAACTCCTCGATCCGCTCGTCCAGTTCGCGCGCTCCGGCGGCATCCCGGAAGTGCGGCGCGGCGATCCGCCTGCGCACGCCGCCGAGCCGCTCCTGCAGCTGTTTGATCCGCTTGTCCTCATCCAGCGCGAGAACAGGCAGCAGTGCCTCGGCGGCGCCGTCCAGGCTGCCGTTCACCAGGTGCGCGGTGGCATTGTCGACGCGGGCCAGCGACTCGGCGCCGTACGAGCGCTGGTGCGAGGGGCCGCTGGCGTAGAGCTCGATGGCCTGCTCGGTGGCTGCCAGCGCGGGATCGGCGCGGCCGAGGTCGATGAGCGTCGCTCCGGCGTAGTACTTGGCCTTGGCCGCGCCGAAGCCGAAGACCCCGCCGATCTCGTCGTGCAGCAGATCGGCGGCGCCCGCGCTCGCCCTGGCGTCCTCGGCGGCGTGGATGCAGCGTTCGACGTCGTCCACGCTGCCGAGCCGGGACCAGATCCGGGCCTCGATGTTCAGCAGCCGCACCCGCGCGGTCGGCGAGTCGGCGTAGTCCAGCCCGCTGCGGGCGAGCTCGACGCCGCGCCGCGGGCGGTCCGACCAGTACTCGATGAGCGCGTGCATGCCCCTGGTCCAGGCGCGCAGCCCGTTGTGTCTGCTCAGCTCCCCGTAGGCGAAGGCCGCGCGCACCTGGTCGCCCGCCGCGTCGTAGTGCCCGAGGTCGGTGCTGGCATTGGCGAGCAACCCGGACAGGATGCCTGCCAGCAGATACAGGTGGCTGGTGTCGGCGGGCTGCTGGCGCCCCTCGAGTAGTCGGTAGACGCGGCGGCGCACCCGCATCATCTCGACCGCCATCGGTATCGGCGGGATGTGCACGTAGTCGTTCGCGATCCGCGACACGTCGGCGTCGAGCTGTTCCAGCGTGGTCGAGCCCACATTCGTGCTCTCGGCCCGGCCCGCGTGTTCGCTGGCCTCATGGGCAGCAGCCATGATCAGATCCCTCTCCGAAACCGCAGTCAGCGCATCGCCCCTCAGTGCGCCGGTGTCTACCAGCGCAAGCAGATCCGCGTCGCTGGAATACCCGATGCGCGCTCCGGCGCGAGCGCGCTGCTGGTTGTCGGGCTGCTGGGGATCGGGCGGCGGAACGGACGGGCGTTCCTCCTGTGCATGCTCGATCAGCGCCGCGAAACGTGCCCGCACGACATCGTCGGACCTGGCGAGGGATGTATCCAGAGCGGCTTGATTGATCGGTCGTGGGCGGACCCGGGCGCCGCCCGCCTCCCACTTCGACACCAGGCGTTCGTGCACGCCGAGATGGGCGGCGAACTCCCGGATACTCATGCGCTTGGCATCGCGAAGGGCCCGGGCCTCTCTTCCTGACCAGTGCCGGACCACGATGACATCCCTTCCCGCACGAACTCTCCATCCCAGGGTACGGGCGGTTTGTGGGTGCGGCCACAAGGAATTCGCAATCGCTATCAGTGGCAGTGCCGGTGGGGCAGCGCAGGGGCAGCGCTCCGCTGGCGCGGGTGCGCTGCCGAGGCCGGGCGAAGCACGCCATGCTTGGGTCCATGGCAGGCGAGGAGGTGGCCGTGGGCATCGACGAGCCGATCACCGTGCACGACTGGGTGACCCACTACCGCGACGAGTACGGCCTACCGGTGGCCGAGCGCGGGGGCTACCTCATGCTGCCGATCACCGGGCGGCTCGGGGTGGTGCACGTGCCCGCCGTGCGCGCGCACCGGGTGCGCGCCGCGCTGGATCGGCACGGGTCGAGGGGTCCCGTGCTGGCCAGGCAGATTCGCTGGAGCTTCCTCGCCGAGCCGGATATCGCGCCGGGGCCGCAGGTGCTGGAGTCGCTCGGCCGCAGCGGCATCGGGCTGCCCGGCATCGGCAGCGCGGTCATGCTCCCCACCGGGTTCGGGCGCTGGACCCGGGAGGGCTGCCACTGGGTGATCCCGCCGGAGCGCGACGCCGAGCTGCCCGCGCTCTCCACCGTGCTGCGCACCGCGCTGGCCGCGACCGCCTAGCTAGGAGAAGTTCAGGTAGGAGCGGGAGGGAGTCGGGCCGCGCTGGCCCTGGTACTTGGAGCCCGCGGTCGCGCTGCCGTACGGGTGCTCGGCCGGGCTGCTCAGCCGGAACAGGCAGAGCTGGCCGATCTTCATTCCCGGCCAGAGCGTGATCGGCAGGTTCGCCACGTTGGAGAGCTCCAGCGTGATGTGCCCGCTGAAGCCGGGGTCGATGAAGCCCGCGGTGGAGTGCGTGAGCAGTCCGAGCCTGCCCAGGCTCGACTTGCCCTCCAGCCGGCCGGCCAGGTCGTCCGGGAGCGAGCAGACCTCCAGCGTGGAGCCGAGCACGAACTCGCCGGGGTGCAGCACGAACGGCTCGCCGTCGGCCGGTTCGACCAGGCTGGTCAGCTCGTCCTGGCGCTTGGCCGGGTCGATGTGGGTGTAGCGGGAGTTGTCGAAGACCCGGAACATGCGGTCGAGGCGGATGTCGATGCTCGACGGCTGGATGGCCTTCTCCAGCAGTGGCTCGACGCCGAGCCGGCCGGCGGCGATCTCGGCGCGCAGGTCACGATCGGAGAGCAGCACGGGGTGAGCGTATCGTCCGGCCGATCCGGGCGGCTCGCCCCGGGTGCGATGACGAGGCAGATATCCTCGCACCTGTTCACCGAACCGGCGGGTCGGCGCGCCCGTCCGGTGCCGGTATTCGCCAGCGACCGGAGGTTGTGCCGATGACCGACTCGAACCCGTTCGACCTGACCGGCCATGTGGCCGTGATCACCGGCGGTAATTCCGGGATCGGGCTCGGCTTCGCCCGCGGGCTGGCTCGTGCGGGGGCCGCCGTCTGCGTGATCGGGCGGAATGTGGAGCGCAACGAGGCCGCCGCCGAGGAACTGCGCGGCTTCGGCGGGCAGGTGCTCGCACTCGCCTGCGACGTCGGCGAGGAGCAGCAGGTCGTCGATACCATCGGCCGGGCCGCGGACGAGCTCGGCCGGATCGACTCCTGCTTCGTGAACGCGGGCGTTCCCCAGACGAGCACTCCGTTCCTGGAGACCAGCCTCGCCGACTTCCGCTCGGTGACCGCGATCAACCTGGACGCCGCGTTCGTCACGCTGCGCGAGGCCGCCAAGGTGATCGTCGCCCAGGGCGAGGGTGGCAGCCTGGTCGGGACGGCCAGCCTCGCCGCTCGGCAGGGTCCGGCGCGCGGGCAGTCGTACGCCGCGAGCAAGGCCGGGCTGATCGCCATGATGAACTCGATCGCCGTAGAGCTCTCCCGGCACGGGGTGCGCGCCAACTCGGTGCTGCCCGGGTGGGTCGAGACGCCGATGACCGAGGGGCTCTTCGCCTGGGACCGGTTCCGCGAGCGGGTGCAGCCGCGCGTCCCGGTCGGGCGCTGGGGGAAGACCGGGGACTTCGAGTCCGTGGCGGTGTACCTGGCGAGTCCCGCCAGCGCATTTCATACTGCTGACACGCTGCTCATCGACGGCGGATACAGCGTCTTCTGATGGCTCCGATCGGTGCGGCGATCCGGGTGTCCGGTGGGTTGATGAAGACCGGGGTGCGGGAGACTCGGGAGATCGGGGCGGAGGTGGTGCAGTTCTTCTCCGGGAATCCGCGGGGGTGGAGGGCGCCCGCTCTCGATGTCGCGGACGCCTCCGCTTTTCGCGACTACTGCGGCGAGGCCGGGATCTCTGTCTTCATCCACGCGCCGTACCTCTTGAACGTCGGCTCACCCGACCCCGCTGTGCTCGCCAATACCGTTGCCGCGCTGACCGAATGTCTGCGGCGCGCCGCGCTGATCGGTGCCATCGGGGTGGTGCTGCACGCGGGCTCGTCCATCACCCCCGACTTCCGCGCTGAGGCGCTGCGGCGGCTCCCCGCCGTGCTCGGGCCGCTGCTCGACGCCGCGCCGGCCGGGCCGCGGCTGCTCATCGAGCCGACTGCCGGGGGCGGTGCCGCGCTCGCCTCCGACAGCGCGAGTACCGTCGAGTACTTCGCGGCGCTGGACGACGAGCGGGTCGGGCTGTGCCTCGATACCTGCCATCTGCATGCCGCCGGCGAGGATCTTTCGACGCCTTATCGGCTGGCCAAGGTGCTGCGTGGGCTGGCATCAGGGGTTGGGCGGCTGGATCTGTTGCACGTCAACGACAGCCACGATCCGCGGGGATCCAAGCGGGATCGGCACGCTCGGCTCGGCACCGGAAGCCTCGGTGCCGCCCCGCTGGCGGGGTTGTTCGGTTCGCCCGCGCTGCGCAAGGTTCCGATACTGGTCGAGACGGAGAATGCCGCCGCCGGGGTCGAGCTGCTGAAGGGGCTGCGGGCTTCGGCTACGCCAGCCCGCGGCGCCACGCGATGAACTCGACCGCCGCGGCGGCCGCCTCGATTCCCTTGTTGAACTCGTCCGGCTGCGACCGTTTGTCCAGGTCCGCCAGGTCGGTGATCGGCAGCACCTCGTTGATCACCGGCGTCAGGTACTCGCGCGAGACCTCCGCGAGGCCGCGGCCGCAGGCATCCATCACCATCTCGAAGTGGTAGGTGTCGCCCTTCAGTACCGCGCCCAGGCAGATCACCGCGTCCAGCGACGGGTCGCTCCGCAGAAGCAGTGTGACCGCCAGCGGCATCTCCAGCGCGCCCGGGACGATGTGTTTCGTCGGTTCCGCGCAGCTCGCGGCACGTAACGTCGCGCGGCAGGCATCGGCCAGCCGATCCACCCGCTCGCGGTACCACTTGGACTGCACCACGGCCACTCTCGCGCCGTTCACCGCGGGCAGCTCGGAAATATCGATGGCGATCCGCACCGCTGCACGCTATCCGCCGGCAGGGTGAGGGTGTCTCGGGAAGCGCTCGAGCGCGCCGAGCGGGTGGAGCTGCGCTGTTGACGATCGTCCGTGCCGAAGTCGTTGGCGGTATCCAGCCCGCGCCACCTGCACCGACCGTCCCGTGCTGCCAGCGGCGACGCGGGCGTCAGCACCACCGTGCCCGGTCGCCGCACCTCGGCACGGACTGCCCGCCTCGCGCAACCGGAAGATTTGCATCGTCCGCTGCCTGATCTGCTACGCTGACGGTCGCGCTCAGGCGCATGCCGATGTAGTTCAATGGTAGAACTTCTGCTTCCCAAGCAGATGGCGCGGGTTCGATTCCCGTCATCGGCTCCACCACGAAGACCAGGACTTTTGTCCTGGTCTTCGTGCTTTTCGCTAGTAGCGAGCGCGGGCAGGGGGTCGCTCGGATGTGGTCGAGGGTGATCTCGAAGTTCAGCCGGAGCCTGCCGATCGCAGGTGACACCTCGATGATCAACCGCTCCGCTGTCGGCTCGCCCTCCAGGCACATCAGCACCCGGGTGGAGACATCCAGAGCGAAGTTCGTGACCTGATCCTCGAAGCCCGTCGAGCCGGTCACTCGTCGCCGAGCAGGAAGTCGATCGACTTCAGCTCGTTCCAGGCCGCGGGCTCCTCCGGGGTGAGCATGTACTGCGCCGCGAGCTCGGTGATCTCGGGCAGGTTCAGGCCGACGCGGGCCAGGACGGCGGCCCGGCGGCGGTGTAGTTCGTCGGTGGTGACGTGTTCGATGGTGACGGTCATGAGTGATCCCCCTTCACTGCAGACGGCTCTCCGGCCTCCGACTATGCCCGAGCCGAGAGGCGGACCAGGGGATACTCGCGGTCCGACTTCTTCTGGTACTTGGCGTACCGCGGCTGCGCCTCGACGATCCGCGCCCACGCCTGCTCCCGCTCGGCCCCGTCGAGCCGGGTGGCGACGACGGGGGTGGCCGATGAGCCGTGCAGTTCGACGGCGACCTGCGAGGGATTCGCGCGCAGGTTGGCGTACCAGTCGGGGTTGCGGTCGCCGCCGCCGGAGGCGATCACCACACGATCCGAACCGTCGGCGAACCAGCTGAGCGGGGTTTCCCGCGGTTCCCCGGACTTGCGGCCGACGGTGTGCAGGATCAGCACCTCCATACCCATCATCGACCCGCCTTTACGGCGGATACGGGTGGCGGTGCGGGCGTTCATCTTGCGCTGGAACCAGAGGGAGACGGACATGGTCAGCCCTTCTGGTTGATGCGGACGAGGTTGCCCGCGGGGTCGCGGAAGGCGCAGTCGCGGACGCCCCACGGCTGGTCGGTGGGCTCCTGGACGACGTCGGCGCCCGCGGCCTGGACGCGGTCGAAGGTCGCGGCGAGATCGGGGGTGGCGAGGTGGATGCGGGCGTAGCTGCCCTTCGCCAGCATGGCGGCGATGGTGTCGCGCTCGGCGGCGGCGAGGTCGGGGTCGCCGTCCACCGGGTACAGCACGATCGAGGTCGCGCCGGGCGGGGCGACGGTGATCCAGCGCAGCGCGCCGGAACCGACGTCGTCGCGGACCTCGAAGCCGAGGGCGTCGCGGTAGAAGGTGAGCGCGGCGTCGGGGTCGGTGTGCGGGAGGAAGGTCTGGTCGATGCTGAGTTCCATGCGGTCAACGCTAGGAGCACGGCGCCTACCTGCGCTTCTCGATTCCTGACCGGTTCCGGCGACGCCGGGATTCGTGCGAAAACGATTCGACCGCTTAGTATTTCCGCCCATGAGGAAAATCGCGATGCTGGTGGGTACGGCCGCGGCCGCTGCGCTGACCGTGGCGGGCGCCGGATCCGCCGCGGCGGACCCGGCGATCGACGCCTACGTGCAGGCGGCCACGGCGGCGTGTGAGTCGCACGGCTACACCTACGACGCGCAGCAGGCCGCGGCAGGCTACCGGCCCGCCACCGTGCAGTGCGTCAACCGGAACGCGCTGTCGCTCGCGTTCGTGCCGATCGCCGACGGGACTCCCTGCAACATCCTCGAGGGGCTCAATTCCCGCGCGGGCCTCGCCGCGGGCGGCGTCTGCCGCTAACTGGCGAGCAACCGCCGGAACTTGCTGCCCTGGAACACGAGCGGCTCGACATCCGCCCTGGTGGCGATGCGGTGGATCCGCAGGATGACCACGCTGTGGTCGCCTGCGGGCACCTCCACCTCCGGCACCCCTTCGATCCAGGCCGACGCACCGTCGATGAAGATCGACTCGCCGGTGCCGCGGTGCAGCTCGGAGCCGCGGAAGCGGTCGCCGTCGCGGGTGCCGAGCGCTTTGGCGGCGGCCTGCTGGTCGGTGCCGAGCAGGCTCAGCCCGAGGTGGCCCGCCTTGGCCAGCAGCGGCCAGGTGGAGCTGGAGTTCTGCACGCAGAAGGAGACCAGCGGCGGGTCGAGCGAGACCGGGACGAAGGTGCTCACCGCGAGGCCGTACGGCGTGCCGTCGATCTCGGCGGCCACCGCGACCACCCCGCTCGGGAAGTTCGAGAAGGCGCGGCGCAGGCCGGAGCCGTCAGCGGGGAACTCGAAGAGTTCATGCATGATTCGTCACTCCCGTACCCAGGATGAGCGCGTCGACCACCGGTCGCCAGCGCTCGGTATATGCGGTCAGGACTCCGTCCTCGGCGAATGTGCGGTCGGCGAGGTAGAGCCCGGGTAGCGCGGTGGTCGCGCCGATCTCGGTCAGGACCGGCTTGAGCAGCAGGTCAGGGGCGAGCGCGTGGGTGGGCCCCGCGCCGAGCATGAGGGGAACCGCGACCACCCCGGCCAGGCCGGTACCGCCGTCGAACTGCTCCAGGAAGAGCTTGAGCAGCCCGGTGTAGGTGGCCTTGAAGGTCGGGCTGGCGAAGATCACCAGGTCGGAGGCGGCGGTCTGCTCCTTGGCCGCGGTGACGGCTGGATCTCCCCAGCCGAGCAACCCCGCGCCGAATTCGACCAGGTCGACGACGGCCGGCTCCTCGCCCGGCCGCAAGCCCTCGGCCAGCAGGGTCGCGGCGGTCAGGGTGCGCGAGGCCGGCTTGGGGTTGCCGACCACGACGGTGACGGTCATGTCCTCTCCTTCCGCACGTTCAGATGACGCCGTGCAGCGGTGGCGCCGTGCCCTGCAGCAGGGCACGGCCGATGTGTTGATACTTCCACCGCGCGGGGTCGTGCAGGGTGTGCGTGCGCGCGTTGCGCCAGAAGTGGTCGAGGTCGGTGACCACGCTCGCGCTGCGGGTGCCGCCCACCTCGAAGACGGCGGCGGCGACCTCGTTCGCGGCGCGGTCGGTGAGCACCTCGGCCGCGGCGACGGGCCCGGACGCCTCGGCATCGGTGCTGCCGGGGGCAGGGGTGTGGCCGGTGGCCCGGTCGACCGCGGCACCTGCGGCGGTCGGCGCCGCCTCGCGGCGACCGCGGTCATCAGCTCACCGCCACCGGCTGCTCGGCGGCCTCCAGCTCGCGCACCAGCGGGAGCACCTCGGCGCCGAAGTACTCGATCTCCTCCTGGAAGTGCAGGAAGCCGCCGAGGATCAGGTCGACGCCGAGCTTCTTGTAGGCGACGATGCGCTCCGCGACCTGCTCCGGCGTGCCGATCAGCTGGGTGCGGAAACCGTCGTTGTACTGCACCAGGTCCTCGAAGGAGGAGTCGGCCCACATGCCCTTGCGGTCGCCGGTGGCGGCGCCCGCCTGCTGCACCGCGTCCCGGAAGCCCTCGACGGCGGGCTTGTTCGCCTTGGCGATGATCTCGCGCAGCGTCTCCTTCGCCTCCTTCTCGGTGTCCCTGGCGATGATGAAGCCGTTGAGCCCGAACTTGACCTCGCGGTTGCGCTCGCGGGCGTGCCCGCGCACGTCGGTGAGCTGCTCGGTGACGCCGTCGAAGTCCTTGCCGTTGGAGAAGTACCAGTCGGCGTGGTAGCCGCCGTTGCGGCGGGCCGCGCTGGAGTTGCCGCCCTGGAAGAGTTCCGGATTCGGGCGCTCGGGGGTGTTCAGCGGCTTGGGCTTGAGGGTGAAATCGCGGATGCGGTAGAAGTCGCCGCCGTAGTTCACCTCGTCCTCGGTCCAGATCTTGCGGATCACCTCGAGGAACTCGCCGCTGCGGCGGTACCGCTCGTCGTGCTCCAGCCACGGCTCGCCGAGCGCCTTGAACTCGCCGGCGAACCAGCCGGAGACCACGTTGATGGCGAACCGGCCGTTCGAGAGGTGGTCGGCGGTGGCGCCGAACTTGGCCAGCACCGCCGGGTGCCAGAGCCCCGGGTGCACGGCGGCGATCACTGTGAGCCGCTCGGTGGCGCCGAGCAGCGCGAGGCTGAACGAGGTGGATTCGTGCTGGAACTCGGCGCCGTACGAGGCGGTGTAGCGGACCTGGGAGAGCGCGTAGTCGAAGCCGTTGTTCTCCGCGGTCTGCGCGAGCTTCTTGTTGTACTCGAAGTCCCAGCTGGTGCGCTGCTCGATATCGCTGGTGACCAGCCCCCCGCTGACATTGGGTACCCAGTAGGCGAACCGGACCTGCTCGGCGATCTTCTCGGTGGTCATACGTGTGCTCCCTGCGGTCGGCCGTGCCCAGCCGAGTCGGGGCCGGGCGGTCGGCGCCCGGCCGGGGTCTTCCTCCATGTCAGCACCGGCGACCGGATCGGCAGAGGTTTTGAATCCCCGCGATCCGATCGCCGGTTGCCTGAAACGTCAGGCCGAAGCGAGTTCGGCCTGGTACTCCGACCGCGCGAAACGGCCCGCGGGCGCGAACTTCGCCAACAGTTCACCCGCGTCCTCTCCCGTGATGCGGGAGATGTAGGCGACGGCGTCGTCCGCGGACTCGATCTCGGCGAAGGGCTGCGGCCGGTGCAGCAGCCCGACCAGCGCGGAGGCGAACTTCGGGTGCACGGCGGCGGCGGCGAAGAAGGCATTGCCGATCTCGCCGAACTCCGGGTCGCTGAGGAAGAGCCTGGTCACCTTGGCCGCGGCCTCGGCGCGGTAGGCCAGGAACTCCGCGTACCGCGCGCCCAGCCAGGCGGCGTCGAACGGCCCGTCGTGCACGGCGGCCGCGGCGACCAGCCGCTGCGCCTGCACCAGCCCGCCCTGCGCGCCCTGCCCGGCGACCGGGTCGTGCGCGACCGCGGTGTCGCCGAGCGCGCCGACGGCGTGCCCGCTCGCGGTGAACCCGACGCCCTCGCGCACCACCGGGCGGACGGCCCCCTTCAGCCAGGAGTGCGGGTCCTCGGAGAGGTGCCTGGTGGCGAGCACCTCGGGCAGATCCCACTCGAGGTAGTCGCGGTAGAGCTGCTGCACGATCCGGTGCGCCGATTCGGCCGAGTCGGCGGCGGCGAAGCGCTGCTCCCAGTCGCTGCCAGGGCGAGCCCAGCCGATGAAGGCCCAGGTCCACCCGACATCCTTGTGCAGGTACGGCCCCCACCACGCCTCGCCCTGGTCGGCGACGATGGAGAACAGGCTGTGCGCGCCGCCGGCCGGGCTGCGGTGCGCGAAGACCTCCCGCCCGGCGCCGAGCCCGCCGACGGTGAGCGCGAGCAGCCTGCGCTGCGGCTCGTCGTAGACGGTGCGGGCGCTGTCCACCCCGAAGAGGTCGACGAGCCCGGCCTTGCCGGTGGCGACCAGGGTGAGGTCGTGCTGCGCGGCGATGCCGTCCAGCGTCTCCGGGGTCACCGCCTCGACCACGAAGTTTCCGCCCCTGCGGCGGAACTCGGTGAGCCGCTCGTCGGCCTTGAGCCTGGTGTCGACCGCGACGCCGACGTAGCCGTCGAAGGTGCCGTCGAAACTGATGAGCTCGGGGCGCTCCGGGCCGGGGCCCGCGATGCGCACGCTGAGCCCGGTGTGCCGGGGCGCCCGGCCGGTGTAGCTGTCCAGCCCGAGCGCGGATTCGGCCTGCTGCACCTCGCCGAACTCCAGCGCGGTGCCGGTGGCCGGGACGTCGTCGCGCAGTGCGCGCTGGTCCCTTTCGCTGTAGAGAGTCACGTCGAACCCGGCGTCGAGCAGGCCGAGTGCCGCCGTGACACCGGTCTGTCCGGCGCCCACGATCGCCGCGCTGCGGGTGCCGGGGGTGGAGGAAGTAGTCGATGTCATACCGGAATGGTGCGGGCGGCGCGCACGGGGCTGGAGTATTGCGATCAGAGAGAATGGATTCCGGCTATTGCCCGGCGGTAGCCGTACCCTCGGCGGTATGTCGTTCGATATCACCGAACTCAGCGGCGACCGGTCCGAACAGTACCGTCAGCTGCGCGAACAGGCCGAATCGCTGCTCGCCGGAGAAACCGACCGGGTGGCCAATTCCGCGAATCTCGCGGCATTGATATTCCACGCCCTGCCGGATTTGAATTGGGCCGGTTTCTATTTCACACGGGGTGGAGAACTGGTCGTCGGACCATTTCAGGGCAAGCCGGCGTGCGTGCGGATCGCGTGGGGGCGCGGAGTGTGCGGGACCGCGGCGGCCACCGGGGAGACGCAGGTGGTGGCGGATGTGCACGCCTTCCCGGGCCACATCGCCTGCGATGCCGACAGCCGGTCGGAGATCGTGGTGCCTCTGCGGCATGGCGGTGCGGTGGTCGGGGTGCTGGATCTGGACAGCCCGAAGCCCGGCCGGTTCGACGAGGTCGACCGGGCCGGGCTGGAGGGGTTGGCGGCGGTCTTCGTCGAGACGCTCAGCGACTGAGCGTCTCCTGGCGGACCTCGGAGTCGGGCAGGGCGGTCGAGTCCGGGCCGCCCAGGCGGTAACTCGCGCCGCGGTGCTCGGGCGGCAGCCGGTCGCCGCGGCCGAAGAGGGCGTTCCGCGGGGTGCCTGGCACGTATCCGGTCATACGGGCTTCCGCTCCCCCGCGCTCCAGGCGAAGGGCAGCTCGGCGCCGTTCAGCAGGTGGTCGCCGATGGCCCGCGCCTTCTGGATGGCCGGGTTGTGCACCGAGACGGTGCGGGCATTGCGCCAGTGCCGGTCCAACCGCAGCTTCTCCGAGGTGATCGAGGCGCCGCCCACCTCGAAGAGCAGCGAGGTGGCGGGCAGCACGGTCTCGATCACGCCGATCTGCGCCTGCGCGGCGGAAAGCTCGACCGCGACCAGGTCCTGCTCGTCTTCGGCGCCCGCCGCGAGCACGCGATCGAGTTCGTCGGCGACGGCGAGCACGGTGGCCCGCGCGGTGAAGGCGGCGGCGGAGAGCTTGCCGATCACCTGCTGCACCAGCGGGTCGTGCCGCGGCAGGTCGCCCGCCGAGTGGGTGTAGCCGCGGGTGCGCTGCGCGACCCACTCGCGGGTGTCGCGCTCGGCCCGCGCGGCGATCCCGGCCAACACCGCGAGCTGGAAGAGCTGCAGGTAGCCGGTGGAGTAGGTGGCGCCGGGGTTGCCGTAGCCGGGGCCGAGAATCCGGTCCTCCGGCACGACGACACCGTTGAACTCGGTGGTGCCGCTGGCGGTGAGCCGCTGGCCGAAGCCGTCCCAGTCGTCGTGCTGGCGCACGCCGTCGGCGGCGGCGTCGACCAGGATGCCGAGCCGCTCGCCGTCCCGGTCGGCGGCGACCAGGATGTGGTCGGCGTAGAGCGAGCCGGTGCTGTAGTACTTGGTGCCGTCGAGCACCCAGTCGTCACCCCGCCTGGTGAGCCGCGTCTGGTACCGGTCCACCGCGCCGACGCCCGGCTCGGTGATGGCATTGCCGACCAGTGTCCCGGCGCCGACCTTGCGCAGCCACTCGTCGCGCACCGGACCCGCCCCGGCGAGCAGTTGGTCCTCGACGAAGACGAAGTGCACCCGCAGCGCCTGCGGCAGGTTCGACTCCGCCGCGGCCAGGTCGATGAGCAGCCGGAACAGCTGCCGCACGCTCGCGCCGTAGCCGCCGGACTCCACCGGTGCCCGCAGTGCGCCGAAGCGGGCGGTGCGCAGCTCGGCCACCTCGTCGTAGGCGAGCCTGCGATCCACTTCGCGCTCGACCGCGCCATCGGCGATCCGCGCGAAGATCGGCTGGAAGATCCGGTCGAGTTCGGCGTCTGTCGTCTGCTGCGACTGGGTGGAGGTCATGGCCCAACGATGACCGAGCCCGGCCCCGGCCTCACCCGTTGCGTTCAGGCGGATCGGAATCCGTTTCTCAGCGCGCGCCGATCACGCACTCGGTGCCGATCTTGCCCCGCGCCTCGCGCGACTTCGCCGCGTCGTCCGCGCTCATCCCCATGTTCTCCGGGTCGGCCTGCACGGCGGCCTGGTCGTCGCCGATCAGCGTGCGCAGCCCGTCCTGCGAGATGCCCGTGTCGACGAAGACCTTCGCGGCGCAGTCGGCCAGCGCGGCGTCGTTGAGCCCCTTGTCCTGCAGCGACTTCGAGAGGTCGGCGGCGGTCAGCTCAGGCGCCTCCTCCCCGCCGCAGCCAGCGAGTACCGGCAGCGCGATCAGTACCGCGACGATCAGGGTTTTCCGCACCCGAATCCTTCCCTCTGCGTGTGCATCCGCTGCGGATCATGCCGTACCCGCCGCACTCCGCACCAGCCCCGATCTCAGCGGGTGAGCGGTGCCAGGTAGCGGGTGGCGAAGGCGCGCAGCGCGGCCTCGTCGCGCAGATCGAAGCAACCGTGCGGGGTGAGGACAACGGACTGGGCCAGCCGCAGTGCGATCTCCGCGGCGGCGTCGGCGTCGAAATCCGGTCGCAGCGCGCGGCACTGGGCGGCGAGGAATTCCCGGCAGGCCCGGAGAATGGGGGCGCCCTCGGTGGTGAGGTGCGGCAGGAAGGTCTCCGGCTCGCTGCGCAGCAGCCTGCCGATCAGCGGGTCGGTGCGGACCAGCAGCACCGCGCGCACGAACCCCTCGGTCAGCCGCTCGCCGACGGTCGGGCGGTTCGCCACCTCGGCCGCGATCTCGGTGAGCCCCCGGAGGATCCAGCGCTGCAGCGCCGCCGCGATGAGCTCGTTCTTGGTGCCGAAGCGGCGGTAGACGGTGGTGCGGTCGACCTTCGCGCGGCGCCGGATGTCCTCCACCGAGACCCGGCGCAGGCCGTACTCGCTGAGCTCGGCCAGCGCCGCGTCCAGGATCCGCGCGGTCACCGGGTCCCGCCCGGTGCCCGGCTCCGCCAGCAGCGCGGTGCTCATGACGCCCCGCGCACCCTGGCGATCCCGGCCAGCGCGCGCGGGGCGTAGCGCACCCGCTCCGGCAGCAGCGGCCAGACCCGGCGCACCAGCGCGGTGCAGCGCGCCCGCTCCAGCGGGCCCCGCCTCAGCCCGAGCCGTTCGCGCACCGCAGGCGGCATGGTGCCCGCCGCGACCACCATGTACTCCCGCATGAAGCGCTTGCCGAACAGCTTCCAGACCAGGTCCGGCACGACGGGGAGCCGCGTCTCGGCCGGATCGTCGGGGTCGAGGGCGCGGAAGATCGGCTCCCGCGGCTCGGTGCAGAAGTCCGAGTGCTGGGTCACCCCGGCGCCGAGCCCGGGCAGCATGAGCTGCATGATCCCGGCGGCCGGGGCCAGCGGGTAGGTGCGCCGGTCGCCGAAGTACTGCCAGGTCAGCGAATCGGGACCGGGCGGGGCCGTAACCTGCCCTACGGAAGACATAGAGCAACACTAATTGACCATTTGTTGCTCAGCAATGGGCTAGGGTTCCAGCCATGGTGAAGCTGAACCAGCACCGCACCGGCTCCGGCGAACCGCTCGTCCTGGTGCACGGCATCGGCAGCCGCTGGCAGGTGTGGGAGCCGCTCTTCGACCGGCTGGGCGAATCGTTCGAGGTCATCGCGGTCGACCTGCCCGGTTTCGGCGGCAGCGCGCCGCTGCCGCACACCACGGTCGAGACGCTCACCGACGCGCTCGCCGAGTTCATCGCCGCCGAGGGGCTGGAGCGGCCGCACCTCGGCGGCAACTCCATGGGCGGGCTGATCACGCTGAACGTCGCCGCGCGCGGCCTCGCCCGCTCGGTGACGGCCTTCTCCCCCATCGGCTTCTGGGGCACCGCGGGCCGGGTCTGGTGCCAGCAGTCGCTGGGCCGGGCGCGCGACCTCGGCCGGGCCATCGAGCCGCGGCTGCCCGCGCTGCTCGGTAACCCGGCCGGGCGCACCGCCCTCCTGGAACTGGTCTTCGGCAAGCCGTGGCAGGTCACGCCCGAGATCGCGCTCGCCACCGTGGAGGGCGCGGTGAACGCACCCGGCTTCCCGGAGGCGCTGGAGTCCTTCCGCGACGCGCGGCTGCACGAGCTCGGCGCGCTCGCCGACATCCCGGTGACGGTGGCCTGGGGTAATCGCGACATCCTGCTCACCTATGCCACGCAGAGCCGCAAGGCGCGGCAGCTGCTGCCGAACGCCAGGCACATCACGCTGCGGGGAAGCGGGCACACGCCGTTCTACGACGACCCGGCAGGCTGCGCGCGGGTCCTGCTCGACCAGCGCTGATCAGCCGCGGCGCGGGGCCAGCGACGCCGGGTCGGCGGTGCCGAGCAGCACCCGCACGGCGGTGTCCCAGCGACGCTGAATCTTCAGGTTGCCCGCCATGTCACCGGTGAGCAGGGCCCGCATGGCGAGCCCGGTGACGATCTCGATGGTGAACTCGGTGATGATCGGCACCCGGCTGTCGTCCGGGAACTCGCCGCGGAACGCCTCGCGCACCCGGCTCTGCATCTGCTCGAAGAGCCGGACCTCCAGCGGAAGGAACTCCGCGCGCAGCTCCGGATCGGTGCGCGCGGCCACCCACATCTCCAGCGCCGCGAGGAATTCCGGGCCGGAGAGCATGCGCGCGGTCAGGTCGACCGCGCGGGCCAGCCGGTCCGCACCGCCGGACAGCGCGTCGAATTCCGCCTCCAGCTGGGCGATCCGGCGCAGCGCGACGTGCTCGACCGCGCCGGCCAGCAGGTCGGCCCTGGTCGGGAAGTGGTGCTGCAGGGTGCCGCGCGGCACCTCGGCGCGCTTCTGCACCTCGAGCGTCGTCGTGCCCGCGTACCCGACCTCGACCAGGCTGGCCACGGTCGCGTCGAGCAGCCGCGCGCGCATGCGGGTGCGCCGCTGCTCCTGCGTCTCGCGGACCCGGCCGGGCACCGATCAGCGTCCCTGCCAGACCGGTTCGCGCTTCTGCGCGAAGGCGATCGCGCCCTCGGCGGCGTCCTTGGAGAACAGCGCGGGCAGCGCGATCTCACCCTGCTTGGCGAAGGCCTCGGCGCTCGGCCAGTCCGGGGACTCGTCGATGATCCGCTTGCTGGCCGCCACCGAGAGCGGGGCGGCCGCCACGATCTCCGCCGCCAGCTCCAGCGCGACCTCGAGCGTGGTGCCCGGCTCGACCACCCGGTTCACCAGCCCGAGGTCGTAGAGGCGCTGCGCCGCGATCTGCCCGCCGGTGAGCGCGAGCTCGGCGACGATCGGCCGCGGCAGCCGCTGGGTCAGCCGGAGCACCCCGCCCGCCGCCGCCACCAGCCCCCGCTTGACCTCGGGAATCCCGAAGCGCGCGGTGCTGGAGGCGACGATCAGGTCGCCGGCGAGCGCCAGCTCGAAGCCGCCTGCCAGCGCGTATCCCTCGACCGCCGAGATCATCGGCTTGCTCGGCGGCTTCGCCGTGATGCCGAGCGGGCCGCGCTTCTCGGTGATCGGCATCTCGCCCTTCGCGGCGGCGATCAGATCCATGCCTGCGCTGAAGGTGTTCTCCGCGCCGGTGAGGACGAGCACCCGGGCGCTGTCATCGGCTTCGAAGGCGTCCACCGCGGCCTCGATGGCGCGGGCGGTGGCCAGGTCGATGGCGTTGCGCGCCTTCGGGCGGTTCACGGTGAGCAGCGTGATCGCACCCCGCTGCTCGACCAGGAGCGAGTCGGTCATCGCACAGTCCTCTCGGTGAGCAGGGTGAGCCGGTCGGCGGCCGCGATCTCGACGCCCGCGCCGAGCGGGTCACCGTCGGTGAAGGCCGCGACGGTCTCCGCGTCCGAGGCCCGCACCAGTATGCGGGCACCCGCCGGATTCAGGGCGCTGATCACGACAGCTTCCGGCTCGTCGGCGCGGTCGGGGCCGCTGCCCCTGCGGTACGCGACGGTGTAGGACTCGACGGTGGCCCGGCCGGTGTAGCCGGGCGCGGTGGCCCGGCGGGCGGCGGGCACTTCGGGCTCCTCGGCCCGGAAGCGCGCGGCCGGCGGCCGGGTGGAGAGCACCGCGGCGCCGTGCTTGGTGATGTACCAGCCGAGCGCGGTGGCCAGCCCGAAATCACCAGGGTGCGCGCGCAGCACCTGGACCAGGGCGGCCAGCGAGTGCGTCGTGTAGTTGTTGCCCGGCCCGCCGGCGAAGGTCAGCCCGCCGGTGAGGGTGAGCGGGCGCGCCGGGTCGTCCAGCGCGAGCCCGAGCGCCTCGGCCGCCACCTGCACCGCGATCGGGAAGCAGGAGTACAGGTCGATGTGCGCGACCTCGTCGATGCCGACCCCCGCGCTGCGCAGCGCGGCACCGCCCGCGGCGGCGATGGCGGGCGAGCCGGCCAGGTCGGCGCGCTCGGAGACGAACCACTCGTCGGTGGCGGTGGCGGCGCCGTGCAGGAAGACCCAGCGGTCGTGCGGCACCCCCGCCGCATCCGCCGCGGCGGCGCTGCACACGATCAGCCCGGCGCCCTGGTTCACCGTCAGGTTGGCGGTCAGCAGCTTCGGGTACGGCGTCGCGACCAGGCGGTTCGACGGGGTCGGCACGATCAGGTCGGCGACGGAGTGGCGCTCGGGCTGCCAGGCGAAGGGGTTGCCCGCGGCGATCTCGGAGAAGCGGGACCACAGCGCGCCGATCCGCGCCAGGTGCGCCTCCTCGGTGAGCCCGAGCCGGGCGCGCAGCGCCGTCTCCATGAGCGCGTAGAAGTACACCGGACCCCACAGCCCGGCGGCGTTCTCCATCTCCGAGTTCGGGCCGCGATCGGTGCCGACGACCTCGTCCGGCACCGCGCCCGCCGGCTCGTCCGGCCAGCTCGGGGTGGTGCCGGTGCGCGCAGCGGCGATCCCCGCGGCCACCGCCTCGGCGCCGGTGAGCAGCGCGACCTCGGCTTTCCCGTCGGCGACGGCCTGCGCCACCCGGCCGAGCAGCTTGACCGGGGCATCGCCGCCGAAGCGCACCGACTGCAGGGTGCGGGCGGGGGTGGCGCCGAGCTCGGCGGCGGCCAGCGCCCCGAGGTCCTCGTACGGCTTGCTCACCGGCGAGACCGCGGCGACCAGATCGGCCGCGCGCAGCAGCCGGTCGCCGGTGCCGCTGTCGGCGCCCGCAAGGCGCAGCGCCTCGGCCGCGAGTTCGGCGGGGCCGGGCAGCCCCGGCTCCTTGCCGCGGTGCACCACCTGTCCGGCTCCGACCAGGACCGGGGTCCGTGGATCCACTCCGGCTGGCAGCATCGTTCCTCCGCTCGTCGGCAGTTACCGTCAACAGTGACGGTAACTTGAGCGGGGCCGATCCGCCAGCGATACGTTCTGGCAAGCCCTGGATTTTCTGGGCAGCGCTGTTAGCATTCGTTCGATTTGCCAGACAGTCGGGGTGTGGCGCATCGCACAACGGAGGGGGTGTGCGTCACGAGAACCCCGGCACGACGCCGGAGGCCCCCACCGTGCAGAAGACCGCGAGCTTGATGCTGTCCGCCCTCACCGGACTCTCCGCCCTGCTCGTCACCACCGCGACGCCGGCTGCCGCCAATCCGAACGCCATCAACCCGATCCCGGTGCTGAACGGAAGCACCGGGCTGCCGAACCTGAACGGCCGCGCGCGCGCCGTCTTCCAGGTGACCGGCATGGCGAGCCCGAACAACACCCAGACCTACAACGTGCTCGGCACCGACCTCGGCATCATGTGGGACAACGGCAGCGGCGAGATGCTCACCGCCTTCGGCGACACCGCCGGGCTCGGCTTCCCCAATCTGCTCGCCGGCAGCGTGTGGGCCTGGCGCAGCAATATCCTGCTGCGCAGCGATACCAGGGACCCGGCGAACGGCATCTACTTCGACAGCGTGGTGCGTGACGTTTTCGGCCAGGCCAGGGATCTGATCCCCAGCCCGAAGGTGCCCTTCCTGGAGATCAGCCGGATCCCCACCGCGGGCATCTCGGTCGGCGGAGTGCAGTTCATGAGCCTCATGTCGATCAGGACCTGGGATGCCGCCGGCCAGTGGACCACCAACTTCTCCGGGCTCGCCGCCTCCGCGGACAACGGCGAGACCTGGGCCGAGCTGCCCGCCACCAAGCGCCCCAACGAGGGCGGCAACGCCAACTTCCAGATGAACGCCTTCGTCGGCCGCGGCGAGTGGGTCTACGAGTACGGCACCCGCTCCGGCCGGAACAACGCCGCCTACGTGGCCAGGGTGAAGGGCGCCGACATCGGCAACCTGGCCGAGTACGAGTACTGGGACGGCGGCGGCTGGAAGAAGGACGACGTGAACGCGGCGGCGCCGATCATGGGCGGCGTCGGCGAGCTCTCGGTGCTCTACAACGAGTACCTCGGCCAGTACGTCTCGCTCACCACCGACCCGTTCAACTCGGTGGTGCTGCGCCGCTCGCCGTCGCCGGAGGGGCCGTGGAGCGCGCCAGAGGTCATCATCGACACCCGTGAGCTGCCGTCGGCGTACGCGCCGTCGATCTTCCCCTACCAGACCGGGCGCGACCTGTACTTCATGACGACGGTGCACAGCCAGTACAACGTGGTGCTGATGCGCACCACGCTCTGACCGGCTTCCTAGACTGGGCGGCATGGATGCCGCCGCATGGGACGAGCGCTACGCCAGCACCGAACTCGTCTGGGGCGCCCCGCCGAACAGCACCGTGGTCGAGCACATCCACGGCATGGAGCGGACCGCCGCGCCGCCACCCGAACCGGACGGCACCGTCCCGGAGCTGCCGCGCGCGCTCGACCTGGCCTGCGGCGAGGGGCGCAACGCGCTCTGGCTGGCCACGCACGGCTGGCAGGTGCACGCGGTGGACTGGTCGCAGGTGGCGGTGGACAAGGGGCGGACCGTCGCCACCCGGCTCTCCCGCTCGGTGCGGACCAGGATCACCTGGCAGTGCGCCGATCTCACCGACCCGGCCGCGCTCGCCGGGCGGTACGAGCTGGTGCTCATGGTCTTCCTGCACCTGCCGCCGGATCAGCGCCGGGCACTGGTGCGCCGGGCCGCCGAGGTGCTGACGCCCGGCGGGACGTTGCTCGTGCTCGGCCACGACACGACCAATATCAGCGACGGGTACGGGGGGCCGCAGGATCCGGCCATCCTGTTCACGCCGGACGACATCCGCGCCGACCTGGGGCCGCTGTCCGGGCAGATCCGGATCGCGGTCGCGGAACGGGTGCTCCGGGCGACAGAGGATCGGGACGCCATCGATGCGCTCGTCGTCGCGAGGCGAAGGGAAGAAGTTCCCGGGGCCTGACCCCACTCAGCTGGACCAGCGGCGCAGCCACGGCTCGACGACTGCCTCGATCTCGTCGAATCCGCGCCGGAACGAATGCGGCTGGCCCGTGACCACATGCAACTCCGCGACGTCACCGGCGTCGGGAATCCCGAACGGATCACTGCCGCCGTTGATCACCACCACCTCGGCGTCGGACGCGGCAAGCAGCTCCTCGCGCCGCGACCGCTCCGGCTTCCCCGGCGGGTGCAGCGGAAAGGAGAGCGCGAGCACCCCACGCGCCCCCACCGCGGTGGCGGTCCGGCAGGCCACCCGCGCCCCGTTGCTGCGCCCGCCCTGCACCAGCGGCACCGGCCCGTAGCGCTCGCGCAGCGCGGCGACGACCTCCAGCCACGCCGCATCCTGCTTCTCCGCCGACCCCGGCGCCCGGGCCCCGGCCACCCGGTACGGCTGCAGCACCCGCGCCACCGCCGCCCCGCAGCGAACTGCCAGGTCACGCACGGTGAGCAGATCTTTCGCGTCGACTCCGCCGCCCGACCCGTGGGTCAGCAGCACCAGCAGCGACGGTTCGTCGGCGGCGTCGATCTCGACCTCGGCCGCCCCCGCACTGGTGTCGATGCGCACAGTCAACGGTAACGAGTCGATGTTCCTCGCGTCACATCGACCCATTCCACTTTGCTACCTCATTACCGGCCGGTAATATGATAAGTAAGTTACCCGCGAGTAGCTGCATCCTGGGCGGGAACGGCAGACAACCGACCGCACCAACTCAACGGAGAGTGAGTACCGACATGGGTCACTACAAGAGCAACATCCGCGACCTGGAGTTCAACCTCTTCGAGGTGCTCGGCCTGGAATCGCTGCTGGAGACCGGCGCGTGGGGCGATCTGGACGCCGACACCGTGCGCGAGATGCTCAAGGAGGTGCGCCGGCTGGCCGAGGGCCCGCTGGGCGAGTCCTTCGCCGAGACCGACCGCACCCCGCCGACCTTCGACCCCGAGACCCACACGGTGCACCTGCCCGAGCCGTTCAAGAAGAGCTACCGCGCGCTGCAGGACGGCGGCTGGGACCGGCTCGGCGTACCGGAGGAGCTCGGCGGCCTGCCGATGCCGCGCGCCGCGTACTGGGCCTTCGCCGAGCTGATCCTCGGCGCGCAGCCCGCCGCCTTCATGTACGCCGCCGGCTCCGGCTTCTCGCAGATCTTCCACGACAACGGCACCGACGAGCAGAAGCAGTGGGCCAAGATCGTCGCCGAGCAGGGCTGGGGCGCCACCATGGTGCTGACCGAGCCCGATGCCGGCTCCGACGTGGGCGCGGGCCGCACCAAGGCGGTCGAGCAGGAGGACGGCTCCTGGCACATCGAGGGCGTCAAGCGCTTCATCACCAACGGCGACTCCGACGACCTCTTCCCCAACATCATGCACCTGGTGCTGGCCCGTCCCGAGGGTGCCGGTCCCGGCACCAAGGGGCTCTCGCTCTTCTTCGTCCCCAAGTTCCACTTCGACCCGCAGACCGGTGAGCGCGGCGAGCGCAACGGCGTCTTCGTGACCGGCCTGGAGCACAAGATGGGGCTCAAGGCCTCCTCCACCTGCGAGGTCACCTTCGGCGGGCACGGCGTCCCGGCCAAGGGCTGGCTGGTCGGCGGGGTGCACAACGGCATCGCGCAGATGTTCGACGTCATCGAGCACGCGCGGATGATGGTCGGCACCAAGGCCATCGCCACGCTCTCCACCGGCTACCTGAACGCGCTCGACTACGCCAAGCAGCGGGTGCAGGGCGCCGACCTGACCAAGATGGCGGACAAGGCCGCGCCGCGCGTGACCATCACCCACCACCCGGACGTGCGCCGCAGCCTGATGACCCAGAAGGCGTACGCCGAGGGGCTGCGCGCCGTCTACCTCTACACCGCCGCGCACCAGGACGTCGCGCTCGCCGAGCGGGTCTCCGGCGCCGATGCCGACCTCGCGGCCCGGGTCAACGACCTGCTGCTGCCGATCGTCAAGGGCGTCGGCTCGGAGCGGGCCTACCAGTACCTGACCGAATCGCTGCAGACCCTCGGCGGCTCCGGCTTCCTGCAGGACTACCCGATCGAGCAGTACATCCGGGACGCCAAGATCGACTCGCTCTACGAGGGCACCACCGCCATCCAGGCGCAGGACTTCTTCTTCCGCAAGATCGCCCGCGACCGCGGCGTCGCGCTCGGCCACGTGGCCGGGCAGGTGCAGAAGTTCATCGACTCGGAGGCGGGCAACGGCCGGCTCAAGGGTGAGCGCAAGCTGCTCGCCACCGCGCTGGAGGACGTGCAGGCCATGGCCGCCACCCTCACCGGGCACCTGATGGCCGCCCAGGAGGACTCCGCCGAGCTGTACAAGGTCGGGCTCGGCTCGGTGCGCTTCCTGCTCGCCGTCGGCGACCTGCTGATCGGCTGGCAGCTGCTGCGCGGTGCCGAGCGGGCGATCGCCGCGCTGGACAGCGGCGCGGGCAAGGACGAGGCGTTCTACACCGGCAAGGTCGCCGTCGCGCAGTTCTTCGCGCGCAACGTGCTGCCGGAGCTGACCGCCACCCGCGCCATCCTGGCCACCCTGGACAACGAGATCATGGAGCTCGACGAAGCGGCCTTCTGACCGCGACCAGCTGCTCGACGACGGCCCGGTGCACACCGGGCCGTTGTCGTTTCCGGGTGCGCCCCCTTCCGATTTCGGGGACAGCAGGCAGAATGGGCCACGCCGACCGGCTATGGAGAAGGGACCGCCTGGATGAAACGCTCGCTGTCAGCCCTGGTCACGGCCGGTGCGCTGGCCCTGACGCTGTCCGTCACCGGCGGTGCGCCCGCCGGGGCCGACCCGAACAACGTCAACCCCATCCCCGGCATGAACGGCCAGCCGCGCGGCCTGCCCCGGCTGCCGGGACCGACCGAGGCCGTCTTCCAGGTCACCGGCATGGACAGCCCGAACCGCACCGAGCGGTACAACATGCTCGGCACCGACCTGGGCGTCATGTGGGACGGCAACGGCACGCTCTTCACCGCCTTCGGCGACAGCGCCGGGCTCGGCGTCCCGAACCTGCTCGCGGGCAGCATGTGGGCCTGGACCAGCAACGCACTGTTCCGCTCCGGCAACCACGACCCGGCGAACGGGCTGCGCTTCGACAGCTTCGTGCCGAACCCGCTGCCGAGCCCCAAGATCCCCGGCATCGAGATCAGCCTGATCCCGACCGCGGGCGTTTCGGTCGGCGGCGACCAGTACCTGAGCATGATGTCGGTGCGGGCCTGGGGCGACCACGGCAAGTGGGACACCAACTTCGCCACCCTCGCCGTCTCGCACGACCACGGCCAGACCTGGCAGCAGCTCACCACCACCCGCCGCGCGAACGTCGACGGCCACGAGCGCTTCCAGCAGAACGCCTTCCTGAAGCGGGACGGCTACGTCTACCGCTACGGCACCCCCGGCGGCCGGAACAACCCCGGCTTCGTCTCCCGCGTCGCCGAGCCGGAGATCGCGAACATCGACGCGTACGAGTACTGGGACGGCAAGGGCTGGAAGCTGAACGACCCGCTCGCCTCCGCGCCGATCGTCGGCGGCGTCGCCGAGCTCTCGGTGAACTGGAGCGGTTACCTCGGCAAGTACGTCATGACCACCACCGACCCCACCAACTCGGTGGTCGCGCGCACCGCAGACGCGCCCGAGGGGCCGTGGAGCGAGCCGCGCGTGCTGGTCGACACCCGCGACCTGCCGAGCGCCTACGCCCCGATGATCTGGCCGTACCAGACCGGCGACGACCTGTACTACCTGCTCACCGTGCACAACCAGTACAACGTGCTGCTCATGCGCACACCGCTGGACGCCCTGCGCTGAACGCGCGATCGGCCCGCCGCGGGGAGCTCCGCGGCGGGCCGATGTGCGTTCCGGGTCAGCCGATGCCGCTGTCCGCGCCGCCGCCGGTGGAGGAGCCGGTGCCGAGCAGGCCGAGCAGCGCGGTCAGGATGACCGACAGGCTGTCGCCCTGGCTGGGCGGGGGCGTGGAGGGGGTGGCCGAGGCCAGCCCGGCGCCGAACATCAGCCCGGTGGCGGCGAGCACGGTGACTGCGGCGGCACGTACCTTCATGAAGCTTTCCCATCATCCGATCTGAAACGGCGCTGTTTCGCCGTCCGTGCGGACTGTCTACCAGAGATCCCGCGCCGACAGACCGGTTTGTCGAGATGTGAATCATGTTTCCTTCTCATCCGAAGCCCGCCGTACGGGTGCCGAGTTCTCCGATAGCCCCCTAAGATCGGGGCCCATTAGGGGATCGAAGGGGAATTGTGTGTCGGTCGATGAACGGACACCGGTGCGAATCGGCGTCGTCGAGGATCACGCGGTCATGGTGGCCGGGCTGCGGAACATCCTCGCCCCGCACCGGGAACTGCGCATCGAGGCCGCCGCGGTGACCGTGAAAGAGCTGCTCGTCCAGGAGGTTCCGCTCGATCTGGTGATTCTCGACCTGCGGCTGAACGACGGCTCGTCGCCCGGCGACAATGTGAACAAGCTGCGCGAAGAGGGGCTGCGCACCCTGGTCTACACCTCCGGCGAGGACCCGTACCTCATGCGCGCGGCGGCCAGGGCGGGCGCCGTCGGGATAGTGCTCAAATCCGAACCGCCGGAACGGGTGGTCGAGGCGGTGCGCGCCGCCGCCCGCGAGGACGGCGAGCTCGGCACCGAACTCGCGCTCGCCATCGACGGCGACGAGGATTTCGCCGTCGACCTGCCGCCGCAGCTGCGCCAGGTGCTCGAGCTCTACGCCTCCGGCGAGACCGCGGCCAGGGTCGCGCACCTGATGGATATCGCCGAGGACACCGTCACCGAGTACCTCAAGCGCATCCGCCGCAAGTACGAGGCTGCGGGGCGCCCCTCCGGAAACCGCGCCGAGCTGCTGAAACGAGCCGTGGAGGACGGATGGCTGCCGATTCCGCGCCGCCGGGGGAGGTAAGCACCGAGCTGCGGATGAAGCGGCTCTTCGCCCGCTTCGTCGCCTTCGGCTACCTGGCCTATTTCCTGGTGCTCGCCTCCGATATCGCGGACAGCGCGCGGTCCACCTCGGCTTGGTGGCTGCCGCTCGCCGTCGTCGCGGTCTTCGCCCCCGCGCTCGGCCTGGTGGTGGCCGCTGCCCCCGAGCGGCCGCACCGGCTCGGCCTCGCCGTCTCGGCGGCCGCCGCCGGCTTCCTGCTCGCCGTGGCGACCTGGCCGCTGGCCTGGGACGGGCGCGAGGTCGACATCGACCACGGTGTCTGGCTCTCCACCATCCCCGGGCTGCCCGCGCTCGCCGTCGCCATCGTCTGGCCACCGCTGCCGACCATCGCGCTGCTCGCCACCACCATCGTCGGCGCCCAGCTCGTGAACGCCGTGCTCCGCGTGAACCCGCCGAACATCTTCGTCGAGATCCCCTGGTCCTTCTCCTTCACCCTGCTCTACACCTGCGCCGCGCTCATGGCGCTGCGCACCGCCCGGCTGCTCGACCGCACCCGCTCCTCCGCCGAGGCCACCGCCGCCACCGCCTCCGCGCGCGAGGCGCAGCAGGTCGAGCGGGCGCGGATCGACGGGCTCACCCACGACTGGGTGATGAGCGCGCTGCTCGCCGTCGGGCGCACGCCCGACGACCCCGGGGTGGTGCGGCAGGCCGAGGAGGCGATTCGGCAGGTCGAGCAGTTGCGCTCCGAGGGGTTGAGCGATGCGCCCTTCGACGCGGAAGCCGCTGCCGCACACCTGCGTTCGGCTGCCGCCGCGGTGGACGCTCAGCTCGGGATCGAGCTCGAGGTCGTGTCGGCGTCGTCGTACCCTGCCGAGGTGGTGCGCGCGATGGGCGCGGCGCTGGCCGAGGCGTTGCGGAACAGTCTGCGGCACGCGGGATCCGATGCCGACCGGGCCGTCGCGCTGCGAGTCGAGCCGCGTTCGCTCACCGCGGTGGTGACAGACGACGGGCGTGGGTTCGACCCCGCCGCAGTACCTCCGGAACGTCTCGGCGTGAGCATCGGCATTCAGGGGCGGATGCGGCAGCTGCCCGGCGGGGCCGCCGCGGTGACCTCCGCGCCCGGGGTCGGGACCAGCGTCCGGCTGACCTGGCAGGCCGCATGAGCCGTGGCGACGCCTGGACGCTGCTCGGCGCCCGCACCTGGGTTGCCTGGGTGCTGACCGGGTGCTACCTGCTGGCCACCGTCGCGCAGCCACTCGCCTCGTGGAATACGTACACCGCGTGCTGGCCCGTCGTCGGCGCCGTTCTGCTTTTCACCGTGGCCGGGGTGGTTTTGATCGCGACCCCCGGCGACCCCATGCCGCTCTGGGCCACCGTCGTCATCGTGATCGCCTGCCCACTGGCCTGCGCCCTGCAGCTCAGCGCCTTCGCCCTGCCGCTGCAGACCCCGCACCAGCTCTGGCCGGTCGGGGCGTCCGTGGTGCCGTACACCTTCCTCTGCGTGCGCCGCCGAATCGTGGCCGGTTGGATCGGCGGAATCTCGCTCACCCTGGTCTGCCTCGGCTGGACCACGCTCACCGGTCAGCCCTGGGGCAAGGCCATCTCCATCTCGGTCCTGAACGCGGGCCCGCTCATGATGAGCACCCTCTTCGCCGTCACCGTCGTCCCCGCCGCCGACACCATCTACCGGCTGCGCGCCGAGAACACCCGGCGCGCCGCCGATGACGCCGCCGCCGGTGCGGCGCTCGCCGTCCGGGACGCGCGCCTGCGCCGGTTGGATCGGCTCGTTCGCCCGGCGCTCGATCGGATCGCCGCCGGGCCGCCGTTCCGGGAAGCGGAGATCTCCGAATTCCTGGTACTGGAGGCACATCTCCGTGACACCCTGCGGGCGCCAGGCTTGGTGGGAACCGAGCTCGACACCGCTGTCCGGGCGGCCAGGGAGCGGGGGGTTCGGGTGCGGTTGCACGACGACGGTGGGCTCACCGGCACCGACCCCGCTGTCCGTGAACGGATCCACCGGCGAATCGTCGAAGAGCTGGACACCGTCACCGAGGGCGTGGTGACGGTACGGATCCTGCCCACGGGGCGGCGGCGGGCGGTCACCCTGGTGAGTTCGGGAGCCGATGCCGCGCGGCGGCTCGATCTCGGTCGCGACGGGATTGCCACACAAGCCGCCGACAGTTCGCCGCTCCCCTGACCGCGAGATTACAGGGAGTCCGGCGGCCCCGTCGGCTTGCCGAGGCTGTCACGTTCGGCGGAGAACGTGGCCGTACGTACACGCGGTGCAGCGCTGGGCGAGCACCCACCTCGGCGGTGATCTCTACGAAATCGTATGCCCGCCCCGCAGGTCGGTGTATTCGCGGAAGTACCCGCGCAGCGCCAGCTCGAAGGCTCGAGCTCGTTCGAGTGAGTCCATGAAGTGGAGGCTGTCCCGGCTCAGATACCAATCCATCAGAGCAGCGGCGTCGTCCGGCCGCCGCTCGACTAGGCACAGCACAACCGTGCCCCGGAAGCGATTCGGCAAGACGCTCTCCGGAACCCCCGGCTCGTGGGGAGTCACCGCCAGCGTCTTCAGATCATCGAGCGTTTCGCGCGCGGAAAACCATGTCGATACCGGCCCGTTCACAGTGCTCAGGTACTTGCCGACGCCTTCGGCAACCTCATGCACGACGGGAATCGGAAACACGAGCGACAAATCTTTCGGTTGCACCAGCGAATCGAAGCCTTCGTGGTCGACGTAGTTCACACTGTCCGGATCGACGACCGGCGAATCGAGCCGAGCCTCGGCGGGAATTCCTTCCAGAAACTGCCCCACGGCCGCGGAGAACAGAAACGCATGACCCCGGATCACGAACCCACCGGCTCGGCGCGATGCGAGATAGGCCGACACCAGCTGCTGTACCGAGGCAGGTGCACCCTCCGGCCGCCGCCGGAACCACAGCCAGTCAGGATCGCCGCCGCGCTTCTCGACCTCGAACCCGTTTATCGCACATTCGTGCACCAACGCTTCGACGATCCCACTTCGCAGTTCCAAATCGGGACTTTTCCCCACGCTCATTCGGTCCCTTCTCGGGCGATTCAGGCCAGGTGCGCGAACAGGCGGAGCAACGGCACGCTTCGGATTCGTTGCCAACGCTCTGCGCGCGGCACGCTGCTGATGTCAACCGCCCCCGTTCGAGCGAATCCATGAAGTGGAAGTTCTCGCGACCGAGATACCGATCCATCAGCACGGCAGCTTCGAGCGCTACCCGGCCGCCATCGGCATGGGATCGGGTGATGTGGACGCGACCGGTCCCGCGATCGTCGGGGGGCCGAACACCGTCACCGAGGGTGTGGTGACGGTGCGAATCCTGCCTGCGAGGCTGGCGGCGAGCAGTCACCCTTGCTTCGCTCGGAGGCGACGGTGGTCCGGCGGCTGGATCTCGGCCGCGAAGGGATCGCCACGCAGCCAGCCGACAGCTCGCGACACCACTGGCTTGAAGCTCACCTCGAGCGAGCGAGCGCATACTCCGGAAAGCGTTGCCGTAGAGCGGAATCGAATGCCTGTACCCGTTCCCGAGAGTCCGAACGCTTGTACCTCTCCCACAAGAGGTACCGGTCCATCAAGCCGACTGCGTCGCCCACCCTGTCATCGAGCAGGCACAAAACCACAACCCCGCGGAAACGCGACGGCGACGGCCACCCCGGATCGGTCTCGCGCGGCCGGAGTGCCAAACCTACCAACTTGTCGACGCTGTCACGTGCGGCCAAGAATGCCGCCACCTCCCCTGTGACGCACTCCATGAATCGGTCGACGCCGTCACCTACACCGTAGTCGATGACATGGAAATCTCGATCGAGGCTGGAGGGATCCTTCAGACCAGCGAACGAGTTCATATCGAGGAGATTCCGCTGGGCATACTCATTTCCTGGGCGAAAGCTGCTGTCGAGTGCCGAATCCGGTATGTCGAACAAAACCTCCTCGACCGCAGGCGACAGCAAATTCACCATACCTTGAAACCGCACTCCCCCGGTTCGTTCGGAGTCCGAGACCAGCGCTTCGACCGCAGCGACCGTTCTCCCTTCGATCCCCCTGCCCTGGATTGTGAACCATACCCGTCGCCACGTCGGCACCCGGACGCCAGGCTCCTCCGACGGCCCGCCGTCCGGTGGATCGCTGACCGAGTACCCCTCCAGTTTCATCTTTGCGGTAATTTCACCGATCACATGCACTGCCAGTTCGGCTCTGCTGAAACCCATTCGATCGGACACCTTCCCTTCGAGATCTCGGCAAACGAAGCGTACCGGCTGACCCGGCTCGAGGGCAGCCGTCAGACGAGGTGCGCTCCAAGCGCAATGACGACATTCGCTTCGGCAGGCGAGGAGCAGCCTAGCATTCCGATCCTCGGAATCACATTGACAGTCAGGGAGCGATTCACCTCCCGCCTTTTGAACAGCGAAACCGATACTCGGCGCGTTGTCTGTACCGGGCTTTCGGAGAAGGGGCTGTGCACGGGAACTCGTGTAGCCGCCGATATTTCCATAGGATCGGGCCGCACTCGTCCGGTCGCGTTGAGAACCAATTCCGTCGCTGCCTGTTTCGCTCGCGCGAACATAGCTCTGGCGATGCGCCCGCTTGCCTCGTCACGCCGAGCCAATTCGTTTACGAGCTCCCCCCAGGCCAGGAGTTTCGACCTGGTCAATTCGAGCGGAACGGATGAGTGATCCTTGGGCTTACGTGTGAACGGGCCATAATTCTCTTCGAATTCCATCGCGGCTTTACGCAGGACTTCGTCGGTCGGCACGTAGCCGTCCGGGCCATTCCAACGAACAGTCTCCACGCGATCTACTACGACGTTGGATGGTTCGTCGAACCCCAGAGCCCTAAGCCGCCGATTCAGAAACTCGTCCTCTCCGAAGTCGAGAATTTGATCTCCGCCCCGGTAATGAGTATAGCCCGGCAGTTGAGCGTCGGTGTAACCAGCACCCCATGACTTCGACTCGATCATCACCAGGTTTCCCTCGGGATCGCGAGCAAGAAAGTCCGGTTTGAACCCGCCCTTGAGCCCTGGCACCAAAATAGATATTTGATCGCCGGTAGCGACGATCGTATACCCGTCGAGCTGGATCTTGGCACGAGTAAGCGCATCGCCTATCTTGCCTTTCATCGACGAGAACAGGGGACCGGCGAACCACGAGTCGTTCCACCTGTTCGAGTGATCCGGCTTGATCGGTTCCATCCCCGCAGGGGATCGCGGCGGGGTTGCAGTTTCCAGCCTGCGGCCCCACTCGGCATGATTCTCGGGTAGCCGAACATTCGGCCACCAAGACTCCGCGCCCAGCGGAACATCGCCCGATCTCCGTCGATTGTAGAACATATCCGAGTGCTCACCGGGAGCGCGGCGGGGGACTTGGTTCGACCGCCTCGGCCCAGGGCGCGAGTGGAGTCCCCTCGGTGCGTCGGGGGGAAAAATCTCTCCCCCTGGAGGATCGGTATGCGGGCGACCGAATGGGCTGTACTGCGCGGGCGGCACCGCACCGTCGATGTGCGGGTTCGGCCTGCCATCGATTTCGGGCAGGTCGAGATCGGGATAATGCGGAGTCACGCCGAAATGGCCGAGGTCGTCCACGATTCCGCCGAAGCGGGCACCGCGGGCGAGGGCCGAGAGGCCTTTCGGGCCGGGCACGAAGAAGGTGCCGATGCCGAAGAGCGCGGCGCCGATGGTCTCCCCCGGCTTGTCCTCGAACTCGTTCCAGTCGACTCCGATGGTGAGCATCGACAGGTTGTTGTAGGAGTTGAGCAGCGCGTGCGTGGGATCGAGCTTCCCGTCGGGGCTCCAGATCGTATTGCCGTGCTCGTCCCGCTGGTTGCCCTGGAGATAGAGGTAGTCGAGGGCCATCTGCCTGCCCATGTCGCCGTAGCTGCTCAGGGTTTCGTGCTGAGTCGGGAGGTTCAGGGCGCGACCGTGGTCGTCGTACCAGCCGAGCAGCCCGCCGAAGCCGACGAGGGTGTGCGCCGCGGCTTTGCCCGCGCCGCGCTGGAGCGGGTTCCAGAAGTAGACCGCGTCGATGGCCTTGTCGATCAGCCCGGGAACATCGACGGTTCCCGGCGCGATCGTGTGCTCCAGAACCTTGCCGCCGTCGTCGAAAACGGTTGTTTCACCGGATTTCTCGACCACGGTAAGGGTTCGGTCGTGCGGATCGAATGTGGATTTCGTGTCTGCTTCGGTGTCGAAATGGGTTCGGGTGCCGTCGAGATCGAAGTACTCGACCGTGCGGACGGCGTTGGAATCCTTGTCGCGAACTTCCCGCTTCTCGACACCGTTGCTGTCGATGTAGATCGCGAGGGGGTCACCGCCGGGCGTGGTGTCGGTGCGCCAGCGCAGCAGCGCCCCCGGGTCACCGCTCGGGTCGGGCGCGATATTCCAGCGAGTTCCGGTGGTGTCCGTCGACCAGCCGTAGCCCCCCGGGTCGATCTGGCCGACCAGCGAGCCGGGGAGGAAGCCGCCCCGGCCGTCGGGGAGGTCGCCGAACAGCGTCCGATTTCCCTGGTTGTCGACCCCCATGCTGTCCCAGTTGCCGCGGGAGTTCCGGCTGCTGCCGAGCAGTGCGACGGGGTTGCCGTCGGCGTCGAGCCGGGTGGCCTCGACGGTGGTGAGGTTGGGGTTGCCGCCGAAGACCACGTCGGGGGCGCCGGTAGTGGAGCTGCCGGGGTCGTAGACGTAGCCGTAGATTCCGTCGGTTGTGCCGTTCGACTCCTTGTTCGCATAGATCGAGGGGCCGCTCGTGCTGTCGGTCCAGGACTGCAGCCCGCCCGCGCCGTCGCCGGCCAGGCGGTTGGTGCTGGTGCCGCCGTCGGAGTTGGTCCAGGAGCGGTCGACCGAGTTGGTGCCGTTGCCGACCGGGATGGTGTAGGTGACGTCGACGCCGTTCTCGCGCGTCGTCCAGGTGTCGCCCTCCTTCTTGCCGGTCAGGTCGGGCAGGCCGAGCTCGGCGGGTTTACTGGGTTCGTTGGGAGCCATGTCCCATCACCTCGATAGTTGGGGGGCAGGAGATCTGCGGGGTGGCGGAACCAAAAAAGCCGTGCTCGCCCCTTCAGGGGGCGAGCACGG
>NZ_JBHSAX010000014.1:364806-522242 GCF_042650385.1 Nocardia jiangsuensis
GGAATCTCGTAGCGGGCCGCGGGTGGTTCCCGGCCCGGCACGTGCAGGCGGAGGAAGCCCCGCAACTCGTCGATGTGCAGTTGCAGGGCGCGGATCACGCGGAGGGCGTCCCGGAAGCGCAGCTTGTCATCGACGGCCTGCGTCTCCAGCGTCTCGATCCGGGTCCGCAGTTTGGCGACCTCCCGCGCCTGCCATGCGGTGATCGCACCGATAACCGTGGCGGCCGCGGCGCCGAGCGCCTGCACCAGGTCGGGGCTCAGCCAGCTCTGCGCCATTCATCGGCCGCCTTCCGGGCGGGTCACCGGGGTGACGGCAGGCCGGATGAGCACACCGGCCAGCACCGGGGTGAGCAGGCCGTAGAGCGTCATGACCGGCTCGATCCAGCCGGCCTCGATCGTCCGGCCGGCGACGAAGGCGAGCACGCCGGTGATGGCGACGAGCACCGAGCGCACCAGCGCGGGCTCGGGGAGGCTGCGCAGGGACATCAGCTCCGCCCTTCGCTCGCGTCGAGCAGGCGGTCGAGCTTCAGCTCGAGCGCCCGCAGCCGCTGTTCGCTGCGGTAGTCGGCGGCGTCGGAGTTGAGCACGTAACCCGCGAGGGTGTCCCGGTAGTCGGAGCCGGTCACCCTGGACTGGAAGCCCTGGGTCAGCTCGAAATGCACGCGACGTAGCTTGTCGAGCAGCTCCCGCTGCTCGGGGTCGGAGAGTGCCATCAGCACCCCGCCTTTCAATCGGTCCGCGATATCGGCGCGGAATCGGTCCATATCGAGGCCACCGGGGTCCCACTTGCCCTGCTTCGCGCCCGCCCACTCCTTGTGGCCGATCACGCGCTCCGGCCCGTACCCGAGCCTGCGCACGATGGCCGCGCAGCACCGCACGTAGGCGTCGTACTGCGCGGGCGACCAGCCCTCGGTGCCGTTGTTCGCCGCTTCGATGCCGATGGTGTGGAAGTTCGCGTCGTCCTCGGGCAGGCCGGGCCAGCGGCCGCGGCCCGCGTGCCACGCCACCCCGGCGGCGACGACGGTGACGGTGCCGTCGCGGTCGAGGTGGAGCTGCGAGAGCGGGCCTGCCAGCGCGGAGAACCCGTAGGCGATCTCGGCGGCCGGGGTGTTCGATCCGCCGGTGTGGTGGGCGATCACGCCCCAGATGTTCCGGAAGTCACCGTGCCCGCGGTCGCGCCAGCCGGGGAATTCCAGTACCGGGAGGCCCTCCTCGCGCAGCACATCCGTGAGCCAGACGGGGTCACCGGACCAGGCCATAATTGCCTGCCTTTCGCCCGCGGGCGGTCGCCGGGATCGACGGCCGCCCGCGGGGTTGCTGCGGATCGGTTACGCGGACGGCCCCGGGTTCGGCGGGAAGGCGTCGTACATGCTCTTCTTCCACCAGATGAGGTAGTGCGAGTTGACCGTGGCCTCGGCACCAGGGATGCCGGCCTCGACGTAGTCGAGGTCGGGCTGCTCGGTGGTGGGAACGGGCTGCAGGAACGCGCGCCGGATCAGGCACCGCTCGTCGCCGTACGAGAACTCGCTCGTCTTCCAGTAGGTGGCGATTCCGGTGGTCGTGCCGCCACCGGGTAGGCCGATGACCACGCCGGAGGCGGGCTCCGCCCAGACGAGTGCGCTGCCGGCCGGCACCTGGATGCTGGTCCAGGACGTGCTGGACCCGATGACGATTCGGACGATTTTGGACATGACTTCTCCGTAGGAGTTCGGTGATCCGCGTGGCGGATCAGGTGATTCGCGCGAAGGTTCCGGCCGCGTTGACGGTGGCCGGGTACAGCGACGTGAAGGAACCGCCGTCCTTGATCTCGACCGAGACCCGGTCGCCGTTGGCGACGGTGACGGTGGCGCTGGCGGTGGCCGGGTTGGCCACCGTTCCGGTAGCGATGACGATGTCGTTCAACTTCAGCCGCATGCTGACCGCGGCGGGGGTGAAGGCGTTCGACGTCCAGCTGACGCTGCCGGAGACGACCGCGGCGACTTTGCTGCCCTGGCTCACCAGCGATTTGTTGGTGGTTACCGTCGACCCGGGGTAGGCGCCGGTGTCGGCGGTCCACCCGGTCAGCTCGATCCAGGCGTTCATGGTGTTCGGCCCGGCCTGGGCGCCGTTCTTGTTCATCCCGGACGCACTGAATCCGGTTGTCACCGCGGCGGTCAGGGCGCCCTGCCCGGTGAGCGCCGCGGTGAGCGGTGCCGGCGGTGAGTAGATGATGCCGACGGCCGCGGCCACCCCGTGGAAGGCAGCGGGCAGCTCGCCGTGCACGACGGTCGTCGCCGACAGCTCGCCCGATCCGCGCGCGGCCGCGTCCGAGGCCGACGCGGCCCCCGTGCCGTCGAAACCGGCTGTCGCCAGCACGATCGCCGACGGGCCAGCGGCCGTCCGTGCGACAGCCGTCCCGCCTGCGGCGTAGTGGGCGGTCACCGAGGGATTCGAGCGGGTCACGGCGGTCAGCTGCCCGGCACCGGCGCCGGCGCCTGGTGTCAGCACCGACGCGCGCAGGGCGACGAGCAGTGCGCCGGTGCCGAGGAGATCGGCTTCGAGGAACGGCATGACGATCGGAACGTATTCGCCGGCGATGAAACCGGCAGGCGGCGAGGGCAGTGAGCCCACGCCGACCGGTGGTGCGGGGGCAGCCGGGGTCACCGACGGCGACGCCGGGATCTCCGCCGTTCTCGGGGATTCGGCCACAGCAGGGTCCTCCCAAGCAATCGATGGGACGGTGCCGCGCCCGACCATGGTCGAGCGCGGCACCGTGGGGTTGTCGCGGGTCCGGCGATCAGCTGATGGTGAAGGTCGGCGTGATGAGCAGGGTGCCCTGGCCGCCGAGGGTGGTGGAGGAGATCGCGACCTTGTCGATGAAGGTGCCGCCGTTGAGCGCGGTCCACAGCCCGGCGTGGGTGTAGGTGCCCGCGGGCAGGTCGACGGTGACCTGGCTGCCGGTGATCTGCCCGTTCGCCGGGGCGGACCAGGTGGTGGCGATCCGCTTGTAGACCGGCGAGCCGCCGCTGGCCTCGTTGCCGCCGTTGGTACCGGGGTCGGCGAAGTGGACCGAGACGTAGACCGGGGTCGCGATATTGGCGTAGGCGGTGCACAGTGCGTTCTTGGTGGTGGTGACGGCGATGGCCATGTCGGCGCTCCTTGTGAGGGTGAGGTGGTGAAGGGTGGGTTCGGCGCTAGGTTCGGATGACCGAGCCCGCGTACCAGGCGTAGGTCGTCGCCGGCGAGGTCGGATAGGTGACGAGCATCGTGTAGCGCGCGTTCGCGGGGATGTCGTCGCAGGTCGCGGCGGGCACGGTCCAGCGGGCGCTGTTCGCGTCGACGGTGGCGTTCCAGCTGCCGAGCGGTGCGCCGCCGGGAGCGGTCAGCACGATGACGATCGCCGTGCCCGCGGGAAAGACGGCGCCGCCCGACGGCTGGATCGTCTGCACGAAGCTCGCGCCGGTGGTCAGTTTCAAGGGCTGGAGGGTGGGCTGGTAGCCCAGGTAGCCCGGATTGCTTGCTGTACTCATCGGGTTCCTCTGTGCGGTGTTCCGGTCAGGAGAAGGAGCAGAGCGTGCCGTCGAAATAGACGTTCACGCCGGCGGAATCGCCGAGCATGGTGTTGGGGCCGGCGATGTAGTAGCCGGGAGCCCAGACGCTGCCCGCCCCGGCGAAGACGGCGAAGGAGCCGGCCGCACGGTGGACCGCCGAGCCCTCGGTCTCGCCGCCGCTGCGCACCAGCCGCCAGAGGCCGCCCGGCTCCGGCGCCGACCACAGCCCGGCGCGGTAGGTGTAGCCCGTGCCGCACGGCTGCGACCACTGGACGCCGACGTTCATCACGTACCAGCCCGGCTTCGTGATCTGGATCTGCCCGGCGGGCAGGTCGAGGACGGTGACCTTGTTGGCAATGCGAACGGTGTCGAAGACCGCGCCGTACCGCGCGGTGCCCGCGGGGTGGGCGACCGTGGCCGTGCTCTGCCGGTACAGCGACCAGCCGGTGCCGACGACGGGCGGGGAGGCGGTGTCGGCCGCGGCGAAGGCCTCGAGGTCGAAGCCGAACTGCACGGTGGTGCCCGCCCAGGAGCCGATGACGTTGGACCCGCTGTAGAAGCCTGCCCGCCGATTGCCCGCTCCGACCGGCGAGGTGACGGCCGTGTCCTGGTAGCCGAGCCGGCTCACGCCGTTGATCAGCACCTCGTACCCGGCCCCCGTCGCCGTGGCCGTCACCGTGTCGCCCGAGCTCAGCGTGAGTCCCGTGCGCTCGTTCCAGGTGTCGACCAGCAGCTCGCCGTTGAGCAGGGTCGCCCGCTGCAGCAGCACCCGGGACACCCCGATCTGCACCAGCACGAAGCTGGACAGGTCCTCGGCCGCCCGCAGCAGAATGCCGCTGCCGGTGAACGCGCTCGCCTGGTTGCCGCGGCCGAGGACGACCGATACCGACTGTGAATCGGTCATGAGCGGCGTCTTGTACAGCGCGAAGTCGGCTCCGTTGCTGGTGTGCCCGGTCTTGTCGATGCCGGCCTGGTTGTCGGCCACCGTGATATCGGGCACCGGGTGGCCGCCGCTGCTCCACTTGCCGACCGTCCACTTCGCCGCGTCCCAGGTCTCGAACTTGTCCATGATCGCGGCGCCACCGACCTCGTTCTGCGTCTGGTCGTTCTGCAGGTTGGCGATGGCGGAGGCATTGGACGACGAGGTGTTCTGCGCGGCGTGCGCGGTGACCTGGGCATCGGCGGCGTCGATCTGGGCCGAGCCGGCCGCGTCGAGCGCCCGGTTGGTGACCGAGCTCAGATTCGATCCGACGGCATCGATGCCGGCGAAGGATTGCATGACGTTGGCCATGATCGACGCCTGCGCGGCCGCCCAGGTGACCTTCTGCAGGTTGCGGATCGATCCGCCGGTGTACGCGCCAGCGGGGACCTTCCCGTCCGGGCTGGTCATCGCCTGCCCTCCGCGGGGGCGCGGTCGACCCTGGCATGGTTCTGCTCGAGGGCACGCCGGTCGACGAGATGACCGAGTTCGCCCGATTCGCGCAACTGCTCGACCAGGTTGGCGCGCTCGTCCGGAGTCAGCTGGGCGACATCGGGCGCGGAGGTCTCGGGCGGGCGCGCGGTGCCCTTCTCCGCCCATTGGCCCGAGCCGTTGAGCCAGTGCGTGACACCGCGGGCCGGCGGGATGTACTCCCGGAGCTGGGCGTCCGGGTGATGCCGGAAGCCGAGGTCCCACAGGTGCTTCGACCACTGCCGCAGTACGTCGGGGTGGACCAGCAGCGGCGAGTTCCGCGGACCGGGCAGGCCGACGAGCGCCCACACGAACGCGTCGCTCGGGTCATCGGGGTTGCATTCTTCGCGCAGGGGAATGGACATGGTTCTCCCGGTTCACATCTGGACGGCGAGCGCGTGGATGTCGTCGACGATGTCGGCCACCACGCGCATGGACTTGGCGAAGGGCATGTCGTGATCGCGGTCGGAGCCGACGGTGACCTGCCACGCCGGACTGGCGCTGCGCGACCAGGCCAGTTCGAGCTCCGTCACCTGGTCGACGTAGATCGACCCCTCCGGCATGCCCTTGACGGTGGAGCCGACGCGATCGCCGAGGAAGAAGTGCCCGTAGCCCTGATCACCGATCAGGTAGGGCTCGCCGTTGGCGACGGTGAATTTGTGGGTGAAGTGGCGGCGGGTCTTCCACAGCCCCTCGCCGAGCGTCAGCAGCGAGCCGAGCGTGTACGCCCGGTCGGCGCTGTTCTCGAAGTGCTCGTAGTAGTGCGACCATCCCGAGTTCGCAACGCGCTGCGGCGATTTGAACTCCATCCAGGCCAGCAGCGTGTCCGAGAGCAGTGCCGTCGCGATGGTGTTGACCACGGCGGTGGTGCCGTTGGCGACGCCGGACAGGATCGGGCCGACGAACGGCACCTGGCCGAGTGCCCCCGCGGTCACCAACCCGACGAACTGGATCGCCGAGGAGATCGCCTCGTTGACGCCGGGCATGGAGTGCCCGCCGGTGAGGATCTGCACCGCCGACGCGGGATTGACGACGAATTGCGAGGTCTGGATACCGGTGCGCTCGTTCTGCCGGTAGACCACCCAGGGGTTGGCGGGCAGCGTGCCCATCCAGCCGGGGTTCCGGTAGAGCTCGGGGGCGTTCTGGTCGGGCAGCACGTCGGGGCTGTAGTCGAGCTTGGTGTTGTCGAGCACCTGCACGGTGCGCTGCAACCCGTCCCACATATCGCCGCCGGTGCTGGTGCCGGTCCAGAAGCCGGACTTGTCGACGATGTCGATCACCAGGCAGCCGTGCCGCAGCTCCGCGCCCGGCCACGGCTCCGGGTCACCGCGCAGCCACCGGCGGGTCACCACCGCCAGCTGCGCCGTCTCCAGCGTGCCTGCGGCGGCCTCGTGGAAGTTCCGGAAGCGGGAGCTGAAGATCGTCCAGAGCGAGGTGTCGGAGGCGAACTCGCCGGGCTTCACCACCACCGCCCAGTTGGACTGGTCCAGCGATCCCCAGCCCCCGATGTCGACCGGGTCGTCCGGCAGTTCCCAGCCCGCGGACTCGAGGCGGAGCAGGTTCAGGTGCAGCGCCGTCTTCAGCGCCCAGACACTCGGCCCCGCGAGCATGAACTCCCTGGGGAACTGCACCGCCGCGGGCAGGAACGGATTCGACCAGCAGTAGATGTGCTTGAGCTCCTGGTACGAGTGCATGAACAGCAGCTCGACCGTCGTCACGCCGCGGTCGTCGGTCTTGATGACCGCCTTCTCCAACCGGCCGTCCCAGCGCGCACCGTCCTTGTCCACGGTGATGTGCACGTTCTGCGTGCTGCGGCCGTTGATGTCGACGGCCCACTTCGCCAGGTAGTAGTCGTAGGGCAGCACCAGCAGGCCGGTGCCGGACTGGTTGAGCACCCAGCGGAAGTCGGCGCTGACCTCCGCGCCGCAGATGCCGCGCAGGTTCCAGTCCCCGTCCCACAGCCGCACCAGGGGGCGGGCGTAGCGCTGCCGCTTCCGCGCCGCCTTGAGCTGCTGCGCCTCGGCGTAGAGCACGGGCAGGCCGGTTGCGGCGCTCACTGCAGCCCCCACGGCCGCGACCAGTTGCGCGGCTGCACGGCCAGCACCGACGCTCCGGCCGGCGCCCCGGTCACGGTGACCGGCACCTCGGTGGCGGGGGTGTAGGCGGGTACCGGGTAGAGGAAGCTGACGCCGTTCATCAGCGCCCAGATCTGCGACCGATCCGCCGCGACGATCATCTCCTCCATCGGGTCGGTGTCGACGATCAGATCCTGTCCCGCCGCGGTCAGCGGCAGCGCGATCGTGCGGTCCGCGTCGTCGTCGGCGGCCCAGGAGAAGTCGGGCAGGGTCCAGCGGCCCGGCGCCGAGCAGACCCACTTCACCCACATCGGCTGGTCGGTCGGGTTGGCGATGCCGATGGTGCCGTGCTGGCTGCTGTTCGGCCCGGTGGTGTCGATCGTGGACGTCCAGACGCCGGTGACGTCCGATTCCACCCACCACGGATTGCCCGCGACGCAGGTCATCACGACCTTGCTCCGGCCTTTCAGGTGCGGGTCCTTGTCCGGCTTGAAGTCCGGCTGCTCGGACATGCGCAGCCGCAGCGACCGGGTTCCGAAGTCCGTCGTGATGGTCAGTACCGCGTCCCGGTCGTAGGCCCACGCCTTACGCCACGCGGAATCCACCGTCTCCCAGGGCCGGCCCGCGGCCTCGAAGACATTGACCGCGAAGACCACATCGCGCTTGTTGGTGCGGTATCCGCCGAACGACGATCCGGTCTGGAACGCCGACTGGTTCCAGATCGTCGTCACCGGGGCGTCGTAGAGGCCGCTCGGCGAGGTCGCCAGCTCGACTCCCTCGCGGCCACGCCCCTGTCCGGCGAGCGTCCACACCGATCCGTCGACTCCGGTCACCGCGATCATGGCAGCATTGGGCGCCACAGATTCACCTCGATCCACTCGTTTCGAAGCGATGCTCAGTGGGACAATTCCCATTGCATCGCAAGCACTTTCAATCTGCCGATGATGTCTTCGTCGTTCGACATCGAGATATTCACCGTCGCGGGCTGCCCGGCGGGCGCGGCGCTCTGCGGCTCAGCCCCGCTTCGACCGCGCTCCGTGCGCGCGGCCAGCATTTTCTGCAGGAAGAAGGGGTCGGCGTTCAGGGCCTGCAGGAACGGCCGGTTCATCGCCGTCGATCGGGCATTGACGACGAATTCGCCGTCGGACAGCCAGGCCGGGATCTTGTCGCCGACGGACGAGCCGGGCCCGGCGACCTCGCCGCCCGTCGCCCGGCCGATCGGCGCCGGGCTCCGCTTCGGCACGGCGATCGGCACCGGGCCCGGGTCGAAGCGATTCCGCACCGCGACAGGCCGATCCACGACAGCCGTGCCGCGCGGAACGCGGTGGACCGGCGGTAGCGGCAGGGCGGGGCCGGGCGGTACCGCGAAATCTTTCGCTACCCCGCCCGCCGCCCGCTTCGGCGCACCCGCGGGGGACGCGGGTTCGAGGCCGCCGGGCGCGAAATCGGGGCGGACCCGCGAAATCGGATTCGGCCGCGCGGCGGCGAGCCGGTGGGACGCGAGATATCGCCGCAGGACATCCTGGTGCGGGGAGCGCGTGTATTCGCTCGGTGACCGCGGTACCGGCGTGCCCTTTGTTCTCGGATGACGTGGTGCCATTCATGCTCCATGGGTTCGGAGGGGTCGCGGACCGCCGGGGCGTCAGCTCACGAAAACCGACACGATGAGGCCGGGGCCGATGGCCTGCCCGGCCCCGTTCTGCTGCAGCCGGACATCGAGCACGTCGCTCGGCAGCAGCGTCGGCTGGGCGATGATCGGCACCGGGACCGGCGTCGCCGCGGTGACGGTGATCCCGGTGCCGACGGTCAGGGCGGCGAAGGTCTGCACCGGAACGCCGTCCCGGAGCAGCCGGACCGAGATCGTCACGTTGTCGGTTGCCTGCCCGGCGACGGACGGGAACCCGTACGGCGCGAGGACCTGGACGTCGGTGACGGTGTCGCCGCTGTAGAAGGACGGGGAGTAGACCCCGGCCAGGGTGGTGACGGCGGCCGCTCCTGCCGCCTGCGCGGGCAGCGTCGTGGTCAGAATCATCGGGTCTCCCGGGTGGGTGCGGTGAAGTCGTCGATGAGGCTCTGCATCGATCGATCCCGTCGTTCGTCGCGGACCAGGTCGACGGCGGCGACGGGGCGCGGCATCGGGGTGACGGCGGGCGGATCGCCGCCTGCGGCGGCGATCACGGCGACCTGCACCCCCTGCAGCGCATCGATGATCGAGAGCAGCAGGTAGCTGTCGATCGTGTAACCCTCGGGGGACGGCCCGGTCGGGCCGTCGGGCTGCTCGCCGAGGTCGGGCCGCGCCTCCTCGGCGGCCACCACCTGCTCGGCGAGTTCGCGGTCGGTGGTCAGCGCCGACCGATACTGTGACCCGTGCGGGAGCCGGTCCTTGAAGGCCCAGATCGTCCGCCAGTCACGGGTTCGGATGGTGGCGGGCCCGAAGCAGTCCCGGACGTCGATGCCGCGCTCGAGCAAATCGAAATCGAGCGCGGCACCGAAACGTTCCCAGAACTCTACGAGCCCGGCGATCCCCCCGGCAGCTCCGCGGCGCCCTGGCCGAAGAGGTGCGCGTACAGGTCGCGCTGGAAGGCGTACCACTCGTCGACCGGCCGCTCGGCGTAGAGCGCCTCGACCGCCGCCTGCTGATCGCCGAGGACGATCGCCATCTGTTCGTCGTCGTCGTTGGTACGGCGCAGCGCCAGTACCTGTCCGCGGGTGACCGGCGGGATGCGGATGTCGTCGGTCAGCCGGTACGGCTCGCGGCGGCGCGGAGCGAGTTCCTGCTGGAGCTCGTGGAATCGGCCGCCCGCCGCGGTCTCGGAGGTGGGTGCCATGCTCGTCTCGGTTTCTGTCATCACCGCTCGGGCTTCGCGCTACTTGGTCTTCGCGGCGCCGCTTCGCTGCGCGGCCGTGTCGGACCGGAGCGAGTGGCCCAGCTTGTACACCGCGTTCACGTACTCGGTCGCGCTGGAGACGATGTATTCGTTCGTACCGTCGGTCATGGTCACCGGGTACTCGGTGGGGATAGCGGACATGGTTCGACCTGCTTTCTGCTCCGGCCGGGGGACATCGAAGGGGGAATTCAGCGGGCGTGCCGTCGCCGGAGACACCGGCACGCCCTGCGCCGGGAGGTGCCCGGAGGTCAGGCGGAGGTGATGCCGGTCTGGGCCAGCAAGGCCTTCCAGCCGATGCCGCCGAAGCCGTGCGCGACGGCGTAGCCAGCGGTGTCGTCCTTGAACGCGACCATCGTCAGCTTCTCCGCGAGCACCTCGGTGGGGGTCCACTGCTCGCCGCCGTACTTGCTGACAGCGACCTTGGGCAGCACCTTGAAGATGTAGATCGGCTTCGCGTCGTTGCCGTCCTTGCCGATGATGATCGCCGAGTAGTAGGTGATCTGCTCCGAGGCGGGCTGTGGGAAGAACACCTCGCCGGAAGCGGCGTCGGCGGTCACCTGCGCCAGGTTCGCGCCGGTGGTGAGCTCCAGGGTCAGCGCGGTGGTCTGCTGCGGCTGGAACTCGATGGTGGTGATGTCGCTGGTGATGTCGTTGCGCACCGGCTGCAGTTCGCCGTAGGCCTCGATCGGCGCGGCCGTGATCCCGCGGGCGAAGGCGACGCCGGTCTTCTTGTCGATCAGGCCGACCGGGCGGTAGGCCGCGGGCAGCGTCTGCAGCGCACCGGCCGAGTCGGTGAAATCGGCCGGTGCCGGGGTGTACCAGGGTGCGATGAACACCGCGGCGTCCAGCGGCTTCAGCAGCAGCGACCGCTGGGCCGACTTCAGGGCGGTGAGGTTGGTGGCAGGCATGGGTCTCCGTTCGAGCGCCCGCCCGGAGGCGGGCATCGGTTGCGTTGTTGTGCCGGCTACTGGCGCCGGGCTTCGATCGAGAAGGAGATCTCGACCATCTGGTTGAGCGGATCGAGGTCGGGCACCTCCGTCAGCCCGCGACTGCGGCGCAGGATCGGGGGGTGAAACTTGGGGTCCTCGGCCTCGATCTCCTCGGCGTAGTCGACGAGGACGCCGTTCACGCGGCTGGCGGGCGCGTTCAGCACGGCCTCGCGCAGCTGAACGGCGAGGAGTTGCGCCTGGCCGCGGGTGGCGCCGATCGCGGCGACCCCCATCTTCGCCCGGTAGGTGATGGCGTTGATGTCCAGCGTTCCCCCGACGGTTCGCACCCAGACCAGCGGCAATGCCGCCTGCAGCGCCTGGGAGGTGGCGGGCAGGGTGGTGACGGTGGTGGCGATCGGGGTGAACAGGTCGACCAGGAACTGCTCGAAATCGGGGAACTCCCCGGCGACGGGATACGTCATTCGGCGGCTTCCGGTGACTGGCCGAGCGAGACGACGGCTTCGAGCGATCCGCCGGTCGGGGTGGGCTGCGGCAGCAGCGCGTCGACCGCCATGGCCACGCCATGGGCGAGGGTCGACAGCGCATCGAGGTCGGCCTTCACCAGGGCCAGCCGGGTCACGATCGCCTTGGTCTCACCGGCGATCTGCTCGGCGAGGCCGGTGTTCCCAATGGCTTCTTCGGAGGTGGGCACAGATTCTCCAGGTATCGGGACCACGGATCTTCCCGTGGTCGGATTCGTGCGGGAGGGGCGCGCCGGGGAATCAGCGCAGGTGCGACAAATAGGTCAGGGCACGGCTCTGCATGGAGTCCGGGCCGTGCGGTGCGGGATGACCCTCGGTCTTGACCACGTTGATCGTGGTCGTGCGGTCGATATCGGGACCGCCGAGGCGCCCCTCCGGCATCCGCATCCGCGGTTGCGCGGCGGCGGGCAGCGGCGCGGTCCGGCGCAGCGTCTCGGCATGGGTCGCGAACTGCTCGACCGCGGTTCCGGCCAGATGGGTCAGCGCCGTCGCGGCGGCGGCACCCGCGGCACCAGCGGGGCCGGCGACCATGCCGGCGAGCACCGCCACAGCGGCATCGACGCCGCCGACCGCCGCGACCTGCTCCCTGGAACCGTTGAGCATGCTGTACCAGTTGTGCCACTGCAGGAAAGGGAAGAGTGAGCCGGACTTGCTGGTGGACAGGAATCCGCCCTCGCTCGCGGGTGGGCCGTGTTCTTCCTCGACTTCACCGCCCGCGGCGTAGGCCTTCGGCGGCCGCCGCGATGCGGACAGGAATGCGCTCAGCACAGCCGGTCCCGATTCCGCGCGCAGCGCGTTCTTTCCGATCGGAAGTTCATTGGCAGGCATCATCGACCATCCATCGGAGTTCTCCGTTCCAGTGATTTCGGTGCGGCGCGTTCGTCTGGCGCGGCGACCGGTTCCGGTCGCCTGCCATCACAGGCCGAGCAGCGGCCGGATCAGCGGTGCGATCCGGCAGGCGAGTTCGAGCAGATCGAAAGCGAGGGCGAGCATGGTCACCTCCTTTCCGAGGCGGGGTGGCCCCACCCCCGGTTCGTAGCGGTGCCGGGGGTGGGGCCGGGCGCCCCGTGGCTGGCGACCCTCTGCGGCCGATGTCCGGGCGAGGGGAGCCGACGGGGCGGGTTTCGGGGGTCAGCGCATCCGCGCGGAGTCGGGAACGATCCGGCCCGCCGCGACGAGAACCCGCATGGCCTGGTCCTTGCGTCGGCAGTGGTCGGTGCCGCAGCTCCGGTGCATCCGCATCAGCCGGTGCGCTTGCGCGACACCGGGAGCGGCCGGGAGCACCCCGTGTGAAGTCATCTCCAGCAGGTCACGAAGGGTCTCGGACACGGTTGCCTCCTCGGGGCGCCGATGGGCGCCGGCGGGACGGATTTCCCCACCCCCGAACCAGAAGGACGGGTCGGGGGTGGGTGCGCGGCAGGCTCGACCCGCTTGTCAACAGACACCACAGGGGGCTTCGGGGGCGTGCCGCAGGTTCGAACGACCGTGGCCCCGCACGTTCGGCAACGTGCGGGGCCACGGAAGAGAAAGGGGGATTCCGGTGAGTTCCGGATCGAGGCGCAGCTCTGGCGCTGCACCAATCTTCACCTAACGCACCACCCTCTGTCAACCCTTTTCCTCGAAATCACTTGCGACCAGGCATTTTTGAGGCTTGCGCCGCTGCCGCGCCCGGTGCGCGAGGTGCTGATCGAGCACCTCCCCGACGACGAACATCTCCGGCCAGCCCGGCGCCCACGGCCCGGGAACCGGAGCGATCCGGCCCGCGTCGCGCAGCGTCTGCACCCGGCGCACGGTCAGCGTGCGGTACTCGGCGCCGAGCTCCTTGGCCAGCGTGGCGATACCGGAGGCGTTGAGCCGCCCCGCGCGGGCCCGCGTGATCATGTCGGCGTCCCATTCGGTCGACGGCGCGGGCGGGCAGACGATGTCGGTGGCGATGCGCACCGCCCGGCCGATCTCGAGCGGAGCGCCCTGCACGCCGTCGGTCATGGCGAGGGCGATCAGGTTGTGGTCGAGCCATCGGGCCAGGCCCGCCGTCGTCGGGGCACCCTGGTAGTCGAGGGCGCGCTGCTCGCAGACCAGCCGGACCCATCCGACCAGCACCGCATGCAGGTGATCGGCGGCGCCGGCCGCCGCGGGGTTGTACGGCAGCGGTTGCTCGCCCGGGCGCCGATGCATGCGGAAGTCGGTGCGGCCGCCCAGCTTCGCCTGCTTCGACCGGGCGATGACGAGGTCGTCGGCGAGGTCGGGGATCTCGCGGAGCAACGCTGCGAGCGCGATGATTTCGGCGCGGGTCAGGTAGAGGCCGTCCGGGTCGCCGGTCATCCGCGCCGCCCCGGCCGGGCGAGCTCGGCGTCGAGCCGTTCGGCGAGCCGGGCCACGTGGCCGTCGCGCAGGTAGTCCGAGGTGTGCCTGCCGTCGACGAGGTAGCCGCGGGCGTAGCCGACGGCCCCCGCCCAGCTGCGCCGATGCTCGGGCGACCACCGGCGTTGCAGTTGCCGATGGGTCGCCGCGTCGAGCAGGCTGCGGCCCCAGCGCCAGGCGGCGCCGGTGCTGCTCAGGCTGAAGTAGGCGCTCAGGTCGGCGATGGTGCGGAGCGGGTTTCCGGCGGGCAGCGCCGTGATCGGATCACCCGGTGCGGCCGCCCAGAAGGTGGGCACCCGGGGAACGAAGCGCTGCCCGGAGATCCCGTACCCACCGGGGTCGGGGCCGATGCTCATCCCCTGCGGCCGCAGCGGGTCGGCGACCAGCGCACAGGCGAGCACGGCCGGGACGTCGAGCTCGTTCCGGCCGATCGCGGCGGCAACGTTCCCGGCCACGGCGGCACCCTGGGAGTAGCCGGCCAGGACGAGATCACCCGGCGTGGAGCGGATCGCCGCGATCAGCGCCGCCTCCCCGGCGGCAACACTGTCGGCATACGGGACGATTCCGCCGTAATCCGCTGGGTACTCCACGATCCGGGTGACGAACCGCTCGGCGTCGAGGTTGCCGGCGAATCCCGAGCCGATGGCGTCGCCCCGCGGATTCCAAGTGCCGCCGAGCAGCAGAACCGTCACCTTGCCGGTGCGCTTCCCTCTGAGCCCCGTGAACAGTCGCATGTCAGGCACCCGCGCTCGGTGCGCGACACGGGCAGTGGCCACAGGCGTCGGGCCCGAACCGCAGGTTGGCCGGGTGCGTGGCGATCGCATTGCCCAGATCGGGCCGGATCGGATTGGCGTAGCCGTAATCGACGAAGACGACGCGGTCGCTCACCGCGACCACAGTGCCGCGCTCGGTCGGACTGCCCGGCCCCGAGCCGGGCGGGCTGTAGAACACCTCGCTACCGATACCGCTCCGGAACCGCTCGAGTACGCGCGAAATGGGGGTAGCTGATCGATCGCTCAGCAGCGGGTTCGACGCTTCTGAGCGCAAGTGATTTGCATCACAACACAGTTGGGAAGATCCGGTTGTGAAATGCCCGAAACCGGGCGCGGCCGCCGTCATCGCGGCAGATCCGTCGGCGGGACGAGGGCGGCGGGCTCCAGCCCGAGCACCATCGCGATACGAACCAATTCGACCAGCAGGAAGGAACTGCGCAGCTCTAGGCGCTCTCGTAGCAGGGCGACCGGCATACCCACCCGCTCGGCGAGCTCGGCGCTCTCCAGTCCGGCTTCGCGAAGCAGCGTCGTCAGCTGCCTCGCGATCCATGCGTCTAAACACTCCATGTGGAGTAGATTATGGTCCGTATGGACCTCCTGCAACTCCATGCGGAGAGGCAGCATCAACGACCGCTTTGCGTGGGGTTGCGAAGCTCGCCTCCCCTGGGCGTTTGCCAGGTAGCCATTCGGACCTCAGAATAGTCCGTATGGGTGCGAACGAGTCTGTGGGCAGTATCAATCGTGCGGTCGGGAACGAGCTGCGAGCCGCGCGGGCACGGCGCGCGCTGACACGTCAGCAGCTGGCGGAGCTGACCGGGCTCGCCGTCAGCACGATCCAACGCTTCGAGAACGGCGACCGCTCACCGGATATGCAGCAGCTCCACGCGCTCTGCCAGGCCCTGGAAATCCCGATGCGGGAGTTCGTCGCGCTGGCGATGAAAGATATCGAACGGCCTCCGGCCGAGTGACCATCCCCCCAATGCCCACTCGACCGTGCATCGCCGCCGCACCGAAATCACCAGTTGTCAGGCACAGCGCGAATCGTTGCCGTTCGGGATGACCGTGCCGAGCACGATGTCGGCGTAGTCCACCACCGCCTGCACCGAGTCCACACCGACCACCCAGGAAGCCAGCACGACATCGCACAATGTTCCGGCGCCCTGCTGAATTCGATACGCGGCTTCTTCGCCGATTGCCGTTCCGAGCGTCACCACAACCCCTGCACCCTCGGATGCCGCCGACGGCGGCGCCGAGTCGATTCGATCCACAACCACATTCCCCCTTACGTTCTCGCTGCTCACTTCGAGCGTGATTCCGGGCGGCCTTTCGCCTGCCGGAATCAGGGGTAGTTATATCCCATCGGTACCCCCGAAGCGTGCCAAAGTTGGGGTGCTACAGCGGAGTTCGCAAGGCTGCGCCGGTAAGCTCTTACTTCCGAGTGGTAGCTGGTCATTCGCGGTCATCGCCGGATGGCCCGCCTTCGATCGGCGGATTCAAGGGCTATCGCAGCACTGCTATCGTCCTGCTCGCGCGAAGTAGCGCGAGGCGGCGAACATGTGCCGCACAGCATGTGGAACGGGGAGGCCGCTGGCGGGCAGCATGTCGGCCCGGATCTACAGCGGCGGCGCTGAGCGATCCGCGCCAGGCTTCCGAGCCACCGGTGATTACCTGCCCCGCACCTCCGCATAGTCATCGAACCGTTCTCGAAGAACCAGCTCGAATGCGCGCACCCGTTCCAGCGAATCCTGGAAATGGAAGGTCTCGCGGCCGAGGTACCAGTCCATCAGAGAGGCCGCTTCGGCCACGTGCTTGTCGCTCAGTAGTGCTACAACTGTCCCTCTGACAAAGCTCGGCAGAACAACTTCAGCCTTCTTGGGGAGCGTGCGGGATTTGGACAGCGCTATCAGCTTTTCGAGCGAATCACGCTGGGCGAGCCGCCGCGAAACGGGACCGTCGATATGCTCGATGTACTCACCTATGCCACGATTCAGATCATCCATATCAAACATCTTGAAATCCAGTGAAGGATTTTCCGGTTGTGACATGGAGCCGAATCCGAGGTGATCGATGTTGCTTTCGAAGCCAGGGGTGGAGTCAACCGAGCCTCCGCAGGCAACTCCGTCATGAAGCTGCCCACCACTGCCGAGTAGAGGTAGGCGTGACTGCTGATGGCGAAACCACCGGCCCAGAGCGGCGTGATGTAGGCAGAAAAGCACTGCTGCACTGATGCGGGCAATTCCTGGACACCTCGGCCGAACCACAATTTGTCCGGGTTTTCCTGCGCGGAGGTGAAGTAGAACCCGCGGCTTTCGCACCGTAGTATCAGCGAGTCGTCGACGAGCGCCGCAGCGACTCGGAGTAAATGTCCTCCACGGAGGTCACTGTACCTTCAACGATGCATCTACCAGTGATCGGTTACGAGCCGGAAGGATCCTGCAAACCGGCGGAGTAAATCATATCGAGGGATTCCGCTGCGCACACTTGCTGCCGGGCGAAAGCTCCTGTCCACGGTTTTCTTCAAGACAGATGCCTCCACAGCGCAAGCCACGGCGCCATCTCTTCATCCGCCGAGGGGCTCCTGGCCGACGCCCCATCGGAAGTCGCGCACCACAATCGGATGCGGACGGCGACAGCCGCTCTCGCCCAAGCCAGATCGACGGGCGGGAAACTCTGCATGGTCTCTGCCGCTGCTACTTCCGCCAAGCCCCCCAGGTGAAGTACGGGGTTACCTCGGTACCGCTTGTGGACCCACTTCTCTACCATTTGCGGAGGTGTGGACACGAAAGTCACCACGCAATAGGATCGCACCTCGCAAACGCAGGATGCCCCGCTCTCGAATCGAGGGCGGGGCATCCTGATGATCTCGCACTGCCCGCCGCGGGGGCCCTCCGCGGCAGGCGGAGATCGGTGCGCGTGCTACCCGGCGTCGGGGGTCTCGCTACCCGCGGAGCCGGTGATCAGCGCCTGGATGAGAGCCGGGAGGCCGTCGGCGGAGCCGGTGCCGGGCTCCTCGTCCTGGATCGGCGAGGCGGTGTCGGCGGGGGCCGGGGTGCCCGTGCCGGCGGAGCCGGTCGAAAGAAGTTCGATCAGCGCGGGCAGCGCCTCGGCCGAGCCGGTGCCGGGGGTTTCGGGGTCCTGTGCGGCCGCCATCCCGCTACCCGCGATCGCGATTCCCGCCGCAGCAGCGAGAGCGAAGCCGAACGAACGAATCTTGGTCATGTGTTGTGCCCCTCGAAGGTTGCCCTGAACGCCCACCGTGTGCGGGCGACGAGCTTTTCTACCACGAAGTTCCGACTAAATCGGCATCGCGTTCGTGACCGAATGCCGATCAATAGCCAAGGATTCGATCTGCAATCTTTCATTCTGACGAGTCATGCGCCTGCCAGGTCAATCACACTTCTCCTACCTGGGCTTTCCCGCCGACCCCCGGATACCGGGGTCGATGAGGGTAAAATCCAACTCGGAGTTCGCGGATAGTCGTGCCCCTACAATTTGTGGCGCCTCGCAAATCCGCTACTCCCCCTCTTTGTCCTCGTCCTTCTTCTCGCACTTGACCACCGGCACCGGGTCGTACTTGACCGTGCGGGTGTGCCGAGAGATCTCCTGACCGGACCTGGCATCGCGGATGATGCGGGTGTCGGAGATGGTGAAGCCGGGGGCACCGCTCGAAGCGATGCAGTCCTTGCCCTCGGGCAGGGTCACGGTGGTCGGCTCGGTGGGCTTCGTGCGTTCGCCGGTGACGGATTCGACGTTCACCGTCTTGGTGCCCCAGAGCCGGACGGTGATGTCCGACCCGCCGGCGAGAGCCTCGATATAGATGCCGTTTTCGGTGTTGTTCCGGAATTGCAGATCGATGGCGCCGTCGAAAACGGTGGCTTCGCGAGCGGCCGGGTAGCGCGAGATGTAGTAGCTGTGCTCGGTGTGGCCCGCGTCCTCCATTCCGGCGAAGTACGCGGCGTTGTAGAGGGTGGTGGCGAATTGGCTGATGCCGCCGCCGACGGCGGTGCTCGGCCTGCCGTGGTCGATGATGCCGGATTCCACATAGCCCTCGGCGGCGCCGCGCGGGCCGGTGTATTCATTGAGCGAGAAAGTGTCGCCCGGTTTCACGACGGCGCCGTTCACTTTTTGGGCGACGGTGCGGATATTCACGCCGGAGGGGCCGCTGAATCCGCTGGTGGTGAAGGCGCCGACCGGCTCGACGATCCGCAGCGCCTCGGCGGCCTGGGTGGTGAGCTTCGGCTCGACCTTCTCGTACACGGCCTGGCCGCTGCGGCCCGCGCCGGAGGCGACGGCGAGCGCGGCCAGTTGCTCCAGCGTCTTCGGCCAGTTCACCTTCTCGCCGACGATGCCTGGCACCACCCTGGCCGATCCGCCGCCGACGGCGAACGAGGCGTCCTTCGGCTCCACCTCGGACTTGGCCAGCTGCGGGGCGAGCAGCCCGGTGAGCGCGGGCACGTCGAAGACCGGGGCGAGGCCGCCGGAGCCGTCCGGGACGAAGGTGAGGACCGTCGCGGTCTGCGCGGGGGTGAGCTCGGCGTCGCCGTCGCGGCCCGTGAAGCGGATGGGGGCGCTGACGGCGGGCTGCGCGACGGCGCGCAGGGTCTCGTCGACGGCCTCGGGGCGCACGGTGAGCGGGGCGGGCATGACAGGGAGATCGAGCGTCTGCGCGGTCACCCAGCCGTTCAGCAGGGTGTCGCGGGCGCCTGCGCCGTCCAGCACCCGGCCCTGCACCGGCGGCACGCCGACCGGGCGGGTGCCGTCGAAGCGGATGGTGCCCTCGACGGTCGGGATGTCGTGCACCCGGATCTCGGTGAAGGTGCGGTCGAGTGCGGCCTCGTCGACGGCGGTGGCCACCGGGACCTCGCGGGTGGTGAAGAAGGAGGCGAGGCGGGTGAACGGGTTGGCCGGCTGGTCGCCGACCCTGGCCCAGGTGCCGTCCCAGTCGATCTCCAGGCCGGCGGCGGCGGGGACGATCTGCTCGCGGACGTCGGCGATGGTGAGGTCGAGGGGCTGGGTGGAGCGGGCCTCGTAGCGGGAGCGCAGGACGACGTCGGCCTTGGCGGTGTCCATGCCGCCGACGTCGATGCCCGCGACGACGGTGCCGCGCGGGACCTGGCCGGAGGAGAGGAACCAGTCGGCGGCGTAGGCGAGGCCGGCGACGGCGAGGACCGCGCCTGCGGCTATGCCCGCTTTGCGGGCGGCGTTCGACTTGAGGAAGTCGGCGAAGGTGCGTTGCTGCGGTCGGCCGCCGCGCGAGGGGCGGGCGCCGTTGCCGCCTGCGCGGGAGCGGGTGTTCGCGGGCGGGCGAGTGTCGATGCCCGCACGGGCGCGCGAGTTCGGGCCCGGTACGCCGGGGCGGGCTGCGCCTGCGCGGGGACCGGCGTCGGAGCGGCCGCCCGGACCGGAACCGCCGTCAGGCCGGGGGCCGTGGCCGGAACCGCCGTCAGGCCGGGGGCCGTGGCCGAGATTGCCATCGGGGCGGGGGCCGGACTCGAAGCCGCCATCACCGCGCCCACCGGGGCCAATACCGCCATCGGGGCGTGCGCCAGGAGCGAAACCGCCGTCACCGCGCCCGCCGAACCCGGCACCGCCATCGGGACGCGAGGCGAAACCGCCATCACCGCGCCCATCAGGACCAGGACGCGCACCGGGGGCGAAACCGCGCCCGCCGCGACCAGCATCGCCGTCGGGACGCGCACCAGGGACGGAACCACCGTCACCCCGTCCACCGGGCCCGGAAGCGCCATCGGCGCGCCCGCCCGGCCCGGCACCCACATCGGAACGCCCGCCGGGAGCGAGGCCGGGCCCACCGTCGCCGGACGCCTCCGCCCCCTCCGGCTCACCCCAGAAGGCGAAACCGGCCCCGGCACTCCGCACCGGCGCCCCGCGCGGCGGGCTCTGCACCGGCTGCGTCGAGGCACGCGGATTCCACGCCTCGAGCTCCTCGGTCTCCGTCTCACCGGCGATAGCGGGCCCCTCGGCCCGGCCGCGCGGCACCTGCGTCGGATTCCGATGATTGACGAACTGCTCGGTTGGGTACTGATCGGTGGATGACACCGGAGCCGACGAGGCACCCGGATCGGGAGCCTGGGTGCCTTCGAGGAGCCTGCGCAACCCCACTTCGGTCCCGGAACGGCGGTCACGCCGCCCCGAACTCGACTCGTCGGTCACGAACGGTCCTCCCCGCTGAAATGCACTTGCCGGACCCACACGGCGCGGGTCCTCGCCCACGATAATGGGCCACCCCGACGTCAGCAGCACGGGCGAGCGGTGGCAAATCACCCGCAACGCCGGTGGCCGACACGCCGAAGGGCTCCGCGCAGTTGCCGGGTCGGGGGTCTGGCAACTACGCGGAGCCCACCTGCATATCGGCACCCCACACGGGGCGTTACAGCCCGCGGGGAAATTTCTTCGGGTTCCGCTCGATCACATCGGACTGTGAGTTGCCGCCCCCGCGCGGAAGAATCGAGGCCACGGCCCCCGGGGTCGTCGCACCGCGGGCACCGGCACCGACGAACGAGGAGTGGAACGGCATGCAGCTGGGAATGATCGGCCTTGGCCGGATGGGGGCGAACATCGTCCGCCGGGTGGTCGCGGACGGGCACACCGCCGTCGGCCTCGACCGGCAACACAGCAACATCGAAGCGCTCACCGGCGAGCTGGGTAGCACGTTCGTGGGGACCACCGAGTTGGCCGACTTCGTCGGTGCGCTGCAGGCGCCGCGGGTGGTGTGGGTGATGATCCCGGCCGGTGCGACCAGCGCCCTCATCGATCAGGTCGCCGAACTGCTGGAGCCGGGTGACATCGTCATCGACGGCGGCAACAGCCGCTACCACGAGGACATCGCGCGGGCCGCGAAGCTGAAGCCGCTCGGGCTGCACTACGTCGATATCGGCACCTCGGGCGGGGTCTTCGGCCGCACCCGCGGGTTCTGCCTGATGATCGGCGGCGAGGCGGAGGCGGTCGCGCACCTGGACCCGCTGCTGCAGTCGATCGCCCCCGGTTTCGAGACCGCCGAGCGGACCCCTGGCCGCACCGGCGAGCCCGCCCCCGCCGAGCGGGGGTACCTGCACTGCGGCCCGGCCGGGGCGGGGCACTTCGTGAAGATGGTGCACAACGGCATCGAGTACGGGGCGATGGCGGCGTACGCGGAGGGGCTCAACATCCTGCACCGGGCGAACCTCGGCACGGTCGACCCGAAGGAGTTCTCCGCCGAGGAGACGCCCCTGGAGCGGCCCGAGTTGTACCGCTACGACCTGGACGTGCCGGAGATCACCGAGGTGTGGCGGCGCGGGTCGGTGGTCGCCTCCTGGTTGCTCGATCTCACCGCCGCCGAGTTGCACGCCGATCCGAACCTGGACGCGTTCGGGGGGCGGGTCTCCGATTCCGGGGAGGGGCGGTGGACGCTCGACGCCGCGATCGACACCGGCGTCCCGGTCCCGGTCCTCGCCTCGGCGCTGTTCGCGCGGTTCTCGTCGCGGGGGGAGGCGCAATATGCGGACAAGGTGCTGTCCGCCATGCGGAAGGCGTTCGGGGGGCATGAGGAGTTGGCCGGCGGGTGAGTCGGCAGAATCCTGCCGAATCGGGGTCTTGGCGCGCACTCTTTCCGCAGATCCAGTCCGATCGGCGGAATTCTGCCGATTCAGCGTACAATCGCTGCGGAAGCAGTTGCCGGTGGCCGGACCGGCAGAATTCTGCCGGTCGGGAGGTCGCATGTCGTTGCAGGAGATCGGCAGCGCCATTCGTGCTGCCCGGCGCCGGTATCGGCTGACCCAGGAGCAGCTGGCGGAACTCGCGGGCACCTCGACCCGCACCGTCCGCGAAATCGAGCACGGAGCCGGCTCGACCGGCATCGGCACCGTCGCCGCCGTCGCGGGAACAGTCGGCCTCACGATCGGCATCGTTGAATGAGTGATCTCCAGGACTTGCGGCGCGCCGCAGCGGCCGACGTCTTCAAGGGGGGCCGACGTGCGGCGCGACTCACCCGGCACCCGGACGGTGGCGTCGACTTCGGCTACTACCCCGACTACCTCCCGGACGGCGAGCCGATCGCCTTCACTCTCCCGGTCGCGCCCAACACAGTGCACCGTCCAGCCGGCGCGGTGCCACCGTTCTTCGCGGGGCTCCTGCCGGAGGGACGACGGCTCACCGTCCTGCAGCGCGCGGTGAAGACCAGCGCAGATGACGAGTTGAGCCTGCTGCTCGCCGTCGGCACCGACGCCCCCGGGGACGTGCAGGTGATTCCCGCCGGGCAGTTGCCTGCCGACACCCCAGCGCTGGTGCACAATGCCGAGCCGAGGGACCTCGAGTTCAGCCGGCTGCTCGACTCCGTCGATCCGCACGCCATCCCGGGAGTGCAACCCAAGGCCAGCGCCTCGATGATCAGCTTTCCGCTGACCACGCACCTCGGCAGCTTCATCCTGAAACTGCCGCAGCCGGAGTACCCGCACCTGATCGAAAACGAATTCGCACACATGCAGGCCGCGCGCGACCTGCGCGTCCCGGTCGCGGAAGCCGAGCTCGTCACCGATCGCACCGGTGCTACCGGACTACTTGTGCGCCGCTTCGACCGGACCTCTGAGTCCGGCCGCCTCGCCTTCGAGGACGCGGGACAGGTGTTCGGCCTGCCGCCCGCGTCCAAGTACCTGCCGGAGAGCGCCGACCTCGTCCGGGCGCTGTCCGGCGTCACCGCCGCACCCGCCGTCGCGGTGCGAAACCTGTACCTGCAGTTCTTCTTCGCCTGGCTGACCGGCAACGGTGACCTGCACGCCAAGAACGTCGGCGTGCTCCGCGACTCCGACGGCGCCTGGGCGATCGCACCGATCTACGACATCACGAGCACCCTCATCTACGACGACGACGCAATGGCGCTTCCCATCGCGGGCCGCACCCGCAACCTGCGCGCCAGGGACTGGATCGCCTTCGCCACCGACATCGGACTCGCCGAGCGCGCCGCCACCTCCGCCCGGAGCATCGCCCTGCGTGCAGCCGAGGCGGTCGACCACGCCCGCCTCCCCTTCACCGGATCGCCCCTGCGCCGCCTCGAACGCGAACTACGCGCCCGACGCTACGAACTGGACCGCTTCTGAACGCTGAACCGACCGCGCGAGAGCGGCACCTGGGGGCGGGAACCCGGGCGCCGCCGCGATCGGGCCGGCCGCGTCGATCGCCGCAGCGCGCGGAGGTCAACGATCGAACGGTGATACCGAGGAAGCATCGTGCCAGGCGAGCCCGGACACGAAAGCGGCACCCGGGGTGAGACCCCGGGTGCCGCAACAGAAAAGGGCGATGAGCTACCGCTCGATGATCGCCACGACTCCCTGCCCACCCGCGGCGCAGATGGAGACGAGCGCCCGGCCCCCACCGTTCTCGGCGAGCAACTTGGCGGTCGAGGCAACGATCCGCCCGCCGGTGGCGGCGAACGGGTGCCCGGCGGCGAGCGAGGAGCCGTTGACGTTGAGCTTGCTGCGGTCGATCGGGCCGAGCGCGGCGTCGAGGCCGAGTCGCTCCTTGCAGTAGGCGTCGGATTCCCAGGCGGCGAGGGTGCAGAGGACGACGGAGGCGAAGGCCTCGTGGATCTCGTAGTAGTCGAAGTCCTGCAGGGTGAGGCCGTTGCGGGCGAGCAGCCGGGGCACGGCGTAGGTGGGGGCCATGAGCAGGCCGTCGGGGCCGTGGATGTAGTCGACGGCGGCGACCTCGCTGTCCACCAGGTGCGCGAGGACCGGGAGGTTGCGCTCGGCGGCCCATTCCTCGCTGGAGAGCAGCACCGCGGAGGCGCCGTCGGTGAGCGGGGTGGAGTTGCCCGCGGTCATGGTGGCGTCGCCCGCCTTGACGCCGAAGACCGGCTTCAGGGTGGCGAGCTTCTCGATGGTGGAGCCGGGGCGCAGGTTGTCGTCCCTGGTCAGGCCGAGGAACGGGGTGATGAGATCGTCGAAGAAACCGCGGTCGTAGGCGGCGGCCATGTTCCGGTGCGAGAGGTAGGCGAGCTCGTCCTGCGCCTCGCGGGGGATGCCGAACTCCTTCGCCGTGATGGCGGCGTGCTCGCCCATGGAGAGGCCGGTGCGCGGCTCGGCGTTGCGCGGGATCTCGATGCCGACCATGCCGGGCCGCAACCGGCCGACGAGCTTGGCGCGGTCCTTGCCGGTCTTGGCGCGGTTGACGTCGAGAAGCAGCTCGCGCAGCCCCTCGCTGACGCCGATCGGGGCGTCCGAGGTGGTGTCGGTGCCGCCGCCGATGCCCGCCTCGATGCGGCCGAGCGCGATGGCATCGCCGACGGTGACGACGGCCTGCAGGCCGGTGCCGCAGGCGAGCTGCAGATCGTGCGCGGGAGTGTACGGCGAGAGGGTGCTGCCGAGTACGCTCTCCCGGATCAGGCTGTGCTCGCCGACCCGCTTGAGCACCGCGCCGCCTGCGACCATCCCGAGCCGCTCGCCCTGCAGCCCGAACCGGCTGACCAGCCCGTCCAGTGCCGCGGTGAACATGTCCTGATTGGAAGCGTGCGCGTAGGCCTTGTCGGAACGGGCAAACGGAATGCGGTTGCCGCCCACGATCGCGACCGGGCGCGTGGACGTGTTCTTGGCTGAGGTGGTCACTCGTGTCTCCCCGTCGTGGTCGGTGTTTACACTAAACTTACTCTGGAGTAAGTTATTTGTCGACACAGCACCCCAGCACGCCGACATCCGAGAGAAAAGGTAGGAACAGTGGCCAAGTCCTCTGCCGCCAAAGGTGCGCCCAACCTCTACGGCTCCTTCGTCCACTCCGGCCCCGGCAAGTTCCTGGCGGGGAAGCTGGGGCTGCCGCAGCCGGAAGCGCTGCGCCGCTACAAGCAGGGTGAACCGGCACTGCCCGGCCCGGTGCTGCTCGGCGGCAAGGGCCGGGTGGCCGAGCCGATCCGCGCGCTGCTCACCGACTACACCTTCGCCGACACGCTCGCCCAGGGCACCAAGTACGGCGCGCTGGTCTTCGACGCCACCGGCATCGGCACCGTGGAGGAGCTGTCGCAGCTCTTCGAGTTCTTCCAGCCGGCCATGCGCAGCATCGCGCCCTCCGGCCGGGTGCTCGTCGTCGGCACCACCCCGGAGTTGACCGCTTCGGCCGACGAGCAGATCGCGCAGCGCGCGCTGGAGGGCTTCACCCGCAGCGTCGGCAAGGAGCTGCTCCGCGGCGGCACCGCGCAGCTGGTCTACCTGCACCCGGAGGCCGCCCCCGCCGCGACCGGGCTGGAGTCCACGCTGCGCTTCGTGCTCTCGGCCAAGTCCGCGTTCGTGGACGGCCAGGTCATCCGGGTCGGCAAGGACGACGCCGCGGTCACCGGGCTGGACTGGGATCGCCCGCTGGCGGGCAAGATCGCCGTGGTCACCGGCGCGGCGCGCGGCATCGGCGCCACCATCGCCGAGGTCTTCGCGCGCGACGGCGCCACCGTGATCGTGGCCGACATCCCGGCCGCCGGCGAGGCGCTCTCGCAGACCGCGAACAAGGTCGGCGGCACCGCGCTGGCGCTCGACGTCACCGCGCCGGACGCCGCCGAGAAGCTGGCCGAATTCGTCACCGGCCGCTTCGGCAAGCTGGACATCATCGTGCACAACGCCGGTATCACCCGCGACAAGCTGCTCGCCAACATGGACGAGGGCCGCTGGAACTCGGTCATCAACGTCAACCTGGCCGCGCCGCACCGGATCACCGAGGGGCTGGTCGCCAGGGGCGCGCTCGCCGATGGCGGCCGGGTGATCGACGTCTCCTCGATCGCGGGCATCGCGGGCAACCGCGGCCAGACCAACTACGGCGCCTCCAAGGCCGGCGTTATCGGCATGGTGAACGCCGAGGCGCCGAGGCTGGCGGAGCAGGGCATCACCATCAACGCGGTGGCCCCCGGCTTCATCGAGACCGCGATGACCGCGGCCATCCCGGTCGCCACCCGCGAGGGCGGGCGGCTGCTCAGCTCGCTGCTGCAGGGCGGGCAGACCGTCGACGTCGCGGAGACCATCGCCTACTTCGCCGGTCCGGCCTCGAACGCGGTGAACGGCAACATCCTCCGCGTCTGCGGCCAGGCCATGATCGGGGCGTGACGGTGCCCGTGAGCAAAGAGACCGACGTGGTCACCCTGGACCAGCCGAAGTCGAACGGCAGCCTGTACCTGAAGGCCGCGCTCGGCGCGGTGCCGCTCGGCAAGCGCAGCTCCGATATCCCGGATCGGGCGATCAAGCTGGACGGCCTCCGGGTCGACCCGGAGCACCTGGCCGCGTACTGCCGGGCCACCGGGCTGCGCTTCAGCGACGCGCTGCCGCTCACCTACCCGTTCATCCTCACCTTCCCGGTGGTGATGCAGCTGGTGGTGGCGCGCGACTTCCCGTTCGTCGCGGTCGGTGCGGTGCACGCGGAGAACCTGATCGAGCGGACCAGGGACATCTCGGTCGCCGAGCCGCTCGACATCACCGCGCACATCGAGAACCTGCGCGAGCACCCGAAGGGGCTGCTGGTCGACGCGATCAGCGAGATCCGGGTCGGGCGCGAGCTGGTCTGGCGGCAGGTGACGACCTTCCTGCACCAGCAGCGCACCTCGCTCTCCGGCGGGCCGAAGGCCGAGCCGAAGCCGGACGAGGTCCCGCCGCCGCCGCTGCTCACCTGGCGGCCGGATCAGAAACAGATCAGCCGGTACGCGGCCGCCTCCGGCGACCGCAACCCGATCCACGTCTCGGCGCTCGGCGCCAAGGCATTCGGGTTCCCGAAGCCGATCGCGCACGGCATGTGGTCGGCGGCCAAGATCCTCGGCGCGGTCGAGGGGCGGGTGCCTGGCAAGGTGGCGTACGCGGTGAAGTTCGGGAAGCCGATCCTGCTTCCCTCGTCGGTGAACGTCTACGCCGACCGGGTCGAGGGCGGGTGGGATCTCGCCCTGCGCAACCCGAAGAAGGGGTATCCGCACCTCACCGGCACGCTGCGCTGAGTTTCGCGGCGGCGGGAGACCGCACCTCCCAGGGGGAGGTGCGGTCTTTCTCGTTTCAGCAGTTGCAGTCGCAGCAGCCGCATTCGCAGCAATCGCAGTCGCTGCAGCAGCTGCTGCAATCGCAGCAACTGCCGCAGTCGCAGCCCGTCCGGGAGAGCCAGGCGTCCTTGCGCTCGCCGCTGCACGGGCGGCGGTGCGAGGCGAAACAGGCGTAGCCGGTGGGGTATTGGAAGAGCAGGCCGAGCCCCTCGAGCAGGTTCGGCTTCCGGCCGGGCGCCTCGGGGAAGACCGCGACGGGGTGGTGCCGGGGCGGGCGCTTGGCGCGCAGTAGGCCGAGGTCGTGGCCGAGGCGGTGCAGGAGCCCGTCGAGCGGGTCGAGGAGCACCCAGCGCACGGTCGGGGTGGTGTCGAGTCCGGCGTCGGTGATGGCGGTGTGCAGGCCGCGCTCGGCCTGCCGCATGGCGCGGTACGCCTCGACCCGGCCGGTGCCGGTGGCGGCGAGCGGGTTGAACTTGCCGGCGGCCAGGTCGTCGTCGAGGTCCTCGACGGCGTCGGCCAGGTGCGCCAGCGCGCCGAAGTGCCTGCCCACCGCGCGCAGCGGTTCGACGTTCTCCGGCTTGCCTGCCAGCACCGCGGTATGCGCGACGAGTTCGCCCGCGCAGAAGGCGCTGGGGGCGAGCAGGTCTTCCAGGGTGAGCTGGGCCTGCTGCTCCAGCCGGGACTGCTCGGCGATGGCCGCGACCATCGGCCCGATGTCCAACCCGATCGAACCCGCCTGGGCAGCTGCCTTTTTCGCCCAGCTCCCGGAGACCGCGGCGACCGGACGGCGCGCGCCGCGCCGGATGTCGCCGTCGCGGACGTGGTCCTCCAGCTTGGCCGAGCCGAGCAGCAGCGAGGCGGTGCTCGCCAGCCGGACCCCCGGCGAGACCGCGACCTCGGCCTTCCGCATGCCGCGCAGCGCGCACGGCCCGACCCCGGTGCGGACCGGGGCGACCGTCGACTGCGCCTCGGTGAGCACGGTCAGCGCCATGGCGTCGGTGTTCGTCGCGGTCCGGGCCAGCTGCCCGTGCTCGTCGCGGAGCCCGAGGCAGAGCCCGCACAGCTGGGCGTACCACTCGCCGGGATCTACCCCGTGTCTGACCGCGCCGTGCGGACACGGCGTGAGGACTCCGAACATCGCAACCTCTACTCGGACTTCTTGCGGCCTGCCAGACCGCGCCAGGCCAGGTCGTCGAGGAGGGCGACGGCCTCGGCGACCTCGATGCGGCCGCCGGCGACCCGGTCGGCGATGGCCTCGCCCGCACCGATCACGGCTGCGGCGACAATATCGAAGTTGGTGCTCGGATCGGCATAGCGGGCGCTGGATTCGAGTAGTTTCGCGGTGAGTTCGATGACCCGTTCCCTGGCGTTCTCGATCTCGGAGGCGAAGGTCTCCTGCCCGATCGCCTGCCGGTAGAGCACCTGCCAGGATTTGCGGTTGCTGTCGACGAAGCCGAGGAACCCCTCCAGCGCGGTGCGGAGCTGCTCGTGCGGGGTGAGCTGGGGATTTCCCGCCGGTGCGACGGACTCGATGAAGCGCAGCCCCTCGCGCTGGATGCAGGCGCGGAAGAGCTCGTCCTTGGAGCCGTAGTAGAGGTAGAGCATGGGCTTGGAGATCTTCGCCTCGGCGGCGATGGCGTCCATCGAGGTGTCGTGGAAGCCCTTCCGCGCGAACACCTCGACCGCGGCGTCCAGCATCTGCTGCTCCCGCACCGCCCGAGGGAGCCGCTTCGTTCCGCCCGCCATCCACTCTCTCCTACCGCATGGTGAGGCTCCTATATTACTCCAAGGTAAGTTCGCGCGAGCCCTGAATAGCCCAGCATTCGCCGGGAGCGCTCAGCAGGCGGGTAGCGCGCCCTTGTAGGCGGCCATGCGCAGCACCGAGGCGTCGACCCGCTGGAGCGGCAACCTGCCGGTGGCGACGGCCCGCTCCAGCCGGTCCAGCACCGACGGGACGGCGTCGGTGCTGATCCAGAGGGCATTGTCGGCGCCGGCGACCAGGGCGGCCTCGACCGCCTCCTCGATCGACATCCGGTCGGTGATCGCGGCCATGCCGCCCAGGTCGTCGGTGAAGATCGGGCCGGTGAACGGTGCGGCGCCGTAGCCGGTGCCGTCGCGCAGCAGCGTCATCACCTGGGGGCTGATGCTCGCGGGGACGTTCGCGGTGGTCAGGCCGGGCACGTCGAGGTGCCCGATCATGACGCCGAGGCCGGAGCCGACCAGGTTGCGGAACGGGACCAGATCGCTGGCCTGCAGCTGGGCGAAGGGCGGGGTGCGCACGGCGCCGGTGTGCGAATCGCCGGAGCCGGAGCCGTGGCCGGGGAAGTGCTTGAGCACCCCGCCGACGCCGGTCTCGCGCAGGGCGCGGATGTAGGCGTCCGCGTAGGCGGTGACGACAGCCGGGTCGGCGGAGAACGAGCGGTCGCCGATCACGGTGTCGTCCGGCTGGCTGCTGACGTCGATATCGGGGGCGAAGTTCACGGTGACGCCGAGCTCGCGCAGCTTGGCGAGGCGCTGCACCGAGGCGGTGTAGAACTCGTCCGGGCTCATGGTCTGCGCGACCACGCGGGAGGACGGCGCTACGCCGATCAGGTCCTTCACCCGGGAGACGCGGCCGCCCTCCTCGTCGATGGTGACCATGAGCGGGATCGCCGACGCCGCCTGCACCGGCTTGATCTGGCCACCGGCGAGCAGGCCGCGGTCGGTCCAGCCGCCGATGAAGATGCCGCCGATCTGCTCGGTGCGCACCACGTTCGCCGCGTCCTCGGCGTCGGTGACGCCGACGGTGAGCAGCTGGGCCAGCTTCTGCCTGGTGCCGAGGGGGGCGAGGAACTCGGCGCCGCAGTCGCGGGCGACGGTGGTGACCGCCGGGGGCGCGGTGACCGGGGCGGTGGTGGTGGTCTCGGTGGCGGTGCGGGCGACGTCGCCGCTCGAACAGGCGGTGGCGGCCGCGGCGACGAGGGCGAGCAGCAGCAGTGGCGGTCTCCGCATGGGGGTTCACGGTAGTGGTGGCGGCCGCCGGGGTCGGCGGCGGGTGGATTGCGGGGGTGTTTCGCGCGGCGTTCCGGGTGTGACGGGGGACGGCGGGGTTCGCGGGACGGGTGTTTCGCGGTCGTTTCAGGCGCTCGGCGACGAGCCTTGTCTACGGCTCGTAGTGCTCGTAAAGCATTGCCGCACAACATTTTACGAGAAGCACAGCGGTGGCGGATCGGTGAGATAGCGGAAATGCGCACTTGTTCCCGACGTAACCATTCGGCAATCGCGCACTCGTGTACTCGATGACATCCCGAAACGCACTATTCCCCGAGGAGTCCCGGTGTCCGCACCCACCACGACCGATATCGACAAGGCCATCGAGGCGAACATCGCCGCATCGCTGGCGGAGATCCCGCACCCGGCGCTGCCGAAGGGCAGCAATATCTACGGCGCCACCAAGATCTTCCCGGACTACAGGGCGGAGGCGGGCGAGACCTACTTCACCCTGGTGCACGGGATCGCGCACGAATCCTCGGTGAGCTTCGTCGCGATCCTGCAGGCGACGAGGGCGCTGCGGAAGGGGTTCGAGTCGGCCATCTACTTCTACGGGCCGGGCGCCATCAACGCCATCGCCACCCGCGGCTTCCCGACCACCGGTGACAGCGGGTTCCCCGGCGAGCAGAACATCAACGACGCGCTGGCGACCTTCATCAAGGAGGGCGGGAAGGTGTTCGCCTGCCGGTTCGGGCTCGCGCTGCACGGTGCGCGCGAGGAGGACCTGATCGAGGGTGTCATCCCGGCGCACCCGCTGGACGTGCAGGACGCGCTGATCCACTACGCCCGCAAGGGCGCCATCATCAACTCGACCTACCAGCTGTAGGACCGGCGATGAGCAATCTGTCCACCCGGATCGATCTGGCGCTGCTCGGTGTCCGCGTCGACGCGCCGGTCTCGCGGCGCGCGGGCGCCGGGCCGAGCGATGACGGCCACGTGCTCATCGGGGGTGTCGGCGCGGCGATCCCCCTGCGATCGGACAGCCCGTATTCGGTGCGGGACAACAGGTTGCTGCTGGACGGCGCCGATCTGGGGCTCGAGGTCGAGCCGGTGCGCAGGCCCGCCTTCTACGACCTGCGCACCGCCGACGGGGTCGGCTACGACCGGATCGCCCGACTGCACGGCAAAGACGTGCTGGCCACGACCGTCGTGCAGACCTGCATCCGGTACGGCGCGGAGCAGCGCTGCCGGTTCTGCGCCATCGAGGCGTCGCTGGCCGCGGGCGACACCGTCGCGGTGAAGCGGCCGGAGCAGCTGGCCGAGGTCGCCGCGGCGGCGGTGCGGCTGGACGGGGTGCGGCAGATGGTGATGACCACCGGTACCTCGGCGGCGAAGGACCGCGGGGCGCGGCACCTGGCCCGCTGCGTGCGGGCGGTGAAGAGGGCGGTTCCTGAACTGGCTGTTCAGGTGCAGTGCGAGCCGCCGGGAGATCTGGCGACGCTCGGCGAGCTGCGGGCGGCGGGAGCCGATTCCATCGGCATCCACGTGGAGTCGCTGGACGACGCGGTGCGCGCCCGCTGGATGCCGGGCAAGGCGACGGTTCCGCTGGCCGAGTACCGGGCCGCGTGGGCGGAGGCGGTTCGGGTCTTCGGCCGCAACCAGGTCTCGACGTACCTGCTGGTGGGGTTGGGCGAGGATCCGGATGAGCTGGTGGCGGGGGCGGCCGAGCTGATCGAGCTCGGGGTCTACCCGTTCGTCGTCCCCTTCCGCCCGCTCGCCGGGACACTCGCGGTGGATGCCGACCGGGCGGTGGCGCCACCATCCGCGCTGGTGCGCGACGTGACCGTCCGGGTCGGCGCCCTGCTCGAGGCGGCGGGGATGCGGGGGTCGGGCCAGAAGGCAGGCTGCGCCGCCTGCGGAGCCTGCAGCCTCCTCCAGAACGCCGGAGGCTGAGATGACCGCCATCTCCGCCGACGCCGAAATCAGCCGAGCCGCGGAACGCGATGCGATATACCGGGCGATGAGCTGGAGCGACCTGCTCACGGGGCAGCGCCCGACGCACGCACCCGACTTCAGCGTGCTCACCGGCCCGGCCCCCGACCCGTTCCTCATCCACCCCGCCGACCGGGCCGGCCTCCTCGCCTACCGGGATCTGCGCCGCGAAGCCTTCGTCCGCGACCAGGCCCTGTTCGCGGGAACGGACCGCGACGACCTCGACGACGACCCCCGCACGATCGTGCTGGTGGCGAAAGCCGAGGACGGCACCGTCCTCGGCGGTGTCCGGCTGGCCCCCGCCACCGACCCCGACATCGGCTGGTGGACCGGCAGCCGCCTGGTGGTGCACCCGCACCTGCGCACCGCGGGCGTCGGCGCCGCCCTGGTCCGCGCCGCCTGCGCACACGCCGAGAACGCGGACGTCCTCCGCTTCGAGGCCACCGTCCAAACCGCACATGCGAAACTCTTCGCCCGCCTCGGCTGGGAACGCCTCGGCAGCACCGCGATCAACGGCAGACCGCACATCGCCATGCGCTGGCCGATCGACCGGATCGAACGGCTCACCAACGCCACGAAGGCACTGCTCGCCGACGTCCTCGCGCCCCTGGCGACCGCGAACAACCTCGGCGGCACCGGTTTCCGCGGCGACGACGGCGCCCCGGTACCGGGCAGCGACCTGATCGCCGCCTGCGACGCCATCCTCCCGTCGATGGTCGAGCGCGACCCCGAGTGGGCGGGCTGGTGCGCGGTCCTGGTCAACCTCAACGACCTGGCCGCCATGGGCGCCGACCCGGTCGGGCTGCTCGACGCCGTCGGCGCGCCCACCCGCTCGACGCTCACCGGGATCGTCCGCGGCCTGGCCGCCGCGGCCGAAGCCTGGAACGTCCCGGTCCTCGGCGGCCACACCCAGGTCGGCGTCCCCGCGGCCCTCTCGGTGACGGCGCTGGGCCGCACCCCGGCCCCGGTGCGCGGCGGCGGCGGCCGCCCCGGCCACGAACTGCGGCTGACCGCCGACACCGAGGGCGGCTGGCGACCGGGATACCACAGCAGGCAGTGGGATTCGACCTCCCGCCGCAGCGGCGCCGAGCTGCGCGCGCTCGGCCGGGTGGTCGCCTGGGCCGCACCGGCCGCGGCGAAGGACGTCAGCATGGCGGGCATCGCGGGGACGACCGGCATGCTCGCCGAGGCGAGCGGGCTCGGCGCGGAGCTGGACATCGCCCGCATCCCCCGGCCGGAGCAGGCAACCCTCGGCGCCTGGCTCACCTGCTTCCCCGGCTTCGCCATGCTCACCGCGGACCGCCCTGGCACCCCCGCACCCGCCACCGGCCCGGCCCGCTCCGCCGTCTGCGGCCGGCTGGTGCCCGGCGGCGGGGTGCGGCTGCGCTGGCCGGACGGCGCGACGACGACGGCGGTGCCAGGCACCGTCACTGGATTGGGAGAATCATGAACGACACCACCATCTCGGTGGCGGCCGCCGAATTCGGCCGCGATCTGGAGACCTGCTACCGCACCATCACCGAACTCGCCCGAACGGCCACAGAGCGCGGCAGCGACCTGCTGGTCCTGCCCGAGGCCTGCCTGGGTGGCTACCTGCCGAGCCTCGGCGGCGGCGACGAGAGCCGGGAGGCGAGGGAGCGCAGGCTGCGCAGCCTGCCGCCCGCGCTCGAGCTGGACGGCCCCGAGCTGCGCCGGGTCGCCGAGATCGCCGGCGACCTCGTCATCACGCTCGGCTTCTGCGAGGCCGACGGCGACGCCAGGTACAACGCCGCGGTCACGCTGCACGGCGACGGCGTGCTCGGCAGCTACCGCAAGGTGCACCAGCCGCTCGGCGAGAACCTCTGCTACAGCGCGGGTTCGGAGTACCGCGCCTTCGACACGCCGATCGGCCGGATGGGCATGCAGATCTGCTACGACAAGGCCTTCCCGGAGGCGGCGCGGGCACTGGCGCTGGACGGCGCCGAGATCGTCACCTCGCTCTCCGCCTGGCCCACCTCGCGCACCGCGACCGTGGAGCGGCTCGAGGACGACCGCTGGCTGCACCGCTTCGACATCTTCGACCGGGCCCGCGCGGTGGAGAACCAGCTGGTCTGGGTGGCCTCCAACCAGGCGGGGACCTTCGGCTCGCTGCGCTTCGTGTGCAGCGCCAAGATCGTCGGGCCGGGCGGCGAGATCCTGGCGACCACCGGGGTGCACCCCGGGCTGGCGACCGCGACCGTCGACGTGGCCGACGCGCTGGAGCGGGCCCGCGGCGGCGGCATGTACAACCTGCGCGACCGGCGGCCGGAGCTGTACCACAGCGTGGTGCGCGAGCACGGCGTCACCGGACGGACGGCTGTCCATGTCTGAGCAGCTCGCCCCCACCCTCTGCCCGCCACGGGTGCGGCACCATGACGTGATCGTGGTCGGCGCGGGCCAGGCCGGGCTCGCGGTGAGCTGGCACCTGACCCGCCGCGGCATCGACCATCTGCTGCTGGAGCGCGACACCACCGCGCACGAGTGGCGCGACGGCCGCTGGGACAACTTCACCCTGGTCACCCCGAATTGGCAGTGCGTCCTGCCCGGGTACGCCTACGACGGCCCCGACCCGGACGGCTTCATGGCGCGCGACGAGGTCTACCGCTTCGTCCGCGGCTACGCCGACAGCTTCGGCGCGCCGGTGCTCGAGCACGCCGGGGTGCGCGCCGTGACCAGGGCGCCGCGCGGTGGCTACGACCTGGAGACCGCGGCGGGCAGCTTCCACGCGAACCAGGTGGTGGTCGCGACCGGCGGCTACCACGTGCCGACGGTGCCGCGCTTCGCCGAGCGGCTGCCCGCCTCGATCACCCAGCTGCACTCCGCCGGGTACCGCAGCCCGGCCGCGCTGCCCGCTGGCGCGGTGCTGGTGGTCGGCACCGGGCAGTCCGGCGCGCAGATCGCCGAGGACCTGCACCTGGCCGGGCGCGAAGTGCACCTCGCGGTGGGCAACGCACCCCGGGTCGCCCGCTTCTACCGGGGCCGCGACTGCGTCGCCTGGCTGCACGACATGGGGCACTACGACGTCCCGATCGAGGACCAGCCCGGCGGAATCGGCAAGCGGGAGAACACCAACCACTACGTCACCGGGCGGGACGGCGGCCGCGACATCGACCTGCGCCGCTTCGCGCTGGAGGGGATGGCGCTCTACGGCCGGATGACCGGGCTCGACCCGGACGGCACCGCCCGCTTCGACACCTCGCTGGAGCGCTCCCTGGACGCCGCCGACGCGGTGGCCGACGGCATCAAGAACGCCATCGACGGCTACATCGCCCGCGCGGGCATCGACGCGCCGATGGAACCGCGCTACACCCCGGTCTGGCGGCCGGAGCACGAACGCACCGCGCTCGACCTGCGCGCGGCCGGGATCTCGGCGGTGGTGTGGTCGGTCGGGTTCCGCACCGACTACCGCTGGCTGCGGGCGGGTGTCTTCGACGGCGAGGGCCACCCGTGCCACAACCGCGGCGTCACCACCTCGCCCGGGCTGTACTTCGTCGGGCTGCCCTGGCTGCACACCTGGGGCTCGGGGCGGTTCGCGGCGATCGCGCGGGACGCCGAGTACCTGGCCGAGCGGATCGCGGCGGCCGCGACCGCCACGGTCGCGGCCTGAGGGGCTGCGGTGCCGACCACCAGGATCGCCGCGCTCGCCGGACATTTCGGCGCCGACATCGGCCGCGCGCTGGAGAAGCTGGACGGCATCGTCGAGCGGCTGCACGCCCAGCGCGTCGAGCTGCTCGTGCTGCCGGACGCCACGCTCGGCGGCTACATCGGCGACCTGCGCAACCCCGACCCGGCGACCGGCCCAGAGGCGATCGACCCGGACGGCCCCGAGCTGCGCCGGGTCAGGGAGATGGCGCGGCACATGACGATCTGCGTCGGCTACGCCGAGCGCGACGGCGAGCGCAGGTACAACGCCGCCGTCTGCCTGACCGGGGACGGCATCCTCGGCAGGCACCGCAAGGTGCACCAGCCCGCGGGCGAGCACCTCGCCTACGCCCCCGGCGACGGCTTCCACGCCTTCGACACCCCGGTCGGGCGGATGGGCATGCTCATCGACTACGACAAGACCTTCCCGGAGGCCGCCCGCACGCTGGCGCTGGACGGGGCGCAGGTGATCGCGGCGCTCTCCGCCTGGCCGGCCAGCGTGACCGACCGGGCCTCCCGCTTGCCGAACGATCGCCAGGCCCGGCTGTTCGACCTCTACGACCAGGCGCGGGCGGCGGAGAACCAGGTGGTGCTGGTGTCGTCGAACCAGACCGGGGTCACCGGGAACCTGCGCTTCCTCGGGCAGGCCAAGGTGGTCGGTCCCGGCGGCGACGTGCTCGCCAAGACCTGGTCCAAGGGCGGGCTCGCGGTGGCCGACATCGACGTGGCAGGCGAGGTGGAGCGGGCCCGCCGGGTGCTGCACCACCTGGCCGAGCGGCGCGTCGGCAGCTACCCGAACCTGCTGCGGGAGAAGGCCTTCTGATGCGGATCGCGCTGCTCACCTACTCGACCAAGCCGCGCGGCGGCGTCGTGCACACGCTGAATCTGGCCGAGGCGCTGGCCGATACCGGTGCGGCGGTGACGGTGTGGACCCTCGGGCGCGGCGGTGACCAGGCCTTCTTCCGGCCGGTGCGGCCGGAGGTCCGGGTCGAGGTGGTGCCGTTCGCCGCGCGCGACGGCGAGGGGGTCGGGCCGCGCATCCTGCGCTCGATCGAGGTGCTGCGCGCCGCCTTCGACCCGGCCGGGTACGACGTGGTGCACGCCCAGGACTGCATCACCGCCAATGCCGTCGGCCGCTGCGTGCGCACCATCCACCACCTCGACACCTTCAGCACGCCGGAGCTGGTGCGCTGCCACGAGCGCGCGGTGGTCGAGCCGTACGCGCGGATCTGCGTCTCCCGCGCGGTCGCCGACGAGGTGCGGGCGGGGTGGGGGTTCGAGCCGACGGTGATCCCGAACGGCGTCGAGTTCGAGCGGTTCGCGGCGGCGGAGCCGGACCGGCGGCTCGGGCGCTACGTGCTCGCGGTCGGCGGGATCGAGCCGCGCAAGGGGAGTATCGACCTGCTCGAGGCGTTCGCCCGGATGCCTGCGGGCCCGCGGCTGGTGTTCGCCGGGGGCGAGACGCTCTTCGACTACCGCGCGTACCGGGCCGAGTTCGACCGGCGCGCCGCCGAACTCGGGGTCGAGCCGCTGATTCTCGGGCCGGTGCCGCACGACGAGCTGCCCGGGCTGCTGGCCGGGGCCGAGGTGCTCGGGTTCCTCTCCTCCAGGGAGGGTTTCGGGCTGGCGGCGATGGAGGCGCTGGCCGCCGGGGTTCCGGTGGTGGCCCGGGAGTTGCCGGTGCTGCGCGAGGTCTTCGGCGCCGCGGTCACCTACGCGCGGGACCCGGTCGAGGCGGCGCTGCTGCTGGAGCAGGCGCGGGAGCCGTCGCCGGAGCGGCGGGAGACCGGTCGCGCGCTGGCCCGGCGGTACGACTGGGTGGCCGCGGCCGCCGCGCACCTCGCGTTCTACCGCGAACTCGCGCCCGCGGGCACCGGCCGGTAGTCCATCGAATCCCGGCGCCGCTGCCGTGCGCACGCGCCGACAGCGGAGTCGATGTAATCTGGATCACACAATCACCGGGAGGTTCCCGTGCCCTGCGATCGAATGCTCATCGCCTACGACGGTTCCGAGAACGCCAAGCGCGCCATCAGCTACGCCGGGCGCTTCCTCAGTGCCGAGAAGGCGGTCGTGCTCACCGCGTGGGAGCCGATGGTGCGCCAGGCCGCCCGGCTCTCCGGGCTCTCCGGCGTCATGCAGCCGGAGTGGGTGCCGGAGGACGAGATCGAGGACATCGCCTATCAGGACGCGCGGGCGGTCAACGCCGAGGGGCTGCACCTGGCCCAGCTCGCCGGGCTCAATGCCGAGGCGCGCACCGCGGAGTCCAGCACCACCATCTGGAACGCCATCGTGGAGTGCGCCGACGAGCTCGACGTCGACATCATCGTGGCAGGCACCCGCGGCTCCACCGGGCTGCGCGCACTGCTGCGCAGCAGCGTCGCCGACGCCGTGCTCAGGCACTGCCACCGCCCTGTGTTGCTGGTCCCACCGGGGCGGTGACCCGTTCCGGCCGTTCTAAGGTCGGAGCTATGACATCGTTCCTGCTCGCCACTCCGGCCGAGGTGCTGCGCGCGTACGGGACGCGCGCGGGATTCACCGACCCGGCGGCGGCCGCGGCGGCGCTGCGCGGCGGTGATCCGGTGGTCGGCGCGCTGCCCTTCGACCCGCGCAGGCCCGCGGCGCTGATCGTGCCGGAGCGGCTGGAGCGGAGCGCGCCCGGGCCGGTGGCCGCGGTGACGCTGCCCCCGCTGCGGGTGGTGGCCGAGCTGCCGTCGCCGGACGAGCACATCGCGCGGGTGACCAAGCTGGTCGAGCAGATCGGCGACCCGGCCGACCCGCTGCGCAAGGTGGTGGCGGCGCGCTCGGTGCTGGTCGGCACCGAATCGCGGCGGATCGACCCGCAGGACGTGGCGGCGCGGCTGCGGCAGCGGCATCCGGGCGCGCACGTCTTCGCCGCGGATCTCGCGGTGGCGGGGCGGCCGGGGGACGCGGTGGTCGGGGCGTCGCCGGAGGTGCTGGTGGCGCGGCGCGGCGGGGTCGTCTCACTGCGACCGCTGGCGGGCACGGTGCCCCGGCTCGCCGACCCGGCGGCCGACGCGGCGCGGGCGGAGGCGCTGCGGGCCGACGCCAAGAACCTGGAGGAGCACGCCTACGTGGTGGAGTGGATCCGGGAGCGGCTCGCGCCGGTCTGCCGGACGCTGCGCATCCCGGAGCGGCCGGAGCTGGTCCGCACCGACGCGGTCTGGCACCTGGCCTCGCCGATCGACGGCACGCTCGCCGACCCGGCGCCGAGCGCGCTCGACCTCGCGGTGCTGCTGCACCCGACTCCCGCGGTCTGCGGCACCCCGACGCTCGCCGCGCTGGACCGGGTGGTCGACGCCGAGGAGGATCGCGGGTTCTACGGCGGCGCGGTCGGCTGGTGCACGCCGGACGGGGACGGGGAGTGGGTCGTCGCCATCCGCAGCGCCGAGATCGCGGCCGGTGGGCACACGCTGCGCGCCTTCGCCGGTGGCGGCATCGTCGCCGGGTCCGACCCGCGCACCGAACTCGACGAGACCACGGCGAAGTTGCGCACCCTGCTCGGCGCGCTCGACTGCCCGGTGCCCACCCACTGACAGCGCAGCCGCGCACGCTGTCCGGCGGGCCCGGTGGCCACGAACCGAACATGGGCAAAAGCGGCCCGTATCCCCGCGCGGACGCACCGGGCTGCTAGGTTGGCCCGGAGCACGTGCCTGCCCCTTCCGTATTGGAGTACCGCGATGAAGTCCTTTGCCGTTCCCGGTCTCGTGAGTGCGGTCGCGGGCGCCATCATCGGCGCGATCGCGGTCTTCGTCATCACCGCCGCGGCGCAGCAGAACTCGCGGCCGGAGATCGACCGCAGCGGTGACGCCGATTCCTCGCTGCTCAACAACGTCGAGTACGGCAGCCGCTGACCTCGGCTCCACCCGTCGTCGGCACCAGCGCGCCACCCGCGGCCGGTGCCGATGACGACACCGCGCCGCTAGGCAGGCGCTGGTTCCTCGGCACCGTCGTCGCCGCGTTCCTGCTCTCCTTCCTGCAGACCCCCGGCCGCACCGTCGCCGACACCAAGTACGACCTCGCGCAGAATCCGCTCGGCTTCCTCGAACGGGCCGCGCACCTGTGGAGCAGCCAGGCCCCGATGGGCCAGGTGCAGAACCAGGCCTACGGCTACTTCTTCCCGCACGGCTCCTTCTTCTCCGCCGGGCACCTGCTCGGGCTGCCCGCCTGGGTGACCCAGCGGATCTGGTGGGCGCTGCTGCTGCTCGCCGGGTTCTGGGGCGTTGTCCGGCTCTGCCAGACGCTCGGCATCGGCAGCCGCGGGTCGCGGGTCGTCGCGGCGGTCGCCTTCGCGCTGAGCCCGCGGGTGCTGACAACGCTCGGCTCCATCTCCTCCGAGACGCTGCCCATGATGCTGGCCCCCTGGGTCCTGCTCGCCCCGGCCGCGCTCGGTGTCGCGGTGGCCCGCCGCCGGTCGGGCGGCGCTACTTCCCCCGCCGGCAGCGCACTCGCGCTCGCGCTGATGGGCTCGGTGAACGCCGTCGCCACGGTCGCGGCGTTCCTGCCCGCCCTGCTCTGGTGGGCCTCCTACCGCCCGGACCGCCGCTGGCTCCGCTTCACCGCCGCCTGGATCCCGCTGCTCGTACTCGCCACCTTCTGGTGGGCGGTCCCGCTACTGCTGCTCGGCCGGGTGAGCCCGCCGTTCCTCGACTACATCGAGTCCTCCGGAGTCACCACGCAGTGGGCCTCGCTGGCCGAGGTGCTGCGCGGCACCGACAGCTGGACCCCGTTCGTCTCCCCGGAGCGGATCGCGGGCGCGGTGCTGGTGACCCAGCCCGCCGCGGTGCTCGCCACCGGGCTGATCGCCGCCGCCGGCATCGCCGGGCTCGCGCTGCGCTCCATGCCGCACCGGGGCAGGCTCACCCTGATCCTGTTCGCCGGGCTCGCCGGGATCTGCGCGGGGTACCTCGGCGTCCTCGGCGGACCGTTCGCCGAGCCGATCCGGGTCTTCCTCGACTCCGGCGGCGCCCCGCTGCGCAATGTGCACAAGCTGGAGCCGCTCATCCGGCTGCCGCTCGTGCTCGGCCTGGCGCACCTCTTCGGCCGGATCCCGCTGCCCGCCTCGGTGCCGCTGCGCACCTGGCGCAGCGCGTGGACGCACCCGGAGCGGGACCGCAGGGTCGCGGTCGCGGCGCTGGTGCTCGCCGCCATCGCGCTCTCCACCTCGCTGGCCTGGACCGGCAAGCTGGCCCCGCGCGGCGCCTACGACGCCGTGCCGCCGTACTGGCAGGAGACGGCGGAGTGGCTCGCCGGCAATGCCGCCGACACCAGGGCGCTGGTCGTCCCCGGCGCGCCGTTCGGCAGCCAGGTGTGGGGGCTGACCAGGGACGAGCCGCTGCAGGCGCTGGCGTCGACGCCGTGGGCGGTGCGCGATTCGGTCCCGCTGAACCCGCCGGGCACCATCCGCGCCATGGACTCGGTGCAGCGGCTGATCGCCGACGGCCGCCCGTCGACCGGGCTGGCGCCGACGCTGGCGGCGCAGGGCATCGGGGTGCTGGTGCTGCGCAACGACCTGGACCCGGAGACCTCCCGCTCGACCCGGCCGATGCTGGCGCACCGCGCGCTGGACGGCTCGCCCGGGCTGCGCAAGGTGGCCGAGTTCGGCCCGGCGATCGCGACCACCGCCATCGCGGAGGGGCTCGTGGTCGACGGCGACCTGCTCCCGGCGTACCCGGCGATCGAGGTCTACCGGGTGCAGACGCCTGGTATCGGAACCCCCGAGCGGGTCGAATCGGGTGTCGGGGCGCCGGATTCGTTCCCCGGCGCGTACAGCGTCGCGCTCGCCGACGTCCCGGTGGTGCAGGGCGGCCCCGAGGTGCTGGAGCGGCTGCGCCGCGACCCCGGCGCCCCGATACCCGCGCTGCTCGCCGCCGACGCCGCCGCGGCCGGGCTGCCCGTCGGGCCGGTGACCGTCACCGACACCCCCGTGGCCAGGGAGACCGACTTCGGCCGGGTGGACAACCACAACTCCGCCGTCCGCGCCCCGGACGACGCGCGCCGCACGCACAACCTGGTGCCGGACTACCCGGTGCCGGGCGCGGCCCCGGTCGAGGGCGCGTGGAGCGGCGCCACCGTCACCGCCGCCAGCTCGGCGGCGGACGCCACCCAGATCGGCGGCGCCGCGCCGGGCAGCTCCACCGCCGCCGCGGTCGACGGCGACCCGTCGACCGCCTGGCTCAGCAACGGCGGCGAGTACGCGCTCGGGCAGTGGCTGCGACTGGAACTGGACCGGCCGATCAGCAGCGGGCAGCTCCGGGTGACCACCAGCCCGGCCGCGCTCGGCGACCCGGTGAAGTGGATCGAGGTGCGTACCGCGCGCGGCAGCGTCTCCGCGCGGATCACCGAACCCGGTGCGCCGGTCTCGGTTTCGCTGCCGCCGGGCAGCACCGAGTGGGTCAGCGTGACCGCGATCCGCACCGAGGGGGGCACCCGCGGCGGGCAGTTCGGGATCAGCGAGATCGCGCTCGACGACTACTCCGTGCGGGACGCGCCGGTGCGGGTGCCGATCCGGCACACGGTCGCGCTGCCGCCGGTGCAGGGCACCCCCGCCGCCTGGGACCTCGGCCAGGAATTCCCCGGCCGCAGCGCCTGTTTCGACGCGCCGGACCGGATCCGCTGCCACAAGGGGCTCGCGCTCGCGCCGGAGGAGCCGGGCGCCTTCCAGCGCACCCTCGCGGTGCCGGAGCCGACCGAGGTGGCGCCCCGGCTCACCGTGCGCACCAGGCAGAGCCCGGAGCTGGAGGCGCTGCTCACCGACCCGGCCCGGCCGGTCGCGCGCGGCAGCGGCGACGTCGGCGACCTGCGCGGCTCCGCCTTCGCCGCCACCGACGGCGATCCGCGGACCAGCTGGACCGCGCCGGAGAACACCGTGCGGGACAGCCCCGACGGGCCGCCGACCCTGACCATCGAGCTGCCGGAGCCCGCGCTGGTCACCGGGCTCGACCTCACGCCGTCGCTCGGCGGGCTGCCCGCCGCGCCGACCTCGGTCACGGTGAACCTCGGCAACGGGCCGCAGGTGCGCCCGCTGCCCGGCAACGAGGAGGAGCGGGCCGAGCCGAGCCGGATCGAGCTTTTCCCCACGGTCACCGACCGGATCGAACTGAGCGTCACCGCCTGGCGCACGGTGCTCGACCGCACCGCGCTCGGCTTCACCCTGGCCCAGCCGCCCGGGCTGGCCGAGGTGACCGTGCTCGGCCCCGACTACCCGGCCCCCGCCCCGCTCGACCGGCTCGTCACGGTCCCCTGCGAGCTGGGCCCGGTAATCGCGGTCGGCGGTCGCACGCTGCAGACATCGGTCACCGCGACCGCGGCGGAGTTGCGCTCGGGCGCACCGGTTCCCGCCGAGGTGTGCGCGAGCCCCGGCACCGCGCCGGACGAGACGAACCCCGCCGTCGAGCCCGGCACCGCGCCGGACGAGACGAACCCCGCCGTCGAGCCCGGCACCGCGCCGAATGAGTCCGGCGCCGCCGACGACTCCGACGCGGGAGCGAGCGCCGGGGACGAAACCGCGCCCGACGGTGCGGAAACACCTGGCCCCGCCGCGGATTTCGTCCTGCTCGCCAAGGGCGCGACCGAGGTCAATGTCGCCCCGACGGCCCTCTTCACCGTCGACCGCCTGCGGCTGGACCGCACTGCCCCGCCCCCGGCCACCCCCGGCGACGGCACCCGCCTCCTGGTCCTCCCCCTGAGCACCAACGTCGGCTGGGAAGCGCACACCCCCGACGGCACCGAGCTGCGCCCGATCGTGGTCGACGGCTGGCAGCAGGGCTGGCTGCTTCCACCCGGCGCGACCGGCCCGGTCACCGTCTCCTTCCCGGTGGACCGCTGGTACCGCCTCGGCATCTTCGGCGGCCTGCTCCTGCTGATCCCGCTCCTGCTGCTGGCGATCCCCCGCCGCGGCACCACCGCCGACCGGGAACCCCCGTGCCGTCCGTACCGCTCCCGAATCGCCGCAGGCATCGGCGTTCTCGCCGTCACCGGGCTGATCGCAGGACCGGTCGCCCTCGCCGTCGCCGCCGCGGGCTGGACCGCCCTCGAGCTCCTGCACCGCCGCGGCATCGAGCCCGGCCGCGCGCTGCCCGTGATCGCGGGCACCGGCGTCCTCCTCGCCGCGGCCGCGCTCTCCACCGGCCCCTGGCGGCACCCGGACGGCTACGTCGGCGGCGCCGTCCTGACCCAGCTCCCCGCCGTGCTCGCGGTGATCGCGCTCGGCCTCGCCGCACTCCCCGCGCACCGATCCCGCCAATAACCTGACCGCATGGAACGCTGTGCGGAGTGCGGTTTCGAGTACGACGACGCCCACCTGCCGACGATCTCCGCGACCATCCGCGCCCTCGCCGCCGAGCACGCCGAGATCCAGACCACCGCCGACCCCGCGGCCCTTCGCCGCCGCCGGGAGCCGGCGACCTGGTCCGCGCTGGAGTACGGCTGCCACCTCCGCGACGTCCTGCTGGTGCAGCGCGAGCGGCTGCTCGCGGCGCGGCGCACCGACACCCCGGTCGCGGAACCCATGGGCCGAGACGAGCGAGCCGAGCACGACGGCTACGCCGACCAGGCTCCGATTGATATAGCGCGCCAATTGACCGACGCCGCCGCGCTCCTCACGCACGCCTACGACCGGCTCGGCCCCGCCGACCGGGAGCGGCGGCTCGTCTACACCTACCCCGAGCGCGCGGAGCGCTCACTCGGCTGGCTCGCCCTGCACACCGCGCACGAGCTGCGGCACCACCTGCTCGACGTCGAGCGTCAGGGCTTCGGCCGGTCGAAGCGCCTGGCGAAGCGCTGGCACGGCGCCTCGACCAGCGCGTAGCTCGCCGCCGCCACCGGCAACGTGAACGCGACGGTGAGCAGCAGCACCTTCGGGAAACCGCCGCTGAACGGCAGGATGCCGAAGACCGGGAAGATCACCCACAGCACCGCGAGGTGCCAGATGAAGATGCCGTAGGACCAGCGCCCCATCGTCAGCGCCACCGGCGAGGAGAGCAGCGGGCGCGGCTGATCGCGCAGGACGAGCGGCGCGAGCAGGCCGAAGCCGATCAGCGCCCCGAGCGCCATCTTCGTCACGTACTGCCACGGCGCGGCGTGCACGAGGCCGGCCGGACCCGCGATCTCGGTGGCCGAGAGCAGGAAGGCGAGCAGCGCCAGCGTCCACATCCAGCGCCTGCGCCCGGCGAACCGATCCCAGCGTGAACCCGGCCGGACGACGAAGATCAGCTCGGCCAGCAGCATCCCCACGGCGAACCAGGGCAGGTAGCCGGGCAGCCAGTTGTCGGCGTTGATCGCGTCCGGGGTGGGCACCGGGAGGAAGTTCCAGCTCAGCGTCGCCGCGCCGAGCGTGAGCACGGCCGGGACGCGCCACCGAGCGGCGGCGCCGCGCAGCCGGACCACCGCGAGCGCGAGTAGCGGCAGCACCAGATAGAAGGCCACCTCCACCGAGAGGCTCCACATCTGGGTCAGCCCGTCGGTGAGTGTCAAGGGGACGAACACCTGCAGCAGCAACAGGTTGGAGACCCACACCCGCAGCCCGGCGGTGGCCGCCGCGTTCGGCAGCAGCACCAGCACCACCGCGACCACCACCCAGTAGGCGGGCAGGATCCGCGCCGCGCGGTGCCGGAAGTAGTACCCGGCCGACGGCGCGGGGCCGAGCCCGCGCGCGGCCGCGGCGTGCGGGCGCCAGAGCAGGAAGCCGGAGAGCCCGAAGAAGAGCGCCACCGCCATGTCGAAGCGCGCGAGAATCGGCCCGACCACCGGAATCGCGGTCGTCGCGGTCTGGAATGCCACGTGCGTCACCAGCACGCCGAGCGACGCGAGCCCGCGCATTCCGTCCAGGGACGGTACGAAGGACTGCGGCCGCACCGGGGCCGGGGCGGCGGCGTCCGGGGCCGGTTCGGTGCGGGCGGTGGCGGTCACGGCACTCCAGTCTGCCCGGCCGCGGGCACTCGGGACGGCGGTAGCCTCGCCTGATTAGTCCCGATTACGTTTTATCCGTCCAATCCGGGCTCGGCACCGCATGGTAAGACATCGGGCTGTTAGTGTCTGGGCTCACGAGCAACGCGGCCCGCCTCGCTGCTCGCCGGAACGCTGTTCTACGACGAGGAGAGTTGCATGGCACTGAGTGCCGGAACCCGAAGGACGGTGGCCTGCCTGCTCGTGGGTCTCGGTGCGTTGCTGATCGTCGCGGCGCTGCTGATCCCGACCTATACGGTCGGCAAGGTCGCCAAGACTCCCCTCGACCTGGAGATCACCACGATCGCGGCGAGCCAGGAGGGCGAGGAGAGCCTGGTGCTCGACTCGAGGTCGCTCACCGCGCCCGAGGGATCGGCCAAGGTGGACAGCAACGTTCCGCTGATCTCGCAGCGCTTCCTGACCGTCGAGGAGCCGTCGAACGCCGACGAGATGACGGTGCAGGCCGGCCAGACGCTGCGGCGGATCGACAAGCAGGGCGACACCGGCCTGCTCACCGCGACCGTCGACCGCGTCACCATCGACCGGACCACCGGTGAGCCGGTGAGCACCGAGCCGAACGGCTCGATCGCCGTGACCACCACCGCACAGGGCGAGAGCATCGCCGAGCCGGTGCAGCACACCGGCCTGCAGTACCGGTTCCCGATCGGTACCGAGAAGAAGACCTACCCGTACTTCGATCTCAACGCGCGCAAGACCTCCGACATGAACTTCATCGAGGAGACCGAGATCAACAACACCAAGGTCTACCACTTCCAGCAGGTCATCGAGCCGACCAACCTGAACGAGGTGGTGGCCGCGCCGACCAACCGGCTGACCCTGCCCGCCGCCAAGTGGGGCGTCGAGGGCGGCGACACCCCGGTGACCATGTTCCGCTGGTACAGCAACACCCGCGACGTGTGGGTGGAGCCGCAGACCGGCACCGTGGTCAAGGGCGGCGAGGCGCTGAACATCTTCTACGGCCGCACCGGCGACAAGCCCGAGGTGACGGCGCTCAAGTCGCACGTGGTGTTCGACGAGAACACGGTCGAGTCGCAGCTAGCGGTGGCCAAGGACAATATCGACCGGCTCTCGCTGTACGGGCGGATCCTGCCGATCGTCTTCGGGGTGCTCGGCGTGCTCGCGCTGATCATCGGCGTGCTGCTCGGCCTGCGCAGCGGCGGTGGCGCCCAGCCCGCGGTGCAGCGCGCCGCGCCCTTCGGTGGCTCCGGCCCGTCGACCGCACCGCCGACCGCGGGCAGGCCGCGCGGCAACCCGGACGCTCCGACCGAGCGGATCGACATCAACAAGCGGCCCTGAGGTCGCGGTAGGAAGGCCCCCGGTGCGCGCACCGGGGGCCTTCCTCATTTCGCGGGGAGGGTGGCGACGAAGCCTGCGCCGCGCGCGACCCAGGTGCGCAGCGCCGCGTCGTCGGTGACCGCCGCGGCGGTCACCCGGAGCCAGCCGTCCAGTTCCCGGCCCGCCATCACCATGGGGGTCACCGCGGTGCCGTGCAGTAGCCGTTCGCCCTCGTCCGGGTCGACCCGGACCATGAGCCCGCCCTTCCCGCTCACCGCGACCGCCAGGTGCCCGCGGATCAGGAAGGCGAGGCCGCCGAACATCTTCTTCTCGGTGAACGGACCCGGCTCCAGGAGCGCGCGAACCCGGTCGGCGAGCTTCTCGTCGTACGCCATCGGCACAGTGTGCGCCACGGCACCGACACCTCAGGTGGTGGCGCGGCGGGCGGCGGTGCGCAGGACGACGGCCGCGACCAGCGCCGTCGTCACCGTCGCGGTGCAGGCGGCCACGGTGACCAGCGCGGGCACCGAGTGCGCGAGCGTGGCCATGAGCGTCACCTCGACGGCGAGCCCGATCCAGGTGAGCGCGGCCGGGGCGGTGCGGTCGACCGCGATGGCGGAGAGCAGGGCGCCCTGCAGCACCGCGAGGATCGCGCCGTGCAGCGCGAAGAGCCAGAGCAGGTTCTGCACCGGCGCGTAGTCGGCGCCGGCGAAGAGCGGGGCGAGCGGTGCGGCGAGCGCGGCGACGGCCACCGCGGCGACGCCGATCCCGGAGAGCACCGCGAGCGCGTCCCGGATCGCGCGCGCCGACTGCGCGGGCTGTGCCATCCGCGGGTACAGCACCACCCCGACCGCCTGCGGCAGCCAGAAGGCGATCTTCGTCGCGATGGTGCCGAGCGCATACCGGCCCGCGTCCACCTCGTCCAGCACGATGCGCGCCAGGATCAGGTCCGCCGAGGAGAGTGCCATGAGCGCCGCCTGCACCTGCGCCGCCCGCAGTACCGCCGCCACGCCCGCCGTGTGGTCGCGGACGGCGGTGCGCGCCCGGGAACCGGCGGCCGCGATGCCGTCGGGACCGACGGCTCCGGAGGTCCGGGATGCGGCGCGCGCCGCATCCGCGGGGCCGCGGGCGACGCCCGCTCCGGAGGTCGCGGATCCGGCCCGCGCCGCATCGGGCACGCCGGCCCGGGCTCCGACCGCGCTGCCCGCTGCGTAGCGGGCGTAGGCCGCCGCGGCGGCGAGGCCGACGGCGGCGGCTGCGAGGGCGGCGGCGGCCCCTGCGCCGAGGGCGAGGACCGTGAGCGCGGGGACGACCCGCGCGATGCCGGTACAGCCGAGCACGACCGCGAGCGCGCGGAACCGCCGCTGCCCCTGCAGGATCCCCTGCTCCCCGGAGACCAGGACCAGCGCGGGCGCGGCGACCAGCGCCGCCGCGCAGGCGAGCGCGCCGATATCGAGCGCCACCGACACCACCGGAACCAGCAGCGCGGCGAGCGCCGCCACGATGACGGCGCACCGGGTGCGGGTGGCGCGCAGCGCGGCGACCGGCGCACCGCGCACGAGTTCCCGCGCGATCACATTCTGAAGGGCGAGCGCGGGCACCGCGCAGAGCAGCTGCACCGCGAGCAGGCTGGCGAACTCGCTGTACCCCGCCGCCCCGAGCCACCGCCCGGCCAGCAGCTGCAGCAGGTACCCCGCCGCATTGGCGATCATGGCGCCCGCCGTCACCGACGTCAGCTCCGCCACCAGGGGAGGGCGACGGGCATCGGACACGGACCCCATCGTCGCACCCGCCCCGCGGCCCGTGGCGCCCCGGCCCGGCGGCAGACCGTAGGGTGATCGGCCGTGAGCGAGTCAGGGCCGGAAGCGGGAGCGCGGCGGAGCCGCGGCGAGTCTCCGCTCACGCCCGGCGAGACCGGCGTCCGGCAGCCGGACGCGCCCGAGCGGCCTCCGCGCACGCCGGGAGCGGCGGCGGGGGTGGGTGCGCCGCCCGCTGCCGCCGGTGTCCGCGCCCGGCTCCGCGCCGCGACGGTTCCGGCCTACAGCGCCCTGCTGACCCTGCTGATCCTCGCGCCGCTGCTCGCCCCCGGCCACCTGCTGCTGCGCGACGCCGTGAGCACCCCGCGCTCGTACCTCACCGACGCCGCCCTCGGGCTCGGCGACGCGGCCCCGCGCGCGGTCCCGCAGGACGCGGCGCTGGCTGTGCTCTCCACCGTGCTCGACGGTGGGCTGGTGGTGAAGGCCGTCCTGCTGCTCGCGCTCTGGAGCGCGGGGCTCGGCGCCGCCGTGCTCGCGTGCCGCCTGCTGACCGCGCCGCTGTCCGCGCAGCTGGTCGCGGTGACGGTGGCGATCTGGAACCCGTACGTGGCAGAGCGCCTGCTGCAGGGCCACTGGAGCCTGCTCACCGGCTACGCCGCCCTGCCGTGGACGGTCCTCGCCGCCCTGCGCCTGCGCGACCGGCACAGCACCGGCCGCGCCCGGCTCGCCGCCTGGGCGGCGCTCGCCGTGTGCCTGGCGGCGGCGGGCCTGACCCCCACCGGTGCGCTGCTGGCCGGGGTACTGGCCCTGCTCACCGTCGGCCCGCGCCGCCTCCCCGGCACGGCCCTGCTCTGGCTCGGGACCGCCGCGCCGTGGCTGGTGGCGGCCGCGCTCTCCGGCTCCGCGGGCGAGCACTCGGACCCCGCCGGAATCGCCGCCTTCGCCGCCCGCGCGGAGCCGTGGCTCGGCACGCTCGGCGCACTGGCCGGGCTCGGCGGCATCTGGAATGCCGACGCCGTCCCGGCGACCCGCACCGGCCCGCTCGCCCTGATCGGCACCGCGCTGCTGCTCCTGCTGGTCCTGTTCGGGCTGCGCCGCCTGCTCGCCGCCGGACCGCGGGACGAGACCGTGCTGCGCCGGACCCTCGCCGGGGTCGCGGTGGCCGCGGTCGTGCTGCCCGCGCTCGGCGCCACCGCGCTCGGCCTCGCCGTCGGCGAGCAGCTGGTGGCGGCGATCCCCGGCACCGGACTCCTCCGCGACACCCAGAAATACGTCGCGCTCGCCGTCCCCGCCTACACCCTCGCGGCCGCGGCAGGCGCGATGGCGGTCGCCCGGCGGGCGCCAGCCGCCGTCGCGGCGGTGCTGATCGCCCTGCTCACACTGCCGCTCGCCGACCTGGCGTTCGGCGCGGGCGGGGCGCTGCGCCCGGTGCACTACCCGGCAGGCTGGGCACGGGCGGCCGCCGCCGTCGACGGGGCCGACCACCCCGGCGATATCGCGGTGCTGCCCGGCGGCATGTTCCGCCGCTTCCCGTGGTCAGGGGAGGCGCCGGTGCTCGACCCCGCCCCGCGGCTGCTCCCCGCCGACGTCCTGCAGACCGGGGAGCTCCCGGTGCGCGGCGGCACCGTCACCGGCGAGGGCAGGCGCGCGGCGCGGGTCGAGCGGGCGCTGCTGGCCGGCGCGCCCGCCGCGGAGATCGCCGGTTCCGGCGTCGGCTGGATCCTGGTCGAGCACCGCACCCCCGGCCCGCTCGGCGACTCCATCCGCACCCTCGAGCAGCTCGGCGCCCCGGTCTACACCGACGCCGACCTCACCCTCTACCGGGTCCCCGACCCCGTCGTCACCGACCGCCCCTCCCCGAACGCCCGCCGCATCGCGGGCGCCGCCCACCTGCTCTGGGCCGCACTCCTGATCGGCGGCGCCGCGGCGGCGGCATTCCTCAGCCGAGCTCGGAACTCTCCGGCGCCGCGATCAACCCGCTGACGTACCCGCCCCGCGCCGCGGCGGCGAGCACCGTGTGCACCCCGTCCCCGGTCTGCTCCCAGGAGAACTCCCGCGCCCGAGCCCTGGCCTTCTCCCCCATGACGGCCCGCCCCGGCCCGTCACCGAGCAGCTCGGCGGCGGCATCGGCGAGCTGCTCGGCGTCGTCGACGAGCACCCCGGTCACCCCGTCGACGATGGAGTCGGTGAGCCCGCGCGAACTGCGGTACCCGATGGTCGGCACCCCGTGCTGCGCCGCCTCGATGACGGCGAGCCCCCAGCCCTCCTTGCGCGAGGGGAGCAGCTGCACCCAGGCGCGGCCGAGCAGCTCGTGCTTGCGCTCCTCGTCCACGTGGCCGTGGAAGGTCACCGCGTCGGCGATGGCGAGCTCGCGCGCGTACGCCTGCAGGTTCTCCGCCCACCAGCCGCCGCCGACGACGTCGAGCCGCAGCCCGGGGAAGCGGCCGCGCAGGACGGCGGTGGCCGCCAGCGCGTCCTCGATCTGCTTGTGCGGCACCAGCCTGGAGAGCACGACCAACCGGGGCGCGTCGGCGCGGGTCTCCCGGTCGCCGGGCCGCACCCCGGCGGGGACCGGCTCCGCGCCGTTGCGCACGACGGCGATCCGCTCGCGCTGCACGCCGAGCGTGGCGAGCTCCTCGGCGGACGGCAGCGAGACGGTCAGGTACTGGTTGCGCCGGTGCACGCGCGGCGAGAGCCAGGACTCGATCCACCAGCCGATCCGGCCGACCAGCGTGCCCGCCACCGGCCACTGCTCGCGGTGCCCGTGGTGCACGAGCACGACGGCGGGCGCGCCTGCGGCGATGGCGGCGAAGAAGGGGATGCCGTTCTGGGTGTCGATCACCGCGTCCGGCCGCAGCCCGCGCAGCGGGCCGAGCCCGATCCGGCCGAGCAGGATGGCGGCCAGCGCCCGCGGATAGACGGTGTAGGGGCCGCCGCCGCGGCTGATCTCGATCCCGTCGATCCGCTCCCGGCGCGCCGCGCCCGGATACCCGGCGGTGCGCAGCGTGACCTTGACGCCCTGCGCCGCCAGCCGCGCCCCGACCCGCTCGAGGTACCGCTCGCTGCCGCCGCCCTGCGGGTGCCCGGTGTCGCGCCAGCAGAGCAGGAGCACTTCGCGCACGATGGAGCTTCTCTCGTCGTCGTCGGCGGGGAATTTCGCTACACCCTATATCCCCGGCTCCGGCCCGGACCGGACATCTCCCGGGCGGCCGCCCCGCGCCGCTGTGCGAGACTCGGCGCCGTGCTCCGAGCCGTGACCACCGCCCGCGCCCCCCGTTTCGCCAGGCGCGCGACGCTGCGCCGCTCCCTGCGGCTGCTCGGCAGCTTCCGCTTCGAGCAGTCCGACCCCGCCGTCTTCTACGGCGGCCTGGCCACGGACACCGCGGAGCTGATCGCCGATTTCTACCTGGACGCCACCGGCCGCGACCTCACCGGGGCCACCGTGCTCGACGTCGGCGGCGGCCCCGGCTACTTCGCCCACGAGTTCGACCGGGCGGGCGCGCGCTACCTCCCGGTCGAACCGGACTCATCGGAGATGCACGCCGCGGGGCTCTCGGTGCCGGGCGCGGTGCGCGGATCCGGCATGGCGCTGCCCTTCCGGGACGGCGCGGTCGACGTCTGCCTGTCGTCGAACGTGGCCGAGCACGTCCCCGACCCCTGGCTGATGGCGGACGAGATGGTCCGGGTGACCCGCCCCGGCGGGCTCGTCGTGCTCTCCTACACCGTGTGGCACGGCCCGTTCGGCGGCCACGAGACCGGGCCGTGGCACTACCTGGGCGGCGAGTACGCGGCGCGCAAGTACAAGCGCAAGCACGGCCGAGAGCCGAAGAACCGGTTCGGACGTTCCCTCTTCGCGGTCGGCGCTGCCGCCGGACTTCGCTGGGCTGCCAGGACTCCCGCGCAGGTAGAGGCGATTTTCCCGCGCTACCACCCGCGCTGGGCGTGGTGGCTGGTTCGCCTCCCGCTATTCCGCGAGCTACTCGTCAGCAATCTGGTCGTTGTGGCCATCGCACCGGACCGACCGGCCGGTCGCTGAGAGTTGGCTGTCAGGCCCGCTGAGCCACGGCGGAGACCAGCCCGCGCAGCAGGGCCGGGCGGAAGGCCGGCTCGGCGGCCGGGGCGGGCCACGGCGGCTCCTGCAGCGCCAGCCCGACCGTCTCCATGGCGGTGAGACCGACCTGACCGGCCAGAGCGCCGACCGTCATCACCGCCTCGGCCGCCTGCATCGCCGCGGTCGCCTGTTCCAGCGTGAGGGTGCGACCGGGCAGAAACGAGACCACCCACCCTCCCGTGCCGACGGACTTGGCCTGATGGTCGGTCCGGTCGCTGGTCATCAGCGACCGTCCGATCACGTGCACCGCCATGTCGCGATCTCCCCAATCGGTCTCGGTTGTGTCTCGATCGAGCGGACTTTCAGTTACCAGCATCCATCTATCAGCAACAAAACGCAATAGTGCGTTTGACGAAAAGCGAACCGGGAGGTCGGAATTCACGCCGGCAACGAAGGCGTGCGACGGGTAAACTAGAACACGTTACAGACAATCCGGACCCGAAAATGTAACGTGTTCCCATGCACTACGACAGCCTGTTCATCGGCGGCCAGTGGACCGCTCCGGCCGGTTCCGAGCGGCTCCAGGTCATCTCACCGGCCACGGTCGAGCCGGTGGGCAGCGTCCCCCGGGTCAGCACCGAGGATGTGGACAGAGCGGTCGCCGCGGCGCGCGCCGCCTTCGACTCGGGGCCATGGCCGCACACCCGGCCCGCCGAGCGGGCCGCGGTGCTCACCAGGGCGGCCCGGCTGATCGAGCAACGCTCCGGCGATCTGCTCGCCGCGCTCACCGCCGAGATGGGCGCCACCGCGCTGGTCGGCGGGACGCTGAACCAGATCCCGGCGGTCGCCGCGCTGGACGCCTACGCCGGGCTGGCCGAGACCTTCCCCTGGCGGGAGACGCGCACCGGCGCCTTCGGCACCTCGCGGGTCTCGCGCGAGCCGCGCGGGGTGGTCGCCGCGATCACCGCCTGGAACGTTCCGCTCTTCCTGGCCGCGAACAAGCTGGCCCCGGCGCTGCTGGCCGGCTGCACCGTCATCCTCAAGCCGTCCCCGCTCACGCCGCTGAGCGCGAACATCGTCGCCGACATCTTCACCGAGGCCGGGCTGCCCGACGGCGTGCTCTCGGTGCTGCCCGCCGAGCCGGAGGCGGCCGAGTACCTGGTGACCCACCCCGGCGTGGACAAGCTGACCTTCACCGGGAGCACCGCGGTCGGCCGCAAACTCGGCGCGCTCGCCACCGAGCAGCTCAAGACGGTCTCGCTGGAGCTCGGCGGCAAGTCCGCCGCTATCGTCCTCCCCGATGTCGATCTGGCCGCGAGCGTGCCCATGCTGACCTTCGCCGGGCTGATGAACAGCGGCCAGGGCTGCGTGGCACAGACCCGCATCCTCGCCCCGCGCAGCCGGTACGACGAGGTGGTGCAGGCGGTGGTGGAGAACGTGCGCGCCATGAAGACCGGCGACCCCACCGATCCGTCGACCGTGCTCGGCCCGCTCATCTCCGAGCGCCAGCGCGACCGGGTGGAGAACTACATCGCCATCGGACAGAAGGAGGGCGCGCGGCTGGTCCTCGGCGGCGGGCGGCCCGAGGGGCTGGACCGCGGCTGGTACGTCGAGCCGACCATCTTCGCCGATGTCGACAACTCCTCGACCATCGCACAGGAGGAGATCTTCGGCCCGGTCCTCGCGGTGATCCCGTACGAGACCGAGGACGAGGCGGTCGCCATCGCCAACGACTCCGCCTACGGGCTGGCCGGCTCGGTGTGGACCACCGATATCGAGCACGGCGCCGAGATCGCGGGCCGGGTGCGCACCGGCACCTACGCCATCAATTGGTACGCCTTCGATCCGGGCGCGCCCTTCGGCGGCTACAAGAATTCCGGAATCGGCCGGGAAAATGGACCGGAAGGTCTGGATTCTTTCTGCGAACAGAAATCCGTTCTCATGCCGCTCGGCTACACGGAGTAGCCGAACTCAATCCTCGAGGGTCACCACGCGCAACACGGGCGCGGGTTCCGGGTCGGAGTCGACGATCTCCACCCGGAACCCAGGGGGCAGAACGGAATCGAGCCGGGAGGCGGCGCGCCGCAGCGGAGTGCTCGGCAGTACGTCACGCGGTGCACCGGTATCCAGATCGGTCATGTCCCGACACCTTCCGCGCGCCCATAATTCATTTCTCCAGGTCGAACGCGAGAAGCATATGCCACCGAAGCCCGACCTCATGGCAACCCGGGAATTCCCCTCGTTCGTGTCCGGTAAACCCGGACGCCGGGAATTCGTCAGCGCCGCAGTGCGCGGCGGTACGCGGCGGGTGTGCTCCCGGTGGCGGCGCGCAGGTGGCCGCGCAGCGCGGTGACGCTGCCGAAACCCGCCTGCGCCGCAACGACTTCCACCGGCAGGTCGGTGGTCTCCAGCAGCTGCCGCGCGCGCAGCGTCCGCTGGGCGTCCAGCCAGCGCCGCGGCGTGCCGCCGACCAGGGCGGCGAAGCGCCGGACGAAGGTGCGCTCGCTCATCAGCGCGTGCGCCGCGAGCGCCGGAACATCGGGCACCGCAGCGGGATTCGCGGCGGCCCAGCTCAGCGTGGCGGCCAGCGCGCCCGCCTCGGTGCGCGGCGGCGGCGCGGCCGGGATGTACTGCGCCTGCCCGCCCTCGCGGTGCGGCGGGGTGACGTTCCAGCGCGCGAGGTCGGCGGCGGCCTGCGCGCCGAGTTCGCGGCGCACCAGGTGCAGGCAGAGGTCGAGCCCGGCGGAGAGCCCGGCCGAGCTCAGCACGGTACCGTCGTCGACGTAGAGCGCCTCGGGTCGCAGCCGGACCGCGGGGAACATCCGCGCGAACTCCGCGCAGTAGCCCCAGTGCGTGGTCGCGGGCCTGCCGTCGAGCAGCCCGGCGTGCGCGAGCACGAAGGCGCCCACGCAGATGCTCACCATGGTGGCCCCGCGCGCGGCCGCCGCCCGCAGCGCGTCGAGCACCTCGGGCGGCGGGGCAAGGGTGGGGAGCGCGATGCCGGGGACGACCACGATCTCGGCCGTCTCCAGCGCCGCCAGCCCGTGCTCGACACCGAGATCGAAGCCGTTCGGCGTCCACACCGGGCCCGGCCGCAGCCCGCAGGTGCGCATCTCGAAGCCGGCGGACTGCCCGGTGGCATCAGGGCCGTGCCGGAACGCCTGCACCGCGCAGCCGAGGTCGAAGGTCATCACGCCGTCCAGCGCGAGCGCGACCACCTGCCTCATTCCCCCAGTTTGGCAGAAATCCACGCATCAGTGGCATCTGCGCCGCTCGTCCCGGCCGCGCATCGCCGCTGTACTTGATGCGACAACGGGAGGAGGGTCGGATGAGCGTGGACCACGAGGTCATCAGGGCGAACAGCGGAGCACTCACCGCGGCGCAGCGCAGACGGCTGCGGGCCGAGATCGCGCGGACGCTGCCCGGGCTGCTCGCCGGGCGGCTGGCCTGGGCGGCGGGGCGCGGCGGGCGGGGGCGGACGGACCTGGCGCGGGTGCCGGACTCCGGGGCGGCGCGGGAGGCGGAGGAGCTGGCGCGTGCCGAGCTCAGCACACCGGTGCTGGCGCACTCCTTCCGCACCTACCTGTTCGGGAAGGCGCTGGCCGGGCTCGACAACGCCACCTACGACGACGAGGTGGCCTACATCGCCTGCCTGCTGCACGACCTGAACCTCGGCACGCCGACGGTGGGGCGCTGCTTCGCGGTGGCCGGCGGGGAGCGGGCCGCGGCCTTCGCGCTGGGCGCCGGGCTGGCGCCGGAGCGGGCCGACGCGGTCGGCGCGGCGGTGGCGGCGCACATCACGCCGGGCGTGGCGGCGGACACCGGCGATCCCGGCGGATTCGTCTCCGCGGGCGCCGCGGTGGACGTGATCGGCGCGCGGATCGCCGAACTGGATCGCGATTGGGTCGGCGAGGTGCTCACCGAGCACCCGCGCCACAACTGGAAGAAGGTGGCGATCGCGGCCTTCCGCGCCGAGGCGAAGGCCGTACCGGAGGGCCGTACCGCACTGCTGTTGGCCGCCGGCTTCGCCACCACGGTCCGGTTCGCGCCGTTCGCGGAGTAGCGAAAGCGCGGCGCCCGGAGTGCTCCGGGCGCCGCGCTTTCGGGGGACGTACTACCCCAGCCGCTGCTTGAGGGCCTCGAACTCGTCGCGCACGCCGGACGGCAGCTTGTCGCCGACGAACTCGAACCACTCCTCGATGAGCGGGAGCTCCCTGCGCCACTCCTCGGCGTTCACCGCGAGCGCCTCGTCGACATCGGCCGCCTCGACATCGAGGCCGTCCAGGTCGAGCTGACCGGCGGTCGGCACGTGGCCGATCGCGGTCTGCTCGGCGGCGGCGGTGCCGTCGATGCGGCCGACGATCCACTCCAGCACGCGGGAGTTCTCGCCGAATCCGGGCCACAGGAAGCGGCCGTCCGCGCCCCGGCGGAACCAGTTCACGTAGAAGATCTTCGGCAGCTTCTCGGCGTCGGCGTTCTTGCCGATGTTGATCCAGTGGTTCAGGTAGTCGCCCACGTGGTAGCCGAGGAAGGGGAGCATGGCCATCGGGTCGCGGCGCACGGTGCCGACCTTGCCCTCGGCGGCGGCGGTCTGCTCGGAGGAGAGCGTCGCGCCCATGAACACGCCGTGCTGCCAATCGAAGGACTCGGTGACCAGCGGGACCGTGGTCTTGCGGCGGCCGCCGAAGAGGATCGCCGAGATCGGGACGCCCTGCGGGTCGTCCCACTCGGGGGCCAGGATCGGGCACTGCGACATGGGGGTGCAGTAGCGGGAGTTGGGGTGCGCGGCCAGCGTCTCCGTCTCGCGGAGGTACCAGTCGTTGCCCTTCCAGTCGATCAGGTGGTCGGGCTCGCCCTCCAGCCCCTCCCACCAGACGTCGCCTGCGTCGGTGAGCGCGACGTTGGTGTAGACGGTGTTGCCCGCCTCGACCGTGGCCATGGCGTTCGGGTTGGACTTCTTGTTGGTGCCCGGCGCGACGCCGAAGAAGCCGAACTCCGGGTTGACCGCGTACAGCTGCCCGTCCTTGCCGAACCGCATCCAGGCGATGTCGTCACCGAGGGTCTCGGCGCGCCAGCCGGGGACGGTGGGCTGGATCATGGCGAGGTTGGTCTTGCCGCAGGCGCTCGGGAAGGCGGCGGCGATGTAGTAGGCCTTGTTCTCCGGCGAGATCAGCTTGAGGATCAGCATGTGCTCGGCGAGCCAGCCCTCGTCGTGCGCCATGGCCGAGGCGATGCGCAGCGAGTAGCACTTCTTGCCGAGCAGCGCGTTGCCGCCGTAGCCGGAGCCGTAGCTCCAGATCTCCCGGTCCTCCGGGAAGTGCGTGATGTACTTGGTGTCGTTGCACGGCCACGGCACGTCGGCCTCGCCGTCGGCGAGCGGGGCGCCGACGGAGTGCAGCGCCTTCACGAACGGCCGGTCGGTGCCGAGCTTCTCCAGCGCCGCGCGGCCCATCCGGGTCATCACCCGCATCGAGACGACGACGTACTCGGAGTCGGTCAGCTCCACGCCGAGCTTCGGATCCTCGGCGCCGAGCGGGCCCATGCAGAACGGCACCACGTAGAGGGTGCGGCCGCGCATGCTGCCGCGGTACAGCTCGGTCATGGTGGCGCGCATCTCGACCGGGTCGACCCAGTTGTTGGTCGGGCCCGCGTCGGCCGCGGTCTTCGAACAGATGTAGGTGCGCGACTCCACCCGCGCGACGTCCGACGGATCGGAGAGCGCCAGGAAGGAGTTCGGCTTCTTCTTCGGGTCGAGCTGCTTGAACGTGCCCGCCTCGACGAGCTGGGTGGTGAGTCGATCCCACTCGTCGTCGGAACCGTCCGCCCAGACCACACGCTCCGGCTGCGTGAGTTCTGCGACTTCCTGCACCCAGGCGAGCAGTTCGGTGTGTTCGGTCGGCGCCTTGCCGTCGGATCCACGAAGACCAGGAATGGTCGCTGAGGTCATGAAAACTCTCCTGAGACGGGCAGCCGACCCGGTGCTCCGCCGCCTGGCCCTAGGCCCGTGACCAGCGCGAACACACCGAGCGCCACCATTGGCGGTAAAGCACCCGCTACGACCGATCGGCGGATCGCCCAACCGGGCGGCGTGTACGGACGAAGCGGACGCCCAGGTTCCTGCTTAGAGGTTAACGCGATGTGACGATCGGTACGGCATCGGGATGGCTATGGAGTACCCAGGAGAAACCTATTTCACAACCGGAATCCATCGGTTCAGGCTTTCGATGTCACGCTCGCAGGCACTGAGCTGACCTGGGCGTTCGGCGGCGGACCTGCGAATGCGGGCCTCCAGTTCGGCCACCCGTCGGTCGGTGTCCACCACCCTGGCGGATGTGGCTTGTACCACATGATCGGAGAGCGAAGTTTCCGCGGTCACCAGCGCGGTCGCCACCCGCTGCTCCAGCTGGGCCTTCACATTGACCAGCGCGTCGGCCGCCCACTGCCGGACGTGGTTGCGCTCGGCCACCTGGCCGCGCGCCCGCACCACCCAGGCGGCGGCGCCGGCGCCGAGCAGCAGGGTGACCGGGACGCTGGCCGCGTCCAGCGCGGGGAGCAGCGAGAACGGCGCCACCACGAGCCTGCCGATGCCGACGCCCGCGGAGGCGCCGAGCGCGATCATCAGGTTGTCCTCGACGCCGCGGTGCCTCGGCTCCGGGTCGGGGCCGACCCGTGGCGCCGGTTCGCGGCGGCGCAGCGGGACGGTCGCGCCCTCGCCGTCGACCTTGGTCGCGAGCTCGGCGGTGCGCTGCTCGATGGCGGCGTCGAGCGCGGTGGTGAGCTCGTTGACCGACCACTGCAGGTGGTCCGGGTAGGTGCCCAGGTCGGAGCGGGCCAGCTTGTCCAGCTCGGCGCGGGCGGCGGTGTGCAGGGCGCGGACCCGGGCGCCGACCTCGGTGAGCAGGTCCACCCGGGCCAGGTGCAGCTGGCCGCGCAGGGTGGCGATGGCCGTGGTGCGGCCGCCGTCGCGCGCCGCGATCAGCGCGGTCCGCTCGGCGCGCAGCGCGAGCTGGTCCGAGCCGGTCGTCAGCACGGTCACCTGGTCGGTGATGCGCTGCCTGGTCTCGGTGAGGACCCGGGTGGTCACCGCGGCGATCCGCTCCGGGCCGCGCGCGCCTGCGGCGGCGGCGCAGAGCGCGGCGTGCAGGGCGCCGAGGCCGGAGCGGTCGAGCAGCGCGGGGTCGCCGCCGCGGGCGGCAGCGGCGAGGCGGGCCGAGACCGGGAGGATCGGCAGTTCGAGCCCGGCGGCGCGGAGCAGCGCGTCGTCGCGGTCACGGACCGCGCGCCAGTCGCGGTGCGCGTGCGTCCCGTTCAGGGCGAGCAGGACCTGCGTGCCGTCGGCGCGCAGCCTGCGCAGCAGGTCGAGGGTGTCGTTGCCGAGCACGGTGCCCGCGTCGAGCAGGACCAGGGCGACCGGGCCCGGAGCGGTGCCGCGCGGGGAGGTGGTCTCCACCGACGCGGCGATGCCTGGCACCGGGTCGGCGAACGCGATGCGCGGCTCGAAGCGGGCCAGCTCCGTGCGCAGCACGGTGGTGTTGGCGTCGTCCGGGCCGATCAGGGTGACCCTGGAGCCGTTCCCGGTCCCGCGCACCGCGCGCAGCAGCGCCATGCCCTGCGGGTTCCACCGCGCGATCAGCGCCTCGAGTTCGGGGGGAAGTTCGGTGCGCTGCTCCGGCTCGGGAGCCGACTCCGGACGCGCGTCGCGGGCGACAGCGACGGCGGAGGCCACAGGCGTAGCGGGCGACGGGTCGACGCCGGATTCCGGGCTCGCACTGCCCGCCGGAGCCACGCCGGGCTCCCGGCGCGCCCCGGCTCCGGGCGGGGCGGCCGCGGGCGCTGCTTGGGATTCAGAGTCCGGCACCGCTGAGCCGTTCCCACAGGCGCACGTAGCCCGCGTGCACGCGGAGCGCGGCGCGGCGGGCGGGCGCGGGCAGGTCGCCGCCCGCGACGGCGCGCCAGCGGTGGGCGCGGGCGAGGGCGTCGTCCGCGTCGGCGGGGGCGGGCGAGGGGTAGCCCGCGGCGAGGTGCGCGACCTGGGGGCAGGCCAGTCCGGCGCGCAGCCCGAGCCAGCGCGCCTCGTCCCCGTCGAGGTGGTGCTCGAGCAGGTCGCGGGCGACGCTGCCGCCCACCGGCACCGCGCGCGCCGCGAGCCGGGCGATCTCGTCGAGCAGCTCGCCGCCGCGCAGCGCCCCGATCTGCTCGTAGCGCCTGTGCAGCAACCCGTGCAGCGGGTCGACCCCGGACGCCGCGTGCAGCAGCTGCAGCAGCGCCCTCGTCCCGATCCGGGAATCGTGCCGCAGCGCGGCGAGTGCGCAGTTCACCCCGTACAGGTCCCAGTCCCGGAGCAGCCGCTCGCGCACCGCGAGGTCGGGACCGGGCGCGAGGAAGAGGTCGGGCGCGAGGGTGAGCGTCGGGTCGTCGCGCTCGGCGAGGGCGCGCAGCGCGGCGAGGTCGTCGGCGGAGACGGTGCCCGCCCTCGTGCGCACCGCCAGGCTCGCGACGACCGGGACGGTGGCGATCCCCAGCTCGGCGGCGCAGCGCTCGGCCGCCGCCACCGCGTCGGACCAGCGGGTGCCGATCGCGTCGGCCTTGTTCAGCACGACGACGGCGCGCTGCTCGGGCACCGCGTCCAGTGCGCGCCGGTCGGCGGGCAGCGGCGCGCCCGCGATCACGTACACCACGATGTCGCCGTCGAGCACCGGGTCGGGGCTGCCCGGCTCGTCCACCGGCCCGGTCTCCACCGCGGAGATGAGCGCCAGCGCCGCCGCGACCGTGCTGCGCCCCGCCCCGGAGCGGCCGGTGATCTGGATGACCGGCGGCCTGCGCGCTCGTCGCGCCGCCGCGCCGAGCCGCTCCCCGATCAGCTGGTCGGCGGCGGCGCCGATGGCGAGGGTGCGCACCAGCTCGTCCAGCGGATCGGCCCCTCCTGGCACCGGGCCGGTGAGATCGACGGCCGTCGTCATCTGTGCTTCGCCCCCTCGCCGGGGCGGCCCCGCGCCCCGTTGCCCGGCATTCTGTCAGAGCCGGGTGGTGGAGTCAGTGGCCGCTGAAGAACCGGTTGGCCCTGCGGACCGCCCAGGACGGCGCGTACTTGGCCGTGGTCGCCAGCACCTTGGCCTGCACCCCGATCTCGTAGTGCACCTTCTCCGGCCGCAGCCGGGTGCCCCGCCTGGTGGCCGCCCAGATGCCGTCGGCGACGTCGTCGGAGGTCAATCGGATACCGAGCGAGCGGGTGCTGCCGATATCGAGGCCGTCGACCATGCCGGTCGCGACGAAGAGCGGCCAGATCGCGAGCACCCGGATGTCGTGCCTGCGCCACTCCAGGTCGAGCGCCTCGGTGAGGCTCTTGACCGCGGACTTGCTCGCCCCGTACGTGGCCAGCTCGGGCTGGCCGTAGATCGCCGAGGCCGAGCAGAGGTTCACCACCTGCGCGCCCGCGGTGTCGCGCAGGTACGGGAAGGCGGCGTGCGTGCCGGTGACGACCCCGCCGAGGTTGACGTCGAGCAGCGCGCGGTGCGCCGCGAGGTCGATCTCCTCGAACGGGCCGGAGCGCAGCAGCCCGGCGTTGTTGACCAGGACGTCGAGCCGCCCCGCGCGCTCGTGGAACTCGCGCAGCCGCAGCTCCCACTGCTCCCGGTCGGTGACGTCGAGCACCGCGGTGTGCACGCTGCCGCCGGGCAGCTCGGCGGCGAGCCGGGAGAGCCCGACCTCGTCCACGTCGTAGGCACCGACCAGGTAGCCGCGGGCCGCGAAGAGCGCCGCGGTGGCCCGGCCGATGCCGGCGGCCGCGCCGGTGACGACGACGGTGGGTTTGCTCATGCCGCGCAGTCTAGTGCCGCGTGTGCGCGGCCCGGATGACGCGCAGGTAGCCGCCGAATTACGGGAGTGTTCCGAATTCCGTTGTCCGACAGCGGAAATCTTCTTTTACCCAGGCGTAACGGCCCATCGCTTGTTTCCTACCATTAGCAAGCGTTTCATCGTAGGCATCAGTTCTTCCACAGGCAGGAGCCCCCGATGACCCCGTTCCTGGTGACCTCCGGTTTCCACGAGAAACTCACCCGCATGCCGGTCGCGGAGTACCCGGGGACCGAGGGCTACATCGACGACGTGTACGCCAACCCCGGCGGCTCGCCCATGGCCTCCGGCTACTTCGAGCTGCGCCACACCGACGCCCCGCTCGACTACCTGTATGAGTACGACGAGATGAAAGTGGTGCTCGCGGGCGAGTTCCGGCTGGAGAACCCGGACACCGGGCAGGTGCTGATCGCCAGGGAGTCCGACGCCATCTTCTTCCCCAAGGGCTCGCGCATCCTCTTCTCCACCCCCGACCGCGCACTCGCCTTCTACGTCGGGCTGCGCTCCTTCGCGCCGTGACGGTGAATCCGGCGACCACCAGCGTGCCGCACTGGTCGCCCGAGCCGGCGCCGGATCCGGGCGGGGCGCGGCGGATCGTGCTCGCCGCCGGGCAGGCGGGTGACTTCGCGCTCGGCCCGGACGGGTCGGTGCCGGAGGTGGTGTTCGCGGCAGCCGTCACCGGCGACCGCTTCGTGCTGATCGGGAACGCCGCCCAGCTCGCCCGCGCCCGCGCCGATCTGCTCGCGGCCGGGGCGATCCCGGCGGAGATCACCGAGGTGCTCACGGGCGCGCCCGACCTCCATGCCGCCCAGCCGCGCACGGTCTACTGCCCGCACTGCCACACCGGCAGCACCGGCTCGGTGGCGATCGGCGGTGCCGTTTCCTGTGCGGGCTGCGGCCTCGAACTCGTCGTCTACCACCACTATTCGCAGCGCCTCGGGGCCTTCCTCGGTTACTGCGCCGATGCCGAGGAGCGCTGATGAGCGACGCCCGTGTGACCGGGAGATCCGGCGCGCCGCCGATCGCCGCCGACGACGAACTGACGGTTACCCGCGCGGCCGCGCTCTGCCCCGACGTCCGCGAGATCGTGCTGGCCCGCCCGGACGGCGGGGTGCTTCCCTCCTTCGCGCCGGGCAGCCACATCGGCCTGCACTGCGGCCCCGGCCTGCGGAATTCCTATTCGCTCACCGGTGACGGGCTCGACCCCCGGCACTACGCGATCTCGGTGCGGCTCGACCCGGCGGGGCGCGGCGGCAGCCGCTGGGTGCACGGGCTGCGCCCGGGCGACCGGGTCCGGGCCGACCCGCCGCGCAGCGCCTTCGCGCCGGTCGCGACGGCCGGGCACCACCTGCTGGTCGCGGGCGGGATCGGGGTGACGCCGCTGCTCGCGCACGTGCGCGCCGCACTGACCTGGGGCCGCTCCTTCCAGCTGCACTACGCGCACCGCCCCGGCCACGGCGCGCACCTGGACGAGTTGCGCGCGCTCTGCGGCGACCGGCTCCGGGTCGCGCACTCGGCGACCGCGCTGTGGGCCGCGCTCGGCCCCGCGCTGCGCCGTCAGCCGCTCGGCACCCACCTCTACGTCTGCGGCCCGGCCACGCTGAACGAGGCCGTCACCGCGGCGGCCGCGGCGGCGGGCTGGCCGGAGCAGCGGGTGCACACCGAGGCATTCACCGCGCCACCGGTCGCGCCGGGCACCCCGTTCACGGTGCGGCTGGCGCGCAGCGGCCGCGAGCTCCCGGTCGGCGCCGAGCAGACGATGCTGGACGCCCTGCTCGCCGCGGGCGCCGCGGTGCCGAACCTGTGCAGGCAGGGCGTCTGCGGCGAGTGCAGGCTTCCCGTGCGCGCCGGCCGCGCCGAGCACCGCGACTCCCTCCTCACCGCGGACGAGCGCGACACCGCCGTCCTGCCCTGCGTCTCCCGCGCCACCGGCCGATTGGAGCTGGAGCTGTGATCACCCCGACCGCCGACGTCGCCCGCTACCCCTTCCCGCTCCCCCGCGACGTCTACCGCTACAGCGCCAACATCGAGCCTGCCGGAGCGCCACGCAGCACCGAGGCGGGCTCCTGGGGCGCACACCGGGTCGACATCGACCGCCACCTGCGCACCGAGCTCGGCGAGCGCGCCCGGATCCTCCGCGCCGACCCCACCCGGTACCAGTGCCTGCCGCACATGCGCCCCGCCGCCTGGGAGGCGCTGCTGCTCTGCCTCGCCGAGCTGGCCGCCGCGCATCCGGAGTCGATGGCGCTGTGCCGGGACGGCGACCGGGTGCACTGGCGCAACGACCTGCTCGGCACCGAGCACGAGCTCACCGTCGGCGACTGCGACACCGAGCCGCTGCGCTTCCTCGGCACCCAGCTCCAGGAGGACGTGGTCCTGCTCGACCAGCGCGCCGGGCAGCTGTGGGCGGACGCCGGGCTGGTCACCTTCGCGGCGGACTGGTCGATGCGCTTCGACGTCGGCATGAGCTTCCTGCAGATCCACGGCCCGGTACCGCGGGTGCACACCGAGCGGATCATCCCGCGGGCGCACGACTTCCTGCTCCGGCTGCAGGCAGGTCCCGGCTTCCGCCGCACCAACTGGACGCTCACCGTCGACGGCAGGCTGGACACCGCCACCGAGACCTACCCGGAGTGGGGCCGCGACCGCAGGACCGTCGCCGAGGGCCCGCTCACCGAGGTCGGTGACCGGCTCTGCCTCCGGACCGAGGTGCAGCACCTGATCCGGCTGCCCTACTCCGGCGCGGTGATGTTTCTCATCCGCACCTATCTGCTGCCACTGCGCGAGCTGGCCGCGGTGCCCGCCTGGGCAGCCCGGCTGGCGGCCGTGCTCGCCGAACTCCCGCCCGACATGGCCGATTACAAGGGGCTGACCCGGACCCGCCCGGCCGCGATCGAATGGTTGCGGCAGTACGGCGGCGTGCCGCGCTGAGCGCCGCGAGCGCGGTCGGCTGCCGACGTGCTCGCGGGATGCTGGACAATGGGGGCGTGAACGACGCCGCCAACCAAACTGCCGAGTCGGTTCCGGGCCTGCCGTCCACAGCCCCGGCCCGCGAGCCACGCCACGGTGCCGCCTCCCGGCTCTACCCGCGGGTCACCAGTTTCCGCTCCCGCCGCGGCGCGCTGACGCCGAAACAGCAGCTGAGCTGGGATCGCACCTGGCCGGTCATCGGCCGCGACGTGGCCGACGAGCCGCTGGACGCCACCGCCTGGTTCGGCAGGGAGGCACCGCTGGTGGTGGAGATCGGCTGCGGCACCGGCACCGCGACCGCGCTCATGGCGCAGGCCGAGCCGGAGTTGAACCTGATCGGCATCGAGGTCTACCGGCCGGGCCTCGCCCAGCTGGTGCAGCGGGTCGAGCACGAGCGGATCCCCAATATCCGGCTGCTCCGCGGCGACGCGGTTGACGTGCTGGAGAACATGATCGCCCCGGCGTCGCTCACCGGTGTCCGGGTGTTCTTCCCCGACCCGTGGCCCAAGGCCAGGCACCACAAGCGGCGGCTGCTGCAGCCCGCCACCCTGGCGCTGATCGCCGACCGGCTGATCCAGGGCGGCACGCTGCACGTCGCCACCGACCACGCCGAGTACGCCGAGCAGATCGCCGAGGTCGGGGCCGGTGAACCGCGGCTGACCGGGCTGAACGACGCCACCGGCGGCGATTCGGCGCGGCTCGCCGAGACCGCCCTGATCGGGGTGGAACGCCCGGTCACCAAGTTCGAGAGCAAGGCGCATCGCGCCGGTAGCGCCATCACCGAGCTGGTGTGGGGGAAGATCGGGTCATGAGCGTCAGCGACACGACCCACGACGAGGTGGAGGTTGCCGGCGGAGCCAAGGGCAGCGAAGCACCCGCCGCGGTCCGCCGGGTGCTGCTGGTCTGGGACGCGCCGAACCTCGACATGGGGCTCGGCGCCATCCTCGGCGGCCGCCCGACCGCCGCCTACCGGCCCCGGTTCGACGCGCTCGGCCGCTGGCTGCTCGCCCGCACCGCGGAGCTCTCCGCGGGCAGTTCGCAGCGGGTGGAGCCGGAGGCGACGGTCTTCACCAATATCGCGCCGGGCACCGCCGACGTGGTGCGGCCGTGGGTCGAGGCGCTCCGGAACGTCGGATATGCGGTTTTCGCCAAACCCAAGATCGACGAGGACTCCGACGTCGACGCGGACATGCTGGCCCATATCGAGCACCGCAACCGCGGTGCCGGACTGACCGGAATCATGGTCGCCTCCGCAGATGGACAGGCATTTCGGGAGCCACTGGAGCGGCTCGCCGCGGCCGGGGTGCCTGCGACGGTGCTCGGCTTCCGGGAGCATGCGAGTTGGGCGGTCACATCCGATACCCTCGAGTTCATCGACCTCGAGGACATCCCGGGCGTGTTTCGTGAACCCCTGCCCCGGGTGAGCCTCGACTCGCTGCCCGACGAGGGTGCCTGGCTGCAGCCGTTCCGGCCGCTGTCGGCATTGCTCACCTCTCGCCCCGCCCAAGGAGTCGCTTAGTGTTCACACGCTGGGGCGATCTGGTCTTCAAGCTGCGCTTCGCCGTTCTCGGCATCGTCAGCGCGGCGCTGCTCGCCCTCGGCGGCTACGGCCTCGGCCTCGGCGATCACCTGAGCTCCAGCGGGTGGGACGACCCCACCTCGGAATCGGCCGAGGCGGCGCGCATTTCGGACGAGGCGTTCGGCCGCGACCACAACAGCGACGTGATCGTGCTGTACACGGCCCCGGAGGGGACGACGATCGACGACCCGGCCTTCCGGGACAAGATCGTCGAGAGCCTGAACCGGCTGCCGCGGGAGCACCCGGAGCAGATCGCGAAGATCAACGGCGCCTACTGGCAGACCGAGACCGGCCAGGCCTCGCCGCTCACCTTCGGCTCCAAGGACAAGCGGCACACCTTCGCCTCGGTCGCCGTCGTCGGCGACGACGACACCACGATGGTGCGCAACTACCGGGACGTCAAGGACGCTTTCGAGATCGATGGCGTCGATGTCCAGGTGGCCGGGTTGCAGCCGGTGGCGGGCACGCTGAACGACACCATGGCCGAGGACCAGAAGCGGATGGAGCTGCTCGCCATCCCGGCCGTCGGCGTGCTGCTCTTCTTCGTCTTCGGCGGCCTGGTCGCGGCGGCGCTTCCACTGGTGGTCGGCGGCCTCACGGTCATCGGCGCGTGGGGCATCGTGCGCTTCCTGACCCACTTCACCGAGGTGAACTCGTTCGTCTCGCCGGTGGTCTCGATGATCGGCCTCGGACTCGCCATCGACTACGGGCTCTTCATCGTGAGCCGGTTCCGCGAGGAACGCGCCGAAGGGTACGACACCAAGGCCGCCGTGCGGCGCTCGGTGATGACCGCGGGCCGGACCGTCGTGTTCTCCGCGACCATGATCATCGCGAGCCTCGGCGGCATGCTGCTCTTCCCGCAGGGCTTCCTGAAGTCGGTGGCCTACGGCGCCATCGCCACGGTCTCGCTGGCCGCGATCACCGCGCTCACCGTGCTGCCTGCCATGCTCGCCATCCTCGGCAAGCGGGTGGACGCGCTCGGGCTCAAGCGGTTCCGCGCCACCAAGACCGCCGAGGAGGTGGAGAACAGCCTCTGGGGGCGCACCACCCGCTGGGTCATGCGGCACCCGCTGAAGATCGCCATCCCGATCACGATCATCCTGCTGCTGCTCATCATCCCGGTGAAGAACCTGGCCTTCGGCGGCATCAACGAGCGCTACCTGCCGCCGGACAACGCGACCCGGCTGGCGCAGGCCGAGTTCGACCAGATCTTCCCGCTGCGCAAGTCCGACCCGGTCCAGCTCATCTTCGTCTCCTCCGACACCACCGCCATCGGCCGGGTGCTCAAGGAGGCCAACCAGGCGCCGGGGCTCGGCTCCTCGTTCGAGATCCCGACCAAGTCGCAGACCCAGCCGGAGGTCTTCCGCACCAACGCGACCCTCGCCGACTCGGAGAACGCCGACCCGACCATCGAATACCTGCGCGCGATCGACGTCCCCGACAGCGTGACCATGCTGGTCGGCGGGCAGCCGACCATCCAGAAGGACAGCATCGACGCGCTGCTCCGCACCCTGCCGCTGATGATCGCGCTCGTGCTCTTCGTGACCACGCTGCTCATGTTCCTGACCTTCGGCTCGCTGGTGCTGCCGATCAAGGCCGCGCTCATGAGCGCGCTCGGCCTCGGCTCCACGCTCGGCATCCTGACCTGGATCTTCGTCGACGGCCACGGCGCCGGGCTGCTGAATTTCACGCCGCAGCCGATCATGTCGCCGGTGCTCGTGCTGATCATCGCGATCATCTACGGGTTGTCCGTCGACTACGAGGTCTTCCTGCTCTCCCGCATGGTCGAGGCGCGCAGCAAGGGCGCCTCCACCACCGAGGCGGTGCGCGTCGGCACCGCGCACACCGGCCGGATCATCACCGCCGCCGCGCTCATCCTGCTCGTCGTCACCGGCGCCTTCGCCTTCTCCGATCTGGTGATGATGCAGTACATCGCCTACGGCATGGTGGCCGCGCTCTTCATCGACGCCACCGTGCTGCGCATGCTGCTGGTCCCCGCCGTCATGAAGATGCTCGGCGACGACTGCTGGTGGGCGCCTGCCTGGATGAAGCGGATGCAGGAGAAGATCGGGCTCGGCGAGCCGCTGCTCGACGACGAGCGACCCGGTGGGGACGATGTGGTCGACCTGGTGAAGACCACGCCGATCACCGACCCGGTGACGATGGTGATGCCCGCTGTTTCCAGCAGCAAGCTGCGTAAGACGCCGCGCAGGCCGCGCACGGTCGAGGAGATCGAGTCGGAGGCGCCGACGGCGCGGATCGGCGGGCGGCACGAGCGGCCCGCCAAGCGGCCGTCGGTGTCGCGGGCGGAGGGGAAATCCGGTTCCGGCGAACGGACCGGCTCAGTCGAGCGGGCCGGTGCTGCCGGTGCCCCGGTGCGGGCCGGAGAAGTCAAGCAGGCCAGTGATCCGACGCGGCCGGGTATGCCGATGCGGCCCGGTGGCTTCGCGCCGGGTGCGCCGGTGCGAGCGAGTGATGCCGGACGCCAGGGCAGTGCGGGCCCCCGCGATGCCGGGCTCGCCGACGCGGGCCGCGCCGCAGCGGGTTCCGCCGTTCCCGGCCAGGCCCCGCTGCTCGACCTCTCCACCGGACAGTCCGATCCGGGCACCCCGCGCCCCCGCGTGATGCCATCGGGCCCGCACGACCCCTCCCGCCCGCAAGCGCGCCCGACGGGCCGCGCCCGGGTCCTCCCCCCGCGCACCGTCGACCAGCCGACGCAACCGCACTCCCCCGCCGACGACCACGGCCCCCACCGCCCCGAACCCACACTCGGCGAAGCCGTTCCGAGCGGCGCGGGCGCCACCCGGCTCGGCGGCGGCAACGGCGGCACCCCCGCCGACCCCGCCCCGGAAACCGAGGGACCAGGCACGGACGGCCGCAACAGCATCGAGGACTGGATGGCCGAACTCCGCTCCTCCCGCCGCCGCATCACCGCCGCCGAGGAGCCGCGCGCCGGCGACGACGGCCGCACGGTCAGCGTCAACGAGCTGCTGCGCAGGCGGGACGGGGAGTAGCGGGTTCGGAAACACCGAGCACCCGCGCCCGCCGAAGTGGCGGCCGCGGTCCTACTTCTGGCTCAGCTCGGCAGCGCATCGGTTCGACTACGCGGGGGACCCGACCAACGCTCGGCCCGTTCACTCGACCGGCGAGTTCTCCTGCCGCTCCGCCGCCGCGTCGGCGAAGGCGCGGGCGTAGCGGGTTCCGGCGAGCAGGAGCAGGACCCCGACCACGAGGAAGGCGAGGACCCGGACCAGGCCGTCGAGGGTGGCGAGGTCGAAGAGGAAGAGTTTGGCGAGCGCCGCCGCGGTGACGAGCAGGCCGGAGACCAGGGCGACCTTGGCGGCGGCCGGGGCCCGGGTGAGCAGCCGGAGGCCGGAGAAGAGCGCAGTGGTGGCGCCGGCCATCCAGAGGATGGTGGCGGCGCTGTGGCCGGCGACGAAGCCGTCCGTGGCGCCGGTCGCCACGCCGATGGAGACCGTGGTGACAGTGGTGGCGTAGAGCGCGACCAGGGCGGCGATGACGCCGAAGACGGAGTCCGCGCCGGTGTCCCGGTTCGGGGCGACGGTGCGCAGGCAGCGGAAACCGAGACCGGCGACGGCGACGGCGAGCACCGCGGCGACGGCGGTGGCGAAGCCGAGCTCGTCGACCGCGAGGCGCTGGGTGGCGAGGGTTTCGATGTTCGCCAGGGTGCAGAGCAGGCCGGTGCCGAGTACGCCGAAGGCGGTGCCGAGCAGGGCCGCGAGCAGCGACCGGGCCTGGCTGCCGACCGCGAGGAAGCCGGCGGCGACCGCGAGGAGCGCGATCGGCAGGGTGTCCTCCGCGGTCACCGTGGTGCAGGTGGCAAGCAGCGCGAGGGCGCCGGCCACCGCCGCGGTGGCCCTGGTGTGCAGCGGAATACGCAGCGGTGCGGCGAATTTCGCGGAGGTGAGCGCGGCTGCGCCGAGCAGGGCGGCGGCGGTGACGCCGGAGACGACGGCCGCGGCGGGGCGGTCGAAGAGCGCGGGCACGCTCAGCAGCGGGACCGTGGACAGGGCGAAGGCGACGGTGGCGACGATGTCCTTCGGGCGGCGGCGCACGCTGTCGAGCACGCCGGCGGCGCCGAGCAGCGCGATCACGGTGGCGCCCGCCAGGATCCAGAGCACGCGGGATTCGATCGGGTCGTTGATCACCGCGTCGCCGACGGCCCACAGGGCGGCGAGCACGGCGGGCAGGGTGCGGGCGATCTGCAGCGCGGGCCAGCCGAAGCGGCGGTGCACCGGGAGACCCGCGGCCATGAGCACGATCAGGAAGGCGACCAGCGCGAGTTCGCCGGTGACGGCCGGGGAGAGCACCGCGACGCCGGCGACCACCAGCACCGCGAACGGCTGCGAACGCCACTGCATGGCGAGGGCGACGCCGCCCGCGGCGATGCCGAGGGCGACGGCGAGGCCGGGGATCGGGTGCAGCCAGCCGTACAGGGTGGTCACAGCGAGGACGTCGAGGTAGCCGCCGGCGATACCGGTCGCGGCGAGGGCGATTCCGCCGACCCGGCCGCCCGCGCGTCCCGAGACCCTGATGCCTGCGGCGACCAGGACCGCGCTGAACACCGCGCCGGCGGCGACGCGCGGGACCGGGCCGAACCAGCCCGCCTGCGCGGCCAGGACCAGCAGCATGACGACGCCGGTCAGCGTCACGGCGACACCGGCGACGGCGAGCAGGCGGCTCACCACGCCCTCGCGCTGCCACCACGGCGGAGTCGTCCTCGGCGGGCGGATGTACGGGGGTGGCGTTCCTGGCGGGCGCTGCCCGTAGGGCGGGACGCCTGGACGGGGTGCGGGCCAGGTGTTCGGACGAGGTCCGGGCGGCGGCACCTGCCCGCCTGGCGCGGGACGCCAGCCCGCGTTCGGGTTGGGCGGCGCCGGGGCACCGGGCGCGCCCTGCCAGCCGGAAGGCGGAACCGGACCACCGGCGGCAAGGGGCCTGCCGGGGAGCGGAACCGCCGGACCACCGGCGGCAGTCGGCAGGCCGGGAGACGGAACTGCACGAGCACCGGCCGGAATCGCCGGGACGCCCGCGGAAGTGCGATCGGCCTCGGAAGGTGAGCCGCTCGAACCCGCTGCCGGCGGCACCTCGCCCGGCCCCCGCGCCCCGCTCGGCGGAACCGCGGGAGCGGCACCGCTCGGCGCCGCGCCGGCGACCTCGCTGCCCGCCGGATCACCGCCGGGCACCGGCCGCCTCCACACACCGGCCGCGTCGTCCGCGACGGCACCCTCCGCCCCGGGCGAACCGGCGGCGGCCGCCGGAGAACCGACGACGCCGGGCGCGATCTGGACCCTGAGCAGATCCAGATCGCGCCCGAGTGCGCCCATGCGCGTACCCAGATCGGTGAACTCCCCGGACAACCGCGCGACCAGGGCCGGATCGATGAGTGTGGTCATGCACCCATCGTCGGCGTAGCGCCGCCCCCCGGCATGAGTAGAAACCCCCTGCGCACCGCCGGGATCTACCCGACCTGCGACTACGGAGCGGTCAACCGGGTGACGGCGTGCACCGCGGCCAGCACCGCGGCACGCGCGGGCATGGCGAGCGCACCCGCGCCGGGCTCGCCGACCCAGTGGTAGCCGAGGCCGCTGTCGACGGTCGGCAGCATCACGTGACGCCCGCTCGGCACCACGCTCACCCGGTGCCCGGCGAGGGTGTGCCGCTCGCGAATGTCCAGTGGTGCGGCCGGGATCGGCGGGGTGATCAGGAAGGTCCAGCTACCGTCGCCGGGATCGGCGATGACCGGTGCCGGCCGCTCCCGCTCCCGCTCCAGGCGGTTCAGCACGGCGCGACCGAGCTCGGCCGGCATGACAACGGCCCCGAGCACCGAGCCGGTGCTCACGGTCGGACGGCCGGCGAAGAGCTGGACCGGCAGCCCGTAGCGATGCCGGAGCAGGTACGCCACATCGTGCGGGGAGTGACAGGATTCGAACATCGCCCTCATCCCTCCCCCTCGTCGCGGGCGTCGAGTAGTAGGCCGCAGCTCCGTCGCTGTTCCGGTGTCGCAGGCCACGTCGCGCGTTCCGCGCTCCGGGCCCCTACGAAGATCTCGGGATGGGTGATCATTCGTTGCCCGCCCTTTGCAGTGTCAAAGTTGCAGAAATGCCAAGGTATTACATGGACACGTCAACGAGTCGTACGCAATGTCCCACTCACCCCCCTGAATCCGGAATAGCGTCGTACCCTGAAACCTGGATTTAACAAAGGGGCAGGGTGGGCATGGACGATTCGACGATCGGAGTGCGGATCCGCTACTTCCGCGGTCGCGCGCTGACCCAGCGGCAACTGGCGGACCAGGCGGGCGTCAGCGTCGATCTGGTGCGCAAGCTGGAGCAGGGCGGGCGGCAGACGGCGTCGATCGCGAGCCTGCAGAAGATCGCCCGCGCCCTCGACGTCGACATCGCCGACCTGATCGGCAAGAAGCAGGGCGGCGTCCCCTCCACCGACCCCGACGCAGGCATCGTCGCCATCCGCCGCGCCCTCACCCCGGTCGACGACCTGCTCGGCGCCGCCCCCGACGACCGCTCCGCCGACCTGGACGAGGGCCGCCGCGCGGTCGAGTACGCCTGGGGCGCCTACTGGACCGGCCGCTACGAACTGCTCACCTCGCTGCTGCCGACCGGGCTCACCCAGCTGCGCGCCACGGTGCACGCCGCGCGCAACGGCTCGGTGGCCCCGGCGAACGAGCTGCTGGCCCGGATGTACTGGGTCACCGGCTGCACGCTGGTGCACCTCGGCCAGACCGATCCGGCCTTCCTCGCCATCCGGCAGGCGCTCACCGCCGCCGAGCGCGGCGATGATCCACTGCTGCTCGCCACTATTCGCGGCTCGGTCGCCTGGCAATTGCTGGTGCAGGGCCGCTACGCCGAATCGCGCGGGGTCGCGCTGCGCGCCGCCGCCGAGCTGGAGCCCGACGGCGAGGTCGCCGCGCCGCACCTGGCCGCCTACGGCTCGCTGGTGCTGCAGGGCGCGACGGCGGCGGGCCGCGCACAGGAGGTGCCGGAGGCGCTCGCGCTGGTGCAGACGGCGAGCGAGGTGGCGGGGCGGCTCGGCGCCGACCGGCGCGACTACGAGACCTACTTCGGCCCGTCCCAGGTCGTCATGCAGACGGTGGACGTGAACGTCTCGGCCGAGCGCTACCCGGAGGCGCTCGCGGCCGCCGCCACCATGCCGGTGCGCTGCGGGCTGCCGCAGGCCTCGCGGGCCAGGCACCTCACCGACACCGCGGTCGCGCTGACCCGCACCGGCAAGCGCGGCCGCGCGCTGGACACCCTGCTCGACGCCGAGCGGGTCGGCGGCGCGGACTGGCTCAAGTACCAGACGCTGCCGAAGCACATCGTCTCGGAGCTGCTCGACCACGACCGCAGGCTGCCGCTGCGCACCTTCGCCCGCAGGCTCGGCGTGCACGCCTGATCAGTGCTGGTACCCCATCAGCTTGCGCCAGTGCGCGCTGAGCGGGTGCTTCGCGGTGACCGAGCCGAAGCGGACCCGGCCCTGCACGATCAGGTGCAGCCTGCCGAAGGGCGGGCCGGTGCGCACCTTGTTGCTGATGCTGGAGCCGATCAGGTCGACATTGTTCAGGTCGACGGTGGTCTCGGTGGGGACGACGAGGGTGAGGCCGCTGCAGTAGTCGTCCATGTGCAGCTCGACCACCTGCGTGGTCATGATCGCCTGGGTGAAATCCAGGGTCACCGATGACATCCAGGAGTTCAGCCGCAGCACCGGCGGCACCTGCCAGCGCCCCCTGCGGGTGACGCCGGACATCCTGGCCCTGATCACCGAGCCGCCGTCGCCGGAGATCGGCTGCGCCGGGCGGGGTGCGAAGGCGGGGCCGGGCGGGTGGTTCACGAAGTTCGACGGGGGCGCGGCGGGGCGGCCGACCAGCCGCATGCCGGGCAGGTCGATGAGGACGGCGTTGAGCTCGCCGCGGGTCTTGGCGGCCAGCGCGGTGTCCATCCGCTCGGTGAACTCGCCGAGCGAGAGCATGCCCAATCCGACGGCGCGCTGGAGTAATTGCCCGACGTGCTCGCGTTCGGCGTCGGACACCCGCAACTCGCGATCGCTCACGTGGTGCGGAGTGGGCGCGTGTTCTGCCTCCGCCACCGGGCCTGACTCGCGCACGCGGGGCTCCTCACCTGACTCTGCCTCGGACCCACCCATCCTTCGAGATTACCGACGATTCCGGTACCGCGGCATCAGGGCGAACCCGGAGACCGGCGTCCTACTCGAGGCCCTGCTCGATGGCGTAGCGGGTGAGCTCGACCCGGTTCGCCAGCTGGAGTTTGCGCAGCGTGGCCTGCACGTGGTTCTCCACCGTCCGGTGGCTGAGGTTGAGCCGGCCCGCGATCTGCTTGGCGGAGAGCCCCTTGGCGACCATGCGCAGCACCTCGGTCTCCCGGTCGGTGAGCGCGGGGCGGTGCGGTTCGTCGGCGGCGGGCGGGGTGGTGGCGATCCGGCGATACTCGCCGAGCACCAGTCCGGCCAGGCCGGGCGTGAAGACGGGTTGACCGGCCGCGGTGGCGCGCACCGCCTCGATCAGCTCGGTGGCGGAGGCGCTCTTCACCAGGTAGCCGGTGGCGCCCGCCTTGATCGCCTCGAGGACGTCGTCGCGCTCGGCGGAGGCGCTGAGCACGAGCACCCGGCTGTGCGGGGAGACCCGGAGCACCTCGGCGGTGGCCTGTGCGCCGGTGCCGTCCAGCAGCTGCATGTCCATGAGCACGACGTCGGGTTGTACCGCGGCGGCCCTGCGACCGGCCGTGCCGACGCCGTCCGCGGTGGCGGCCACGGTGAACCCGGCCTCTGCGAGGTCGCGGGAGACACCGTCCCGCCACATCGGGTGGTCGTCCACCACCATGACCGACACCTCACGCACGCCGTGCGCGCGCGCGGACCCTCCGTGGCTCGGCTCCGCTCCCGCCTCCCGGCCTGACTCACTCACGCCACTCATCGTGCCACCCCCCGCAGCGGGATACGGAACTCCCACTCGGTGCCGAACCCGACCCCGCCGGTCTCCTCGGTGAGCAGCACCGCGGTGCCGCCGAGCGCGGCCAGCCTGCCGACGATGCTGCGCGACACCCCGAGCCGCCCCTCCGCCTCGGCCTCGGCCAGCCGCCCCGGTGCGATACCGACCCCGTCGTCGCGCACGCTCACGATCAGCTCCGCGCCGGTGTCCTCGAGCAGGACGTACGCCTTCGCCTCCGGCCCGGCGTGCTGCGCCACGTTCGCCAGTGCGTTGCGCACCGCGCCGTCCAGCTCGGCGGCGACCGCACGGCCGAGCAGCACCGGCTCACCGGGGGTGGAGACCGACACGTCGGGCCTGGCCTGGGCGGTGAGCAGCGGCCGCAGGTCGACCTCGGCGCCCGGCTCACCGTGCGGCCGCGCGCCCTGCTCGGAGAGCAGCACCCGCAGCGCCACCTCCTGCTCGCCCGCGCGCCGGGCGAGTTCCGCGGTGGCGCCGCCGATCTCGGTGCCGCGGCGCTTGATGTAGGCGAGCACCTGGAGCACACCGTCGTGCACCTCGCGGGCCAGCCGCTCGCGCTCCTCGGCGGCGGCGGTGAGCCGCACCGCGCGCTCCACCTGGCCCTGCGCCCGGCGCGCGGTCTCGGCGGCCAGCCCGAGCGCGAGCCCGACCGAGACGAGCACCGGCACCGTCGCATCGGTCCAGACGTCGTTGCCCCACTGGTCGCGCACGGTCAGCGCCACCGAGGCGATGAGCAGCCCGGAGAGCACACCGGCGACGGGGCCGCGCAGGATGGCCGCGGAGATCACCGCGTTGGTGGCCCAGAGCGTGGTCGGCAGGGTCTGATGGCCGTGGTACCAGTCGTAGTCGGCGACCAGCCGGGTGGAGGCGATCAGCAGGATCACCACCACGTGGTCGCCGAGCACCACCCAGACCCGCAGCCGCCGCGCGACCTCGGGAAAGTGCCACTGCGAGAGCATGAGCGCGCTCACCCCGGACCACACCGCCATCAGCGCGATCAGCACCCAGCTCAACCGCTGGTTGTGGTAATTCGGCACCGATGCGACCTGCTGCCCCACCGCGTACAACAGGGTGACCAGGCGAAACGCCTGCGCGGCGCGCCAGAGCGGGGCGACGGCCGCGCCGGTCGGATCCGTCCGGCGGGTCGCCCCCGCCGAGTCAGGCTGGTCCGGGTCGCTCATCGGCGTCGTCTCCGCCGGAGCCCGCAGCGGACTCCGGCCGGGCCGCCGTGCCACCGCCGGCATCCGGGGCGGCCGAGCCCGCGCCGCCCCGATCGGTCGCGCGCTTGCGCAGCGCCACCCGCGCCGACTCCTCGGCGGCGACGGTGCCGAGTTCCAGCCGGTCCGGTGCGGGCATGTCGTCCGGCTCGGCGTCGTAGAGCCCGCGCTCCGGGGTGACGGTCTGGATCTCGGAGAACATCTCCTCCGGCTCACCGGCGAGCAGCGAGCGGATGGCGGTGTTCAGCACCGCGACCAGGGGCACCGCGAGCAACCCGCCGACGATCCCGGCGACGACGACGCCCGCGGTGATCGCCAGCACCACCGCGAGCGGGTGGATGCTCACCGCCCGGCCGAGCAGCAGCGGTTGCAGCACATGGCCTTCCAGCTGCATGACCGCGATGATGATGCCGAGCACGATCAGCGCGGTGACGAAACCCTTGGTGACCAGCGCGATGAAGACCGCGATGAAGCCGGCCAGGAAGGCGCCGATGATCGGGATGAAGGCGCCGACGAAGACCAGCGAGCCGAGCGGAAGCGCCAGCGGCACACCGAGGATCGCGAGTCCGGCGCCGATGCCGATGGCGTCCACCGCGGCCACCACGACGGTCGCCCGGACGAAACCGACCAGCGAGCCGAAGCCGAGCCTGCCCGCGGTGCGGGTGCGGGCGCGGTGCGCGTTCGGCACGATCCGGGTGACGAACTCCCAGATCTGGTCGCCGCCGTAGAGGAAGAAGATCAGGATGAACAGGGTCAGGAAGGTGCCGGTGAGGATGTGCCCGACCACCGTCGCGGTGGTGAGCGCGCCGCTGGTCACGCTGTCCTGATTGTCCTGGATGGTCCGGACGATGGTGTCGCCCGCACTGCGGATCTGGTCGTCGCTGAGGTGCGGCGGGCCGTTGATCAGCCAGTCCTGGATGGTGTGGATGCTGTTGGTGACCTCGTCGGAGAGCTGCGGCACGCCGTCGATGAACTGCTCGACCACGAAGGTCAGGACTCCGGCGACCAGCCCGATCGAGCCGAGCAGCGTGACGAAGACCCCCGCCCCGCGCGGCACCCCCCTGCGCTGCATCCAGTCCACCAGCGGGGCGAGCAGCGCCGCCGCCAGCAGCGCGATGGCGATCGGGATCACCACGGTCGCCATCCGCTGCACGATCATGCTGAGCGCGAGGAAGGCGCCGAGGATCACCAGCAACCGCCAGGCCCACTCCGCGCTCTGCCGGACCAGCGGGTGCACCGCGTCCGCCGGATGCCGCTCCGGCTTCGCCGCTGCCTCGGTCATTCCGCGAGCGTATCCGCCGGACCCGACACTCGGGCGTGCGTCCGGAGCCGAAACGCTAGATTGTTTGTCGTGTCGGCCCCCCTCGAAGCAATCGCAGCGGTCAAACAGACCATGCGAACGCGGTGGCCGCTCTACCTGACCTCCATGCTGCTGGCCAATGCCTTCGGCGGCATCCTGGTCTGGGCCTTCATCCAGTACGGGCTGCCGGTCCCCGAGGGCGAGCAGGGCGGGCCGCGGCGGACGGGGCTGCTGGTCCCGGTCGCCGTCTTCGGCGCGGGCGGGGTGCTCAGCCTGACCGCGTCGGCGCTCATGCTGCGCCCGGTCATGCGCTGGCAGATGCGCGGCGGGCCGCCGAGCAGGCGCGAGCAGATGGCCGCGCTGCACGCCCCGCTGCGCCAGGCCATCGTGCACCTGCTCATCTGGCTGGTCGGCGGCGGCATCCTGACCGGGTTCATCCTGCTCGACTCGCCCGAGCTGGCGCTGGCGGTGATCGTCACCCAGTGCATGGCGGCGACCATCGTCTTCGGCTTCACCTACATGCTGGGCGAGCGCATCCTGCGCCCGGTCGCGGCGCAGGCGCTCACCGAGGGCACCTTCGACCACACCCTCACCCCCGGCGTCGGCACCAGGATGGCGATGACCTGGGGCATGGGCACCTTCGCGCCGACCATCGCGATCGTGCTGCTCTGCGTCACCCAGATCTCCTCGGACGTGAAGTTCTCCGCGCAGTCGCTCGCCGTCTCGATCCTGCTGCTCTGCGGCGTGGTGATCCTGCAGGCGCTTGCGCTGTCCATGCTCACCGGCTCCAGCATCTCCGACCCGGTGCGCCAGCTCAGCCAGGCCATCGACCGGGTGCAGGACGGCTCGGTGGACGTGCAGGTCGAGGTGTTCGACGGCAGCGAGATCGGGCTGCTCCAGGTCGGTTTCAACCGGATGATGGAGGAGGCGGCCAAGCGCCGCCAGCTGCAGGAGCTCTTCGGCAGGCACGTCGGCGAGGAGGTCGCGCAGCGCGCGCTCGACTACGGCACCGAACTCGGCGGCGAGACCAGGTTCGTCGCGGTGCTCTTCGTGGACATGGTCGGCTCCACCGCGACCGCGGCCGAGCGGCCGCCGACCGAGGTGGTCAGCCTGCTCAACGAGTTCTTCCGGATCGTGGTCGACGTCATCGACCGGCACCACGGCTTCGTCAACAAGTTCGTCGGTGACGCCGCGCTCGCCATCTTCGGCGCCCCGCTGGACCGCCCCGACGCCCCGACCGCCGCGCTCGCCGCCGCCCGCGAACTGCGCGAGACGCTGCGCGAGGTGCCCGGCCTCGACATCGGCATCGGGGTCTCCGCCGGACTGGCCGTGGCAGGCAATATCGGCGCCGCCAACCGCTTCGAGTACACGGTGATCGGCGACCCGGTGAACGAGGCGTCCCGCTTGACCGAACTCGCCAAGGACCGCCCGGAGCGGGTGCTCGCCTCGGGCAGCGCGCTGTATTTCGCGGACGACGGGGAGCAGAGCTTCTGGGTCACCGGCGAGGAGGTCCAGCTGCGCGGCCGCCGCCGGATGACGCTGCTGGCCTGGCCACGGGAGCGCACCGGCGCGAGCGGTGCTGCCGACCCGGAACAGGCCCGTTGGATAGGCTGAGACAGTGACGGCCAACGGCGAACGGGTGGGTACCCCGGCGCGCCGTGTCCCGAAACGCTACCGCTGGCTGCGCTGGCTGCTCGGCATCGCGCTGCTGGCGCTGCTCGTCGGCGAAGGCGTCTACCTCTGGCCGCGGCTGCACGAGAGCTGGCAGAAGCTCACCGAGATCCACTGGGGCTGGGTGGCGATCTGCGTCTTCCTGCAGGCGCTCTCGATGAGCGGTTTCGGCCGAGTGCAGAAGCAGCTGCTGCGCGCGGGCGGGGTGCCGGTCAGCCAATCGCGCTCGGTGGCGGTGGTCTACGGCGCCACCGCCATGTCGGTGACGCTGCCCGCCGGGCAGGTCTTCTCCACCGCCTTCACCTACCGGCAGACCAGGCGCTGGGGCGCCAACCCGGTGGTCGCCTCCTGGCAGCTGGTCTTCTCCGGCGTCGTCGCCGCGGCCGGGCTCGCGCTGCTCGGGGTGAGCGGCGCGATCCTGGCGGGCGACCGGATCGGCCCGGCCCAGCTGGTGCTCTCGCTCGCCGCGGTCGCCGCGCTGGCCACCGCGGGCAACTACCTCGCGCGCCGCCCCGGCTCGCTGGAGGCGCTGCTCCGGCGCGGGCTCGCGCTGGTCAACCGGGTACGCAAGCGGCCCCGCGAGCACGGGCTGGCCAAGGTCACCGAGATGCTCGGGCAGCTGGAGTCGGTGCGGCTGAGCAGCACCGACGGCGCGCTGGTCGGGGTGTGGGCGGTGGTGCACCGGCTCGCCGACGTGGCCTGCCTCGGCGCCGCCTGCTACGCCATCGGCGGCGACCCGGTGTGGGCCGGGCTGCTCATCGCCTTCGCCGCCGGCAAGGCGGTCGGCTCGATCCCGTTCGCGCCGGGCGGCATCGTCTACGTGGACGCCACCCTGATCTACGCGCTGACCGCCGCCGCCGGGCTGCCCGCCGCCCAGGCCGTCGCCGCCGCCTTCGTCTACCGCATGGTGAGCTTCGTGCTGGTCGCGATCGTCGGCTGGATCGTCTTCGCCTTCCTCTTCCGCACCCCGCACGCCGACGAGGCGGAGTACGAGCGGGAGTTCGAATCCCGCCGCCCGCTCTAGGTCGGCCTGCCGCGCCGCTCGGTAGCGCGAACCGCCGGTACGCTCGGAGCCCGTGAGAATCCTGGTGCCGCTGCTCGTCGATGTCGTGCTGGTGATCCTGTTCTGCGCCATCGGCAGGCGCAGCCACGAGGAGGCGGTGCTGGCGGGGTTGCTGCGCACCGCGTGGCCGTTCGCCGCCGGGCTCGCGCTCGGCTGGCTCGGCGCGCTGCTGCTGGCCAGGCGCACCGCCGACGCCTTCGACGGCTCCGCGCTCTGGCCGTCCGGCGTGCTGATCTGGGCGGTCACCCTGGCCGGCGGGATGGCGCTGCGCGCCGTCTCCGGTCAGGGCACCGCGTTCAGCTTCGTGCTGGTCGCGACGGGGGTGCTTGCGCTCTTCCTGCTCGGCTGGCGCGCCGCGGTCTCCGCGCTGGGCTGATCCTGCCCGGCCGGCGGTGTCGAGTCAGGAGTCCGGGGCGGCCAGCGACTGCAGCAGCCGCGCCGCCATCCGCGCGGTGGCGTCGCCGCTGTCGACGGCGTCGATGTGGATGGCGAAGGCCAGGTCACCCATGGTGGCGAGGAGCCAGCCGTCGGCGCCCGCGGTGGCCGCGAGCCCGCTGACGTCCCGGTAGCCGCGCACCGAGGCGAACTCGGGGCGGCCGGTGCCGTCGCGCAGCAGGCCGCGCAGCCGGTCCACCATCTCCGGGTTCAGCCCGCCGAGCGGGGCGTCGGTGGCGCCGGGGCGGCCGACCTCGATCATCGGCGGCGCCAGCGCACCGCGGGCCACCGCGGCGGTGGCGATGGCCATGCCGAACGGGCTGGCCAGGATGGCGTCGCCGCCGCCGTTCTGGCTCACCTGCTCCGCGCCGCGGCCGCCGGGCAGCCGCCCGGTGACCTCGTCCAGCCCAGGCACCTGGAAGTCCACCCCGACCCCGAGCAGCGCCGCCGCGTCGGCGGCCTCCTGCCCGGTGACCTCCTGCGGCGGCTTGCCGTGCGCCACCGAGGCGACCTGGCGGAAGAGCTCCGAGGTGCCGCCGACCGGGTAGAGCCCGGTGAAGGCGACCGGCCCGTGCTCGCTGGCCTGGCTGTTCTGCGCCACCGCGACCACCGCGCCGCTGGACGGCTGGATCGCGACGATCGAGGCGGGCGTCGCCGAGCTCACCACGGCGTCCTCGGCGGCGCGCTGCAGCCGCTGGTCCATGGTGGCCGCGATATCCGGCCCGGGCGGGCCCTGATACCCCGCGACCTGCCCGGCGAACTTCCCGTCCGGCTCGAACAGCTGCACGCCCCAGCCGGAGTGCGCCTCCTGGCTCTCCTGCTGCACCTTGCGCAGCGCGTCCAGCATGGGCGACCAGACCCGGCGGTCGGCGGAGATGAGCCGCGGCTGCTTCTCGATCACGACGCCGGGCACCGCGACCAGGTCGGGCTCCAGGATCTCGAAGTCGCCGTCGCGCAGGTTCACCGCGGTGATCGGCTTGCCCTGCGAGGTGGCGAGCTGCTGCATCAGCGCGGGGCCGGTGATCAGCGGGGCGACCGGCTCGATGGCGCGGGCCAGCGCGTCGGTGGCGGCGACCGGGTCGGCGATCCGGGCCGGGTCCAGCTTCACGACGTTGATGTTCTGCTCGGTCATCAGCGGCGCGCCCGCGATGTCGACGACCTTCGGCGCGGGCGCGGGCAGCGTGCGCACCAGCCGGACGGTGCGGTTGTTCTGCAGCGGCGGCATGACGACGCTCGGCTCCCAGGAGATCCGCCAGCCGATGGCGAGCTTGCGCACATTGCCCTGCAGCGAGTAGCGCCACTCCTTGTTCTCGCCGAAGGACCAGTCGACGTCCATGCTGTACATCCCGGACTCGGCGTCGAGCGCGATGAACTGGGTCTTGGCGTAGTCGACGGTGCCGGGGTCCAGCCCCTCGAACATTTGCTTGAGGGTTGCCGAAGCGGCAGCGGGATAGGAGGTCAGCTGGGCGGCACCGGAGTAGTCACGATCGTCGAGCAACTCCGTGAACCGTTCGACAACCGCCTCCGCCGCGTTCCGCTGCTCGTGAACACCGCATGATCCCATCGCGATCGCGATAGCCGCTACACCCACGAGTGCCAATGCGCTCCGGAGGCGAAAGCGGCGGGATCCCCACACATCCATGTCCGCCCACTCTTCACTCTTGTCACTTCAGCAACAAGACAACCGTATCCGACCAGTCTCCACCGGCGACACCTGGAGCACCGGGGACGCCACGCATGCTCAGCACCTTCATTGTGCCCCAACCCGGCGAACCGGGGGCCGATCATGACCTCCGCCCGGCGCTGTCGAGACAACCGGCGCCGCTACCGTACCGGCCCCGCCGGGCGGGCGGGCCACCAACCGCCCGCTTCGGCGATTCGGATGGATCCCGGGCGTGTTCACGCTGAGCGCAACCGGTAAGAGCCGTAGCGACGTAATCTTGTAATCACTGCAAGACGAGTGACAGGCAGGTGACGTCATGGGACACGGACAGCGACGCGGATTCGGCAGACCCGGCGGTTGGCAGCAGGCCGACCTGCCCGACGCGGCGGATGCCGCCGACTGGTTCGCCGGAAGGTTGCCAGAGGAGTGGTTCGTCGGCGCTCCGGCGCTGGAGATCGACCGGGACGAGATCGTGGTGGTCGGCGAGCTCCGGCTCACCCCGCCCGGCGAACAGCCCGGCGACGGCGAGCCGATCCCGGCCGCGACGAAGGAGGGCGCGGTCGCGCGGTTCCGCGAGGGCACCCGCTCGGCGCGGATGCGGATCGCGGAGGAGGCACAGCACCGCTACCGGCGCAATGTCGCCTGGGGCATCACGGTGGACGGCGAGCGGATCCTCTTCACCCACCTCGCGGTGCCGGTGATGACCCGGCTGCGGCAGCCGGAGCGCAAGGTGCTGGACACGCTGGTCGACGCCGGGGTCGCGCGGTCGCGGTCGGATGCACTGGCCTGGACGGTCCGGCTGGCGGGCGAGCACGCCGAGTCCTGGCTGGAAGAGCTGCGCGCGGCGATGAAGACCGTCGACGACCTGCGCGCCGAAGGCCCGAAAGATCTCTGACCGCGGGCCGGTAGGGTGACCCGCATGTCAGCTCCCGGCCCGATCCTGGTGCTCAACGGCCCGAACCTGAACATGCTCGGCACCAGGCAGCCGGAGGTGTACGGCTCGGACACCCTCGACGACGTGGTGGCGCTCTGCCGGAGCACGGCTGAGCGGTACGGCCGCGAGATCACGGCCTTCCAGTCCAACTCCGAGGGCGCGCTGATCGATCGGATCCACGCCGCGCGCGGCGTGGAGTCCGGCATCGTGATCAACCCGGGCGGGCTCACGCACACCTCGGTGGCGCTGCGCGACGCGCTGGCGATCCCGGAGCTGCCGATCGTGGAGGTGCACATCAGCAACGTGCACGCCCGCGAGGAGTTCCGGCACCACTCCTACGTCTCGCCGATCGCGACGGCGGTGGTCGCCGGGATGGGCGTCTTCGGCTACGCGGCGGCCGTCGAGTTCCTGATCCGGCGCGGCTGAGTCAGTTCAGCCGGAAGACCGGGAAGCCGGGCGCGATCCCGGCCAGCTGCTCGTCGGTGGCGTTCTTGTCGATACCGTCGAAGAAGCGGCCGACCTCCCAGCCCCAGCGCCGCAGGTACTCGCGCAGCAGCGGGGTCTTCTCCGGGTCGGGCACCTCGACCGCGGTGAACGGCTGCACCCTGCGGCCGAGCCGCAGCTCGCCGCCGCCTGCCACGCGCAGATTGCGCACCCACTGGGTGTGGCCGCGCGGGGAGACCAGGTAGCGCGCGCCGTCGAACTCCATCGGGTTCACCGGGACGGTGCGCCACTCGCCGCTCTTCCGGCCGCGCACGGCGAGCTCCCTGGACCCGGCCAGGCTGATGCCCCACTGCGCGAGCTTGCGCACGATCCGGTTGAAGACGGTGTCGCCGCCTGCGGGGGCGAGGTAGCGGGACTCGGCGTTCATGATCTCTCCTCTGTGAGCACTGCTCTCTGTTGAGAGAAGTGTTCCACGGATCGCATCGCCGAGTCAAGAGCAGTGCTCTCTGTTTTTCAGCGCACCCAGGCCGCCATCACCTCCGCCAGCGCCGCCGCGCCCCGGTGGCAGTCCACCGCCTCGGCGAACTCGTGCGGGGAGTGCGAGACGCCGGTCGGGTTGCGGACGAAGAGCATGGCGGTCGGCACCCGCTCGGCCAGTACCCCGGCGTCGTGGCCCGCGGCGGTGGGGATCACCGGGACGTCGCCGAGGTGTGCGAGCGCGGCGCTGAGCTTCGCGCGCGGCTCCGGCGGGAATTCCACGATGGGCGAGCGCGATTCGGCCTCGCTCGCGAAGCCGATGCCACCCTCGGCGGCGGCTTTGCCGGCCAGCGTCTCGATCTCGGCGACCAGGGCGGTCAGCGTGGCCTCGTCGGCGGCGCGGGCGTCCAGCCAGGCGCGCACCGCGGAGGGGATGGCATTGGTGCCGTTCGGGGCGACCAGCACCTTGCCGAAGGTGGCGACGGCGCGGTGCTTCTCCGCGGTGCCGCGGGCGGCGTGCACGGCGGTGGCGAAGGTGAGCATGGGGTCGCGGCGGTCGACCAGGCGGGTGGCGCCCGCGTGGTTCGCCTCGCCGCTGAAGGTGAACTCCCAGCGGCCGTGCGGCCAGATCGAGGAGGCGAGGGCGATCGGGCGGTCCACCAGGTCGAGGGCGCGGCCCTGCTCGACGTGCAGTTCGACGAAGACGCCGATCCGCTTCGCCAGCAGCGGGTCCGGGCCGAGCGCGGCCGGGTCGCGGCCCGCTGCGCGCAACGCTTCGGCCAGGGTGACGCCGTCGCCGTCGCGCAGCCGCAGGGCGCGCTCCGGGGCGAGCGCGCCCGCGCTGAGCTGGGAGCCGATGCAGGCGACGCCGAAGCGCGCACCCTCCTCGTCCACGAAGCAGGTGACCGCGACCGGCACGCGCGGGGTGATGCCCCGTGCGCGCACCAGATCGACCGCGGCGAAGGCGGAGACCACGCCGAGCGGGCCGTCGAAGGCGCCGCCGTCCGGCACCGAATCCAGGTGCGAGCCGGTGACGAAGGCGTTCTCCGGTTCTCCGGTCCAACCCGGGGGGAGCCACCAGGCCCAGAGGTTGCCGTTGCGGTCGATCTCCACGTCCATGCCGCGCGCCGCCGCGCAGCCGGTGAACCACTCGCGCAGCGTGAGATCCGCGTCCGCCCAGGCGAACCGCCGATACCCACCGGTGCCCGGGTCGCGCCCGACGGCCAGGATCTCGTCCCACAGCGGATCGAACGCCCGCGCGGCGGCATCCGTCGCGAACAGCCCCGTCATCGAGGTGCCCCGACCGCAGGGCGGAGATCGAATCCTTCGCTGCCGGCGCCGCGGGCACCACCGCCCGCGTGGCGCACGAACGGCCGCTGCGCGGACCCGGCGGGCGACACGGCCCCTGTCACCCCACCGCTCCGGGGATCCAGGAGGTGCCCGCGAGCGGCACGCGGGCCATCGCCGACGCCTCGACGGTGAGCGCGACCAGATCCTCCGGCTCCAGGTTGCGCAGGTGCGACTTCCCGCAGGCGCGGGCGAGGGTCTGCGCCTCCATGGTCAGCACCCGCAGGTAATTGGCGAGCCGCCTGCCGCCCTCGACCGGGTCGAGCCGGGCGGCGAGTTCGGGATCCTGGGTGGTGATGCCCGCCGGATCCCGGCCCTCCTGGAAGTCGTCGTAGCTCCCGGCGGCGCTGCCGAGCGCGGCGTACTCGGCGGCGTAGCGCGGGCTGTTGTCGCCGAGCGCGATGAGCGCCGCGGTGCCGATGGCGACCGCGTCCGCGCCGAGCGCCATCGCCTTGGCCACGTCGGCGCCGGTGCGGATCCCGCCGGAGACGATGAGCTGCACCTTCCGGTGCACCCCGAGCTCCTGCAGCGCCTGCGCCGCCTGCGGGATCGCCGCCAGCGTCGGGATCCCGACGTGCTCGATGAAGACCTCCTGGGTGGCGGCGGTCCCGCCCTGCATCCCGTCCACCACGACCACGTCCGCCCCGGCCTTCACCGCGAGCTTGACGTCGTAGTAGGTGCGGCTCGCGCCGACCTTGATGTAGATCGGCTTCTCCCACTGCGTGATCTCGCGCAGCTCCAGGATCTTGATGGCCAGGTCGTCCGGCCCGGTCCAGTCCGGGTGCCTGCACGCGCTGCGCTGGTCGATGCCACGGGGCAGGGTGCGCATCCCGGCCACCCGCTCGGTGATCTTCTGCCCGAGCAGCATGCCGCCGCCGCCCGGCTTGGCCCCCTGGCCGAGCACGATCTCGATAGCGTCGGCCTGCCGCAGGTCATCCGGGTTCATCCCGTAGCGGGAGGGAAGGTATTGGTAGACGAGGTTTTTCGACTGCCCGCGCTCCTCGGGGGTCATGCCGCCGTCGCCGGTGGTGGTCGAGGTGCCCATGGCGCTCGCACCGCGGCCGAGCGCCTCCTTGGCCTGGCCGGAGAGCGCACCGAAGCTCATGCCCGCGATCGTGATCGGGATGTCGAGGTGCAGCGGGTGTTTCGCGTTGCGGTCGCCGAGCACCACATCGGTGCCGCAGCGCTCCCGGTACCCCTCGAGCGGGTAGCGCGACATGGAGGCGCCGAGCAGGACGAGGTCGTCGAAGTGCGGGAGCCTGCGCTTGGCGCCCCAGCCGCGGATGTCGTAGATGCCGGTCTCGGCCGCGCGCTGGATCTCGGCGATCACGCCGCGATCGAAGGTGGCGGATTCCCTCGGCAGGGTTCCGGTCATCGGTGGCCTCCTCAGTACGCGTTCGCGTTGTCGACGTGGAAGTGGTAGAGCTCGCGGGCCGAGCCGTAGCGGGTGAACTCGGCCGGGTCGGCATCGAAGCCGGCGGCGGCGAGCAACTCGGCCAGCTCGGCCAGGTGCTCCGGCCGCAGCTCCTTGCGCACGCAGTCGGCGCCGAGCGAGGCCACCCGGCCGCGCACGTAGATCCGGGCCTCGTAGAGCGAATCGCCGAGCGCCTCCCCGGCGTCGCCGAGCACGACCAGCCTGCCCGCCTGCCCCATGAAGGCGCTCATGTGCCCGATATCGCCCCCCACGACGATATCGACGCCCTTCATCGAGATGCCGCAGCGCGCACCGGCATTGCCCTCGATCACCAGCAGCCCGCCGTGCGCGGTCGCGCCCGCCGACTGCGAGGCGTCGCCCTCGACCCGCACGGTGCCGGACATCATGTTCTCCGCCACCCCGACGCCCGCGCTGCCCCGCACGGTGACGGTGGCGCGCTGATTCATCCCGGCGCAGTAGTAGCCGACGTGGCCCTCGATGGTGACCTCGATGTCGGCGTCCAGCCCGCAGGCGATGGCGTGCGCCCCGCGCGGGTCGGTGATGGTCAGCGCGGCCGGGCGCTCCGGTGCGGCCAGCAGCGCATTCACCGCCCGCACGCCCGCGGCCGTCGCGTCGACGGTGGCGTGCTCCCCCGCTGCCGTCGCGTCGATGGCAACGCCGCTCCCCGCTCGGGTCGGAGCTTCTCGGCTCACTGCGGTCGGCGCCATAGGTACACCTCTTCCGGTTCGGGTTCGAAGATCCGGGCGTCGGCGACGCCGGGCAGCTCGGCGAGGGCGCGGTACTCCGACGCCATCGCCACCCAGCGATCGGTCTCCGCGACGATCGCCGGCTTGCAGGAGATGGCGTCGCGCACCACCGCGAAGGAGTCCGCGGTCGAGACGAGCAGCGTGTAGAAGCCGTCGAAGACCTCGTTGAGCAGCAGCAGCGCCTTCTCCAGGTCAGCGCCCGCGGCCAGCTGCTGCGCCACGAACCGCGCCCCGACCTCGGTGTCGTTCTCGCTGTCGAACTCGACGCCCGCGCGCCGCAGCTCGTGCCTGATGCTCATGTGGTTGCTGAACGACCCGTTGTGCACCAGGCACTGCCCCGGCCCCACCGAGAACGGGTGCGACCCCTCCGCGGTGACCGCCGACTCGGTCGCCATCCTGGTGTGTGCCACGCCCTGCCACCCCTGGGCAGCGGGCAGCCCGAAGCGGTGCGCCAGCTCGGTCGGGTTCCCGACGCCCTTGAGCACGGTCAGTTCCGAGCCGAAGCCGATCACCCTGGCCGCGGGCACGGCGGCGCGCACCGCCGCGACCAGCGGTTCGTGCGCCACCGGGCCGTGCAGTACGACGGTGGGATCCAGGTCGTGCGCCTCGATCGGCGCGCCCGTCGCCGCGCTCAGCGACGCCGCGAGTTCCGCGGCGGGCAGCGGGCTGTCCAGCACCGAGACGGTGGTGTGCCCCGGCGGCGACCAGACCGGGTCGCCGTAGACCGCCATCCCGGCCGAGTCCGGCCCGCGGTCGCACATCTGGTCGAGCATTCCGGTGAGCAGCTCGCCCAGCCGGGGGCAGAGGGTGGCATCACGCAGGTGAAGCCCGACGATTCCGCACATGGCGCTCCTCTCAGAAGGCGGTGAGGTAGTGGTCGATCTCCCAGTCCGAGACCGTGTTGTGCCAGGCGAAGAACTCCTCGCGCTTGGCCTGCGCGAAGTAGGCGGCGACGCCGGGCCCGGCCACGTCGAGCGCGGCGGTGAGCACCGGGTCGGCCTCCAGTGCGTCCATGGCGTGTACCAGCGTCATCGGCAGGTCGGCGGCGGCGCCCGCACCGAGCGGGCCCGGGTGCGCCGCGCGCTCGACCCCGTCCAGCCCGGCGGCGATGGTGGCGGCCGCGGCCAGGTACGGGTTGGCCGAGCCGTCCGCGCCGCGCAGCTCGACCCGGTTGCCGTCCGGCACCCGGAGGAAGTGCGTGCGGTCGTTGCCGCCGTAGGTGGCGCGCCGGGGTGACCAGGTGGCGCCGCTGGCGGTCGAGGTGGCGCCGGTGCGCTTGTAGGAGTTCACCGTCGGCGCGATGACGCCCTGCAGCGCGCAGGCGTGGTCGAGGATGCCTGCGACGAACGAGTAGGCCAGCGGCGAGAGCCCGAGCCCCTGCGGGTCGGTGCCGGGAAAGAGCGCGGTGTCCCCGCGCCACAGCGACAGGTGCAGGTGCATGCCGGAGCCGGTCCGGTCGGTGAACGGCTTCGGCATGAAAGTCGCCGTCATGCCCCGCTTCTCGGCGATCACCGAGAGCAGGTAGCGGGCGGTGATCACCCGATCGGCGGTGGTCATGGCGTCGGCGTAGTCGAAGTTCTGCTCGAACTGGCCGTTGCCGTCCTCGTGGTCGCTGGCGTAGTTGCCCCAGCCGAGCGCGTTCATCGCCGTGGAGATCTCGGTCAGGTGGTCGTACATCCGGGTGACGTCGCGGGCGTCGTAGCAGGGCCGGGCGCTGACGTCGGCGGCGTCCGCCGTGGTCAGCTTGCCGCTCGCCCGGTCGACCAAAAAGTACTCGATCTCCGCGCCGACGTTCACCGCGTACCCCATGGCCGCGGCGCGGGCCAGCGTGCGTTGCAGGATCACCCGCGGGGCGAACGGCCACGCCTCGCCCTCGACGTGCGGGGTGCAGTGCACCAGCGCCAGCCCGGGCCGGACGAACGGGATCGGGGTGAACGAGGCCGGGTCCGGCACCGCGACCAGGTCGGGGTCGCGCGGCTCCTGCCCCATCATGCCGGCGGCGTACCCGGCGAAGCCGACGCCGTCCCGTTCGAGCTGGTCGATCGCCTGCACCGGAACCAGCTTGGCGCAGGGCTTTCCGGAGAGCGTGGTGAAGAGCGCGAGCACGAAGGTGGTGCCGGACTCGGCGGCCAGCTCGCGCAGCGGCGGCGTGCTGGTCGGGAGGGTGGAAACGGTGGCGGTGTCGGACATGCGGGTGCTCCTGGGAAGGTGGGGGGATCAGCGCATCTCGCCTGCGCCGAGGTACGGGTGCGGGCTGATGAGCGGCGCGCCGTCGGCGAAGCGGCTGAAGCGGAAATCGGCGGGGTCGACGTTCGGCAGCGTGGTCGCCCCGTCCAGCAGGAGCTCGGCGGCGAGCCGCCCGACGGCGGGCGAGATCTTGAAGCCGTGCCCGGAGAACCCGGTGGCCAGGAAGAGGCCGGGCAGCGGCGCGGGGCCGATGATCGGGTTGTAGTCCGGGGTGACGTCGTAGGCGCCGGCGTAGCTGCCGGTGACCCGCGGGTCCGGCATGGCGGGCAGCCGGTGGTCCAGCTTGCCGATCACCTGCTCGACGGTGCTGTCGGCGGCGCGGTCGAGATAGTCGTCCGGGTCCAGGTACTCGACCTCCGTGTGGTCGCTGTTGCCCGCGAGGAGTTCGCCGTTCGGCTCACGGCACAGGTACTGCAGGCTCGCGAGGTCGGAGAGGACCGGTACCTCGGGGGTCGGCTCGCCCTGGTCGACCAGGACCAGCTCGGCGCGTTGCGCGCGGACCGGCACGTCGAGGCCGAGCGGCGCGGCCAGCGCGGGCACCCAGGGCCCGGCGGCCAGGATCACGGTGCCCGCCGCGATGGTCTCGCCCGCGGTGGTGCGCACGCCGGTGACGGTGTCGCCGTCGCGCAGCAGCTCGGCGACCTCGGTGCCCTGCCGGATCCGGACGCCGAGCCCGCGCGCCGCGGCGGCGTAGGCCATGCCGGTCAGGTACGCCTCGCCGCGGCCGCCGAGCGGCTCGTAGGCGAATGCGGCGAAGTCGTCCAGCCGCAGCCCCGGCCAGAGCTCGGCCATCTCGTCGTGGCCGATGAAGTCGACATCGATGCCGAGCTGTTGCTGCATGGCCACATTGGCCTTCAGTGGATCGACGTTGTCCGGGCCCACCCCGACCACGTAGCCGCAGCGGCGGAAACCGAGGTCGTCGCCGAGGATCGCCTCGGCATCGCCGAATACCGCGACCCCGTACCAGGACATCGCGGCCAGCGACGGCACCCCGTAGTGGCAGCGCACCACGCCGCTGGACTTGCCGGTCATGCCGGAGCAGAGCGTCGCCCGCTCCAGCACCAGCACGTCGGTGACGCCGCGGTCGGCGAGCGACCAGGCGATGGCCAGCCCCTCCAGCCCGCCCCCGACGATCAGGTACTCGGCGGTAGCACCCATGAACCCGTCCTCGAATCTCATGTAGTGAGTCACTGTGTAATCACATGAAACTATTGGATGGTGACGGCGGAGTCGCCCCGCTGTTACGAACGCGTTGCGCCACGCGCGTGCTCGCGCGTGCGGGTAACCGTCTGGAACCGCCCGAATCGGGCAGGGATTAACTCGTGGTTCACCACGGGTCGATTGTTCGCAACATTCCGCGGCGTTTACTGCTGTTCAACCGCACTGACTGCGGCCGCAAGCATCCGGCACGACGGACGTAGGTGAGTTCAATGACAGAAGCCCTGGCGGCGGCCAATACCGCCTGGATTCTCGCCGCATTCACGGCGGTGGCCCTGATGGTCGCGGGCCTGGCGCTGTTCTACGGCGGCATGGTGAGCGTCCGCAGCACGCTGAACATGGCGATGATGGTCTTCGGCGCGCTGGCCGTGGTCGGCGTGCTGTGGATCGTGTTCGGCTACTCCGTCGCCTTCGGCGACTCGGTGGGCGGCCTGCGCCTGATCGGCAACCCGCTGGAGTACCTGGGATCGTCGAAACTCCTGGAGGCACCGGCCGAGCCGGGATTGCCACCGGCGCTCTTCTCGGCATTCCAGCTGCTCTTCGCCGCCATCACGGTGGCGCTCATCGCGGGCGCCGTCGCGGACCGGATGAAGTTCGGTTCCTGGATGCTCTTCGCCGGGCTCTGGGCCACGCTGGTGTACTTCCCGGTGGCGCACTGGGTCTTCGCCTTCGACTCCGCCGACGGCTCGGTCCAGGGCGGCTGGATCGCCAACTCGCTGCAGGCCGTCGACTTCGCGGGCGGTACCGCGGTGCACGTCAACGCCGGTATCGCCGCGCTCGCGCTGATCCTGGTCATCGGCAAGCGGGCCATCTTCCCGCACGCACCCCGGCCGCACAGCCTGCCGCTCACCATGCTCGGCGCGGGCATCCTGTTCTTCGGCTGGTTCGGCTTCAACGCCGGCTCCGCGCTTGCCGCGGGCAACAGCGCCGCCGTCGTCGCGCTGAACACGCTCGCCGCCGCCTGTGCCGGCATCTGCGCCTGGCTCGTGGTGGAGAAGCTGCGGCACGGCCACGCCACCTCGCTCGGCGCCAGCTCCGGGCTGATCGCCGCGCTGGTCGGCATCACCCCCGCCTGCGGCGCGGTCTCCCCGATGGGCGCGCTGGCGGTCGGCGCGGTCTGCGGCGCCGTCTGCTGCCTCGCGATCACCATGAAGTTCCGCTTCGGGCTCGATGATTCGCTCGACGTGGTCGGCATCCACCTCGTCGGCGGCGTCATCGGCACCATCCTCATCGGCCTGCTCGCCGACCCGGCCGCGCCCTCCGGCGCCACCGGCCTCTTCTACGGCGGCGGGTTCGGAACGCTCGGCAAGCAGACGGTCGCGGTCCTCGCGGTCCTCGCCTACTCCTTCACGGTCACCTGGCTCATCGCCAAGGTGATGGATCTGACGATGGGGCTGCGCGTTCCCGCCGACGCCGAGACCGAGGGGGTCGACGTGGTCGTGCACCGGGAGAGCGCGTACTTCCTGGAGAGCATCGAGCTCGCCGAGGGGAAGGTCGAGCCGGGAGCGGCTGTCGTCACCGCCGAGGTGATCACCGAGAAAGCGGCGGCTCCGGCCACCACCTAGGTTTCACGGAGAACAGTGAGCCGCACCGCGTGCCGACGCGGTGCGGCTCACTGCTGTCCGGGGTCCGGCAGGCGGGCGTACATGTACATGTCCCGCGGGGTGCCGTCGATCTTCAGCCACCGGCGGAGCAGACCTTCGCGCCGGAATCCGACGGACTCCGCAGTGCGCCACGAACCCTCGTTCCACGGTTCGACGTACAGCTCGAGCCGCGAGACCTCGTCGAGTGCCGCACCCCAGTCCGCGAGCAGGCGCAGTGCCCCACCCGCATAACCCTTCCCGCGATGCCCGCTCTCGATCCAGTAGCCGATCGACGCCCGCCCGTGCGCGATGTCGCGGCGCCACAGCCCGATCTGCCCCACCGCGATATCGGTGTCGGCATCCGCGATCGCGAACGACCACCCCGGCCCGGTCGCGGCACGGCGGTGCTGCCGCCGCACGAAATCCCGGCCCGCGACCTCGTCGCCGCCGGCGGGAACCGAGGTGATCAGGGGAATCAGCGGGTCCCTTCCCGGCACTGCCTCGCCAGGTACGGACGGCGACAGAAGTGGTGGCGCGGCCTCAGTCGCCGACGGCGGAGACCCGGGCCGAACCCGGACGGAAGCTGAACCGCTTGCGCTCGAAATCCCAGAAGCGGTAGAGCGGCCACTGCACCGTGTGCGACAACCACGCGGCCACGATCATGGCTCGGTGCACCGGGCGCACGGGGTATCCGTGATCCCGGATGGTGCGGAGCCCGATCAGGTGGAACTGCCAGTGCTTCCGCGGGCTGGTCCGCCGGCGCCGGGCCGAGGTGCGGGCGCGCATCTGCGGCACCTGGTCGATCCGGCGCTGCGCGGCGAACAGGCACAGCGCCATGTCGAGGTCTTCCGCCACGTCGGCGCGGGCCTGCACGTTCTCCCGGATCTGTTCCCATGCTTCCCGGCGCACAGCCATATTGGGCCCGTACATGTTTCCGACCGGGCCGCCGAGTTTGCCGCGGCGAAGCAGGATCCACTGGCCGAACTTCAGCATGAAGCCGACCGGCGAGTCGTGGTAGGTGCAGATTCCGGTCACCGCCGCCGTTTCCGGGTGCTCGGTGAGGAAGTCGATGATGGTGGCGGCCCAGTCGGGGTCGACGAGGGTGTCGGCATCGGTGCGGGCCAGGATGTCGCCACCGGCCTTGTCGAATCCCGCGTTCCTGGCGGGCGCGATGCCGGGAACGGATTCGTAGATCAGCTCGACGCCTGGGTGTCGTGCGGCGAATTCTCGCACGATCTCCGGGGTTCCGTCCCGGCTGCCGTTGTCGACGACGATCACTTCGTCGACGGCATCCTGCTCGACCAGACATAGCAGCGTGCGCTCGATGACCTCCGCTTCATCGAGCACCGGGATGACGACGGACAGTCGAACGGAGTGCTGATCGGGCATCGAGACCTACCTCCGGGTCGGTGGCGCAGAGTGGTGGTGCGTATCGAGTCACGACAGATGTGTTCGCCGAGCGACGGCGTCAGGCCATTCTGGAATGGCGGCACCGGTTCGGCACGCCCTCGAAAAACGGGGGTCGGCCGAGTGGGGATGCAGCACAGGTCGAATCAGCTGGTTCGACGATCGGCCGGATGGGCTGAATCCCCCGATTTCCTATGTATACGCGGAGTTATACGCTTTAGCAATCATTCCAACGCAGTACCGATCACTGCCTTCGCTGAATGACCTGGAACCGGGGCGGGCGGAGGGTGACCGTCCCGCGTCGGCACCGCCCCGACCTCTAAACTTCCCCCATGCGCGAATCGGCCCGGCACCAGGAGCACCGCGACACCGGTGATCCGGCTCCGGTGGACCGCGAGATAGCGCGCGACGTGCCGACGGCGGCGGGGCTGGAGCAGGTGATCGGGCGGCAGGTGCGGAGCCTGCGGCTGGCAGGCAGCATGTCGGTGGTGGAGCTGGCCGCCAAGGCCGGGATCTCCAAGGCCATGCTGTCGAAGATCGAGAACGCGCAGACCTCGTGCAGCCTCGGCACGCTCGCGGGGCTGGCCAAGGGGCTGGACGTACCGGTGACGTCGCTGTTCCGCGGCGCCGACGCGACCCGCGAGGCGGTCTACACCCGCGCGGGCAGCGGGGCGGTGATCGTCGGCCGGGGGACCAGGGTCGGCCACCACTACGAGCTGCTCGGCGCGTTACGCGGCCAGCACAAGCGGCTGGAGCCGGTGCTGGTGACGCTCACCGAGGCCAGCGAGACCTTCCCGCTCTTCCAGCACGCGGGCACCGAGCTGCTCTACATGCTGGAGGGCGTCATGGTCTACGGCCACGGCGATTCGGAATACACCCTGCGACCGGGCGATTCACTGCTCCTCGACGGCGAGGGCCCGCACGGCCCGAACGAACTGGTCCGCCTGCCGATCCGCTTCCTGGCGATCACCGCCTACCCGGACAACCACGTCGAACGATGAGCACCGCACTCGGCTCGGCCCTCCCGGGGAGCGTGCTTCTGCTCACCGTCGCCTACGCCATGCTCACCGGCGCCGAGTCCGCCTCGGTCGCGAAGGCGCTGTTCCTGGTGATGATCGTGGGCGGGGTGGTCGGGCTGCAGCCCGCGCACTGAGTGTCACTGCGGAATGTGCAGCTCCTCGCCGGTCTCCAGCAGCGACTTGAGGCCGGAGATGATGCTGGGCCAGCCGCCCTGGATGCCGTCGAGTACCGGGCTGCCCGGCGCGAAGCCGTCGTGCACCACGGTCAGCTTCACCACCTCGCCCTGCTGCTCCAGCTCGAAGGTGACGGTGGAGCGCGGGTCGGCCGCCCAGCGCGGGAGGTCGTCGGCGGGCAGCTCGACCTCGGCGGCGAAATCGGCGTCGATGGTGTGCCAGGTGAAGGAGAGCACTGTGTAGGGCTCGGCTCGCACCACGACCTGCCCCTCGTCGGCGTGCGACCACCCGCCGAGCGACCAGCGCATGGTGGAGCCGGGCTGCCAGTCGGTGTCGAAGGTGGCGCCCCAGTAGCGGCTGGTGAAGGCGGGGTCGGTGAGCGCCTGCCAGAGCCGCTCGGGGGTGGTGCGGATGTAGGTGGTGTAGACGAAGGCGGTGTCGGTCGTGGTCATCGGGGCCTCCAGGGCGGTTTTGAGGTCGGCGAGCACGCGTACGCGCCCGCGGTGGTAGCGGTCGATCCAGCGTTCGGTGATGGCGTCGAGCGGGGCGGCGTTGAGGTGGTGCAGCTTCTCCCTGCCGCGCCGCCTGGTGGCGACCAGGTTCGCCGCCTCCAGCACCGCGAGGTGTTTGCTCACCGACTGCCGCGCCATGTCCAGCCCCGCGCAGAGCTCGCGCAGGGTCAGCCCGTCGGCGGCGCGCAGCGAGTCGAGCAACCGGCGGCGGGTGGGATCGGCGAGTGCGCGGAAGACCGCGTCGTCCTGCTCCATACCATCCTCCCGATAGGCAGCCTCGCGGCTGCATGTTCGACAATAGGCAGCTGAATAGCTGCCTGTCAATGGCAGCAAATCCCTGTCGATATGTAGTACTCCTGCTACATAATGAGGCCGACAAGCTATGGGGAGGTGCCGATGAGCGTCGTGATCGACGTCGAAGAACTGCGCATGCGCTACGGCGATCGCGACGTCCTGCGGGACGTGACGTTCCAGGTGCGCGAGGGGGAGGTGCTGGTACTGCTCGGCCCGAACGGTGCGGGAAAGACCACCACCATCGAGATCCTGGAGGGGTTCCGGCAGCGCTCGGCGGGCCGGGTGTCGGTGCTCGGGCTCGATCCGGAGCAGGGAACCGAGGCGTGGCGCGCCCGGGTCGGGGTGGTGCTGCAGTCCTGGCGCGATCACAGCAGGTGGCGGGTGCGCGAGCTGCTGGAGAACCTGGGCCGCTACTACGCCCCGTACTCCACGCCGGAGCGGGAGCGGCCGTGGCACCCGGACGAGCTGCTCAAGGTCGTCGGGCTCTCGGCGCACGCGGACCGCAAGGTGCTGACGCTCTCCGGCGGGCAGCGGCGCAGGCTCGACGTCGCGATCGGCATCGTCGGCAGGCCGGAGCTGCTCTTCCTGGACGAGCCGACCGCGGGCTTCGACCCGGAGGCCAGGCGCGAATTCCACGACCTGGTGCACCGGCTCACCGATGAACTCCGCACCACCGTCCTGCTCACCACGCACGACCTGGACGAGGCGGAGAAGCTCGCCGACCGCATCCTGATCCTGGCCGGCGGCCGGATCGTCGCCGACGGCTCGGCGGACGCGCTCTCCCGCAGCGTCGCGGGCGCCGCGGAGATCAGCTGGACCCGCGGCGGTGAGCGCTTCGTGCACACCGCGGTGGAGTCCACCGAGTTCGTGCACGACCTCTTCCGCCAGCACGGCGGCGAGATCAGGGAACTCGAGGTGCGCCGCGCCTCACTGGAGGACACGTACATGACGCTGGTGCGACGCTCCGAATCCGGCGCGGCCGACGTGCGCTCGCTCACGGAGGTGACCCGATGAACCCGGTACTCGTCGCGGTGCGCACCGGGCTGCGCCGCGGCGTCATCGAGACCAGGCAGGCGCTGACCAGCGGCCAGGATCTGTTCGGGCTGGCGATCTATCCGCTCTCCGCGCTGATCACACTGTTCTTCATGCGCGATGCCACCTTCCAGTCCAGCGGGATCGGGCTCGGCGCGCTCGCCCTGCCGAGCCTGTTCGGCCTGCTCATCGTCTTCAACGCGCTCTTCGGGATCGCGGGGTTGCTCGCCACCGACCGCGAGGACGGCACGCTGCTGCGCGCCAAGGCGACGCCGAACGGCATGGCCGGGTACCTCACCGGCAAGATCGTCGCCGCCGCCGTGCTCGCGGTGCTCCCCGCGCTTCCGGTGCTGCTCGGCGGGCTCGCGCTGATCGGCGACGGCCTCGGCTTCGGCACCCCGGACCGCTGGCTCGCGCTCGCCGCCATCACCGCGCTCGGGCTGCTGGCCACGCTGCCGCTCGGCGCGGCGCTCGGATCGCTCTTCACCAGCCCGCGCAACCTCGGCTATCTCTCACTGCCGATCATGGGGCTGGTGGCGATCTCCGGCATCTTCTACCCGATCACCGCGCTGCCCGGCTGGCTGCAGGCGATCGCGCAGGCGTTCCCGGTCTACTGGATGGGGCTCGGCACCCGCGCCGCCATGCTCCCGGACTCGGCCGCCGCGGTGGAGCTCGGCGAGTCCTGGCGGCACCTGGAAACCATCGTCGTGCTCGGCTTCTGGGCGGCGCTCGGGCTGGTGCTCGCGCCACCCTTCCTGCGCCGGATGGCGCGCCGGGAGTCCGGGTCGAGCGTCGCGGCCCGGCGCGAGAAGGCGCTGCAGCGTGCCTACTGAGGTCATCTACAACCGGATCGCCATGCTGCGCGCCGAGCGCGGGGTCTCCCGGCGGCAGCTGGCCGAGGCGCTCGGCGTGCACTACCAGACCGTCGGGTACCTGGAGCGCGGCGAGTACAGCCCGAGCCTGCACCTGGCGCTGCGGATCGCGACGTACTTCGAGGTGGCCGTCGAGGTGGTGTTCGCCACGGCCCCCTTCCCGCGGATCGGCAGCGAGACCGGCTGAGCCGGTTCAGGATCCGCGCATCAGCTCCAGCACCGAGACCGGGCGGCCGGCGGCCTTCGACGCGGCCGAGCCGCGCTGCCACCACGCCAGCGATGCGCGCGAGAGCGCCGCGTCCACCCCGGCGTCCGCGCTGGCGTCGATGATGTGCCGCGCACCGGCGATCATCATCCGGTACATCGATTCGTCGTACCCGGCACCGGCTTTCGCGGCCGCCACCGAATCCGCCATGAACGCCGGGTAGGCGCCTGCCGAGCGCTGCGCGTAGGGCAGGAAGCGGTCGATGTCGTGCCCGCTGCGCTCGATCACCGCCAGCGCCTGGTCGAAGGCGAGCAGCCACGGGTGGAAGGTGACCAGCAGCGCCTGGTAGAAGAGCTGCGCCACGCCGTCGTCAGGGCCGAGGTACTCCGGTGGGCTGAGCGGGCGGAGCAGCTCGCGGTGTCGTTCGAAGACCTCGGCCGGGCCGCCGTAGAAGATGTACGAGGCCGGGTGCGCGATGTCGTCACCGGCGGACATGACGCCGCCGGAGAGGAATTCGGCGCCGTGCCCGCGCACCCAGGCACCGCCGCGCCTGGTGTTCTCCGGCGAGTCGGAGGAGAGGTTCACGATGGTGCGGCCGGCCAGCGCCGCGGTGGCCGGGCCGAGCACGTCGTACATGGCGGGGTAGTCGGTGAGGCTGAGCACGGCGACCTCGTTCGCGGCGAGCGCCGCCGCCGCCGAATCCGCGGCGGTGGCGCCGAGCGCGGCCATCTCGTCCACCCTGCCGCGGCTGCGGTTCCACACCGTCACCGCGGTGCCCGCCGCGAGGAAGGCGCGCACCATGGCGCGGCCCATCGGACCGAGACCGATCACCGTCACCGACGTGTTCTGAGACATTCTCGCTGGCCTTTCGCTGGTCTGTCGGGAAGTTCGGCGCCGGTTCCGATGCTGGTCGCGGCCGGTAGCATCGACAAGAGCGAACGTCGGGGCGGGGCTACCCCACCCGCGGGTACGTGACCTGGTCAGGAGGCGGCGGTGGACACCAGCGGTGACGTGGATCACGAGGTCTGCGGAATGTCGGTCGCCATCGATGTGGTCGGCGGCAAGTGGCGCATGCACCTCATGTGGGTGCTCGGCGCGGGGCCGCGCCGGTTCGGCGAGATCCGGCGCAAGCTGGACGGGGTGAGCGAGAAGGTGCTCACCGAGAACCTGCGGCACCTGGAGGCGGCGGGGGTCGTGCACCGCGAGGTGTTCCCCGAGGTGCCGCCGCGCGTGGAGTACTCGCTCACCGACCTCGGCGAGTCGCTCCGGGTCGCGCTGCTTCCGCTCGAGGAGTGGGGTGATCGGCACCGCGAGCACGTCGCGCGGTGCGAACTCGACGATTCGTTCGCCGGAGTCTGACTCAGCCCTCACGAGCCCCCGTCGCCGAGTGCTCGAAAGCGCATGCGGCGCAGCCGCGGGTCTCGAGCGCTCGGCGGCGAGACTTCCCGGGGCCGCGAACCCGCCCGCCGGAGGCGGGCCGTCAAACCCTCGCGCGTAGATATTGCTCGGCGATCCGCTCTCCCACACGGACCAGCAGGGGCCGGGCCCGAGCCATGCAGCGGGCCGGATCCGATTCCAGGTCGGTGAGCGGGTGACACCCCGCGAACCCCGCCTCGCGCACCTGCTCGGGGGTGAGCAGCGAACGGCCGGGGGTGACGACGCAGGGCACCCCGGCGGCAGTCGCGGCGGCGAGCACGCCGAGCGGCGCCTTCCCCCGCAGGCTCTGCTCGTCGAACGACCCCTCCCCGGTGACGACGAGCGCCGCACCGTTGACCAGGTCGGCGAAGCCGAGCAGCTCCAGCACCACGTCGATTCCGCTGCGCACCGTCACCGGCATCAGCACCGCCAGCGCGCCGAGCACCCCGAACCCGGTCCCACCGGCAGCACCGGCGCCGGGCCGCTCGGTGGCATCGCCGTACCGCTCCACCGGGAACGCCTCCCCGACCACCCGGGCCCAGTTCCCCAGCGCCGCCTCCAGAATCGCGAGCTCCGCCGGCCCCGCCCCCTTCTGCGGCCCGTACACCGCCACCGCGCCCGCGGGCCCGAGCAGCGGATTGTCCACGTCGCAGGCGAGCGTCAGCCGAGCCCGGCGCAGCAGCGGGTGCAACCCGCCCGCGTCCAGCCGGGCCGCGTCGGCGAGCGCCGCGCCGCCCGGCGGTACCTCCGAGCCCCTGGCGTCGAGGATCCGGGCGCCGAGCCCGCGCAGCAGCCCGGCGCCGCCGTCCGAGGAGGCACTGCCGCCGAGCCCGAGCACCAGGTGCCGCGCACCGGATTCCAGCGCGTGCGTGAGCACCGTGCCGAGCCCGTCGGTGCCCGCGCCGAGCGGATCGAACCGCCCGGCGGGGAGCTTGGCCGCGCCGACCACCGCGGCCAGTTCCACCACGGCGGTGTCGCCGCGCACGGCGTAGGAGGTGGGCGTGGCGGCCCCGGTCGGCCCCGGCGCGATCAGCTCGACCCGCCGCCAGCCCGCGGTCACGAAGGCATCGACGGTGCCGTCACCGCCGTCGGCCACCGGCACCCGGTGGATCCGGGCCGCTGGCACCGCCCGCACCACCCCGGTCGCCAGCGCGTCGGCGACCTCGGGCGCACTCGCCGACCCCTTGAACTTGTCCGGGGCGAGAACCACCCGTTGACTCGGCTCCCGTGTCATCGACCCATTGTGGAACCCGGCGCCGGTGCGCGCACCTCGGGCACCCGGATGCACGTGCAGCGCTACGGCAGCGGGGCCTGTTCGGCCCGATCGATGCCGACCTCGCCGGTCTCCAGGTAGCGCACCACCGCGCCGTCGACGGTGCCGTTGCCGCGGCCGAAGGTGCCGTGGTCACCGCCGTCGACGACGATCAGCTTCCCGTGCACCGCCCGGGCCAGCGCCGGACCGCCCTCGTAGGCGGTGAGCGCGTCGTAGCGGCTCTGCAGCAGCAGCGGCGGGGTGCGCAGCGCGGCGCCGTCCACCGCGACCGGCTTCGCCACCGGCCGCCACGACCCGCAGTTCATCCCGGCACGGACCAGGTTGGCGCGCGCCTCCATGGCGCTGCCGCCGGAGGCGATGGTGCCCGCCGCGACGGCGATCAGCTCCAGCCGCGGCTCGACCGCGTTCTCGTTGCAGGTGATGGCGGTGAAGACCACCTGGCCGGTCGGGTCGGAGCTGCTCGCGCCCTCCAGCGCCAGCAGTTTGCCGATATTGCGCGGGTCGGCGTTGGCGTCGGACATGGCGCGGGCGAAGTTCGGCCAGAACGCGCGGGTGTAGGTGGCGACGGTGGTGGCGCCGAGCAGCGGAACCTGCGCCGAGGTGCCGCCCGCGACCAGCGTGCGGGTCAGGTTCTGCACCTTGCCGATCTGCTCGACGCTGCCGTTGAAGCCGTCGCGGGCGATCTCGGCGAGCGGCTCCGGCAGCGCGCCGGGCAGGTCGGAGACGGCGGCGGGCGGCGGGGTCAGGTTGGCGTACCAGCCGCCGCCCTGGTCGGCGACGAGCCGCACCCAGTTCCGGTAGACCTGCAGCGGGGTGTTGCCGAGGCCGTACTCGCCGTCGTGCTCGGCGATCCAGGCGAACAGGTCGTCCAGCCGCTGCTTGCCCGCCACCTGCTGCTGGGCGAACTCCTCGGTCCACACCCAGCCCGGGTTCACGTTGGAGTCGAGCACCATCCGGCCGGTGTGCTCGGGGAAGAGCGTCGCGTAGACGGCGCCGAGGTAGGTGCCGTACGAGGTGCCGAGGTAGTCGAGCCGCTCGACGCCGAGCGCGGAGCGCACCGCGTCCAGGTCGCGCGCGGTGCTCTCGGTGGTGATGGTGTCCAGGTACCCGGGCAGCGCCGCCTCGCAGGTGGCGCGCATGTCGTCGCGGGGGCGCAGCGCGATTTCCTTGACGCCGGCAGGCGCGGGCTCAGCCCCGGTCGGCTTGACCGCGCAGTCCAGGGGGGTGGACCAGCGCATGCCGCGCGGCTGCACGGCGATCCGGTCGTACTGTTTCAGCGCGGCGGGAAAGGTATCGATCCGGCGGGCCCAGTAGTCCAGCGCATCCGCGCCCGGACCACCCGGGTTGGCGGCGATGACCCCGCGCGAGCTGCCATCGGCCGGGATCCGGCTCACCGTCAGCTCGATCGTCGCGCCATCCGGATCGGCGTGGTTCATCGGGACGTCGACCACCGCGCACTGCACGCCGCGACCTGCGGGAACCGCCCCCTCCGGGCAGTCGCCGAAAGCCACCGCGGGCGCCGCCGCGGCGGGCGCGAGCAGGGCAGGGGCCGCCGTGGCCGCACCGAGCAGTCCGGCAACCAGGAGCGCGGCCAGCCCGGCCGCGCGCTGTGCGCTCGTCATCTTCCGTCCCTCCCGGGCCCGCGCCGCGGCCGCCCCGAGCTCAGGTACCGGGCGGCGGGCCACAAGCATTCTGTGCGGCGGAACCGCGTTCGACAAGTCCACCGTGGGGATGGGCGCTCCGCGAGGCGGATTCGAGCGCGCGATCGCGCCCCGCACCGAGTAGCGTCGAGCCATGGCGATCGAGGTCCGCACCAATACTGCCCTGGAGCGGTTCGAGCTCTACATCGACGGAACTCTCGCCGGGCACGTCGCGTACCAGGACACCGCCGCCGAGCGCGCCTTCGTCCGCTCCGAGATCTACGCCAGTCCCGACCGCGGCCACGCCGCCACGCTCTTCGAGTCCGCGCTGCGCACCACCAGGGCGCAGGGTTTCGAGGTGCTGCCGATGTGTCCGCAGGTCAACCGCTATATCGAGAGCCGAGCCGAGCACGTGGCCGCGGTGCCGAGCTGGGCCCGCAGCCAGTTCGGGCTACCGCTCTAGTAGGCGGCGACGGCCCCGTCCAGCGCGACCTGCAGCTCGGCGCGGACCAGCCGGGAGATCTCGGCGGGCCGGGCCGGCAGTTCGGTCACCGGGTGCCCGAAGTAGAAGGACGAGCCGACCACCTCCTGCTTCGACGGCTCGGTGCCGTCGCCCGGCCGCGGACCGTAGCTCAGCGCCAGGCTGAGCAGGGCGGGCGCGGCGCCGAGCTTCTGCGCGCGGAAGGCGATGTGCCCGATCCCGCTGCCCACCGGCTGCACCCGGGTCGGGTCGACCACATTGCAGGTGCCCTCCGGGAACACCGCGAGGTGGTCGCCGCGCGCGAGCCGCTCCGCGCAGCAGTCCATCATGCGCTGACCTGCGGCGTTCACCGCCCTGAGGCCGTGATCCTTGCCGCGGAACACCGGGATGGCGCCCATCATGTCGACCTGCTTGCGCAGCTTGGGATCGACGAAGAGCTCGTCCTTGGCCAGCACCCTGACCCGCCCGATGAGCCGGCGCAGCGGGCTGCGCCAGGCCGCCGCCGCCACCGTGTAAGGGTCGTGCCTGGAGAGATGGTTCACCGCGATCAGCAGCGGCCGCCCCGAGCGGACCAGGGCCTGCACCGCCTCCGGCGCGCCGTCGGCGAAGTGCACCCGCGGCCGGAACCGGCGGGCCAGAAAGGCGTACGCCGCCAACGCCTTCGCCCGGTTCTGCCGGTGATCGCGGTAGAAGTCGTAGACGGTGTCGAAGTCGTCGAGGAGCACCTCGGGCGGTCGCATGGCACGACTCTACGACGCCGAGCGGCCGCTTTCCCACCGCGGAGGGCAAGCGCATCGGGGCTGCAACTGCGATGATGTCCGGGTGGCACGCGCAGACGACCCCGACGATCGCAGGACCCGCGGGCACGGCGACCACGGTCGCCGCGATCACCGGCCGGGCGAGTCCGTCGTGCGGGCGGGCAGTCTGCTGGTCTCCGCCATCGACCTCGCGGAGCCGACCTTCCGGCGCACCGTCATCTACGTCATCGAGCACAACGAGGCGGGCAGCCTCGGCGTCGTCCTGAACCGGCCGAGCGACACCGCGGTGCACGACGTGCTCCCGCGCTGGAGCGAGGTGGTCTCCGTGCCGCAGACGCTCTTCGTCGGCGGGCCGGTCAAGCGGGACGCCGCGCTCTGCGTCGCGACCGTCCGGGTAGGGGTCTCGATCGCCGGGGTGAACGGCCTGCGCCGCGTCGACGGCCGCGTGGTGCTCGTCGACCTGGACGCCGACCCCGCCGAGATCGGGCCGCTGATCGAGGGCGCCCGGATCTTCGCCGGCTACGCGGGCTGGACCTTCGGCCAGCTGGAGGGCGAGCTGGACAACCACGACTGGTACGTGGTCTCCGCGCTCCCCGCCGACCCCATCGCCCCCGGCCGCCCCGACCTCTGGGCCCAGGTGCTGCGCAGGCAGCCGCTCCCGCTCTCGCTGCTCGCCTCGCACCCGATCGAACTGGAACGCAACTAGCCTCGTGTAACTCCTCGACAGAGGAGGACAACCCCCGTGACCAACCCCCCGCTCCGGTGAGCCGATGGACGCACCGGAAACCCCGGCGGCCTCGAACCCGCCCCCAACCCACCCGGAGAACGCGCCGTGGGCCGCAGCCGCCATCGCATCCACCGACCGAGCCGCACTCATGGCCGTCCTCTACCGCGACCACGCGACGGTGCTCTGGCGCTACACGCTCGGCCTGGTCCGGGACGCGGGGCGGGCCGAGGACATCGTCCAGGAGACGCTGCTGCGCGCCTGGCAGCGCCCGGCGGTGCTCGACCAATCGACCCATTCGGCCAGAGCCTGGCTCTTCACCGTGGCGAGGAACCTCGCCGTGGATGAACACCGCAGCGCCCGCAACCGCCGCGAATTCCGCACCGACGCCCCGCCCGAGCAGGCAACGCCCGACCACTCCGACCGCGCACTCGACGGCTGGCTGGTCGCGGAGGCGCTGGCCAAACTCGGCGCCGACCACCGCGAGGTGATCGTGCGCGCCTACTATCGCGGGCTCTCGACCCACCAGATCGCGGAGGAACTGGGTATCCCTCCCGGGACGGTGAAATCCCGGATGCACTACGGCATGCGGGCCCTACGTCTCACGCTGCAGGAAATGGGGGTGACGAACCGATGACCGACATTGTCGACGACTACACGACGTGGGACGCCCCCTACGTGCTCGGGTCGCTCACCCGGGCCGAACGGTTGGAGTTCGAGGAGCATCTGGAGCAGTGCGCGCGGTGCCGCGATGCCGTGGCCGAGCTGGCCGGGATGCCCGGGTTGCTCGGGTTGGTCGGTGCCGAAACGGCGCTCGGGCTCGGTGCGGGCCGTGCGCCGAACGATCCGATCGTTCCGGTCACCGTGCCCGATCAGCCCGAACCACCGGCCGACCTGCTCCCCCGCCTCGCCGCGGCGAGCGAACGGCAGCGCCGCCGCTCCCGCTGGGTCTCCGCGGGCGCCGCGCTCGCCGCCGCGGCGGCTGCCGTCGCCATCGCGATCCCCGTTGTCGCCACGGTGACCTCGAACCCGGACCCGACCGGCACCGAACAGGTCTTCGCCGAGCGGGCGATGGAGCCGCTGCGCGCCAGCCCGGTCTCGGCCGATTTCCGGGTCGTGGCCGACGGCGACCGCACCCGCATCGAGATGACCTGCAGCTACGCCGGCGCAGGTGCCGGCTACGCCTGGGAGTTCGGCCTCGTCGCCACCGGCGTCGACGGCACCCGCTGGAACCTCGGCCAGTGGCCGGCCGGCCCCGGCGACGTGGTGACCCTGGAACGCACCGTCCCCACCACCCCCGACCGCGTCCGCAGCGTGGAGATCACCTCCGCCGCCACCGGGGACACGGTGCTCCTCGGCACGGTCTGAGCGAACCCGCCCGGCCCGGGAACGGGTTCTCCGTTCCCGGGCATGCGCGCTGTGCCTGCCGAGCCGCAGCGGAGGGCTCCGCCGCCTATTTGGCGGATTGCACCAACTGCTTGTCGGGCGCGTTGTCGGGCGCGACGCCGTCATGGGCGACGAGAGCCTCTTCGCGGCCGAGAGCGGGACCACCGGGGAGCAGGCCGACGATGGCCCAGGGGGCACGCTCGGGAGTGGCGGTGCCCGAGTCCATGCCGAGGGCCTTCTGCGCGTCGGCGTCGGTGATGCCGTAGCGGACGCCGGTGTCGGCGAGGTAGAGCGCCGCGTCCCGGCGTTGGCTGTCGGTCTCGATGCCGGTTGGCTGGATCAGCATTCCGCTGCCGGGGCGGGTGTAGAACTGGGCGACCTTGCCCGGCTGCGCGTCGGCCTGGGCCAGCTGCACGGGCCGGGCGCTGTCCGGGATCGGGAGCATGCGTCCGGTGAGCAGGGTGAGCTCGGCGGTGCGGGTGCCGTCGGCGTCCGCGGTGGACGAGGTGGGCAGCGGACGCCAGGACAGGCAGCGCACCGCATGGTCCTTGACCTCGACGATGACCGGCGCCGCGGCCGGATAGTGCTGCACGGCCAGCTCGCCGGTGATGTCGGCCTGGGTGCGGACGTAGGAGCTGATGTCGGCGGTCCTCGCGGCGGGGTTGGAGTTGCGGATGATCTCGGCGGTCAGCGGGGAGATCGCCTGCAACCCCGCCCGCAGCACCACGTAGTTCTGGGATTCGGAAGCGACGTAGACGACGTCCCCGATGCGGTGCTCCTCGACCGGCTTGGCCGGGCTGCCCCCGAGGTCGGCGATGCTCGGCGGGATGAGCGGCGGGACCTCCGGAATGGCGTTGAGCAGGCCATCGCTGATGGGCTGCGGGGTAGCGCCGCGGATCCCGAGCGCATCGGTCACCGCCCGATCGGCCATATCGACCCGGGCACGCTGATTGTCGTAGACCAGATAGGCCGAATCGGAGCCCTGCACCAGCAGCGCCCGCCCCGCAGGCAGCGCCGCCGTCTTCTCCTCGAGGACGGGGTCACCGGCGATCACCGTGCTGGTGACCGACTTCGACCCGTCCATGGTGAGCTGATCGCACACCGTCCAGGCATGCCCGCTGCCCTTGGCATCGAAGTTCAGGGCCGACGGCGCACCCGGGATACCGATCAGCTGACCGCGCGGCTTCTTCGCGACCTCGGCCTCCTTCACGATGACGACCTTGCCCGGCTCACCGAGCGCGAGCCGAGCCGAAGCGAGATTCAGAGCGGGATGCACGGTGTCACCCAGCACGACGTAGACCTGGCCGGATTCCTTACCGATGAGCAGGGTGTTACTACCCACCTTGTCCTGGGGGCGCAACAGGGCCAGCACACCGCACCCGGCCAACACCACAAGAGCGAGCACCAGCCCGACCGCATACGCCCGCGACTGCGACTTCATCGGATCGTGCAGCATGCGGACATCGCGGCGCACGAGCGCATGCTCCATACGCCGGACCAGGAAGCGGTAACCACTGACCTGCCAGCGCGTAGTGGGCTTGGACGGCATGAACTTCCCCCCGGACCTGTGCGTGCAACTCCGGAACTACCCTAATGCTCCCACCGGGACTCGATACGGCCAGCCGGGATTCCCGCGAACGACCAGAAGGCGTCGGTGGGCGAAGCGCGACAAAGGTTGGCCCGGTCCGGCCAGGGCGGGAGTGCGGCGGCGTTTGGCCCACCCCGCTCGCCTGTCGGGGTGGCTGTCAGCACGCAATGGACTCAGTGCGAGTCCACGTGTTTCGCCTCGCTGATGTACACGGCGGTCAGGAGCGCGAATACGTAAGCCTGCAACCCGATGACCAGCAATTCGAATGCAGTGAAGGCGACTCCGGCGAGCAGGGAGAACGGTGAGAACACCTTCATCCAGGCGGTGGCGTCGAACAGGAAGTACCAGGTGGCGCTGAAGAAGAGCACCAGCATGATGTGGCCGGCGAGCATGTTGGCCATGAGCCGGACGGTGAGCGTGAACGGCCGCAGGATGAACGTCGAGACGAATTCGATCGGGATCAGCAGGCCGTGCGCCCACGGCGGCACGTCCGAGACGACGACGCTGCCGCGCATGTACCGCCAGAATCCGAACTTGCGGATACCGACGTAGTTGAAGGTGACGTAGGCGATCACCGCGAGCACCAGCGGCATGCCGATGCGCGCGTTGGACGAGATGTTCAGTCCGGGAACGATGCCGGAGAAGTTCAGGAACAGCACGGTGAAGAAGATGGTCGCGATCAGTGGGAAGTACTTGCGGCCCGACTCCTTTCCGAGCACCTCGTCGGCGATCTGCTCCTTGACGAACACCAGCGCGGCTTCCGCGATGTTCTGCAGCTTTCCCGGCACGATGCGCGGATTACGGAAGGCAGCCAGCATGAACACCACCAGCAGCACCGTCATCAGCAGCCGGATGAGCATCAGCCGGTCGAGTTCGAACGGAGTGCCCTCGAACAGCACGGCTGGCGGAAAGAAGTCGGTCAGCGACGGCGCGTGGAACTCCGCGGCGAGGTCGATGGTGTTCAGCGTTCTCTCCCCCCGATGGAACAGATCTTAGTTATATGTTCATACCATAAAGAACCGCTCGACGCGGAGACGGAGTCGGTCGTGATGGGCGCCGCCGCCGGCTCACGCGGGCGAAGATGCCTTAGCGCTGCGCGCTTGCGACGGTTCGAGCTCGGGTTGGTGCCGGTTCGCGACACCGATCCACGCGCAGGTCGCCCCGTACCCGAGTGCCGTTGCCGACCACGATCGAGCCGCGCCCGGTGCGGATGATCGCAAGGTGATGCCGCAGCGGATCCGGTACACACCCGGAGCCCTTTGGACTCGGGTCGACCGCGCGGAAGGTCCCCACGTCGTTGTCTGGCGAGGCATCGGCGAGCGACCACGACTCGCTTCGTCGTCCAAGGGCAAGGCCAACCGCCGAGGTCGATCTGATGTTCGAGCTTGCCTTCGGCAATGCGCTGCGGTCACTGTCCGGCCGCGTAGCCGCAGACTGTTCGTCGGTCGTAGAGCTACGCCTGGAACTCGCCGACCGAGATGCCGGTTACGAAGGCTACCCAGGACGACCTCGAGAACGTCAGAGCCGCGACACCCGGGTGCTTGGAGTCCCGGACACCGAGCCTCCCACCCGGCAGGTAGGCGACCTCCACGCAGTTGGCACCGTCGCTGCTATAACTGGATTTGAACCAGCGAAGTTCGCTCACTGCTCGTACTCCTCGACCGACTTCCGGAGCAGGCTTCTGCTCGCCTCCTCACCCAGCGTATGTCGTTGTAACCGACGGGTGACGTCGACGTACTGGGACACTTCACCCGGCTTCTCCAGATACATGCTCCCGGTGAAGGACTCCAGTAGAATCACCGGCGGCGAGGCCGGGTCCTCGAACTCCAGCATCGCGTAGTGGCCGATCGGACTGCCCATCGGCACACCCGCGGCAAAGGGCAGGAGGCAGACCGAGATATTCGGCCGCTTGCCCACCTCCGCGAGGTGCCGGAGTTGCGCGGCCATCACGGCGTTGTTCCCGACTCGGCACCGGAGCACCGTCTCATTGAGAATCACCAGCAGATCGAGCGGACTGTGCCGCCGAGTGATCCGCACCTGCCGCTCCATCCGGAGCGCGAGCAGGCGTTGCCGCTCCTCGTTCGACCAGTCCGGGAAGCCGTTCTCCAGTAGAGCGAGGGCGTAGCCGGGGGTCTGCAGCAGTCCTGGCACGATCGACGGTTGATACACCACGATCTGCTGGGCTTCGGCCTCCAGGCCGATGTACACGTCGAAGTTCGCTGGGATCACATCGCCGTAGGCGTGCCACCAGCTCTTCTCACCGGCCTTCAGCAGCAAGCCGATCATTGCCTTGATTCTGTCGTCCGGCATCTCGTAGACCTGGCACAGCGCATCCAGATCCCGCGCCTTCAACCTCGTCTTCTCCGCCGTTTCGAGTCGCTGCAGCACCGATGTGCTGATATCAGCGGCGATCGCGGCTTGCGCGATAGTCAGCTTCACGGCTTGCCGCGCGTCGCGTAGATACGCGGCGAGCCGCCGCCCTGCCAACGTCGATCCGCTGTCCCCCACTGCTCCCCCTTTGAATCCGTACTGGGTTTCCAAACCCAGGAAGCCGGTTTCTGTTCTGCGGCAACAAGTTACCTGTCTCCGGATTATTCGATGAGGATTCCGGGATCAGGGTGCCGGTGGTGTGCTGGAGCAATGAGCGAGAGCGTGCATGATGCCCGTTTGCAGGCCGCGCGAGCCCGGGCCGCGGCGCGGGGTCTGGAGGTCCGCAATCGGAAATCCCCGCCCTGGGGCTTCGAACTTCGGAACCTGCGGGGTGAGGTTCTGGACGAGGGAACGCTGACCGATATGGAGCGCGCGATCTTCTCGATCGATCCCGACGATCGCGTGGAGTCGATCAGATGAACCCCGCGGTGGAGAACCCCACGCTGGACGACGCCCGCGAGCGGTACCAGGCAGTTCAACGGCTCTGGGTCGCGATGGGCCGGCCGGATCACGGCGAGCTGTGGAATCAGGTGCAGCGGTTTCGCGCCACGTTCATTGCCATCTGGCGACGCGACAACGTCCAGCCAGCGAAAAGATCCGCTGGCTGGACGAGGACCATCCGATAAGGATCAGCGCCCGCGGCGGGCGAAGATCGAGCGGGACCAGAGGAAGCCGACGATTCCGATGCCGACGCACCAGGCGAGGGCGATGATCCAGGAGTTGCCGATCTCGGTGCCCATGAGCAGCCCGCGCACCGTCTCGGTGATCGGCGTGAACGGCTGGTACTCGGCGAACTGCCGCATGCCCACCGGCATGGTCTCCGTCGCCACCAGCCCACTTCCGAGGAAGGGAAGCAGCACCACCGGGAAGAGCATGTTGCTCGCGCCCTCCGGGTTGGCGGCCAGCAGTCCGCAGGCCACCGCGAGCCAGGTCAGCGAGAAGACCAGCAGCCCGAGCAGCCCGGCGGCGGCCACCCACTCCAACGCGGACGCATCCGGCCGCCAGCCGATGAGCAACGCCACCAGCGCCATGCCGGTCAGCCCGAGGGCCGACTGAATGAGGGTGCCGAGCACGTGGCCGGCGAGAACGGCGGGCTGGGCGATGGCCATCGTGCGGAACCGGTTCACGATCCCCTTGGTGGTGTCGGTGCAGACCGCGACGCAGACCGACACCGTCATGTACGCCGGGATCATGAGGAGCATGCCGGGCGCCAGGTAGTCGATGTACTTGCCGCCGGAGGAGAGCTGCAACGCGCCGCCGAAGACGTAGTTGAACACCAGCATGAGGATCACCGGCATCACGATGACGCCGAAGACCATGCTCGGATACCGCCTGGCGTGCAGCAGGTTCCGGCGCAGCATGGTGAGGGTGTCAGCGAGCGGCGCGGGCTGCGGACGGGAAAGCACGGCGGTCATCGGACGGTCTCCTTCGAGTCGGCGGCGTGCCCGGTGAGGGAGAGGAACACGTCGTCCAGGTTGGGGGTGTGCACGGCGAGGCCGGCGGGTTCGAGATCGTGCAGGTCGAGGCGGTCGAGGACAGCGCGCAGGGCGGTGACGCCGCCGTCGCTCGGTACGGCGAGGGTGAACTCCTCCGCAGCGACCTCCTGCGCGGCGTCGAGGACGGCGGCGGCCTGATCGAGCGCGGCACGATCGGTGAAACGGAGGCGGATGTGGCCGCCGGGTACCAGCCGCTTGAGTTCGGCGGCGGTGCCCTCGGCGACGATGCGGCCCTGGTCGAGCACGGCGATCCGGTCGGCGAGCTCGTCCGCCTCCTCGAGGTACTGCGTGGTCAGGAAGACGGTGACGCCGTCGTCGTCGACCAGGGAGCGGATGATCTGCCACATGGAGCGGCGGCTGCGCGGGTCGAGGCCGGTGGTGGGCTCGTCCAGGAAGATGATGCGCGGGGCGCCGACCAGGGTCATGGCCAAGTCGAGGCGGCGGGTCATGCCGCCGGAGTAGGTGGCGGCGGTGCGGCTGCCTGCCTCCACCAGGTCGAAGCGGGCGAGCAGCTCGTCGGCGAGGCGCTTGCCCTCGGCGCGGGGCAGGTGGTGCAGGTCGGCCATCAGGAGCAGGTTCTCGCGGCCGGTGAGCAGCTCGTCTACCGCCGAGAACTGGCCGGTGACGCCGATGGCGCCGCGCACCGCTGTGCGTTCGGTCGCGACGTCGTGCCCTGCCACCTGGACGATGCCGTCCTCGGCGTCGATGAGGGTGCTGAGGATCTGCACCGTCGTGGTCTTGCCCGCGCCGTTCGGGCCGAGCAGGGAGAAAATGGTGCCCTCCGGGACGGAGAGATCGATGCCGTCGAGCACGGTCTGCTCGCCATACGACTTGCGCAGTCCGCGCACGGTGATCGCCGAAGACATGGCGTTCCTTTCATCAATAGGTACGAATATGTGCATGTTTTGGACACACCGCCCCCCGGGGGGGGGATCTCAGTTGGGCCGGGTCAGATGTCGAGGTCCTCCACCTGGGGATGGCCGGCGATATCCGCGATGCGCTCGTAGAGCTTGTCCGGAATCTTGCCCTTCAGCTCGGGAAAGTCGTCGACGATCTCCAACCGGAAGTCGCCCCAGTCCAGTTCGCCGATGCCGAGCATGCGGCGCCAGCTCTTCCAGTCCCGGAGTGAGCCGGTTTCCGTGGGGTATTCATTCCAATCGCTGTAGCGGGTGTGCGCGACGAATTTGCCCTTGCGGCTGCGGTATACCCGGACGTGCAGCGCGCGCTCGTCGTCCATGTCGTTCAGCTCGCTGAGCAGCACCCCGGAGAACCGGACCTGCCGCGCACCGTTGTGCCCGACCCGCAGCACGACCTCCTCGAAGCCCTCCAGCCGCCCCTCCTCCAGCTCGATGAAGCGGCGCAATGCCGTGGTGACGGCACCCGAGAGGTTGCCGCCGACCAGCTCCTGAGCCCGCTGGAAGAGCGGGAGGTCGGTGTCCGCTACGTAGATCGTCTTGTTGGGCATGCAATGACTATACGTAGATGTATATGTAGAACGCAACCCCGAATTTTCGGCGGTGGGTGAACCGGCCGCAGCCGCACCCCGTGTCTTCTCCCGAGGGTCGATCGGGCGCGGCTGTGAACGCCGCGCCGGTCGCCCGCGATGACCTGGGTGGGCTCGCACTTCGGCCCCCGGAGGAGGTGGAACCAGTGCCCGATCGAGTAGCCGATCATCTGGTCCGCGCCGTCACCGCGCTCGGAGCGAGGGAGCTCTTCGGTGTGGGCGGCGCCAATATCGAGGATATCTACGACGCCGTTTTCGCCTCCGACGGTGCAGTGCGCGCGGTGGTCGCCAAGCACGAGTTCTCCGCCGCCACCATGGCCGACGGGTACGCGCGGGCCTCGGCCGGGATCGGCGTGGTCGCGGCGACCTCCGGGGGTGGGGCGATGAATCTCGTTCCCGGCCTTGCCGAATCGTTCACCTCGCGGGTGCCGGTGCTGGCCCTGGTCGGGCAGCCGCCGCGGGCCGGGGAGGGGAACGGCGCCTTCCAGGACACCAGTGGGCTGGCGGGCACCATCGATGCGGAGAGCCTCTTCGCCACGATCACGGGGTACTGCGCCCGGGTGCGCGCCGCCGCCGAGTTGCCGGGGCACCTGGACGGCGCCGCGCTCGCGTTGCAGCGCGGACTGCCCGCGGTGCTGTTGCTGCCCAAGGATATTCAGCAGGAATCGATCGAGCTGCCGGAGTGGACGCCACCGGTCGCGGTGCCGCGGCACGATACGGTCCGGCTGGCAGAGGTGCGGTCGCTGCTCGCGGCGGCGCGCGGGGCCGGTGGCGTGCTGCTGCTGGCCGGGGCGCAGGTCGGGATGGACGATGCCAGGGCGGAGCTGGCCAGGCTGGCTCTGCTGCTCGGCGCGGCGGTCGGGGTCGCGCCGGACGCCAAGGACGTCTACGACCAGGGTGCGCCCGGTTTTCGCGGGGTCGCGGGGACCATGGGGCATCCGGGGCTCGGTGCCGCGGTCGCGGCGGCGAGCGTCTGCCTGCTGGTCGGCAGCGCGCTGCCCGGCCCGGCCGGGGCCGGGCTCGACCTGAGCAGCCTGCCGGTGCTGTCGATCGGGCACAGCGAGCCGCACCCGCGCGCCCTGCACGCGCACAGCTCGGACCTGCGGCACACCCTGAACACCCTCGCCGATGCTTTGGAACCGTCGCTGACGGCACACACGAACGGGGCGACTCCGGATGCGCCGGTGAACCCGACCCGCCTGCAGGTCCCAGCCTCCACCGGCCCCGGCCTGCGCTACCGCACCGTGGTCGACGCCATCACCACCGCGCTCCCACCCGGCAGCGACGTCTTCGCCGACGCGGGCAATACCGGCGCCGCGGTCGTCCACCACCTGCGAGTGCCCGAGGACGGCCGCTTCGTGGTCGCCCTCGGCATGGGCGGCATGGGCTACGCCTTCGGCGCGGCGATCGGCGCGTGCCTGGCCCGCGGCAGGCGCACCGTCGTGATCGCCGGCGACGGCGCCTTCTACATGCACGGCATGGAGTTCCACACCGCCGTCCAGCTCGACCTACCCCTCACCGTCATCGTCTTCGACAACAGCGCGCACGGCATGTGCCTGACCCGCGAACAGCTCTACTACGGCGACCGCTACAGCTTCAACCGCTTCCGCCCCGCGGAGCTCGGCAACGGCATGGGCGCCATGTTCCCCGGCCTGCCCTCGTGGTCGGTGCGCACGACAGCCGACCTGAGCACCGCGCTACCCGCGGCCTTCGACACCCCCGGCCCCTCGTTCGTCGCCGTGACCTGCGACCCCGACGAGATCCCCCCGTTCCTGCCGTTCCTCTCCGCCAACCCCTCCAGGAGTACCCCGTGACCGCTCTCAGCGACATCCCCGTCCCCGTGATCCCCGGCGTCCTGCGCGTCGAGAACTCGGACCGGGACGCGACGCTACCCGTGATCCTCGACCGATTGCGCTCGGTGTACCCGCACGACGAGGTGTTCGGCACCTTCTGCCCGGTGCACATCGTCATCGACGCCCCGCCGCGCGAGGTGTACGAGTACCTCGCGCACACCCGGTCACTGGCCGAGTGGACCTACAGCCTGCGCGGCTTCACCGAGACCGACGAGCCCGGCCTCTGGCGGGCCTGGGACAAGCTGGCCGAGGACACCGAGATCTACGCCCGCACCGTCGCCTACCCGGACTCCATGACCGTCGACTACCACTGCGCCTGGGACCAGGGCGAACACCTGTGGATGATCTACCTCATGCGGGTCGTCGACGCCCAGGTGGTCTTCGACCGCCCCGGCTCGGTGGTGCTCTGGACCAACTGTCACCACCCCTTCTACGAGAAGAACCCGTTCCCGGAGAAGGGCCCGAAGGAGCGCGAGGGCTGGGTCGGCGACTTCTGGCCGCTCTTCGGCCCCGGCCACCAGCTCGAACTGGACAACCTCAAGGCCATCTGCGAATACCGCTACGCCAACGGCCTCCCGCTGACCCCGGAGTGGATGCGATGAGCACCGTGAGCCTGGTCGACGTCGCCTCCTACCTGCCCGGCGACCCGGTCGGCACCGAGTACTTCACGCAGTACTCGCGCTCGGAGCGGCAGGCGCGCAACGTCATGTTCCGCGCCCCCGCCGCCCGGCACCACATCGCACCCGGCGAGACCGCGGTCGACATGATCGAGCGCGCCACCGCCCCGCTCATCGAACGGCACGGCCGCGACCTGATCAGCGATATCGACGTGCTGCTCACCCACGTCCAGCTGCCGGACAACCCGGTGCTCGGCAGCGGCCCCGAGGTCGCGCGCAGGCTGAACGCCCGCCCGGAGCACGTGCTCGACGTGCACAACGGCGGCTGCGCGGCCTTCATCCACATGATGGCGCTGGCCGCGAACCTGCTGCGCGCGAGCGGCGGCCGGACCGCGCTGGTCGCGGCGGCGCAGAACTGCGCGGGGCCGGTGTTCACCCAGTCCGAGATCCGGGGCATGCCGCAGGCGCCGGTGCCGGGCGACGGCTGCGGGGTCGGGCTGCTGATCCGGGACGACAGCGCGCCCATCCTGGACACCGAGTGCCGCACCTACCCGGAGTTCGCGGGTGACATGGCGTTCTCCACCGGCAGCGAGCGCCGCTACTGGGAGCCCGGTGCCGGGCAGGCGTGCGTGCGCTTCTCCGAGTCCAAGGTGGCCGCGGTGCTGGCGCGCGGCAACCGGCTGGTGCCGGAGGTGGCGTTCGCGGTCTGCGACCGGATCGGCGCCAAGAGCAGCGAGGTCGACACCCTGGTCACCAACCAGCCGAACCGCCTCTTCCTGCGCAACTGGCACGACGCGCTGGAGCTCCCGGCCGAACGGCACCCGGACACCTTCGACCGCTGCGGCAACCTCTTCGCCGCGGGCATCCCGGTGACGCTGGACCAGGAGAACCGGGCGGGCAGACTGCGCAACGGCTCGACGGTGCTGCTCTCCGCCTTCGCGCACGCGGGCGACTTCGCGGCCGCGGCCGCCGTCCGCTGGGGCGCGGCGCGGTGAGCGTCCGGATCCACCCCGGTGACACCACGCCGCGGGACGGCACCTTGAGCGAGCTCCGCCGCTTCGACCTGAGCCTGAGCGAGAACCCGTTCCCGCCGCTGCCCTCGGTGCTCGAGGCGGTGCACCGCGAGCTGGCCGCGGCGAACCGCTATCCGGAGTTCCTGCCGGAGAAGCTGCCCGCGTTGATCGCCGGGGAGTTGCGGGTGCATCCCGACCAGGTGGTGGTCGGGGCCGGGGCGACCGGGGTCGCCATGCAGGTGCTGCGGGCCGTGGTGGAGCCCGGACGGAGCATGGTGTTCGCCGCGCCCACGTTCGACGGGTACCCGATCATGGCCGAGATGGCGGGGGTGCGGGCGGTGCCGGTGCCCCTGGATGCCCGTGGTGGGCAGGACGTCAGGGCGCTGCGTCGGGCGATCGACCGGCACACCCGGTTGCTTGTGGTGTGCCGACCGCACAATCCCACCGGGACCGTGCTTCCCCTTGCCGAGTTGGACGCGCTGCTGGCCCGGGTTCCGGCCCGGGTCACGGTGCTGCTCGACGAGGCGTATATCGAGTTCCTGGATCGGGCGGACCGGCCCGACCTGCACCACCTCATCGCCGAGTATCGGAACCTGCTGGTCCTGCGCACCTTCTCCAAGGCGTACGGGCTGGCCGGGTTGCGGATCGGTTATGCCGTCGGGGATATCGAGCTGGCGCGGCGGGTGCGGACTCAGCAGCTGCCGTTCGGGCTCGGGGCCGCCGCCGGGGCCGCCGTCGCTGCTTCCTACGCCGCGGCCGAGGAGTTACGTACGCGGGTTCGGCGGATCACCGAGGAGCGGGATCTGCTGCGGGCGGCGCTCTACTCGATGGGAATCGAGGTGCCGGAGAGTCACGCCAACTTCCTCTACCTGCCGGGGCCCGGTGCGTCGAATGCGCTGCGGCGACGGGGGATCAAGGCGCGGTGTTACCCGGATGGGAGTGCGCGGATCGCGGTCGGCGATCCGGAGGCGGGGCGGGCGGTGTTGCGCGCCATGCGGATTCCGCAGTGATCGGCCGTTCGATCAGCGGCGGAACCAGCGGCGGCCGGTTCGCGGCGCGAGGCCGTGTGCCGCGGCGAAGGCCGTGGCGTCGTCGGCCACCGAGGTGGACGGGCGGCCGCGGGCCCAGGCGGTGAACTTGTCCGGGAAGTCGGGGCCGCACTGCTGGGCGAGCAGGGGGTAGCGCTTGGCCACCAGGCCCGCCCGTTTGCGGAGCAGGGCGGTGGCGGTGGCGGTGAGGTCGTCCGGGGCGAAGCCGGATGGGGGCGGGCCGCCGGCGACCAGGGCTCGGATGAGTTCCGCCTGGCGGGTGGCGAGGTCGGGGAGGTCGCTACTCACCGCCGGACTCCGACAGCTCCGGTGATCCGCGTCCGGCCGGTGACGTCGGCGATGGCGTCCAGCTCGGCGAGCAACTCGGCCGCGGGCGGGTAGTTTCCGTCGCGCTCCAGCATGAGCGGGACGTCACGGTCGGTGGCGAACTCGCCGACCAGCTCGAGCACCGCCGCCGGGACCGCGGCGGTGTGGGTGTCGTGGTAGCGCCCGTCCAGCTCGTGTCCGCCGGCGATGTGGCAGTAGGCGATCCGCTCGGCGGGCAGCCGGTGCAGTTCGGTGCGCGGGTCGCGGGCGCGGTTGCGGGCGTTGGCGTACACGTTGGCGATATCGAGCAGGAGGTGGACGCCGGTCCGCTCGACGAGTTCGGTCAGGAATTCCGACTCGGTGAATTCGTCCTCTGGCCAGTCGAAGTGGCTGGTGATGTTCTCCAGCGCCAGTGGAACCGGCAGCTCGGCCGCGGTGCGCGCGGTGTTCCGCGTGAGTGCGTCGAGCGCCGCCCGCGTGCGCGGCACGGGAAGCAGGTGGCCCGCTTCCAGCCCGTTCGCTCGAACGAACGACACGTGTTCGCTCACCAGGGGCGCGTTCAGTTCCCGCGCGCTCCGGGCCAGATGCGCCACCCGCTCCGGCAGGACCGGCTCCGCACCGCCGAGCGAGAGCGAGACCCCGTGCGGCACCACCGGAATACCGCGGTCACGCAGCGCGGCGAGCTCGTCCGGCACCCCGTGTGCGACCGTCTCCGCGATCACCTCGCAGAACCCGAGCCCCGGCAGCCCGGCGACCAACCCGCAGATCTCCGGCCGCCACCCGATCCCCAGCGACCGCCCCGGCAGGACGGCTTTCACCGGTCACCCACCGCAACCGCCGCCTCCGCAACCTCCTCCGCCACCGCAGCTACTGCCGCTGTCTCCGCCACTGCCCCCGCTGTCCCAGCCCGACGACGAGGCGGGCGGCTCCGCCGCGCCCGCCAGCCCGGCATCGAAGGTGAGCAGCGCCGCGCCACCGAAGAGCGCCGCACCGAGCGCGGCGGTGTGCAACCCGTACGTCTCGTAGGAAGGCGCGTTCTGCGGCCGCAGGTATCCGTTGGCGATCACCGCCTCCGTGGTCGCCGCGCGGCCGAGCGCGGTCACCCGCGGCACCCGGATCAGCATGAACCCGACGAACGCGAGCGTGATCAGCAGGGCGAGCAGGAAGCCGACGCCGTTCCCGTTCACGATTCCGGCGATGAACCGCACCAGCCCGAGCAGCCAGACGATCAGCACCGGCATCGCCGCGTCCCGCAGCTCCCGCCGGAACGCGGGGTGCGGCATGTACCCGCGCTCGACCAGCCCGGCGCGAAGCAACTTCAGATCCGGCGCCACCGCCACGGCCAGCACCGCGACCTTGACCGGCGTACCGGCCGCGATCCGGTCGTACACCGCCCCGGTGAACGGATCCAGCCTGCTCCGATCACCCGCCGTGATGGCCCGTGCGGGCGTGCCGTCCGAGCCGATCAGGTTCTCGGCGCGCAGCAGCGCGAGCGCCGCGAGCACCGGCCGGTTGTCGTCGATCAGCAACCCGAGTTCCGGCGCACTCAGCTCCGCCCCCGGCTTCTCCAGCCGCGGCTTCACCTCGTCCCGCCGCATCACCCCGCGGCGCAGCCAGATCGCCGCGACCACCGCCGCGATCGCGACCGGGATGTACAGCAGGAGAAAGTCCGGCCCGGAGATCCCCCAGGTGTCCGCCGCCGTGTCGAGCACGCTCATCTCCACCTCACGATTCGCCGCGTTTCGCCTGATTATCGAGCTCGGCGGCGGCGCGCGCCAGATGGTTCCATGAACCCATGGCGAAATCTCCCCCGTTGCGCCCCAACCCCGCGCCCGCGCACGGCACCGCCAGCCGCGAATGGTTCCGCCGGACCCTCGGCGGCCGCGAGTTCGTCCTCCGCCAGACGGTCATCGACCCCGGCGGCAGCAGCGGCTGGCACTACCATGACGGCACCCTGCTCGTCCTCGTCACCCGCGGCACCCTCGACCACCCCGACGCCCGCCGCACCCCCATCCGCTATCCCCGCCGGCGCGTCTTCCGCGAACCCAGCGGCCCGCGGTACCCGCACGTGGCCCGCAACTCCGGTTCGGAGCCGGTCACCATCTGGGTGCTCTACCGCAACCCACCGGGAGCCCCGCTCTCCCGGCACGTCGACCCGCTGGACTAACGGCACCTGCTGAAGGTGAAGCGCACCATCGTGTGCGGAGACCCGGGTTTCGACCCCGCCGGTTCAGGCGCCGAGCAGAACCAGTCGGGCGTCGTCCGACTTCGGATTGAACCGATGAATGTGGTCGACGGCCGGAAACACCTCCGGCAGCATCCGGTCGGAATCGGGCCATGCTGCCCCGCGCCGGCGCGCCACTCCCCACTCATCCCCCCGGGGTTGATCACGGAACTTCTCCGGCCTCCTACGCCGGTTCGCAGGCCGAGCGCAGGGAGCAGGCTCCGCATGCACTCCCGCACCCGCCGACCGGCTCGGGGACCAGCGGCTCGACCGCCCGCTCCGCGGCGGTGGCGCCGGCCCCGAGCGTGAAGACCGCGACCACCCCGACCACGGCGGCGACGATCAGCGCGACGAACCCGCCCACGGCGAGCGCGACGAGCCCACCGGCGAAGAGCAGGAAGCCCGCGGCGACGGAGGTGGGGGCGGCGACGCGGTTGGCGAGCCGGAAGGTGGTGTCGTCGGTGAGCGCGGCCTCGGTGTGCACGCCGACGAAGCGGTTGCGCGGCAGCCGCCCGGTCAGCCCGAGCAGGCCGGTCGCGACGGCGACGGCGGCCGCGGCGAACAGGAGGAGAGCGACGACGAACACCCGAGTAGGTTATCTCACGGGCCCTGCGCACCCGCGCGGGCATCGTCCGGTGTGACCCCCGCTACCAGCGCAGATCCTGCCGATCGGATCGTGTTCGAGATGTGCGGGGCCACGTTCTACCCTGATAACCGGGTTCCGGACGAACAAGAAGGAAGGCTGAGCGGTGGATGACACGCGGGCGACCGAGAGCGGTGGCACCGAGAAGGACGGCCCGCGGCATCGGTACAGCGCCGAGCTCGCGGGGCGCATCGAGCGCCGCTGGCAGCAGACCTGGACCGAGCGCGGGACCTTCCACGCGCCGAACCCGGTCGGTCCGCTCGCAGGCGAGACCCCGGCCGACAAGCTGTTCGTGCAGGACATGTTCCCGTACCCGTCCGGCGCCGGGCTGCACGTCGGGCACCCGCTCGGCTACATCGCCACCGACGTCTTCGCCCGCTACCACCGCATGCGCGGCCGCAATGTGCTGCACGCGCTCGGCTACGACGCCTTCGGCCTGCCCGCCGAGCAGTTCGCGGTGCAGACCGGGACGCACCCGCGGGTGACCACCGAGGCGAACATCGCGATCATGCAGCGCCAGCTGGACCGGCTGGGCCTCGGCCACGACCGGCGCCGCTCCTTCGCCACCACCGACCCCGAGTACTACCGCTGGACGCAGTGGATCTTCCTGCGCATCTACAACGCCTGGTACGACCAGGAGGCGAACCGGGCCCGGCCGATCGCCGACCTGGTCGCGCAGTTCGCCGACGGCGCCCGCCCGACCCCGGACGGCCGGCCGTGGAGCGAGCTGCGGGCCGCGGAACGCAATGCCGTGCTCGACTCGTACCGCCTGGTCTACCAGACCGATTCGGTGGTGAACTGGTGCCCCGGGCTCGGCACCGTGCTCTCCAACGAGGAGGTCACCGCGGACGGCCGCAGCGAGCGCGGCAACTTCCCGGTGTTCCGCAAGCGGCTGTGGCAGTGGATGATGCGGATCACCGCCTATTCCGACCGGCTCGTCGACGATCTGGACGGCCTGGACTGGCCGGAGAACGTCAAGACCATGCAGCGCAACTGGATCGGCCGATCCCGCGGCGCACAGGTGAAGTTCGGCACCGAGGCCGGTTTCATCGAGGTCTTCACCACCCGCCCGGACACCCTGTTCGGCGCCACCTACGTGGTGCTGGCACCGGAGCACGAGCTGGTCGACGCGCTCACCGCCGAGCAGTGGCCCGCCGACACCAACGAGCGCTGGACCAACGGCGGGGCCGCGAACCCGCGCGCGGCGGTCGCCGCCTACCGCGCCGCGATCGCCGCCAAGTCGGATCTGGAGCGCCAGGAGAACCGGGAGAAGACCGGCGTCTTCCTCGGCACCTACGCGATCAACCCGGTGAACGACGCGGCGGTGCCGATCTTCGTCGCCGACTACGTGCTGAGCGGCTACGGCACCGGCGCCATCATGGCGGTGCCCGGCCACGATCAGCGCGACTGGGATTTCGCGACCGCGCTCGAGCTGCCGATCGTCGAGGTGATCGCGGGCGGCGACGTCACCGCCGCCGCGCACACCGGCGAGGGGAAGCTGGTCAACTCGGGCTTCCTGGACGGGCTGGAGGTCGAGGAGGCCAAGGCCACCGCGATCGCCAGGCTGGAGACGGTCGGCGCGGGCACCGGGACCGTCCAGTACAAGCTCCGCGACTGGCTCTTCGCCAGGCAGCGGTACTGGGGCGAGCCCTTCCCCATCGTCTACGACGAGGACGGCGCGCCGCACCCGCTGCCGGAGTCCATGCTGCCGGTGCGGCTGCCGGAGCTGGAGGATTTCGCGCCGGTCACCTTCGATCCGGACGACGCGAGCTCCGAGCCGTCGCCGCCGCTGGCCAAGGCCACCGACTGGGTCGAGGTCGAGCTGGACCTGGGCGACGGTCTCGAGAAGTACCGCCGCGATACCAACGTCATGCCGAACTGGGCGGGAAGCTCCTGGTACCAGCTGCGCTACGCGGACCCGACGAACACCGAGGCGTTCTGCGCGCCGGAGAACGAGGCGTACTGGCTCGGCCCGCGCGGCGCGGCCGACCCGGGCGGCGTCGACCTGTACGTCGGCGGCGTCGAGCACGCGGTGCTGCACCTGCTGTACGCGCGGTTCTGGCAGAAGGTCCTCTTCGACCTGGGCGACGTCTCCGGCAGCGAGCCGTACCGGAAGCTGTTCAACCAGGGCTACATCCAGGCGCACGCCTACACCGACGAGCGCGGCGCGTACGTGCCCGCGGCCGAGGTGGTCGAGCGCGACGGCCAGTTCTTCTGGCACGAGCAGCGGGTGTTCCAGGAGTACGGCAAGATCGGCAAGTCGCTGAAGAACGCCGTCTCGCCGGACGAGATGTGCGACCTGTACGGCGCCGACACCTTCCGCTTCTACGAGATGGCGATGGGCCCGCTCGACACCTCGCGCCCGTGGGCGACCAAGGACGTCGTCGGCGCGCACCGCTTCCTGCAGCGGGTCTGGCGGCTGGTGGTGGACGAGGAGTCCGGCGCGGTCCGGGTCACCGACGCCGAGCCCACCGCGGAGACGCTGCGCGTGCTGCACCGCACGATCGCCGGCGTCGACGAGGACTACGCCGCCATGCGGGACAACACCGCGGGCGCGAAGCTCATCGAGCTGACCAACCACCTCACCAAGGCGTACCCGGACGGTGCGCCGCGCTCGGTGGTCGAGCCGGTGGTGCTCATGCTCGCCCCGATGGCCCCGCACATCGCGGAGGAGCTCTGGGAACGCCTCGGCCACACCGCCTCCCTGAGCACCGGCCCCTTCCCCGCCGCCGACCCGGCGCTGCTGGTCGAGGAGTCGGTGGAGTACCCGATCCAGGTGAACGGCAAGGTGCGCAGCCGGATTCAGGTCCCGGCCGACGCCGACAACGCCGCCATCGAGGCCGCCGCGCTCGCCGACGAGAAGATCGCCGCCCTGCTCGAGGGGGCGGCGCCGCGCAAGCTCATCGTCGTGCCCGGGCGTCTGGTGAACATCGTCCGGTAGCCGCTACTCGACGACGCCGGGCTCGGTCTCGGCGAGCACCCAGTCGCGGTAGCCGGGGTGCACGACCGCCACCGGCACCGCGACGACCTGCGGGGTGTCGTAGGGGTGCTCGGCGTCGGCGCGGACGATGATCTCCTGCACGTGCGCGCGGCGGGTGTGCAGGGTGACGAGCGCTTCGGGCTCGTCGGCGATCGCGCCATCCCAGCGGTACAGGCTGCGGACGGCGGGTTGCAGGTTGCCGCAGGCCACGAGGCGGTCGGCGAGCAGGCGGCGGGTGAAGCCGGCGAGCCAGCCGGCGTCGGCGGCGGTGATGCTGACGCTGACCAGTTCTTCGTCGACGGACATGGGTTCCTCTCAGCGGCCGTACGGGCGGATGACGAGCTCGGTGGGGTGCGCGTCGCGCGGGGTCTCGATGGCGGTGCGCACGGTGCGCGCGACCGTCGCGGGGGTGAGGAATTCGGCCGGGTCGTACTCGCGGCCCTCACCCGCGACGAGTTCGCGCTGCATGTCGGTGTCGATCCGGCCGGGGTGGATGGAGGTGACCCGGAGCAGCGGCTCCTCCTGGCGCAGCGAATCGCCGAAGGCGCGGAGGCCGAACTTGCTGGCCGCGTAGGAGGCCCAGCCCGGGTGGGCGCGCAGGCCGGCGCCGGAGTTGATCAGCAGTACATGGCCGTTGGCTGCGCGCAGGGCGGGGAGCAGCAGCCGGGTGAGCTCGGCGACCGCGATCAGGTTGGCCTCCAGCGTGCGCCGCCACTGGTCGACGGTGGAGTTCTCGACGGTGTCGATGTCGGCGATGCCGGCGTTGTGTACCAGCACGTCGAGCCGCTCGATGGGCGCGGTCGCGGCGGCGACGGCGGCGTAGTCGGTGAGCTCCACCGGCCAGCCGGTGGCATCCGGGATCTCCGCGAGCACGTCGGTGAGCGAGGGCAGGCTCCGCGCGCCGAGCAGCAGCCGGTGCGTCGGCGCGAGCTCACGGGCGATGGCGGCGCCGAGCCCGCGGGCGGCTCCGGTGACGAGGGCGACGGGTTTCGCGGTCATGCGCCCAACGGTAGCGGCAGGTCCACGAGCTCCGAGTGGCTCCCGACACTCCCGGGTGGTCCATACCACCCTGTACTGAACAGGCGAAACCACCGGAGTCGCCGCAGAATGAACAGATGCAGCACCCCGGTTTCACGCCGACCCAGCTCGCGGCCCGCGCCGCCTACCTGCTGCGCGGCAACGACCTGGGCACCATGACCAGCGCGGCGCCCCGGCTCTACCCGCACATGTGGAGCTGGGACGCGGCCTTCGTCGCGGTCGGGCTCGCCCCGCTCAGCGTGGAGCGGGCGGTGATCGAACTCGACACGCTGCTCTCCGCGCAGTGGAAGAACGGGATGATCCCGCACATCGTCTTCGCCAACGGCGTCGACGGCTACTTCCCCGGCCCGGCCCGCTGGGAGTGCCGCAGACTCGCCGCCAATGCTCCGGACGGCCCGGACACCTCCGGCATCACCCAGCCGCCGGTGCACGCCATCGCGCTGCAGCGCATCCTCGACCACTCGCGCAGGCACGGCCGCAGCACCAGGGCCGCCGCCGACGAGTTCCTGAACCGGCGCTGGGGGGATCTGGTGCGCTGGCACCGCTGGCTCGCCCACGCCCGCGACCCCAAGCAGACCGGCCGGATCACGCTCTACCACGGCTGGGAATCCGGAATGGACAACTCGCCGCGCTGGGACCGCGCCTACGCCAACGTCGTCCCCGGCGACCTCCCCGCCTACCACCGCGAGGACGTGCTCGTGGTGAGCGACCCGACGCAGCGGCCGTCGGACCGCGAGTACGACCGCTACCTGTGGCTGGTCGAGCAGATGCGCCGCTCCGGCTACGACGACTACCAGCTCGCCTCCACCATGAGCTTCGCGGTCGAGGACGTCTTCGTCACCGCGATCTTCGCGCTCGCCTGCGACGTGCTCGCCGATATCGGCGAGGAGTACAAGCAGCCGCACGCCGACGTCAGGGAGCTGCACGGCTGGGCCGAGCACTTCCGCACCGGCGTGCTCGCCACCACCGACGCGCGCAGCGGTGCCGCCCGCGACTTCGACGTCCGGCTCGGCCGCTGGATCGACACCGAGACGCTGGCCATGTTCGCCCCGCTGCTCTGCGGCGGGCTGCCGCGCGACACCGAGCGCGCGCTGCTCAAGCTCTTCGAGGGCCCGCGCTTCTGCGGCCACCCCGACCTGCGCTACGCCCTCCCGCCGTCGACCTCCCCGGTCGCCAGGGACTTCCGGCCGCGCGAGTACTGGCGCGGCCCGATCTGGCCGGTCATGAGCTGGCTCTTCTCCTGGGTCTTCGCCCGCCGCGGGTGGGCGGAGCGGTCGCTCACCCTGCGCGCGGAGGGGTTGCGGCAGGCAGGCGACGGGAGTTTCGCGGAGTACTACGAGCCGTTCACCGGGGCGCCGCTGGGCAGTATGCAGCAGTCCTGGACCGCGGCGTCGGTGCTGGACTGGCTGGGCTGACACCCGGCCCCGCGGCGGGGCCGGGTGCGCGTGTTCAGACGCCGATCCGGCCCTGACCACTCTTCCAGGCGACGACGACGGAGGGCCGCGGCTGCGTGGTTCCACCGTCGGGCCAGTGCGAGGCCGGGTTGTCGGCGGAGGCGTCGTCCTCCTCGCCGGGGTGCTGGACGCAGACCAGGACCCGGGATTCGGTGACGACGGGGCCGCAGGTCTCGGCGCCCTTCGGGACGGTGAGGAACTGCTTGGTCTCGCCGCGCCGGTCGCCGTCGAGCACCACCGCGAAGAGGCCGTCGTTGGCCTTCAGGGCATTGCCGTCGGTGGAGATCCAGAGGTTGCCGTACTGGTCGAAGGCCAGGTTGTCGGGGCAGGAGATCGGGCTGACCTCGGACTTGTCGAAGCCGCCGTAGTAGGTGTCGGCGGCGTTCGGGTCACCGCAGACGAGCAGCAGCGACCAGCTGAAGCGGGTGCCGGTGTGGTCGTCGTCGAGCTCGAGGACCTGGCCGTTCTTGTTCAGGTTGCGCGGGTTGGCCTCGTCGGCGGCGGCCTTGCCGTCCTTGCCCCTGTTGTCGTTGTTGGTCAGCGCGACGTAGACCTTGCCGGTGACCGGGTTGGCTTCGAAATCCTCCGGGCGGTCCATCTTGGTGGCGCCGACCCTGTCCGCGGCCAGCCGGGTGAAGACGGCGACCTCGGCGGCGCTCATGCCGTCGACCTTCGAGGTGCCCTTGCCGTCGGGGCCGGTCTCCAGCAGCGGGATCCACTCGCCGGTTCCGGTGAAGCCCTGCGGCGCGGGAAGTTTGCCGGTGCCGTCGATCTGCGCGGCGTGGTCGCCGGTGAGCTTGGCGACGTAGAGCGTGCCCTCGTCCAGGATGGTCATGTTGTGCCGCATGGCCGAGGCGCCGGTGCCGGACTGCACCTTCTTGGCGGAGACGAACTTGTACATGTAGTCGAAGCGCTCGTCGTCGCCGGTGTAGGAGACGACGGCGCCGTCGGCGGTCACGTAGATGCTGGCGCCCTCGTGCTTGAGCCTGCCCATGGCGGAGTGCTTGACCGGCACCGAGGCGGCGTCCCACGGGTCGACCTCGACGACGTAGCCGAAGCGGTTGGCCTCGTTCGGTTCCTGCGCCAGGTCGAAGCGCTTGTCGGTGCGCTCCCAGACATTGGTGCTCGCGCCCTCGGCGAAGCCGTAGCGCTTCAGCCTGGCGGCGGCGGTGGCGTCGGTGACGGCCTGCGCGTTGGCGAAGTAGCCGTGGAAGTTCTCCTCGCCGGAGAGCACGGTGCCCCACGGGGTGGTGCCGCCCGCGCAGTTGGCGAAGGTGCCGAAGACCTTGGTGCCCGCCGGGTCGGCGGCGGTCTTCACGAAGTCGCTGCCCGCGGCGGGGCCGGTGAGCAGGAATTCGGTGTTCGCGGTGATCCGGCGGTTGTACCGGCCGAAGGCGGGGGTCAGCTTGCCGGAGCCGCTCTCGCCCTTGACCTCGACCACCGTGAGGCCGTGCGCGGCCATGCTGATGGCGATCTGCTCGTCGGTGGGGTTCTTCGGGTCGTAGCCGCGGAACATGTGCGGGCCGGTGGTGTACTCGTGGTTCACCACGAGCAGGAAGGTGTTGGCCTGGCCCTCGATCGGCAGCAGCGCCGCGAAGTCGTTGTTGTAGCCGAACTGCCTCTCCTGCGCGGCGGCGGTCTGCCGGTCGAAGTCGAAGGCGGGGGCGTCGGCGAAGATCGGGTCGCCCCAGCGGATCACGACGGACTGCTCGTAGCCTTCCGGGACCCGCACGGCGTCGTCGGTGTTCGGCGCGACGGCGGTGAAGGTGGTTCCGGTCCCGTCCGACGCGGCGGCGGCCTTCGAGGTCTCGGTGGAGCCGCCGTCGGCGCCGCAGGCCGCGAGCGCGCTCGCCGCGCCGACCGCGAGCACCGCGGCCGCGCCGCCCCTGAGCACGCCGCGCCGGTTCAGGGAGCTGACGATATCGCCGAAGTAGGCGCCGTCCGAGGTGTTCGGGGCCGGGTGGAAGCAGGCATTGGCGCACTTGTATTCGCAGGTCACGCGGGCGCGCGCGGACCGGCCGTCGTGCGCGGTGAAGAGGGTGAGCGGTTTCGGGGTCACGGCGGCTCCTGATATCGGCGTCGGCCGCACGGTAGACGATGTTCCCCAGGGGGAATCGACGGCGAGGTGAACAGGTGGGGGCGGCGGTGGCCGTCATGCGCTGAGCGGGATGGCGATGACCACCTCGCTCTCGTCCTGCGGCAGGTAGTGCGCCCGGAGGATCCGGCCGACCTGCACCTGCCCGACCGCGGTCGGCGGCACGTACTTCTCGGTGCGGGTGGTGAAGGTGCTGCCGTCCGGGCGGGTGACCACCAGCCCGAGCACCACCCTGGTGTGGCCGTCGCGGATCTCGCCGGGCACCGCGAGCGTCTGCACCACGGCCTGGGCGGCGATGCCGCGCTCGGCGATGTCGAGTTTGCCGCGGGTGGTGAAGCCCTTGCGCAGCATCGCCTCGTTCATGGCATTCTGCGCCGCGCGCTGGTCACCGGAGAGGTCGACCTCGACCTTGTCGGTGCGGTGCGGCAGGTAGCGGACCGGCAGCACCACGCCGGGGCGGAGCATGGCCATCCGGTGCTGCGGGACGACCAGCTTCGCCACCGAGGGGAAGACCTTGCCGTCGGCGCCCTCGACGCTCAGGTCGATGCGCAGCTGGGGCTGGTGGTTCAGGGTCACGCCGGTGTGCCGGACCGCCCGCACGGTGCCGAGCCCGACCCCGGCGTTGCGGTACTCGGCCGAGTTGTTGCCGGTGAGCGCGGAGAGGATGCCGTCGCCGGTGAAGGCGAAGACGATCGGGGTGACGGTCAGCGCGATGATGGGCAGCGCCATCTGCGGGCCGACCCAGGCCAGGATGTCCTGGCCGTACTCGGTGGGGCCGTCGTAGGTGAGGCCGTGCAGCAGGTAGTAGCCGAAGGCGACGACCAGGAAGGCGGCGGCGACGGCGCGGGCGATGGTCTTGATGTTCATGGTGGTCTTTCCGGTTGGCGGAGTGCGGGGTTGGCCGATGAGATGAAGGTAGGAGGGCTATCCGGCCTACCGATCCCAGCTTTCGCCGGGGGCAAGGCGCTAACCTGGTGCGATGCGACGACCCCGGGCCGCTGTGCTCGACGAGGTATGGCGCGGGCTCGACGGATTGGCGCCGCTCAGCGGTCCCCGGGGCGGGCCGCTGCGCCGCACCGTGAAACTGGTGCTCGACCCGCTGGTGATCCGGCCGGTGCAGTACCCGGCCTGCGCGGGCCCGGTGCTCGACGCCGACGGCATCGCCCTGCTCACCGCGCGGCTGCACGCCGCCGCCGACGATCTGCGCGCGACCGCCGCCTGGTTCACCCTGCTCAAGCAGGTGCGCCGGGCCTCGAAGATCACCGAGGGCAACCCGCAGGACCTCTACTTCCAGCGCTGCTTCGAACTGGCCGCCACCAGGGGCGCCCCGGAGCCGCTGCGCGACCGGCCCGCCGCCGAGGCCGCGCTGCGCGAGATCCACGACAATCCGGCGGGCCGCACGGTCGCCGTGCTCCGCGCGCACCTCACCGATCCGGCACGCGCCGCCGAGGTCGCCGCGCTGCTCGCGACGGCGTGGGCCCGCCGCCCGCTCACCGACGAGCCGACCCCCGGCCACGCCGCCGCGCTGCACGCCCTGCTCGACGCCTGCGCCGCCGCCCGGCTCACCGACGGCGCCGACAACGGCCTGGCGACCTTCGACGACCTGCTCGACGCGCACGCGGGCACGCACGCGGGGATCGAGCTCTGGCAGGTGGTCACCGGCTGGACCGCCGCCGAGCTCGGGTTCACCGCGCGCCCGGTGCCGCAGCAGCCCGCGGTCGGCAGCTCGGCCGCGACCGCGCAGCTCGGGCTGCCCCTCGACCGGACGGTGTACGAGCGGGTCTTCACCGTGCTGCAGGGCGGCACCGAGCGCGCCGACCTGCCGACCGTGCCGGAGCTGGTCGCCGCCGAGGTCGCCCGCAGCTGCGCGCCGCTGGCGCTGCTCGACGAATCGCTGCGGCTCACCGCCACCGCCGGGATCGCGCTCGCGCTCGGGCTCGCCCCGGCCGGGGCGACCAGGCCGGCGCCGGACGGGACGCCGGGCACCGAGCCGGACGCCACCGCCGCGCACCGGATCGTGAACGGGCGCTGGCAGCGCGAGGCGTACGTGCTCGCGGCCAGGCGGCTCTCGGTGGCCGGTGCGCCCGGCCCCGACGCCGAGCCGCTCGCGGCCATCGCCGCCGATCTGTCCCGGCCGTGGCGGCCGTACCTGCGCAGGCTCTGGGTGCGGTTGCACGGGCGGGATGTGCGTGCAGCGCCGGTGTACGACCCGGACGAGCTGTGGGATCTGCTCGACGGCGTCGCCCGCTCGGTCATGCTCGATCACCGGATGCGGGTGAAGCAGATGCTCAGCGCGCGCGCCGAGCTGGAGACCCCGGCACAGCGGGCGGGCTGATGGCGACCGTCGATGTGCGCAGGGTCGACGGGTTGACCGTGCTCGCTCCCGTCGGGGCGCCCACCGTGCTCGATCCGGCGCCGGGGGTCGGGGTGCTGGTGCTCGAGGTGTCGGGTGGGCATCTGACCTGGGATCTGTTCGGTGACAGCGTGGTTCCGGCGGCAGTGCTCGATGATCCGGTGGCCGCGCAGGACTGGCTCTGGGCGCTCTGTGGTGAGGCGGTGGCGGTCGCTGTGGCCGACGGCGCCGACGGGCCGCTGGACGCCGAACCGGCCGATCCCGGGCAGGCCGAGGCCGCTCGGCGGCTCGCGTACGCGCACTGGGCCGCTCGCTGGTGGCCCGCGTCCACGCTGGACGGGATCGCCGCGCTCGACCCCGGGCTGCTGGACGCCGAGATCGCCGAGTTGACCGCCGCCTGCGATGCGCTGGTGGACGGTGCCGACGCGGTCGCCGCGGCGGTGGTCGAGGTGACCGCGCGTGCGGAGGACTACGCGCTGGCCGCCGGGGACGGGGTGCGGGCGGGGATGGTGCTGCGGCGCGGCAGCACCGGGTGGGCCTGGCATCGCTGCCCGCCCGGGGTCGTCGATGCCTCCGAGCAGGCGCTGACCTGGGAGTCGGTGCGGCAGGGCGGGTCGGGGGTGCTGCGCGTCGATGTGGTCGCTGCGCCGCGGACGGTGCCGGTGCTCGTGCCCGCGCACCTGCGGCCCTGGGTCCGGGTCGGGGAGCTGCGCGCTCCGCTCGACGCGGCGGCCGATCGCTGGGTCGCCACGCTCGCCACGCCGGAGGTCGCGGAGCCGGAGCTCTTCGTTCCCGGAGTCGGTTCGGCGCAGCCGGATTCGGCGGCGGATCGGGTCCGGGTGCGGGAGTTCGCCCGCGCCCGGTTGTCCGGGGCCGGTTCCCTCCTGCGCGCCGAGAGCGCCGCCGCGGCCGATGACTCCGACTTCTGATCCCGGCGAAGCCCGCGCCGGCGTTGCCTCGGGCTCGGTCGGCAGCCCGGGGGAAACGGCGGTAGCGGCCAACCCGAGCCGCGGCTCCGCAGGCGGGGGCGGCTGGGGGAAACCCGAGGGAGGTCCGCTCGAACGGGCGCGCACACCCGCCGAACCGGAAGGCGACGCGGTGGAGGCAGGCCGGTCGCTGCTGGCGGCGGGGGCCGCGGCGTACGGCCGGGGCGACGTCACCGAGGCGCTGCGAATCTTCCGCGAGGCGAGCACCGGACCGGACGAAACGATCCGGCTCGCCGCCCTGACCAACGCTGCGAGCATGTACGACGAACTCGGGCAGCACACCGAGGCACTCCCCCTGCTCCGCGCGGCACTCGACCTCATGCCCGCCGATGCGATCCGCCTGCGCCCGCACGCCCTGATCAACCTGTCCCAGGTTCAGCAACATCTCGGCGACCTGGACGGCGCAGAAGCCTCGCTCGACCAGGCCAACGCCCTGCTGATCGACAGCACCGACCCGGAGCTCGGTCGAGTCCGAACCGCCTGCCTGCTCTCCCGCACCGCCGTCGCCATCCACCGCGACCACTGGTCCCGCGCCCTGGAGCTCGCCACCGAATCCTTGGACGCCGCCGTCCGATTCGCGCCCGAACTGGCCGGGCACCCCCTGCTGAACCTCGCCGCCGCCCACTTCGAGACCGGCCGCACCGACCTCGCCCTCGACTTCGCCGCCCAGGCCGGAGCCGCCTTCGCCGAGGCGGGCGACCCCAACGCCGGCGCCGAGACCGACCAGAACACCGCCATCATGCTCGCCCGCAGCGGCCGTGCCACCGAGGCAGCCGAGCCGCTCCGCCGCAGCCAGGAGTACTTCGAGCGGGCCGGGCTCGCACACCGAGCCGGAATCGGCGCCAAGCTGCGCGGATTCCTGGCCGAGGGCGCCGAGCAGTTCGCCGGCGCGGAGGCGGCGTACCGGAGCGCACTGGCCCGATTCGAGGCGTCCGGCGCGGTGCTCGACGCCGCGGAGGTCCGGGTGCGGCTGGCGACCGTCGCCGCCCGCACCGGCCGCCTCCCGGAGGCGGAAACCCTCCTCGAGCACGCCTTCTCGACCTTCGCGGAGCGCGGCATGACCACCCGCTGCGCCCGGATCGACTACTGGCACGCCGCGTTGATCGAAGCGTCCCACCCGGACCCGGCACTCCTGGCCCGCGGCACCGACCTCGCGGTGATCGCCGCCCTCGCCCTCGACGCCGTGCGCTTCACCTTCCCGGACGGCACCCAGCGCGCCCGCTGGAACGACGAGATCGCCGACCCGGCCGCACGCGTCGCCTTCCGCCTCGCCCACGCCTCCGGCAATGGCAGGCTGATCGCCGAGCTGATCGAAACCCGCTGCGCCGGAACCACCATCGACCTGGACCGGACCACCGGCACCGCGACACCACCCACCCTCCCGCTGACCTGGATCGATCCACCGGAGGAGCCGGGCGGTGCCCGCACCGCGGGCGGCGCGGTGGAGCTGGGCATCGCGCTCGCCGAGGTCGCGGCCGCCGCCGGCCTCGCGGTCGCCCCGCCGCCGCGGATCGCCCTGCCCGACGGCCGGATCGCCCTGGCCGGGCACCTCGCCGCCGCCGAGCAGCGCTACGGCAGGCCGGTGCGGGACAGCCGGGTGGTCCAGGCATGACCCCGACCGCCCACATCCGCATGGCCGACGCCGGCGACCTCTACCTCTGGTGGCGCTGGGAGAACCACACCGCCGCACCGGGAATCGGCGTCGTCCCCGAGGCGCAGCTCCGAGCGGTACTGGACGAACTCACCGCCGCCCTGCCCGATCCCGCCACCCCCGGCAGCCTCGAGAACGCGCTCACCGCGGGCGCGCTCGCCGACCCCGACCGCGAACAGCACCTCGCCGAGCAACTCGCCCGCGCCTTCCTCCCGTACAACCTCGCCGTCGCGCTACACGAGCTCATGACCAGCGGCATCCGCCCGCACCTGCGCATCCAGCCCGCGCCGCGGGTCGCGCAGGTGCCCTGGGAGCTGCTCGCCCCCGACCCGGCGATCCGGCTGATCGAGATCGCCGACCTCAGCCTGCTGCCGCCGGTGAGCGTGGTCCGCGCCCGCGAACCGCGCCCGTGGAACCCCGCCCTGCCGGTGGTCGCCGTGCTCGACCCGCGCGTCCCCGGTTTCCGCGCCGACTCCGCGCTCGGCTCGGTACTCGGCCGCCCCGACCCGGCCACGCCGGTCGCCCGCCGAGTCGCCGAATACGCCGCGACCGGCCGGCTCGCCCCGGCGGCCGCAACCCCGGCCGACGCCTTCCGCCGCACCGACCTCGACCGCGACCTGCTCGGCGAGCTGCTGCGCGCCGGCGCGAGCAGGCTGCTCTACGTCGGCCACGTCACCGCCGCCGCACCGGAGTCCGGCCGCAGCGAGGAGGCCGCGCTGCACCTCGCCTGCCCCGCCGAGCTCCCCGGCTTCGCCGCCCCGCTGCGCACCCACCGCCCCTTCACCGCGAAGGACCTGCTGCTCGGCTCGCACACCCGCGACCCGGACCCGCAGCCGGGCACCCGGCTCTGGCCGATCCCGGCGCGAGTCGCGCTGATCGCCTGCGAGAGCGGCGGCGACCTCCGCTTCGGCGAGGCGCTCGGCCTGGTCACCGCCATGATCGCGGGCGGAGCCGAGCTCGTCACCGCCTGCCGCTGGCCGCTCCCCACCGACCTCGCCGTCCAGCGCCTCGCCGGCGCCCCCGCCACCGCAACCCCCCTGCAGGACACCATCTGCGCCATCGACACCGCCCACGAACACCCCGACCCCGTCGCCGCGCACGCCGACTGGCAGCGCACCCGCCTCACCGCCTGGCGCACCACCCCCTCGCCCGCCACCGCCCCGGTCCTCTGGGCGGCACCGGCGACGGTCTACAGCACCTGATCGAGGAAGGTGCGGAGGCGGGGGGTCTCGGCATTGTCGAAGACGGCGTCGGGGGCGCCGTGCTCGACGACGACGCCCCGGTCCATGAAGACGACGGTGTCGGAGACCGAGCGGGCGAAGCCCATCTCGTGGGTGACGACGACCATGGTCATGCCGCCGGAGGCGAGCTCGGCGATGAGCGCGAGCACGCCCTTGACCAGCTCCGGGTCGAGCGCCGATGTGGCCTCGTCGAAGAGCATGAGCTCCGGCTCCATGGCCAGCGCGCGGGCGATGGCGACGCGCTGCTGCTGCCCCCCGGAGAGGTTGCCCGGCCGCGAGTCGACCTTGTCGGCGAGCCCGACCCGCTCCAGCTGCTCGACGGCGACCGCACGGGCCCGCTCCGCGGAGAGCCCCCCGAGCTTGCGCGGGCCGAGCGCGACATTGTCGACGACCGACTTGTGCGGGAACAGGTTGAACTGCTGGAAGACCATGCCGATCCGGCGGCGCAGCCGGTCCGGATCCTCGGCGAGCACCGACTTGCCGTCCAGCAGCAGATCGCCGCTGTCCGGTTCGTGCAGCCGGTTCAGCACCCGGAGCAGGGTGGACTTGCCCGACCCGGACGGCCCGATCACGGTGACCGTCCGGCCCGCGTCGACATGCAGGTCGACGCCGCGCAGGATGTGGTTGCGGCCGAGGGTGAGGTGCAGCCCGGTGCCGGTGAGCGAAGCACTCATGATCAGCGTCCTTCGGTGATGGCGGCCTGGTCTGCCGGGTCGATGGGCTGGTCCGGGCGGCCGGTGCGCATCCGCCGGTCGATGTAGTTCACCAGGTGCGTGAGCGGAATGGTCAGCAGCAGGTAGACGAGCCCGGCCGCGACCAGCGGCGAGAGGTTGCCGGTCTGCGCGTTGAGATCGCGGCCGACCGCGAAGAGCTCGCGCTGGCTGACCAGCAGCCCGAGGAAGTAGATCAGCGACGAGTCCTTGATCAGCGCGATGAACTGGTTCATCAGCGCGGGCAGCACCCGGCGCACGCCCTGCGGGATGATCACCAGCGTCATGGCCTGCCGGTAGCCGAAGCCGATCGCGCGCGCCGCCTCCAGCTGCCCCGGCTCCACCGACTGGATGCCGGAGCGGAAGATCTCGCCGATGTAGGCCGAGGCGAGCAGCGCCAGCGCCACCGCGCCGAGCCAGTACGGGTTGTTGCCGGTGATGTTGCGCACGATGGGGCCCACACCGAGCCCGATGATCAGGATGATCACCACCGCGGGCAGCCCGCGGAAGATGTCGGTGTAGATCCGGGCGGGCCAGCGCAGCCACCGGGTGCGCGCGATGCCCGCCACCGCGAGCAGCATGCCGAGCACCGTGCCGAGCACGCCGGAGACCACCGCGAGGATCAGCGTGTTCGGCAGCCCGGTCTTGATCAGCTCCGGGAACGCCTGCCGGTACAGCGACCAGTCGAAGAAGGTGTCGCCGAGCTGCTGCAACGTCGATTTCGGCGCTGCCGCCGCCTGTTCCGGCTGTTCGTTCCGCGCGGCGAGCGCGCGGAAGTCGGGCAGCTCCGGGGTCGGCGCGGCGCGCGAGCCCGGCTTCCAGCCCGGCGGCAGCTCGCGCGGCACCCAGTCCTGGTAGAGCCGGGCGTAGGTGCCGTCCGCGATCACCGCGTCCAGGCCGCTGTTCAGCGCGTCGAGCAGCGGCTGGTTGGTCTTGGCGGCGGCGTAGCCGACGAAGTTGTCCAGGCTGAAGGTGTTCTCCGCGATCGTGATCGGGTCGCCGGGCGCGATGGCGCCGTCGGCCTGCGCGGATGGCGCCACCCAGACGTCCACCTGGCCGGATTTCAGGTTCGCGTAGGCGGTGTTGTAGTCCGGGAACTTCACCGGGTCCAGTCCGAGCTGGTTGACGACGAACTCGTCCTGCACGGTGCCCTGCACCACCGCGATCCTGGTGTCCGGCCGCAGGTCGGCGAAGCTCCGGATGGCGCTGCCCGCGGGGGTGACCAGCGAGAAGTAGCCGAAGTCGTAGCCGTTGGTGAAGCCGACGAGCTGACGCCGCGCGTCGGTGGTGGTGATGTTCGACGAGCCGACGTCGTACCGGCCCGCGGCGACGCTGGCGAGCAGGCCGGAGAAGTCGGTGGTGGCGAAGTCGACGGTCAGCCCGAGCTTGCCCGCGATGGCCTTCAGCAGCTCGTTGTCGAAACCGGTGACCTGGTTGCCGCTGTTCACGCAGATGCTGGGCGGGGCGTCGGAGAGCGTGCCGACGCTGAGCTTGCCGGGCGTGATCAGCCCGAGCCTGGTGACGTCGATCGAGTTCAGCGGCACCACGTTCGGGGTGGTGTAGCGGTCGGCGTCCGCGCCCTGCGGGGCGGCGAGATTGGCCGGGGCCGCCGACGCTGCCGTCGGCCCCGGCGGGGCGCACAGGTCACGGGCCTGCCCGCCGCCGTCGCCCGAGCCGCACCCGCTCAGCACGAGCGAGGCGACCGCGAGGACCGCGACGAGCAGGGCCGACGAGCGGACCGCACGGGAAACCGACATGGGAATCAACCCTAGCCGCGGATGAGCGAATCACCGGCTATCAGGCGTCTCACAGCGCGAAACCCTTGTGCGCCGCGATCAGGACAGCCCGACCACCGACTCCGGGTTCACCTCGTCGCGCCACCGGATCGCCTCCTCGACCTGGCTCAGGTCGTAATCCGGGCCGCTGGTGCCCACCGTGAAGAGGGTGACGCCCGCCGCGTGGAACCCCTTCGCCCGCTCCACCCCCGGCCAGGCCGTCGACTTCTCGATCCGGCCCGCGTCGGTGCCTGCCGCGGCCGCGTGCTCGGCCAGGATGTTGCTCTTGCGGGTGAAGGTCTCCAGGTCGCCGAAGCTGTGCCAGATATCGCCGTACTCGGCCACCAGCCGCAGCGTCTTCTTCTCGCCGCCGCCGCCGATCAGCACCGGGATGTGCCGGGTCGGCGCCGGGGTCAGCTTCTTCAGCCTGGCGTCGATCAGGGCGAGGCCGTCCTTCAGCAGCGCCAACCGGCTGCCCGCGGTGCCGAACTCGTAGCCGTACTCGTCGTAGTCCCGTTCGAACCAGCCCGCCCCGATGCCGAGGATGAGCCTGCCCCCGCTGATGTGATCCACCGTGCGCGCCATATCCGCGAGCAGATCGAAGTTCCGGTACCCGCCGCCGGTGACCAGCGCCCCCAGCTCCACCCGCTCGGTCTGCTCGGCGATCGCGCCGAGCATGGTCCAGCATTCGAAGTGGGCACCCTCGGGGTCGCCGGTCAGCGGGTAGAAGTGGTCCCAGTTGAAGACGATGTCCACCCCGGCGTCCTCGGAGCGCAGTACCGCGTCCCGGATGAGCTGGTACTCGGGGGCGTGCTGCGGCTGCAGCTGAACTCCGATGCGAACCGGTCGGCTCATGCTCTGCTCCTCGTCGTCCGTTGGGTGTTCCCGGGGCGAGGCTACCGGCGGGCGGGGCGGCGCGCCGACGCGATGATCATCGGAACCGATGACTGGTCGGCGCCGCGCGCAGCACCGATACTTGGCACATGGGTGAGGGCCGATGTTTCGACGTCGTGGCCGCCGATGCCGCGCTCGCGGAGCTCATCGACGCGGTGCACACGATCAGGATGGCGCCCGCGCCCGCCGACCGGGAGCCGGACAATGTGCGGCGGCTGCGGGTGGTGCGGGCCAGGGACCGCGCCGCGGCGGGGCGGCCGGCGGGGCTCGGGATCGAGGTCGCGGCGGTCACGCTGGTCAGCAGCGACGGCTTCTCGGTGGATGTGGCGTTCGAGCTGCTCGCAGGCACCGCGGCGGCGCGCTTCCGGCTCGGCCGGCTGGCCGGTCCGGGCGGAGTGGCTGGCGCCCGCGCGCTGGCCGCGTACCTGGCGAACACCACGCTGCACCGGCTCACCGCGCAGGGCATCCGCGCGGTGCTGACCCGGCCGTGAGCAGGTCAGAAGTCCTCGAGGTCGAGCAGCCGGTCCTGGACGGCCCTGGCGAGCAGCTGTGCCTTGGTGACGGCGGGGCGGCCGGCCTCGTCGTACTTGCGCCTGGCCCTGGCGAGGTGGGTGTTGACCGTCCCCGGCGCCAGGTAGAGCTTGCGGCAGACCTGGTCCTTGTTCTCGGCGAGCAGCCACTCCCTGACCACCTCGGCCTCCCGCGCGCTCAGCCCGGGGTCGGCGTATCGGCGCTCCGGCTTCGGCGCGGGTTCGGACATGGCGGTTGCGTTCCGGTTCATGACGCGTCTCTCTCGTGTGCCGCCCGGCGGAGCGGTCGATCCGGGTGATCCTCTCCATCTGATTCGCTGTGCACGCATAGGTCAGTCCCCGTTGTGACACCGATCCGTCGCCCGTGCGACAATTCCGGCTCACGGGCTGCGACGATTTCGGCACTTTCGGGGATGTGTGCTGCGGGAACGTCGTTCGGGGCCGCGGCCGAGGACAGAGCCAGGCGAGGGGGATCGCATCGATGAAGTCCGCGGATCCGATCACTGCCCGCTTCATCGAGGCGGCGCTGCGCACACTCACCGAGGAGCCGGGGCGGGTGCTCGACCGCGGCCTCAACCGGGATCGCCTGGTGGAGATCTCCGGTGCGGCGGCGGCCACCTTCTCCCGGAAGTTCCGCACCAAGCAGCTGTTCCTCGACGCGATCGCCGCCACGCTGCCGCCGCCGGTGCACTGCGGCGCGGACGAGCTGCGCGCGGAGATCGAGCGGTTCGACGCGGCGGGGCAGCGCGGCGACCGGGCCATCCACGAACTGGTGCTGCGCCGGTACGCGGCGCTCACCGAACCACGCCGGTTCGCCAGGCAGCTGCTGGCGCACTGGCTGGCGCCCGCGGATGCCAGGCTGCGCGCCCGGCTCCGTGATTCCTACCGGCAGCGCGACGCCACCGCGCACGCCGTGCTCGATGCCGCCTTCGACCGGGTCGGGGTCACGCTGCGCCGCCCGCTCGGCGCGAGCACCCTCGCCGTCGCGGTGAACGCCCTGCTGGAGGGGGTGCAGCTGCGGATGCGGGCGGAGCCGGAGCTCGTCACGCCCGAGCTGCTGGCGAACGCGATGTCGGCGCTGCTCAACGGCGCGATCGACTTCGACGAGGGGCACCGGCCGGTCGGCGATCCGGCACCGATGCGGGCGCCGGTGGCGCTGCCGAGCAATCCGCGCGCCGCCGTGATCGCCGCCGCCCGGCTCGAATTCGGCAACCGGGGGTACTTCAACACCACCATGGCGCACGTGGCCGAGACCTCCGGCGTGCCGCGGGACAAGCTCGAGCTGCTCTTCCCGAGCAAGATCCACATCATCGAGGCGGCGCTGCGGACCCCGTTCGACCAGCTCGGCACCGAGATCGCCGACGCCGCCGCCTTCGATGTCGACGCCGCGACGACCATCCGCCGCTACCTGCTCGGCTGCGCCGGGCTGATCGCCGCGGAGACCGCCTTCATGGACGCCCTGCTGGTCGCCGTCGCGCACGACACCTATGGCGCACCGGAGCGGTTTCGCTCGATCAAGGCACAGCTGAACCTGCCCGCCGTCATCGAACCGGTGATCGAGCGCGGCCAGAAGTGCGGGGAGCTGGCCGACGACCACCCGCCCGCGGAGGTCGCGGCCTGGCTGACGAACGCGATCCTGCTGCGCTGCTTCACCTTCCGCGACCGGTCGCCCGAGGAGAACGCCGCCTTCGCCGCGGACGTCGCGCTGCGCGGGGTGCTGCTGGACTGAGCGCATCAGGCCACCTGCCGCATCGGGCGGTGCTTGATCCGGTAGCGGTACCGGGGGCTGTCGAAGTCGTCGAGGAGCACGGTGGGTTCGGCGCGCTCACCGGAGACCCGGTGCAGCTCGCGGTACTCGCTGCTGACCCGGCACAGCGTCGCGACGGTCGTCTTCCCGACCAGCGCGGCGAGCGCGGGGTCGGGGCGGACGCCGGGGCGCAGCTGCACCCGGAGCACCAGCTCGGGGCGGAAGCGTTCGTCCGCGACGCTGTCCAGCAGGTACTTCCCGGTCAGGGTGCGCACCAGCCCGGCATCGGCGAGTGCGGCGCGGATCGCCTCCGGGGTGATCTTGACCGAGTAGAAGGTGGCCGCCACATCGGTCCGGCCGTTCAGCACCAGGTAGCGGGCGCTGCGCGTGGTGGCGCGCAGCGCGGGCGGGCAGCCGGCCTCGCGCAGGGCGGCCCGCAACTCGGGCTGCCCGAATACCGCTCCCTCGTCGTTGATCCGGTAGCGCACCAGCGGAATCGCATTGTGCGCGGTGAAGAGCAGGGCGCCGCTCGGGTCGGGCTCGACGTAGCGGTAGCCGGGGTCGTACTCGACGAAGGTCGGCAGTACGCCCGCGGTGCCGAAGAGCCGCCGCCGGAGCGAGGGGAGCTGCTCGGCGCGCCTGCGCACCGCGATGGTCGACACGGTCTCGTGCCCGATCATCCCGAGGTCGGCGGTGCCGTAGATCAGCGTGGAGACCTCCGGCCTTCCCGGCTTTCCCGCCAGCTCGAGCAGGTGGTCGCGCCACGGTTCGCCGATGTTCTCGCCTGCCATGAGCACCCGGAGATCCAGGCCGTCGGCCACCCCCGGTTCGTCCAGGACGTCGCGCAGGAAGGGCGGGTAGCCGGCGAGCACCACCCGGCCGTACTGCGGGCCGAGGCTGCGCAGCGCCGCGCGGACGGCGGCGACGTCGACGCCGGGCGTGATCGCCGAGATCGGGAAGCCGCGCCGGTGCAGTGCGGTGATCGCCTGGTAGGTGTAGGTGCCGCCGATCCAGCTGCCCATGGCGAAGCCGATCACCACCAGGGTCGGGCGGCGGTCGGCGCCGAGGCCGCGCAGGATCCGGCGGTGCAGCTCGATGGATTGCCGCAGCGCTACCGGCCCGCGCGCCCAGTAGGTCGGCTCGCCGGACGAGCCCGAGCTGGCGGACCAGGTCTCCGCGCCGGTGATCCGGCCGTGCGGCAGCAGCTGGTGCGCCGGGTAGGCCGCGATGTAGTTCTGTTTCGTGAGCGGTGGCAGCGCGGCGAAGTCGGCCGCGGTCCTGATATCGCCCGGCGCGATACCGTGCACCCGCAGGAAATCCCGGTAGGCGGGCACGTGCTCGGCCGCGTCCCGGAAGACGCGGAGCGCGCCGGGCAGTCCAGAGGTGTCCGAGAGAGGGTTCGGCAGCACGCCGTCGCTCCTTCCGTGTGACCCGGCGCGACCTGTCCGCCGCGCCGTCCGGCTGTACGACGCGGCGGTGACACATTTCGACCATCGGCCCCGCGGCGGGCGGCGCCCGATGCGCGAGCCGGGCCGACCGGATAGCATCCCGGCGATTCCCCTACTCGGATCGTCCGGCACGTTCCTGCCGGTGAAGGGATGGTCATCCACCGTGGCCACGGTTACTTTCGAACACGCGACCCGGCTCTACCCGGGCAACCCGACCCCCGCCGTCGACCGCCTCGACCTGGAGATCGTGGACGGGGAGTTCCTCGTCCTGGTCGGCCCGTCGGGCTGCGGCAAGTCCACCTCGCTGCGCATGCTGGCCGGGCTGGAGGAGGTGAGCGACGGGCGCATCCTGATCGGCGCGGACGATGTCACGCACGCCGAGCCCAAGGACCGCGACATCGCGATGGTGTTCCAGAACTACGCGCTCTACCCGCACATGACGGTCGCGGAGAACATGGGATTCGCGCTCAAGCTCGCCAAGGTCCCCAAGGACGAGACGCGGGCCCGGGTGCTGGAGGCGGCCAAGCTGCTCGACCTGGAGCAGTACCTGGAGCGCAAGCCGAAGGCGCTCTCCGGCGGGCAGCGGCAGCGCGTCGCCATGGGCCGGGCGATCGTGCGGCAACCGCAGGTGTTCCTGATGGACGAGCCGCTCTCCAACCTGGACGCCAAGCTGCGCGTGCAGACCCGCACCCAGATCGCGCAGCTGCAGCGGCGGCTCGGCACCACCACCGTCTACGTCACGCACGACCAGGTCGAGGCGATGACCATGGGCGACCGGGTCGCGGTGCTCAAGGACGGCAAGCTGCAGCAGTGCGCGACCCCGCGCGACCTCTACGGCGACCCGGCCAACGTCTTCGTCGCCGGCTTCATGGGCTCACCGGCCATGAACCTCTTCACCCTCCCGGTCAGCGACGGCGCGGTGTCACTCGGCGGCTGCCCGATCCCGGTGCCGCGCTCGGTGACCGACGCCTGCTCCGGCGCGCTCACCGTCGGCATCCGCCCGGAGCACTTCGAGCTCGGCGGCGACGCCGGCATCGCCATGGAGGTGGACGTGGTCGAGGAGCTCGGCTCCGACGCCTACCTCTACGGGCGCACGCTCGGTGATTCGCCGACCGGGGCCAACGAGACGGTCGTTGCGCGGGCGGATTGGCGGAATCCGCCGCCGAAGGGGGCGAAGTTGCAACTCGGGGTCGCTGCGGAGCACGTGTACTTCTTCGACGCGGCGAACGGGAGCCGGCTCGACTGAGGTGCCCGGGGGCGCGGTCGTCAGGCCGCGCCCCCGCAGTCCGAGCCCTCGAACCTGATCTGGCCTGGGCGAAGTCTGTGCACAGTGAGTTGAGCCGGATGCCAACAGCCGCGACTTCCAGGAATCGCGCCCGGGCAGTCATGAGCGCTACGCGGACCTCCCGCGGCTCCGGCTCGGCGCACCGGAACCAGTGGGCGAGTGCGGAATTGTAGTTCTGCCAGGCCGCTTCGTAATCCGCTGTGGCGGGAGTTCGCTCCGCGGCTCCGTCGTGCTGGTAAGGGTGGTCGAAGGTGGCATAGGCGATCTGCTTCCGGTCATCATTGTCGTTGGGCCAGAACGCGAGTCCGAGTCCGCTCTGCGCTTCTCCGGCGGTGTGCCGCTCCGGACGCAACGAATGCCGTTCCCGCGGCGAATCGGCGAGTGCCGGACGCTGCCGCTCCCCGTGCTCGTCCACTTCGCCGCGGCGCTCCGCGAAAGGAGTACGAATTGTGAGCGCTGACCTGACCGGGGCACGCTGGTTCAAAAGCACGTTCAGCCGAGCGGGCGGGGACTGTGTGGAAATCGCCCACCTGGAAGGTGGACATACCGCTGTGCGCGACTCGAAGGACCCCGTCGGCCCCGTCCTTGACTTCACCCCGTCCGAGTGGACAGCATTCGTCGCCGGAGTGAAAGCCGGAGAGTTCTACCAGGCATAGCCGCCGACATTTCCGCAACCGACTGAGCGGCCCCCACGTAGCGGGGGCCGCTCACCTCGGAACGGACGGCGAGCGCCGCCCCCGAACGAACTCCTCGTTCAACCGAACCCCTAGCCCCTCCAGTTCGACCTCCGCACCGGACCCACTGCGCACTTCGACCCGCACCGCCTCCCCCGTCCCCTCCTCGACCAGCAGCAGCGGCGCAGGCCCATCCTGCAGATACCTGTCCCCCCACTGCATGAGCCCGAGCACGACGGGCAGCAGATCCCGCCCCATCGGGGTGAGCACGTACTCGTGCCTGGTCCGCTGCCCCTCCTCCCGGTACGGCTCCTTGGCGAGCAACCCGGCGGCCGTCAGTTTGCGCAGCTGCGCTGCCGCGGCGGCATCGGTGATGCCGACCCGCGCGGCGAACCCGTCGAAGCGGGTGGTGCCGTAGTACGCCTCGCGCATGATCAGGATCGCCGAGCGGGTGCCGACGAGGTCGAGCGCCTTGGCGATCGAGCACTCGGTCGGCCGCCAGGCGGCGAGATCGGCGAGGGGTCCTTCCATCACGGCTGCCATGGCGCACATCATACCCGATCTGACTTGACTCAACTATTGCCAGGGGAGAAACTGGCTATGTCGAGGTAGAGCCAGAAGGCTCCCCGGACGGAAGGAAGCACGATGCGAGACGCAGTCATCGTCGAAGCGGTCCGCACTCCGATCGGCAAGGGCAAGCCGACGGGCGCGCTGCACGGGGTACACCCGGTCGATCTGCTCGCCCACTCGCTGCGCGAGGTGGTGCACCGGGCCGGGATCGATCCGGCCCTGGTGGACGACGTCATCGGCGGCGTGGTGACGCAGTCCGGCGAGCAGAGCGTGAACCTCACCCGCAGGGCGGTGCTCGCGGCGGGCTTCCCGGAGTCGGTCCCTGCCACCACCGTCGACCGGCAGTGCGGCAGCAGCCAGCAGGCGGTGCACTTCGCGGCGCAGGGCGTGATCTCCGGCGCCTACGACGTGGTGATCGCGGCCGGGGTGGAGTCGATGAGCCGGGTGCCGATGGGGTCGAGCGTGCTCGGCGCCGACGACATCTCGGGCACCGGCTTCGCCGAGCGCTACCCGGATGGGCTGGTCGGGCAGGGCATCAGCGCCGAGCTGATCGCCGCGCGCTGGGGGCTGAGCCGCACCCGGCTGGACGAGTTCGCGCTGGCCAGCCACGAGAAGGCGGCGCTGGCCACCAAGAACGGCGCCTTCGCGGCCGAGCTCGCGCCGCTCGCCGGGCTCAGCACCGACGAGGGCATCCGCACCGGGAGCAGCCTGGAGCTGCTCGGCGGGCTGCGCCCGGCCTACTACGACGAGGCGCTCGCCGCCCGCTTCCCGGAGATCGGCTGGAACATCACCGCCGCCAACGCCAGCCAGATCAACGACGGCAGCGCGGCGGTGCTCATCATGAGCGGCGCCAAGGCCGCCGAGCTCGGGCTCACCCCGCTGGCCCGGCTGCACAGCTTCGCCGTCGTCGGCGACGACCCGCTGCTCATGCTCACCGCCGTCATCCCGGCCACCCGCAAGGTGCTGAGCCGGGCCGGGCTCGGGCTGGCCGACATCGACCTGGTCGAGATCAACGAGGCGTTCTCCGCGGTGGTGCTGGCCTGGGCCGACGACACCGGGACCGACCTGGCCAAGGTGAACGTCAACGGCGGCGCCATCGCGCTCGGGCACCCGCTCGGCGCCTCCGGCGCCCGGCTCACCACCACGCTGGTGCACGCGCTGCGCGAGCGCGGCGGGCGGTACGGGCTGCAGACCATGTGCGAGGCGGGTGGGCTGGCCAACGCCATGATCGTCGAAACCCTGTAGTGATCACCGCAGTTCGCTGAGGGCGAGTGCGAACACCAGGCCGAGCAGCCAGGCCTCGACGATCACCGGGACGGCGACCGCGGGGCCCCAGCCGATCGGCCTGCCGTACCGCACTCGCTCCCACACGTGCGAGACCGCGACCACCGCCCCGAACACCAGCCCGCCCCAGGCGATCAGCGCCGCGGGCCACACCTCGCCGAGGCCGTCCCCGCGCTCGTCGGCGAAGAGCCCGTAGAGCGGGACCAGCGCGACGGCGAGCCCGGCGACCAGCAGCGCGAACAGCGCGCCCGCGACCGTGCGCAACAGGTCGAGCGGGGAGGCGGGGCGGGGGTCGCGCCACTCCGGGCGCCGGGAGGCGAAATCGAACCACCGAGCCATGCTTCCCCCTTCACCCCTCCAGCGTGCCCCGGGAACGCCTGCCGCGCAGCCGGATCAGCTCAGCTCGCCGGAAACGATGCGGTGCCGATGAAGTCACACTCCCGGCCGAGGGTGCACGAGTCGGCGGCGAAGGCGAAGAACGGGGTGGCGAAGACCGAGCAGAGCGCGAGGACGAAGGCGAGGGCGTAGAGCACGATGGCGATCGCGGTGCCGGCCGCGTTCAACGGGCGCCGGCCCGGCGGGGGCGGGAGCGGCCGGCCGTAGTCGATCCGCGGCTCGTGCGGAGCTGGGCAGGCCGTGGTCATGGGAAGATCCTCGCAGGTCAGGAGGCTCGGCGAGAGGAAGCGACGGGCACCCGTCCGGTCACGCCGAGATTCCCGCCGAGACGATGCTGTAGCCGATGAGGAAACCCCCGATGACGAAGATCAGCGGGACGACGCCCCAGATCCAGAGCGGCCGGCGGCGCCAGGCGGCGATCGGGAGCATGACCGCGCCGGAGACGACCGCGAGCGCGGCGCCGCCCCAGGAGGCGCCCATCGCCGATCCGACATAGTCGCAGCTCCTGCCGCCGTAGCTGCAGGAATCGGCGGCGAAGGCGAAGAAGATGGTCGCGTAGGCGGAGCAGGCGGCGAGCACGAGCGCGACGGAGTACAGGACGATGCCGAGCGTCACGTCGAGCGGGTTCAGCTCCTTCTTCGCGGGCGGCGGGGGCGGCGGGGGCGGCACGGCGCCGTACCGCGGGTCGGGGTAGGCGGTCGTCATGCATCGATGATCGGCGTGGACCTGGCTGCCGGGTACCGGGAAACTACTCGAGTGCATCCGGGGGTTTCCGGCGCTGCGGCAGAATTCCGGCATGCTGGTTTACGCGATCCCGCTGCGCACCCGGTTCCGCGGCATCACCGTGCGCGAGGGCGTGCTGCTGGAGGGCCCGCGCGGCTGGGGCGAGTTCTGCCCGTTCCCGGAGTACGACGACCGGGAGGCCGCGCACTGGCTGGCCACCGCGCTGGAGCAGGCGAACGACGGGTGGCCCGCGCCGGTGCGCGCGCGGATCCCGGTGAACTGCATCGTGCCCGCCGTCGACCCGGAGCGCGCGCACCGCATCGTCCGCGAATCCGGCTGCGGCACCGCCAAGGTCAAGGTCGCCGACCACCCGGACTCGCTCGCGGAGGACATCGCGCGGGTCGAGGCGGTGCGGGCTGCGCTCGGGCCGGGTGGCGCGGTGCGGATCGACGCGAACGCGGTGTGGGACGTCGACACCGCCGTCACCCGGATCCGCGCGCTGGACCGGGCCGCGGGCGGGCTGGAGTACGCGGAGCAGCCGTGCCGCACGATCGAGGAGCTGGCCGCGGTGCGCCGCCGGGTCGGGGTGCCGATCGCGGCGGACGAATCCATTCGGCGCGCGGAGGATCCGCTGCGGGTCGCGGTGGCGGGGGCCGCTGATATCGCCGTGATCAAGTGCACGCCGCTCGGCGGGGTGCGCCGGGCGTTGCGGGTGGCCGAGGCGGCCGGGTTGCCGTGCGTGGTGTCGTCGGCGCTGGAGACCGGGGTCGGGCTCGGCGCGCAGCTGGCGCTGGCCGGGGCGCTGCCGGAGCTGACGCACGCCTGCGGGCTCGGCACCGGGGCGCTCTTCACCGGCGACGTGCTGGCCGAGCCGGTGCTGCCGGTGGACGGGTTCCTCGCGGTGCCCACCGCGCCGCCGGTGCCGGATCCGGAGCTGCTGGAGCGCTACCGGCACCCGGACCCGGAACGCACCCGGTGGTGGATCGAACGCCTGGAGCGGGTGCGCGCGCTGGTCGAGGGGTAGGCCGTTACGGACAGATCGCCTCACCCGATCCCGGCGCCGGTGCCGAGCAGCGCGGAGCGCAGCAGCAGCGCCGCCTCCGGCCCGACGACGCCGTCGAGCAACGTCAGGTAGCGGGCGCAGAAGGCGGGGCCGTGCGCGGGCTCGGCGGGTTCCGGCGGCGCCAGGTGGTGCGCGAGCTCGTGCAGCACCACCAGTTCGCGCAGCGCCCACACCCGCTCCACCGGCACCGCGAGCACCGCGCCATCGGGTTCGTAGTGCGCCGCGCTCACCCCGCGCCTGGCCCGCACCCGCACCGGAACGGCCGCCCGCGGCCACTCCGCGCGCACCCAGTTCAACGCCAGCACCCGCTCGACGTACCCGGCCACCGACTCCACCGACCCGAACCGCCGCTCCACCGGCAGCGTGAGCTGCGAACCGAAGACCTCGACGGTGCGGTTGCCGAACTCGTCGGCCCGCTCGAAGGCCCCCCGCACGAGCTGCTCCGCGTCGTAGACGGCACCCCGCTGGCTGTCGCGCGCGGTCACGGCGCAGGCAGCTCGCCGCGCGGGGCGCCGAGTTCGGGCGCGGTGCCGAGCCGCGCGGCCCGGCCCGCGCGATCACCGGCGCGGCGCGCGTCCGCGGACGGGGTGAGCGAGGCAGCCGCACCGCGCCAGGTGCCCCTCGCCTCGGAGGTCCTGCTGTAGAAGTCGGTGAGCTCGAGTTCCTTCTCGCGCAGCGCGATCGCCGTACCGGGGTTGCCCGCCTCGGCCGGTGCATCGGCCTCCCGCACCACCTCGGCCTTGACCTCGGCGAGCCGCTTGCCGACCCGGGCCGCGAATGCCGCCTGGAAATTCAGCCGGGCGGTCACCGGGGCGACCGGAGCGGCGACCCGGCGGCGCACGGTGCGCCCGAACCGCTTCTCGACCAGCACCTTCTCGACGGTGGCCGAGCGATAGCCGCCGGACTTGATGTACTGGTCGCTCGCCCGCACCATCTGCACGAGCAGGCTGCTGTAGAGCGCCTCGCAGACGTCGATGTCACCGGCGAAGCCGTAGGCGAAAACCTGGGTGGATGTGCGCGCGACATCGCAGCGCACATCGTTGGCCGCGGCGATCGCGACGAACAGCTGCACGTACGTGCGCAGACCTTTCCGGCCCGGCTCGCCGATCGGAATCACCCGCTGGATCGGCGCGGCGCGGCGCTGCCTGCCCGCCACGTGCGCCCGCGCCACCGCGAGGTCGATCGCGGAGCGGGTGGCCAGCCGCTGGGCCGCGGCCAGGAACGCCTCGGCCTCGTGCTCGTTGTCGGTGGACTCGGCCTGGCGCAGCAGGCCGCCGATCCGGGTGAGCATCCGGTCCGGAACCGCATTCGGCGAAGTCATCCCGGCCAGCCTAGCGAGCGGCGCCGAAGGGGAACGCGCTCCAGCGCTCCCGGTGAACACCATGTATCTTGCCTTGTGCGTCGGCTGATGTGCCGCCGCTCACGTCTCGACCCGGGAGTGTTCGTGATGGCTTTGCCGCAGGTGTCGTCCCTACGTTCGTCGCTCGTGCCGCGGGCGTCGCTGGCGATTGCCGCCGCGGCGCTGCTCACGGCCACGTTCGCGTCGGCCTGCTCCAGTGGTGACGGCGGCAACCCGACGTCGGAGAATCTCGACGGCCGCGGCCCGATCACCTACGTGGAGGGCAAGGACACCACCGAGACCGGCGTGGTGAAGCAGATCATCGAGCGCTGGAACGCCACCCACCCGAACGAGCAGGTGACGTTCAAGGAGCAGTCCAACGACGCCAACCAGCAGTACGACGACCTGGTCGAGCACATGCGCTCGAAGCAGTCCGGGTACGACGTCGTCGCGCTGGACGTCCCGTGGACCGCGGAGTTCGCGGCCAAGGGCTGGATCCAGCCGCTGAAGGACACCTTCTCGATCGACACCGCCGCGCTGCTCTCGCCGACGGTCGCGAGCGCCACCTACAACGGCACGCTCTACGCGGCGCCCCGGAACACCAACGGCGGCCTGCTCTTCTACCGCAAGGACCTGGTGCCGACCGCGCCGCGCACCTGGACCGAGCTGCTCGGCCAGTGCCAGGTGGCGCGGGACAACAACATCGGCTGCTACGCGGGCCAGCTGGCCCCCTACGAGGGCCTCACGGTGAACACCGCCGAGGTGATCAACGCCTACGGCGGCACCTTCGTCGGCCCGGACGGCAAGACCCCGACGGTGGACAGCCCGCAGGCCCGCACCGGCCTGAGCACGCTGGTCGACGCCTACAAGAAGGGCGACATCCCGCGCGAGGCGATCACCTTCAAGGAGCCGGAGAGCGGCAACGCCTTCGCCAGCGGCAACCTGCTCTTCCTGCGCAACTGGCCGTACTTCTTCGGTGAGGCCGGCGGCGACGCCTCGCAGGTCAAGGATAAGTTCGGGGTGGCCCCGCTGCCCGGAGAGAACGGCGTCGGCGCCTCGACGCTCGGCGGCTACAACGCCGCGATCAGCGCCTTCTCCAAGAACAAGGCGACCTCGCTCGACTTCCTTCGCTTCCTGATCTCGGAGGAGGCGCAGCAGATCGTCGCCTCCGGCGCGCTGCCCTCGGTGCGCGCGTCGATGTACGACGACCCGGCCCTGATCGCGCAGATGCCGTACCTGCCCGCGCTCAAGGAGTCGATCGCGAGCGCGGTGCCGCGCCCGGTCACCCCGTTCTACTCCGCGGTGTCGAAGGCCGTGCAGGACAACGCCTACGCGGCGCTGAACGGCACCAAGTCGGTGGACGACGCGATCATCGGCATGCAGAAGGGCATCGAGACCGCCGGTAACTGACCGGCGGCATCGCGCCCGGCATACCGACGACCCGTAGGAGAGAACGTGTCGGATCCTTCGGGAACGGCCACCCTGGTCAAGGAACAGCAGCAGCCGCCCGCAAGTGGTGACGACCGGGGTTCGGCGCTGCGCCGATTCTTCGCGGCGCTGGCCGCGGAGTGGCGGCGCTCCCGCCGGGCGTGGCTGTTCGTCCTTCCGGTGCTGATCGCGCTGACCGTCGTCATCGGCTACCCGGTTTTCCGTGCGCTCTGGATGTCCTTCGAGAAGGACGCGGGGCTGGACCCGGCCACCGGCATGTTCGTCGAGGGCGGCGGCGCCGGCTTCACGAACTACACGCACTGGCTGCTGCAGCAGTGCCAGGCCACGGGCGGGCTGGTGCCGTGCCCCACCGGCACGCTCGGCTCGCAGTTCTGGCTGGCGGTCGGCGTCACGCTCTTCTTCACCGTGGTCACCGTCTCGCTGGAGGTGGTGCTCGGCCTGGCGATGGCCGTGGTGATGGGCAAGACCTTCCGCGGCCGGGCGCTGCTGCGCGCCGCGGTGCTCATCCCGTGGGCCATCCCGACCGCCGTCACCGCGCGGCTCTGGGAGTTCATGTTCCAGTACGACGGCGTGGTGAACCGGCTCCTCGGCACCGAGATCCTCTGGACCTCGGACGCCTGGCCCGCCCGCTTCGCGGTGATCGCGGCCGACGTCTGGAAGACCACGCCGTTCATGGCGCTGCTGCTGCTCGCCGGGCTGCAGGTGATCCCGGCCGACGTGTACGAGGCGGCCAAGGTGGACGGCGCCTCGGCCTGGCAGCGCTTCGTGCACATCACGCTGCCGCTGCTCAAGCCGGCGCTGCTGGTCGCGGTGCTCTTCCGCACCATGGACGCGCTGCGGATGTTCGACCTGCCCGCGATCATGACGCTGGGCAACCCGGCCACCAAGACCCTCTCGATCCTGGTGGTCGAGCAGGTGCGGCAGGGGCCGAACAGCGCGGCCGCGCTCTCGACGATCACCTTCCTGATGATCTTCGCGGTGGCCTTCGTGCTGGTGAAGGTCCTCGGCGCGAACGCGGTCCGCACGCAGGAGGAGCAGCGCAAGGCATGAGCACCGCCATCGACACCGGAAAGCCCGAAGCCACCCGCCCCGCGGTGCCGAACAAGCAGCCGTGGTCCAAGCGGCTCGGCACCGTCCGGCTCTACCTCGGCGCGCTGATCGTGCTGCTCTGGGGGCTCGCGCCGTTCTACTGGATGACGGTGACCGCCTTCCGCGATCCCGCCTACCAGTTCGAGAACACCCCGTGGCCGACGCACGTGACGCTGGAGAACTTCCGCAACGCGTTCGACACCACCCGCGGCAACGACTTCGGCAAGGCGCTGCTGAACAGCGTCATCATCGGGTTCGCGACGACGGTCGTGGCGCTGGTCATCGGCGTCCTGGCGGCGTACGCGCTGGCCCGGATCCAGTTCCGGGGCAAGTACATCGTCTCCGGGCTGATCCTGAGCGCCTCCATGTTCCCGGTGGTCGTGCTGGTGACCCCGCTGTTCCAGCTGTTCAGCGATATCGGCTGGATCGGGCAGTACCAGGCGCTGATCATCCCGAACATCTCGTTCGTGCTGCCGATGACGGTGTACATCCTCGCCTCGTTCTTCGCCGAGCTGCCGTGGGAGCTGGAGGAGGCCGCGCGGATCGACGGCGCGAGCAAGCTGCAGGCCTTCCGGCTGGTGATGCTGCCGCTGGCGGCGCCCGCGGTCTTCACCACCGCGATCCTCGCCTTCATCGCGGCGGTCAACGAGTACCTGCTGGCCCGGCTGCTCTCCAACAGCGCGACCGAGCCGGTGACCGTCGCCATCGCGCGCTTCTCCGGCAACGACCCGCTGGTGCAGCCGTACGCGGCGATCATGGCGGCAGGCCTCATCGTCACGGTGCCGCTGGTGATCATGGTGCTGCTGTTCCAGCGCCGGATCATCTCCGGGCTCACCGCGGGCGGTGTCAAGAGCTGATCGGGCCGTCGTCACCGGGTAAAGTCGGGGGACGTCACCGCGGGGTTCGCGGGTAGCCGCACCGGGAGTTCGCCGACGCTTTCGGAAGGAGAGGCTCGTGAGCTCGTCCGAAGAGCCCCCCGCGCCCCGGAGCACCCCGCGGCCCGTCTACGACGAAACAGCGCACTGGAAGCCGCTGCCCGGCCCGGGTGCCGCCGGCCGAGCCGGGAACACCCCGCCCGGCGCGCCGGTCCGGCCGCACCGCACCCGTGGCCAGCGGCTGCGGCGGCTGTTGCTGGCGCTCACCGTCGTCTTCGTCGCGGTGCCCGCGCTGCTCTTCGTGCTGGTCTACTGGAGCGCCGAGATCCCGAGTCCGGAGAACGCGCAGGGCGCCCGCACCGCCACCGTGCTCGCCGCCGACGGCAGCACCGTGCTCACCACGGTCGTACCGCCGAACGGCAACCGCACGCCGACACCGCTCGCCGACGTCCCCGTACCGGTGCGCCAGGCCGTGCTCGCCGCCGAGGATCGCGACTTCTACAGCAACCCCGGCTACTCCACCAGCGGCTTCCTGCGCGCCGTCCGGGACAACCTGCTCGGCCACGACAACGCGGGCGGCGGCTCGACCATCACCCAGCAGTACGTGAAGAACGCCTTCCTCGGCCACGACCGCACCGTCACCAGAAAGCTGCGCGAACTGGTGATCGCCGCCAAGATGGCGCGGCAGTGGAGCAAGGACGACATCCTCGCCGCCTACCTGAACACCATCTACTACGGCCGCGGCGCGTACGGGATCGCGGCCGCCGCCACCAACTACTTCGGCAAGCCGGTGCCCGAGCTGACCACGGCCGAGGGCGCGGTGCTCGCCGCCGTCATCCGCTCGCCGTCGATCCTGACCCCGGAGACGCACCTGCCGCAGCTGCGCGACCGCTGGCGCTACGTGCTCGACGGCATGGTCGAGCTCGGCACGCTCACCGCCGCCGAGCGGGACGCCACCGCCTTCCCGAACATCATCCCGGTCACCGACATCCCCGACACCAGCACCGCGCTCGGCCCCGAGGGGCTGCTGCGCACCCGGGTGCTGCGCGAACTCGCCGACTCCGGTATCGACGAGCACCAGCTGAACACCGGCGCGCTGCAGATCACCACCACCATCGACGCCCGCGCACAGCAGGCCGCGCTGGACGCGGTGACGAGCAGACTCGGCCCGCAACCGCCGCAGCTGCGCGGCGCCGTCGTCTCCGTCGACCCGCGCTCCGGCGCGGTGCGCGCCTACTACGGCGGCGCCGACGGCACCGGCTACGATTTCGCCGCCGCCCCGCTGCAGACCGGCTCCGCGTTCAAGGTCTTCGCCGCCATCGCCGCGCAGCAGCAGGCGATCCCGCTCACCCGGACCTTCGACAGCGGCCCGGTCACCGACCGGAACGCGACCATCACCAACGTCGGCGGCGAGAGCTGCGGCAAGTGCAGCCTCGCGGAGGCGCTGAAGCGCTCGCTCAACACCGTCTACTACCGGCTCACCATGTCCATGTCGGACGGGCCCGGCTCGATCGCCGACGCCGCGCACCTGGCAGGCATCCCGGAGGAGCTGCCCGGCGTCGGGAAGACGCTCACCGAGAACGGCGCACCGCCCTACAACGGCATCGTGCTCGGCCAGTACCTGGTGCGCCCGATCGACATGGCCTCCGCCTACGCCACCCTCGCCGCCGGCGGCGTCTACCACCCGCCGTACTTCGTGCAGAAGGTGGTGACCGGCGGCGGCGAGGTCCTGCTCGACCGCGGCGACCCCGGCCGCGGCGAACAGCGCATCTCCCGCGCCATCGCCGACAACACCGTCCGCGCCATGCTCCCGGTCGCGGGCTACTCCAACAACCACGGGCTCGCCGGTGGCAGGCCGTCCGCCGCCAAGACCGGCACCACCCAGCTCGGCGAGACCGCGGCCAACAAGGATGCCTGGATGATCGGGTTCACCCCCGCGCTCGCCACCGCGGTCTGGATCGGCACCGACCTGCCGCAGCCGCTGCGGACCGCCCGCGGCGGCGACATCTACGGCTCCGGGCTGCCCGCCGACATCTGGAAGGACACCATGGACGGCGCGCTCGACGGCACCCCCGTCGAGCAGTTCCCCGCCGCCGCGGCACCGCAACCGACCGCCCCCGGCGGGGGATTCGGCATCTTCGGGCCGGAGACCGGCACCGCGCCGAGCCCGACGCCCGCGGAACCCTTCATCGTGATCCCGCCCGCCACCTCCGGCCCCGCCGAGCCCGGCGAGCTCTTCCCCGGTCTCAGCGGCCGCTGAACGTGTTACCGCCAAGATCACGGTTACGCCTACCCGGTCCCCGCGGAACCACGGACGTGGCAGCATCGTTGGCCAGAGTGAGAGCTAACCGGAGTGAGAGCGACGCATGGGCCGGACCTCGGTGGTCCCGGCCGGTCGGCACCGCGCCGACCTGCGACGAAACCGCACGAAGGGCTCGAGCCGCGAACGACGCGCCGGGCGCGGGGCCGACAGCGTCGCCGGGCGGGCGATGCGGGAGGATAGCGCTCGAGCGACGACGAAAGACGAGACATAGGGGCTACGCCGGTGGATTTCAATGTCGTTGACCGTCCCGAGACGCTGGTGGCGGGAACAGTACTTCGCAGCCCGGCGCTCGCGGTCGAGGGACCGCGGCGGGCGAAGGTCGAAGAGGCGTGGAAGCGCAACCTCGCCCGCAGGCTCCCCGGCCCGCCGACGACGGCCTACGTCGACCACGCCCCCGAGATCAACTCGTACCTCACGCACATCGTCGGCTACCGCTGCCGCGGGCTCGCCGACCTGCTCCCCGGCGACGTGCTCGCCCGGGTTCCGGCAGGCCGCTTCGCCCGCTTCACCGCCAGCGGCGACAACCTCGGCGACACCATCGTGTCCATCTGGCGCACGGTGTGGGACGCCGAGGCCGCGGGCAAACTGGTGCGCTCCTACACCGGCGATGTCGAGCAGTACCCCGACGCCCGCACCGTCGAGGTGTTCGTGGCGCTGGCCGACGAACACGGGAACAGGTAGGACATGGCTGTGGACTTCGAACTCGTCACCCTGGACGAAATCCTGGTCGCGGGGTTGACGGTGCCGTTGACCGGGCGTGAGGTGGCTGCCCGCGACCTCGATCTGGTGAACTTCACCTGGGATCGGTATCTGGCGCGGGAGAAGACCGTCACCAGGGCCGCCGCCTACATCGGGCAGAACGATCACGCGGTCGCGGTGCTGGGGTACGAGGTGAGGGGGTTGGACGATCTCGACCCCGGGGATGTGCTGACGCGGATTCCGCAGGGGCGCTACGCGCGCTTCGTCGTCTCGGACAAGCCGTACGACCTGTTGCGGACCGCGTGGGCGCAGGTGGCGAAGGCCGAGGCGGCCGGGACGATCACGCGGTCGCACACCGCGGAGCTGGAGCGGTACACGGGACCTACGTCTGTCGAGGTGTACGTCTCGCTGGATTGAGACTCGCGCCGTGCGCGGCCGGTGGGCCGCGCACG
>NZ_JBHSAX010000014.1:522342-640431 GCF_042650385.1 Nocardia jiangsuensis
TCGTCCGCGAGCTGCTTCGGGGGCGACTTCATGAGGTAGGCGCTGGCCGGGATGACCGGGCCGCCGATGCCGCGGTCCTTCGCGATCTTGGCGGCGCGGACGGCGTCGATGATGATGCCCGCCGAGTTCGGGGAGTCCCAGACCTCGAGCTTGTACTCGAGGTTCAGCGGGACGTCGCCGAAGGCGCGACCCTCCAGGCGGACGTAGGCCCACTTGCGGTCGTCGAGCCAGCCGACGTGGTCGGACGGGCCGATGTGCACGTCGTTGGCGCCGAGCTCCTTCTTCAGGTTGCTGGTGACGGCCTGGGTCTTGGAGATCTTCTTCGACTCCAGCCGCTCCCGCTCCAGCATGTTCTTGAAGTCCATGTTGCCGCCGACGTTCAGCTGCATGGTGCGGTCGAGCTGCACGCCGCGATCCTCGAAGAGCTTCGCCATGACCCGGTGCGTGATGGTGGCGCCGACCTGGCTCTTGATGTCGTCACCGACGATCGGGACGCCGGCGTCGACGAACTTCTGCGCCCACACCGGGTCGGAGGCGATGAACACCGGCAGCGCGTTGACGAAGGCGACGCCCGCGTCGATCGCGCACTGCGCGTAGAACTTGTCCGCCTCCTCCGAACCCACCGGCAGGTAGGAGACGAGCACGTCGGCCTTCGAGTCCTTCAGCACCTTGACGACGTCCACCGGCTCGCTCTCGGAGAGCTCGATGGTCTCGGCGTAGTACTTGCCGATGCCGTCCAGGGTCGGGCCGCGCTGCACCGTGATGTCGGTGGGCGGCACGTCGGAGATCTTGATGGTGTTGTTCTCGCTGGCGAAGATCGCCTCGGCCAGGTCGAACCCGACCTTCTTCGCATCCACGTCGAACGCGGCGACGAACTTGACGTCGCGCACGTGGTAGGGACCGAACCTGACGTGCATCAGCCCGGGCACGGTCGAGTTCTCGTCCGCGTCCTGGTAGTACCGCACGCCCTGGACCAGCGACGAGGCGCAGTTGCCCACCCCTACGATGGCGACGCGTACTTCGGTGGCGTTGTCAGCCTTGTCGATGTCACTCATGGCCGATATTTCCCTCTTTCTGTGGTGCCGCCTTCGTCGATTGCTCTGCGGCAATCAACTCGTTGAGCCAGCGCACTTCGCGCTCGCTCGATTCCAGTCCGAGCTGATGGAGCTGCCGGGTGTAGCGATCGAGCGAGCCACTCGCCTTCTTGATGGCCTCCCGGAGTCCTTCTCGGCGCTCCTCGACCTGGCGTCGCCTGCCCTCCAGAATCCGCATCCGCGCCGCGGCGGGGGTGCGGCTGAAGAAGGCGAGGTGCACGCCGAAGCCGTCATCGGTGTAGTTCTGCGGCCCCGTGTCGGCGAGCAGTTCGGTGAACCGTTCCCGCCCGTCCGGAGTCAGGTGGTAGACGCGCCGCGCCCGCCGCATCGTCGCGCCGGTGACGCTCTCCTCCGCGATCAACCCGTCCGTCTGCATACGGCGCAGGGTCGGGTACAGCGACCCGTAGGAGAACGCGCGGAACGGCCCGAGCAGGCCGGTCAGCCGCTTGCGCAGCTCGTAGCCGTGCATGGGTGCGTCCAGGAGCAGCCCGAGGATTGCCAGCTCGAGCATCGGACCTCACCCCCTGACTTGTCGACAGATCTAACCGATGGATGCGACTTCCCACTATATCGGGCCGATATAACATCGCATGCATGAGCCTGGCGATAACGGTGTCTCCGCAGTTCAGGAGGGTTTATTGATCGTCAGCGGTTCGCCGCCGAGCGTGGTCTCCAGGTAGCCGACGCGGTTGTCCGCGGCGCGCACGTAGATGCGGGCGATCGGGGCGGCCTCGCTGCGCGCCCCGGCCTCGCGCTCCACGATGATGTGGCTGATCGTGCCGTCGGGCAGGCCGACCGTTCGCGGCGCACCCAGGAGCAGCCCGGCGAGCCGCGGCACGTCCAGCTCCGCGAGGTCGAGGGTCGGCTCGTCCGGTTTGCGGCCGTTGCCGGCGGTGTACCGGTCGAAGCCGCCGTCGTAGTGGTAGTCGGCGGTGCTCTGCGGGTTGCCCGGCAGCGCCCGGTCCACCAGCACGTACTCCGGGTAGAAGGTGACCTCGTCGGCGACGGTCTCGCCGAACTCGGCGCGGTACTCGGCGAGGAAGTAGCCGATGCCCGGCCCGCTGGTGAGGAGCGGCACCTGCTCCGCCGGGCCGCCCGGCCCGCCGCAGCTGCTCAGCAACCCCGCCAGCAGACCGAGCGCGGCCGCACCGGCGAGCACCGCGACCGGCGCCTGCCAGCGGCGCGGGGTGCGCCGGTCGACCCGGACGATCGGGGCGTCCACCAGGTTCGCTGGGATCTGCAGATCGGCGACCAGCGCGTCCAGCTGGTCGAAGGATTTCGCGCGCATGGCCGTCGCGGTCCGTGCGGCGTGCTCGGCGGCGCTGAGCTGGCCGTCGGCCAGCGCGGCGTCCAGCACCGAGCAGGCATCCACCCGGTCGCGGTCCCGCGCCCGTACGCCCTCGGTTCGCTGCGCCATCCGCTCGCTCCTGTTCAATTCTTGAAGGGCCAGACGTTGGCGACCCGCCCCGCCGGATCGAGCAGCAACCGGCCGGACTCGGAGAACTCGTTGCTCACCGAGAGATCGACCGCGGCCACGCCGTGCGGCAGGCCGTACCTGGCGTAGGAGTCGGTGTTGACCGGCCCGACGCTCAGGTGCGAGACCGCGCCGTCGCGCACGTTGGCGGCGCCGGGGGCGGCGGCCAGCGCGGCGCCGATGCCCTTCAGGTCCAGGTCGCCGAGATCGACAACGGGGGTCTCCACCTTGCGCGTGGTGACATCCCGGTCCTGCTCGAAGCCGCCGCGATAGGTGTAGTGCACCAGGCGATTCGGCTGCCCGGGGAGGGCGCGCGCGATGCTCGCGTGCTCGGGGAACAGGTCGATCTCGTCGGCCCGCAGGTCACCGAACTTCTCCCGGTACCGGCGCAGGAACTCGGTCAGCCCCTCCTCGGTGACGAGCGAAGGCGTCGCGATCACGACGGGCTCGACCGCGCCGAGTTCGGCGACCCCGGGGTGCGAGACCGGCGGCGGCGCGGCCTCGTCGCGGTGCGTCACCAGGAACCCGCCGGTGGCGGCGGCCAGCGCGAGCACGGTCACCAGCGCGATCCGCAACCTGCCCCGGTAGCTCGGCGGCTGCCGGGGCGCCGGGCCGGTGCCGGTGACCCGCTGCAGGTCGGCGACGAGTTCGGCGAGGTCGTCCAGCGAGCGGGCCGCGGCGAGCAGCTCGATCCGCTCGGCGTGCTCGGCATCGGCGAGCTGGCCCTCGCCGTGCGCGGTGTCGAGCACGGCGCGGGTGCGCTCGCGGTCGTCGTTGCGCGCGCGGGTGTGGCCGGGGTAATAGCCGGCGCCGCCCTGCAGCGGGCGCCACCCGGTGCTCGCCCGCACCCCATCGGTGGCCGCCCTGACCCTGGCCGCGGGCAGCTGCAGATCGTCGACCAGCGCGCGCAGCTCACCGATGGTTTTCGCGGCGGCGACCTGCGCGGTGCGATCGTGGTACTCGTCGCCGCCGAGCTGCCCCTCCGCGTAGGCGGCATCCAGGAGCCCGGATGCGTTCACGCGATCGAGGTCACGCGCTCGCATGCGGCCGGATGCGGCGGTTGACACAGCAGAATCCTAGAATGCCGCCGCCGGAAACGCGCCTGTTGGCGGTGGATTGCCGCCAGGGGCACCCCGCCCGCGCCGGGGCGGGGGCTTCCCCGCCCCGCTACTCTGGGTGGCGTGCGAATCCAGCGGCAGGTGGTCGACTACGCCCTCCGGCGTAAGTCGCTGCTCGCCGACGTCTACGCGGGGCGGGTCGCCGTCGCCGAGGTCTGCGACGCCAATCCTTACCTGCTGCGGGCCGCGAAGTTCCACGGCCGGGGGAGCGAGGTCACCTGCCCCATCTGCCGGAAAGAGCAGCTGACGCTCGTATCCTGGGTCTACGGTGACGGGCTCGGGCAGACCGCGGGGTCGGCCAGAACGCCGGAGGAGCTGGCCAGGCTGGCCGACACCAAGGAGGAGTTCTCGGTGCACGTGGTCGAGGTCTGCCGCTCGTGCCACTGGAACCACCTGGTGCAGTCGTACGTCCTCGGCACCGACCCGGCGCCGCGGCGCGGCCGCTCCGGCACGGGCGGGAACCGTGCGAACCGGCCCGGCTCCGGCCGGCGCAGCGCGGCCGAATGAGCCGCGCACCGGCTCTGCCGCGCAGGCAGCGGAGGAGCCGTGACACCGCCGAGCGGTGAACCCGACGCCATGAGCGTGCACAGAGACGAGCAACGGAGATTTTGTCAGTGAATTCGCCCTACGAGCGTTCCCCCTACGGCGAAGAACCGCACGGCGGCCGTACGCAGCGCGGTGCACAGCAAGATTTCCAGTCCAGGCCGCAGCCGCAGCGCCCCGGCGGCCCGCCGCCCGGCACCGGTCGCCCGATGCCGCAGGACGGCAGGCCGATGCCGCCGCGCCAGGGCGCGCCCGGCCAGCGCCCGCCGCAGCGGCAGGGTCCGCCGCCCGGCCGCCCGGCCGGGCCGTACCAGGGCGGCCCACCGCCGAACGGACGCCCCGTCCCCGGCGGCCCACCGCCGAACGGACGCCCCGTCCCCGGCGGCCCACCGCCGAACGGACGGCCCGCCCCCGGTGGCCCGAGACCTCCCGCACAGAACCAGGGGCGCCCGCCGCGCCGCGACGGCATACCGTCCGGGCCGATCCCCGGCCCGGGCGAGCCGGCCAACCGCACCCAGCGCATCGCGCGCCCCGGTGAGCCCGCGCAGCGCGCGGGCAGCGCCGAGCGCACCCGCCCCGGCGCGAGCGACGCCGTCCGGCGGCCGGTGACCGGCGAGGCCGCGCGGCGCGCGGCCCCCGCGGGCACCGGCGGCCGCGCCGCGGTCCGCCGCGACGGCACCGCCACCGGCGAGCGCAGCAGGCAGGGCGGCCCGCCCGGCCCGCCGAACCGGCGCGACGGCGGCGGCAGGGGCGGCGGCCGCGGTGACGGGCAGCGGAAGCGGAAGTTCCCGTGGAAGATCCTGCGCCGCACCCTCTACGTGCTGATCGCGCTGATGATCGTGGTGCCGAGCGCGGTGTTCCTGGTCGCCTACAGCACGGTCTCGGTGCCGAAGCCGGGTGACCTGGAGACCAACCAGGTGGCCACCATCTTCGGCTCGGACGGCACCACCGTGCTCAGCAAGGTGATCCCGCCGGAGGGCAACCGCACCGAGGTCGGCATCGACCAGATCCCGCCGCACGTGCGCAACGCGGTGATCGCGGCCGAGGACCGGGACTACTACTCCAACCCGGGCTTCTCGCTCTCCGGCTTCGCCCGCGCCGCCAGGGACAACCTGCTCGGCAAGGAGAGCGCGGGCGGTGGCTCGACCATCACCCAGCAGTACGTGAAGAACGCCATGGTCGGTGACGAGCGGTCGCTCACCCGCAAGATGCGCGAGCTGGTGATCTCGGCCAAGATGGCGCGCCAGTGGAGCAAGGAGCAGATCCTCGCCGCCTACCTGAACACCATCTACTTCGGCCGCGGCGCCTACGGCATCGACGCCGCCGCCAAGGCGTACTTCGGCAAGCCGGTGCAGGAGCTGACGGTCTCCGAGGGCGCGGTGCTCGCCGCCACCATCCAGCTGCCGTCCGCGCTCGACCCGGAGAAGAATCCCGAGGGCGCCAAGACCCGCTGGGGCTACGTGCTCGACGGCATGGCCGCGGGCGGCAACCTGCCGGCGGCCGAGCGTCAGTCCATGCAGTACCCGCCGGTGATTCCGCTGGCCTCGCTGCAGGACAACGACCTGGACCAGGGCCCGGAGGGGCTGATCAAGACCCAGGTGCTGCGCGAGCTCTCCGCCGCTGGCATCAGCGAGCAGCAGCTCAACACCGACGGCCTGCAGATCACCACCACCATCGACCCGCAGATGCAGGAGGCGGCGGTGAACGCCGCGCGCACCAAGATGGAGGGTGAGCCGGAGCAGCTGCGCACGGCGGTCGTCTCGATCGACCCGCGCTCCGGCGCGGTCCGCGCCTACTACGGCGGCGAGGACGGCCAGGGCTACGACTTCGCCAACGCCGGGCTGCAGGTCGGCTCGTCGTTCAAGCCGATCGGCCTCGCCGCGAACCTGGAGCAGGGCATTCCGCTCTCGCAGATGTACGACAGCTCGCCGGTGACGGTGAACGGCATCAAGATCACGAACGTCGAGGGCGAGCAGTGCGGCACCTGCACCATCGCCGAGGCGCTCAAGCGCTCGCTGAACACCAGCTTCTACCGGATGCAGCTGGACATGCAGAACGGCCCGCAGAAGATCGCCGACATGGGGCACAAGCTCGGCATCCCGGAGTCGCTGCCCGGCGTCGGCAAGACGCTGACCGAGCCGGACGGCACCGGCCCGAACAACGGCATCGTGCTCGGCCAGTACCAGGCACGGGTGCTTGACATGGCGTCGGTGTACGCGACCTTCGCCGCCTCCGGGATGTACCATGCGCCGCACTTCGTCTCCCGGGTGGTCGCCGCCGACGGCACCACGCTGCTCGACCGCGGCGACGTCCCCGGTGAGCAGCGGGTCTCGGCGGCGGTGGCGGACAATGTCACCGCGGCGATGAAGCCGATCGCCGGCTACTCACGCAACCACGGCCTGGCCGGCGGCAGGGAGTCCGCGGCCAAGACCGGTACCGCCCAGCTCGGCGACACCGGCGAGAACAAGGACACCTGGATGGTCGGGTACACCCCGTCGCTCGCCACCGCGGTCTGGGTGGGCAGCACCGACAACTCGGCGCTGCGCAACTACGGCGGCGCCATGATCTACGGCTCCAGCCTGCCGTCGGACATCTGGAAGCTGACCATGGACGGCGCGCTCAAGGGCACGTCGAACGAGACCTTCCCGAAGCCGGCGCCGATCAAGGGCCAGGCGGGCGTGCCCGAGTGGACCGCCCCCTACACCCCGCCGTCCAGCACCGAGGCGGAGCCGCTGCCGCCGGTGGTGATCACCCCGTCGCAGGTGGAGATCCTGCCCGGCATCACCATCCCGGTGCCCGGCATCGCGCCGCAGACCCAGCAGCAGCGGCCGCAGCAGCAGACCCAGCCGGACGCCGGGCCGCTGCCCGGCCAGCCGACGGCGACCGGCGCCCCCGGTGCCGGCGGCAACGAGGACTCGGAGGGCGGCAGGCCGAACGGCTCCCGGTAGCCTCGGATTTCGTGACCGAGCAGCAGGTGGCCGACGATCGAGCGGCCGGCGGTAGTGTGCCGGCCGCCGATTCGCCCGGCACCGGCCCGGACGCGGTGTACCACTCGGGGGCCGGCTACATCTCCCCCGCGCCGCTCGCGCCGGATCTGCGGTCGGCGGACGGGCGGGACAAGCCGAGCCGGAACGATTCGCTCGCCGCGCAGCTCAGCACCGCGGTCGGCGGCCCGGTCGGCGATCACGCGCTGATCGGCCGGGCCAGGTACTGGACGCCGCTGCGCGTGCTGCTCGCCTTCGCGGTGCTCTTCCTCGCGCTCGGCTGGTCCACGAAGGCGGCCTGCATCCAGCAGACCTCGGACGGCAACGGCCAGCTCTCGCTGGACTGGAACAACGGCCGCCAGTACGTGGCCATGTGCTACTCCGACACCGTGCCGCTGTACGGCGCGGAGCGGCTGAACGAGGGCGCCTTCCCGTACAAGAAGTACTGGATCGAGCAGACCTCCGAGGGCGGCACCGAGGTCAGGTACATGGAGTATCCGGTGCTCTCCGGGCTCTACCAGTACCTGGCCATGCGGATCGCGAAGACCTACGACATGCTGCCGCTGCCGGGGGCGGGGGCGCTGCAGGTCGTCATCTACTTCAACGTGGTGGCGATCGGGCTGGCGCTGGCCTGGCTGGTCACCGTGTGGGCGACCACCCGCTCCGCCGGCCGGCGGCCGTGGGACGTCGCGCTGCTGGTCTGCTCGCCGCTGGTGATCGTGCACGCCTTCACCAATTTCGACGCCATCGCCACCGCCTTCGCCGCCACCGGCCTGCTGGCCTGGGCCCGGCGCCGACCGGTGCTGGCCGGAGTGCTGCTCGGCCTCGGCGGCGCCGCCAAGCTGTATCCGCTGCTGCTGCTCGGCCCGCTGGTGGTCCTGTGCCTGCGCGCCGACCCGCTGCACCGCGCCCCCGGCGCCCGCACCGGCCCCCCGCTGAGCTCGATCCGCGACCTGGACACCTTCCTCGACTGGTGGGAAGGGCGGCGTCGGCGCCTCGAGGTGCTCAGCGCCCGCCCGCTCGGCGCCGCCGGCGCCACCGTGGCCGCGGCCCTGCTCACCTGGGGCCTGGTGAACCTGCCGATCGCCCTGCTCTACCCCCAGGGCTGGCGCGAGTTCTTCCGCCTGAACACCACCAGGCACGCCGACCCCGACTCGATCTACAACGTGATCACCTCGTTCACCGGCTGGACCGGCTTCGACGGAAGGCTGGTGCACGGCGAGGCCCCCGGCGTGCTGAACATGGTCTCCCTGGCCGCGTTCGCGCTCGCCTGCCTGGCGATCGCCTACCTCGCCCTCAAGGCCCCCCACCGCCCCCGCGTCGCCCAGCTCTGCTTCCTCCTGATCGCGGCGTTCCTGCTGACCAACAAGGTGTGGAGCCCCCAGTACTCACTCTGGCTGGTCCCCCTGGCCGTGCTGGCCCTCCCCCACCGCCGCATCCTCCTGGCCTGGATGACCATCGACGCCCTGGTCTGGGTCCCCCGCATGTACTACTACCTGGGAACCGACCGCAAAGGCCTCCCCGAACAGTGGTTCACCGCCACAGTCCTGCTCCGGGACCTGGCGGTTCTGGCCCTCTGCGCCCTCGTGATCCGCCAGATCTACCGCCCCGCCGAAGACCCCGTCCGCCGCGACTACGCCGACGACCCCCTCGGCGGCGTCCTGGACCGAGCCCCCGACCCCCTACTCCCCTGGCTCCCAGAACCCCTCCGGCCGAAACAAAGCTCCCGCTGACCCCACTCCCTCCGACCCACCCCCTACCCCTACACGCTCCGCAAATACCGAGCCTGCCGCCCCGGCTCCTGCGGCAGCAGATCCAGCGCCAACTCCCAAGCCGACCCCGTCCACGGATCGAACAACGGCGTCCCGGCGATGGTCGGCAGATGCCGACAGGACTGCGACAACGCGGCCAACGCACTCTCCGTCGAGTTCGACTCGTTCGCCCCGACGAACACCACGGACAACCCGATCAGCCCCCCACGCAGCACCAGCGTCGACAACCGCTGCACATCGATCCCTTGGTACCCGTGCGGGAAATCGGCAGCCACCAGAATCCGATGCTCCCCCGGCGGCACCCCCGCACCACCACTCAGCGCCAGCTCGGCCAACTCGACAGCCTCGACCAACTCCTGCAACCGCCCGGAAATGTCGGTGTGGTCACTGATCGGCGCCCCCTCCAACACCGGCGCGAGCAACGGCGTGAGACTCCGGAACCCCTGACTCAAGTCGATGAGATCGACGATCGTCCGCCGCTCCGGAGCCGCCGAGATCAACCGCGCGAGCAAGGCCCCCACCACCGGCGCGACAGCCGCACTGGACTCGGTATCGATCCAGAGCGGCCGATTCAACGGCACCGGGACGCAATACGGCACCCGCAGCGATCCGCGCTCGATCGCGTACAACTCCCCGAGCCGAATCCCGTCCGACGCCGCGGGCGGACGATCCCACGCAGGCGCCTCCCAGGAAGCGAGCGCGGGCGGCAACAACCGATCCGCCTCGGCGAGCTCCCGCAGCAACTGCTCACTGTCCCTGCGGTGATTCCCCTCGGCAATCCCGATCAACTCGTCGTAGCGCCGCTGCGCGAGCTGCCGCGCCTGCTCAGCGGCAGGGGTGTTCCGGGTAGCCGGATCGGAGACAGCGGCGGAGAGCTCGTGATCCAATCGCTTGTCGGCGTACTCGCGGGCAGCGATGAGCGCCGCCGCGGAACGCGCCGCATCCTCGAAGATCATCCAGATCCGCTCGAGACCGTGCGCCACCTCGAGCGGCGCACCGGCCGCACCGGGCCGATCGCCCGCGCCGGACAGGGCAGGCGCACCGGCGGAAACCGGCGCCCCACCGACCGGCGGCGCGGCGATCCCGTGCGCGGGCAGCAACGCACCCATCCCACCCGCGTACCCCTGCCCGACCGCGCGCAGCTTCCACCCGTTCCCGCGCCGGTACACCTCGAAGCAGATGAGCGCCGTCTCCCCCGCCGACGGGGTGACGGTGAACCGCGCGATCCCCACCCCGTCCGCCCCGGTGAGCACGGCGTCGACCGCGCCGAGCCCGCCCGGCGGCAGCGGCAGCGCCGGGTCGGCCGCCGCGACGAGCAGCACCGCTTGCGCGTCGGCCCGAACGGCAGGCGGGTCGACGACGACGGCGCTGCCGGTGAGCGCGACGCCCGGCGCGGCCGGACGCTCGGCGGACACGTGATCCTCCGGGCCGGTGACCCGCAGGTTGTCCGCCACCACCAGGGCCGCGAGCCGCAGCGCCGCACCGGCGGACACCTCGAATCGCACGCCCCCGCCGGTGAGCGGGATGTTCTGCCCGGCCTGCAACTGGATCACGACATCCGCTCCGCTCAGCTGTTCACCAGGAACCGGCCCAGCTGCGGGACCGCCTCCCCGGGGTGCTTGGCCTGGAATCCCTCACCGAGCGCGACGAACTTCCAGTCGCTGCCCGCGCGGTAGATCTTGGCCATCGCCATCGCGGTGAACGGCATGCCGCCGGCCAGGGTGAAACGGGCGAGCTCGGCGTTGTTGCTGCCGTCGACGAGACGGCAGAACGCGTTCTGCACCTGCTCGAAGGAGTGCCCCTTGTAGGAGGTGACGATGAACAGCAGCGTGTTGACGTGCGCGGGCACCCGGGTGAGATCCACCAGGATCACCTCGTCGTCGCCCTCGCCCTCGCCGGTCAGGTTGTCGCCCTGGTGCCTGACCGAGCCGTCCTTCGAGCTGAGCTGCCCGTAGTAGGCCACGTCGACCAGGTTGGTGTCGGCGAACATGGTGACCGAGGCATCGAGGTCGATGTCGACGGTGCGGCTGCCGAACATGCCTCGGGTGCGCACCGGATCCCAGCCGAGCCCCATCTTGACGAAGGTCAGCTGGACGCCGCCCTCCTTCCGCAGCGTGACCCGCTGGCCCTTCTCCAGGCTGACCGGCCGGTCCTTGCTCAGGCTCACCTCGGCGGGCGGCTGCTGCGGCGGCGCCGCGGGCGGGTAGCCGCCCTGGGGGTGGCCCTGCTGCTGCGGGTAGCCACCCTGCTGGGGCGGCGGCGGGTAGCCCTGCGGGCCGCCCTGCGGCGGGGGCGGATAGCCGCCCGGCCCGCCCTGCTGCGGCGGGGGCGGATAGCCGCCGGGCGCGGGCTGCTGCGGCGGCGGGTAGCCCTGGGTCGGCGCGAACTGCTGCTGCTGCGGCGGCGGATACCCACCCTGCGTCGGCTGCGCGACCTGGGTCGGCGCGGGAGGCGGCGGGGGCGGGGGGGCGCTCTGCGTCTGCGGGGCGGGCGAATCGTCGACGCTCACACCGTGATCGGTGACCAGCGCGGCGAACCCGCCGGCGTAGCCCTGCCCGACCGCGCGCACCTTCCAGGCGCCCTGGCGCCGGTACAGCTCCAGCGCGATCACGATGGACTCGCTGGCCAGGCCGTCGATCCGATACTCGAAGAGCTGATTCCCCGACGTGTCGGAGACGATCGCGGTCGGCGCGGGGAACTGGCCGAAGTTGCTGTTCGAATCCTCCAGCGTGATCACCGCGCGGATCTGCGCGATGTCCGGCGGCACCTGCCCGAGCGAGACGGCGAGCGCCGCCGGCCCCCCGGCCGCCGGCACCAGGTTCACGCCGGGACCGCTCGGCTGGTTGAAGAAGACGAAGTCGGCGTCGGTGCGGACCTTCCCCTGTTCGGTGACGAGCAGCGCGGAGAGATCCGCGGGAGCCGTGAGCTGGATGGAGACCACGACGTCGTTGACTGCCAGTGGGCCGTTCTGGCCTTTGGCGAGTGATGCGGACAAGTTCGACCCTTCGCTTGTCGGTGCGTTCGAAGCCACTCTACGAGAATCGCCCGCGGGCGCGGCGGCGTGAACACCCCGGGGACAATTGGGGACAAATCGGGACCTGTGCACAACCGGGCTTCGCGAAGACCGCAGGCCACAGCCGGATCGGTTACTGTGTCGCTCGCACGGAACACCGCGAACCCTCCGCCGTTCCCCCGAGACCACAGGCGACTTCCTATGGCACAGCTGTTCGAGCAGTCGAAGAAGGTGATCGAAGCCCACCTCGCCGGCACCAGTGTCCGCGCGATCTCCGGCTCGATGATCGCCTACGAAGGAAACGTGCAGTTCAAGTCCGCCGGGTTCGGCGGCGGCGACGGCGTGCTCGCCGGGCTCAAGCGCCGCGCCACCGGTGAGAAGCTCTCGCTCATGGAGTGCGGCGGCAACGGCCGCGTCTTCTTCGCGGTGAACGGGCAGAACGTCACCGTGGTGAACCTCAACAACGAGACGCTGCAGGTGGAGTCGCAGCAGCTGCTCGCCTTCGCGGGCAACCTGCGCACCGACATCCGCTTCGCCGGCGTCGGCGGAGCCTCCGCCGGGCAGGGGCTCTTCACCACGACCGTCACCGGCCAGGGCCAGGTCGCGCTGCTCTCCGCGGGCGGCCCGCTGATCCACCTGGAGGTCAGCCTGCAGTACCCGCTGATCGTCGACCCGGATGCCTTCGTCGCGGCGCGGGGCAATCTCAACCAGTCCTTCGTCACCGACGTCTCGTGGCGCACGGTCATGGGGTCGGACGCGGGCGAGGCGTTCTCGCTGCGCTGGGACGGGCAGGGCGTCGTACTGATCCAGCCCGCGGAACGGTAAGGGGCGCTTCCATGTTCGAGAAGGTCAACGGCAAGGTCGTCAAGGTGAACGTCGGCATGGCCGGCGGCGTGGTCGCGCGCAAGGGCGCCATGCTCTTCTACACCGGCGACGTCTCGTTCGCCCCGCACCAGATCGCCGGGATGGGCGGCGGCGGGATGGGCGGTATGGGCGGCGGCATGATGCGCATGGCCGGCCGGATGATGGCGGGCGAGCACGAGAGCACCATGCTGGCCCAGGGCAACGGCGAGGTGCACTACGGCCTGGCCGGGCTGGAGGTGCACGTGGTGCAGATGCAGCAGGGGGCCGTGCTCCGGGTGGAGGCCTCCCGGCTGCTGGCCAACTCCGCGCAGCTGCAGAGCTCGGTCGTCTCGGTGGCCAGCTCGAACAGTGGTGGCGGCGGTGGTGGCGGCGGCATCATGGGCGCGCTGCGCGGCGCCGCCTCCGGCGCGCTGACCGGGCAGGGGATGTTCACCACCCAGCTCAGCGGCCAGGGCTCGGCGGTGCTGCTCGCGCACGGCGGGTTCCTGGAGCTGCAGGTGGGCGGACCGAACCCGATCGTGGTCGATCCGCAGGCGTTCGTCGCCGCGTACGGCAACGTGCAGACCGAGCTGAAGACGGCGATGAGCTGGCGGGACGCGGTCGGCCGCGGCGCCGGTGAGGCGATGCAGCTGCACTGCGTCGGCCAGGGCATCGTCTACGTGCAGGCCTCCGAAGAGAAGTTGTGAGCCATGAGCCAGATCCTGAACCCCATGAATCTCGGTGAGAGCGACAACATCCCGGGAAACAGCTACGCGTACTCCATCGACCTGAACAAGCCCTGGTTCATGCGCAAGGGCGCGATGATCGCCTACTACGGGCAGATCAACTTCCAGGTGCTCACGCACGGCCTGCACGGTGGGTTGCTGCACATGGTGTCGCAGCAATTCTCCGCTCCGCTGTTCACCAGCGACTACGTGGTGGCCGATGGCCACGGGAAGCTGATCATCGGCGACCGCGGCTACGACATCAACTCCTACGACCTGGACGAGGGCAACCTCACCATCCGCGCGGCCAACCTGCTCGCCTTCGAGCCGGGGCTCTCGCTGAACCAGTCCATCGTGCCCGGCTTCCTCACCCTGATCGGCACCGGCAAGTTCCTCGCCTCATCGAACGGCCCGGTCATGTTCGCCGAGCCGCCGCTGCGGGTCGACCCGGAGTCCCTGGTCGGCTGGGCGGACTGCCCGTCCCCGAGCCACCACTACGACCAGCGCTGGATCACCGACTTCCTGGCGGCGGGCGCGGCGCGGTTCGGCGTCAGCTCCGGCGAGGAGCGGCAGTTCGACTTCACCGGCGCCGGAACCGTGCTCATCCAGTCGAGCGAGAAGGTGCTCAGCGATTCCCAGGTGGTCCGCACCATCGAGGGGCAGTTGCAGAGCGGGATGACGGTCGGCGGGCTGCAGCGGTTGCAGGGCGTGATCGCCCAGCAATTGGCCGGACAGCAGCAACAGTACTGAGAACGGCTGCGCGCCGGTATATTCGGGCGCGCTCCGCCGATCGATTCGGTGGGCCGCGATTTTTCTCGCGGTAGCAGGACGAACGAAGGACGAGGATGTCGATCCGCCGCGCCGGTAGGCGAACCATGGTCGCGGCGGTACTCGCCGCCTGCCTGATCGGCTCGGTGAGCCCGGCTCTCGCCGAACCGGCACCGGCCCCGAACGTCGTGACCGCGAAGGCGGTCGCCCCGGGCGGCTCCTACGTGGAGAAGGTGGAGGCGCTGGACGCGCGCAACGTCCGGCTGCACATCCACTCGGCCGCCATGAACAAGACCCTGCTCGTCGATGTGCTTCGGCCGGCCGACACCTCGGTGCCGCGGCCCTCGCTCTACCTGCTGAACGGCGCGGGCGGCGGCGTCGACTCGGCCTCCTGGCAGCGGATGACCGACGCGCTGCAGTTCCTCGGCGACAAGAACGTCAACGTGGTGCAGATCATCGGCGGCGCTTGGACCTTCTACACCGACTGGAAGTCGACCGACCCGGTCCTCGGCGTGAACAAGTGGAAGACCTACATCAGCGAGGAGTTGCCGCCACTCGTCGACGCGGTGCTCGGCACCAACAAGGTGAACGCTATCGCCGGCCTCTCGATGTCCGGGGTGTCGGTGCTGAACCTGGCCATCGCCAAGCCGGGGCTGTATCGCAGCGCGGCCGTCTACAGCGGGCTGGCGCAGACCAGTGACCCCATCGGCCAGAACATGGTCAAGGTCACCGTGGAGACCTGGGGCGGCGGCGACGCCGAGAACATGTGGGGCCCGGCGGACGATCCGCTGTGGAAGGCGAACGATCCCATCGTGAATGCCGAGCAGCTGCGCGGCACCGACCTGTTCGTCTCCACCGGCACCGGGATCCCCGGCGTCTACGACGAGCCGGGCGGGAAGTTCCGGCTGGAGAAGCCCTCCGACACCCCGCAGACCGTCGCCATCGGCGCGGTCATCGAGGCGGGCGTCAACTGGTCCACCCACAACCTGGACAACCGCCTGCGCGAGCTCGGCATCCCCGCCACCTTCGTCTACCGCGACAGCGGAACCCACTCCTGGGGTTACTGGCAGGACGACCTCAAGGCCTCCTGGCCCGTCCTCGAGAAGGGCCTGAACTCCCAGCCCTGACGGGTTGGACCAGGCGCGGGGTAGGCCGGCGGCCTACCCCGCGAGCCTTTTCGCCGCTGTGGCGGCGGACGCGCGGACGCCGGTGTGGAACCACTCCACCATCTCCGCCCCCGCGTCGGCTCCCCGCGACTCCGTGAGCACGAGATTCGGGCTGCTCCAGCCCAATTCCTCGAGTTCACCGTGCCGCGGCCGCACAGCGAAATCCGCCGACGCGAGCAACTCCGCGTCCAACGCCCCGTCCCCGGCGGCGAACAGCGGCGCCTCCGGACGAAGAACTCCGTCGTCCAGCAACCGCCGCCGAACCTCGGCAACGGCGACGCTCTTGCACACCGCCACCGGCATGGCATAGATCTTCCGCCCCTGCTGCGAGGCACTCCACCCGTGCGCCCGGCACCACCCGTCCCAGTCCGCGAGGAACCCCGCGGGCATGGCCGCCACATTCACCACCAGGTAGCAGAAGAGCTCGTCCGCCTCCCGGAACTTGAGCACCCACGAATCGTCGATCCGCCGCAGCAGCTCGGCCCGCACCTCGGCCAGCCCGGCCCCGCCCGCCGCCGCATCCCGCCCGGCCGCCGCCCGCCACGCACCATCGGGCTCCCCGTCGACGAGCAGATTCCCGCCGTTGCTGGTCACCGCGTACCGGAACGGCCCGCCGGGCAGCGCGATCCGCCGGTACTGCTCGATGGTCCTCGTGGTGGTCGGCAGCACGACCGCGACCCCGGCCAGCTCGCGGAGCCGGACGGCGGCCCGCTCGGTCATGAAGGAGAGCGGCTCCCCGTCCAGATGCTCCACGCAGGCCAGCGCTTCGGCGTCGCCGCTCGCCGCCCGCGAGTAGATCATGGTGCGGTCCAGATCGGTGGCCACCAGGGCCGGTAGAGCAGAGCTCACTGCACGTCCTTGATCAATCCCATACACGAATAGGCCAGCTCGGGCACGACCTCGACCGGGACATCCCGCGCCGCGGCCAGCATCCGGATGTGCGCGTGCTCCGGCGCGTCGGCCTCGCGCACCAGCACCCGCCACGGCACCCGGCGCAGCAGCACCCGGGTGGTCTCCCCGACCCCCGGCTTGACGAAGTTGACGGTGCCGATGCCGTACTCGGCGCGCACCCGCTCCACCGAAGCCCACCCGGTCCAGGTCGGGGTGCGGTCGCTCCCCCGGAGCGCAGCGACCTGCGCGGGCACCCGATCGCGCACGGTGTCGAAGGCGGCGGTCACGGTGTCGAGCAGCCGCCCGGAGACGTCGTCGGCGGCGAGTTCGCGGTAGAACTTGGCGCCGTGGAAGTCGCGGGGGCCGATCAGCTCGGCGTTCAGCACGGTCCGCGAGACCAGCCCGGAGACGGTGGAATTCAGGCAGGCCGAGGCGATGAGGAAGTCGTCGCGGGTGCCGAAGGTGCGCACGCAGTGGCCCGGGTCGGCGAGCACCGCGAGCTCGTCGTCGAAGCGAGCGCCGCCGGCGGCGTGGTACTCGTCCAGCGCGGCGGTGAGCTCCCTGGCGATGGCGCCCTTGCCGGTCCAGCCGTCCACGAAGACCACCGAGGCGGGGTCGTGGTGCGCCGCCAGGTAGTCCAGCGCCACCGCATCGATACCTCGATCGCGCACGATGGACACGGCGTAGTGCGGCACCTCCAGCGCCGGGCTGCGGCGCTGCAGCCAGCGCCGCATGAGAATGCCGATCGGCGTCCCCGCCCTGGCCAGCGAGGTCAGCACCACGCCGTCGCCGCGCTCGGCGACCACCAGCTCGGCCACCGTGCCGACGGCGAGCGCGAGCCGCTCCGCGCTGTCGGCGAGCACCTTCTCGAACAGCTCGCGGTAGGCGGCATCCGGCTGGAACTCGATCGGCAGCGACTCCGCGTAGTGCGCGACCCCGGCCTGGATCCGGCGCTCCCGCTCCGCCACATCGGCCTCCAGGTCGAGCGCGGAGAGATCCTTCAGCAGCCAGGCCACCTCGGCGGCGGCGTAGGAGCCGAAGCCGGGGCCGTACAGCGGCTCCGGCAGCGCGCGGGCGGCGCGCAGCGCGCGCGGACCGGCGCCGGGAACCACCGCGACCAGCACATCGGCGCCTGCGGCGGTGAGCACGTCGAGCAGTCCGCCCGCGGCGGCGAGGGCGGGGGTGTCGGCGGGTTCGTCGAGTACCAGCACCAGCAGCGGGTCGGTGCCGGGCCAGGCGGCGTTGTAGAGGTAGCGCGGCGCCTCGTCGCCTGACTCCGGCGCGGTGAACCGGAAACCCCGGCGCAGCGGGTAATCGGGCTCGTCCAGCACGTACGCCGGTGAGCGCGTCGTGGTCTGGAACCGCGCCGGAGTACCCGCCGCAGCCAGTGCCGCAGCCAAGCGGAGCGGCAGGTACATGAGCTCCTCGTGGCCGATCACGACGACCGGCCTCGCGGGATCGAGCCCGCTGCGCAGCTCCGCCGCGGCCGCGGCCAGCGCCTGCTCGAACTCGGGCAGATCGGCGCGCAGGAACCCGTGCCGCCCGCCCTCCGGAACGGCGGCCGGCCACGGCAGCCGCACCCGCGCGACCGAACCCCGCCGCGCGGCGACCGGGTTCAGCCGGTGCTCGGGCAGCGCCGCCACCGCGGCGGGCAGGTCGGCGGGCACCTCGGCGCGTCCCGCTGCCAGGCACACGGTGTCGATCCGGGCGCCGAGCTCAGCGGCCGCGGCCTCGACCTTCGCCCGATCCGCCCGCGTGCGCATGTCGACCAGGCTGGCCAGCACGTAGTGCGTGCGCGGCGCGAAGGCGTGCAGCGCGCGCAGGGCATCCAGCGCGGTTGCCCCGGTCGAGATCTCGTCGTCGACCAGGACCAGCGGCAGCCCGTCGGCGAAGACCTCCGGCGGTTCCGGCTGCAGCAGGTGCGAGGTGGCGTGCGAGTGCCCCTCCTCGAACCCGGCCAGCGTGTGCGCTCCGGGCACCGCGCGGCGGGTGGAGTGCAGGTAGCACCTGGCGCCGATCCGCGCGGCGACGCAGTGCCCGAGCCCGGTCGCGGTCTCGGCGAAGCCGAGCACGACGGCGTCGCTCGCGCCGAGCCGCTCGCGCACCAGATCACCCAGGCGATTCCCGGCGTCGAGGACCGCGCCGGGCTCGGTCGGGATGTGCTTGCCCAGCACCGTGGAGACCAGCAGGTGCGCGCGGCGCGCGTTGCCCTTGCGCAGCCCCGGCTCGATCAGCCCGGGATCGGTGCCGTCCGGGTAGCTGAGCGCGACCCCGAGCTCCCTGGTCGCCCAGCTCATTCCGTCACCAGCGCGGTGAGCAGGTCGACGAAGGAGACGCCCTTGTTCGCCACCCCGAAGACCCGCGCGCGCAGCACGGTCTGCCTGGCCCAGCTGCGGTGCGGGCGCATCTCGTTCATCTTGTTCCGGTAGCCGGAGGCCGCGACCCCGCCGACGTCGGCGCGCAGGATGTCCAGCGCGTCCGAGTACTCCTCGTGCGTCACCACCGAGAGCGCGTGCACGGCGGCCACGTGCGACGGGTGGATCACCGTCTTGCCCTGGATGCCGTTGGCCCGGTCCAGCGTGATCTCGCGGAGCAGCCCGTCCAGATCCCGGCTCACCAGGTACTGGCGGAACTTCACCGCGTCCGACTCCTCGAACGGGGCGGTGCGCAGCAGCGGCCGGAACATCCGCTCGTGGTCGGCGAAGTACTCCCAGACCGGGCCGGTGATCACGAAGCCGGAGCCGTCCGCGCGGCCGAGGTAGTTCACGATGTCGGCGATCACGTCGGCGACCACCCGGACGTCGTAGATGGTGAGGTCGCGGTCGCGGCGGATGCCGAAGGTGGCGCACATGTCGGTGGCGCCGACCCGCACCGCGAGCACCTGCTCCCGGTGCGCGGCCAGCAGCTCCGCGATCCGGCTCAGCTCCCGATCCCTGGTCTCCCGGTGCACCAGCGCCGCCGACTCCAGCACCGGCATGGCGTACACGGTGCGGCCGAGCCGCTGCGTCGCCACCGCGAGCGCCGCGAAATAGGACGGGCCGGTGAGGCTGTCGAACTTGGGGAAGACGAAGCCGGTGAGCACCCCGGCGCCGGGGCCGAGCGCCTCCGCGATCTCGGTGATGGTGGCGGCGTCGCGCACCCGGACGAAGAGCATCGGGTTCGGATCCGGGTCGGCGGCGAGCTCGTCGAGCACCGCGACGGCCTGCGCCTTCGCCCACTCGACCTCGTGGTCGGCGACCGCGTCCTCCAGGTCGATCACCATGGAACAGACGCCGCGCGCCGCCCGGCGCCGGATGGTGGCCGCCAGATCGTCCCTGGTCGCCGGGGCATACAGCGTCGCACCGAGCGCGATCGCGAGCAACTCCCGCTCGTCGCTGTCGCCGAACGACCGCGGCCGCCGGTGGAACAGCTCCGGCGCTCTTCCCGCCGGCAGCTGCCGGAAATGGCACAGCAGCTTCCGTTTGCGCAGGGAGACCTCCTGCGCGACGGCAACGCTCGCGGTCATCGCGGCCCCGTCCTCATCCTCGTCGTTGTCCTGGTTCTTTTCGCATTCGATCCACCACGCCGGCGATGAATTCCGCGATGGTGTCGAGCTCTGTGACGTATGCCCAGTAGTTCGGGTGCCTACCGGTCAGGGCGGCGGCGGCGCGGTCGATCCGGTCGATCTGGGCATCGAGTACCGAACCCCATTCGGCGACGAGCCCCCGGCTCACCGCGAGCATCTGCGCGTCCCGCAGCCGGAATCGTACGGCCTCTGCCTTGGAATTCGGGTTCGCGGCGACCTCGCGCAGCAGGGTGAGTCGCCGGGTGACGGCATCGACCTGCTGCTCGGCCGCCGCGAGGCTGGCGCGCGCGGAAGTGGTCAGTTCAAGCGCGGTCTCCGGATCGTGCTCGGCCGCCGCGGCCCGCGCACCCGCTAGTGCGGTGTCCGCGGCGGCGACGGCCTGCTGGCTCTCCCGCTCATTGTTGGTCAGATCGGCCGAACTCGCAGCGTTGAACTCGCGCAGCAGCGCCGAGTAGGCGGAGCCGAGCCCTTCGGCTCTGGTCCGGACGGCGGCGATGCGCGTGGTCACCGAGGCGATCGCGTTGGCGGCCGCGCCGCGCCGAGAAGGGGCCTGCGTCAATGCTTCCGACAGCAACGCGGTCAGCTCGCGCAGCGCGGTGGCGGCGGCGCGCACCCGGCCCGGCCCCGCCGTGGTGGCCGCGGCCAGTGTGAGCAGCGCCTCATCCACCGCGGCGACCCCGGAGCGAATCGAGCGGTACCCGGCGTACTCCGAGCTCGCGGCGGCACCGAGCACCCGCTCCGCCTCGGCGGTCACCTCCTCGGCGAACCGGGGCACCGCGCCGAGCACCGCGACCGCGTCCTCCAGCCGGGCCCGGTTCGCGTTCCAGAACTCGTCCACCGCGCGCGCCGCCTCGGCGAGCTGCCCGATGACCTGCTCGGCGCGCGGCGCGCCGCCCGGCACCGGGGTGCCGTCCCGCTCCGCCGCCTCCAGGTCGTCGTTCAGGGCCAGATACACCCCGGCCGCCGCGTAGCAGCGGTTGCGGACCGGTTCCCAGCGCCGCGCGAGCGCCGGATCCGGCCGCACCTCGGCGACCGCCCGCACCGCCGAATCGGCAGCGCTCTGCCGTCGGTCCATGTCGAGGAAGGCCGCGACCACACCGGCCCGAGCCTGCTCGATCCACTCGTCGCGCCCCGACGAGCCGAACCATCCACGCCTGCGCCCTGCCACGCCCCGATCGTAGGAGATGGCCCTGAGCGCCGGTTCCTACGCAAGTTCGCCGAAACCTACTAGTGTCGTATGGCGTACCCGGCGATTCGGACATGTCGGGATCACACACCGACCATCGAAAGGGATTCCCGCATGGGTGTCAGTCTGTCCAAGGGCGGCAACGTTTCGCTGAGCAAGGCAGCCCCCAACCTGACGGCCGTCGCGGTCGGCCTCGGCTGGGACGTTCGGACCACAACGGGCACCGACTTCGACCTGGATGCCAGCGCCATCGCCGCCGGCGCGGACAAGAAGGTCGTGTCCGACCAGCACTTCGTGTTCTTCAACAACCTGAAGTCCCCGGACGGCGCCATCGAGCACGCAGGCGACAACCGCACCGGTGAGGGCGAGGGCGACGACGAGGTCATCAACGTCGACCTGGCCAACACCCCGGCGAACATCGAGAGCATCGTCTTCCCGGTCTCGATCTACGACGCGGAGACCCGCCAGCAGTCCTTCGGCCAGGTGCGCAACGCCTACATCCGGGTCTCGGATCGCAGCAACGGCGAGGAGCTGGCCCGCTACGACCTCTCCGAGGACGCCTCCACCGAGACCGCCATGGTCTTCGGCGAGCTGTACCGCAACGGCGCCGAGTGGAAGTTCCGCGCCATCGGCCAGGGCTACGCCTCCGGCCTGTCCGGCATCGCGCGCGACTACGGCGTGAACGTCTGACGCACGAGCACGTGTGAGGGGGCCCGGTGACGGGCCCCCTTCTCGTGCGGCATCGCCCCCGGTGGACAATGCGCAGCGACGCATTCACGCTGGACGGCGGTCAAGTTCGGCCTCGACAACGAAAGGTCCCCCCGGTGGTCCTGCGCATATTCGGCCTCTCCGGCCTCGTCACAGTGATCTCACTGGTCGCGGCCTTCCTGTACGGCGGCCCGACCGCACTGTTCCTCTGCCTCATCCTCGGCATCCTCGAGGTGTCGCTCTCCTTCGACAACGCCGTCATCAACGCCACGGTCCTGCGGCGGATGAGTGAGTTCTGGCAGAAGATCTTCCTCACCATCGGCATCCTCATCGCCGTCTTCGGCATGCGGCTGCTGTTCCCGCTGGCGATCATCTGGGTCACCGCGGGGCTCAACCCGATCGAGGCGTTCGACCTCGCGCTCAACCCCCCGCCCGGCGACGCCGCCTACTTCCCGGCCGACGATCCGAACCGCCCCGGCCAGGCGAGCTACGAAACCCTGATCACCGACGCGCATCCGCAGATCGCGGCCTTCGGCGGCCTGTTCCTCGCGCTGCTCTTCCTGAACTTCATCTTCACCGAGCGCGAGATCACCTGGCTGTCCTGGATCGAGCGCCCGCTGGCCAGGGCGGGCAAGCTCGACATGCTCTCGGTCGTGGTCGCCGGCATCGCCCTCGTGCTCGCCGCGGAGTTCCTCGCCGACGACGAAAACCGCGCCACCGTACTGCTGGCGGGGCTGCTCGGCATGATCACCTACATCGCCGTCGACGGCCTCGGCTCGATGTTCCACACCGAGGAGTTCGAGGAAAACCTCGACGAGGCGGGCAGGGAAATCGAAGGCAAGCCGGTCAACACCGGCCCCTCCGATCTGGCCAAGGCCACCGGCAAGGCGGGCTTCTTCCTCTTCCTCTACCTGGAAGTCCTGGACGCCTCGTTCTCCTTCGACGGCGTCATCGGCGCCTTCGCCATCACCGCCGACCCGATCATCATCGCGCTCGGCCTCGGCCTGATCGGCGCCATGTTCGTCCGCTCGATCACCGTCTACCTGGTCCGCCAGGGCACGCTCTCCGACTACGTGTACCTGGAGCACGGCGCGCACTGGGCGATCGGCGCGCTCGCCACCATCCTGCTGGTCTCGATCGGCGTGCACGTCAACGAGATCATCACCGGCCTGGTCGGCGTCGCCTTCATCGGCGCCGCCTTCTGGTCGAGCATCCGGCGCAACCGCAGGGCGGCCGCCGCGGAGACCGGCGACGAGCGGGCGACCACCCCGGTCGCCTGACCGCCACCCAGCACCCCGCCCCGGAGCGGCAGCGATTTTTCGCTGCCGCTCCGGGCATTTCCGGGGTCGCGCGCGTTAGGCTCGGAGCCATCTGACCACCGTGTCGAGTTGGAGGGGGATCGCGATGGCGGCCGACAACCGGGCCGGGACCGGCGGCGTCGACCTGAACAAGGTGACGCTCTCGAAGGCGGCGCCGAGCGTCGACCTCGCCGAACCGGGGGAATCGCAGGGGGTTCTGCGCGTCAACCTCCGCTGGGCCAGCGGCAAGCCCCGGCTCTTCCGCCGCGGCGGCTCGATCGACCTCGACCTCGGCTGCCTCTACGAGCTCGCCGACGGCAGCAAGGGCGTGGTGCAGGCGCTCGGCAACAATTACGGCTCGCTCGGCGCGCCGCCCTTCATCGAGCTGGACGGCGACGACCGCAGCGGCGGGTCGGTCGGCGGCGAGACCATGCGGATCGATCTCGGCCGCCAGGAACAGTTCCGCCGGGTGCTGATCTTCGCCTTCATCTACGAGGGTGTGCCGAACTGGGCGGCCGCCGACGGGGTCGTCACGCTCTTCCCGACCACCGGCCCGCAGATCGAGGTGCGGCTGGACTCCCCGGTGAACGACGCCCGCTCCTGCGCCATCGCGCTGCTCAGCAATACCGGCGGCCGAATCTCGGTGCGCCGCGAGGTGAACTACATCAACGGGGCGCAGCAGGCGCTGGACGAGGCGTACGGCTGGGGGATGCAGTGGCGCGAGGCCCGGAAGTGATCCGGTCCTCGCGCTGCTCGGCCCGCAGGAACAGCACGAAGAACACCGCGAGCAGCACCGCCCGCCCCCAGACCCCGAACTGCACCACGTTCTCCATGGGCTCTACGCCCTCGCCGGTGCCGAGCGCGTAGAAGTAGCGGAAGACGCCGACCCCGATCGCCACATCCGCGACCAGGTACGCGCCGACCAGCCACCACGGCACCACGAGCAGTACCAGGAACGGCACCAGCCACAGCGTGTACTGCGGGCTGTGCACCTTGTGGAAGAGCAGGAAACCGCAGAGCATCGCGCCGCTCACGCCGACCCACGGGTACACCCCGCTGCCCTGCCAGCGCCGCCACCCCAGCCACAGCGCCAGCGCGAACGAAGCCAGGATCAGCACCGGCGAGGCGAACGAGACGGTGTGCTGGAAGTTCTCCTCGCCCGCTGAACTCGCCGGGTAGAGCGGGCGCAGCCCCCAGTACCAGAGCGAGTTGGTGGTGATGTCGGCCTGGCGCAGCCGCTGGAAGGCGAACGACGCCAGCCAGCCATCGAACCCGGCCAGCGCGAACGGCAGGTTCACCAGCAGTACCGTGCCCGCCGCCGCGGCGCCGGTGAGCAGCGCGCCGCGCACGTCCCGCCGCCCGCCCGGCCCGCCGGTGAGCACGTATGCCAGCAGCGGAAGTACGAAGATGCCCGGATAGAGCTTGAGACAGAAGCCGAGCCCGAGCAGCACCGCCGCCACCACCCCGCGGGTCCGCAGCGACCAGCGCGGCACCGTCACCACGTACACCGCCGCCACCGCGGTGCAGACCACCGGCAGCTCCCAGTTGTGGAAGGCGTAGAGCACCAGCGGGGTTCCGATCGCCCACAGCAGCGCGGCTCCGCCTGCCATCCGGGCCAGCATCCAGGCCGTGAGCAGCGCGAACGGGGCGAGCAGCAGCGCCGACCAGCGCAGGAAGTCGGCGTCGGTGTGCGCCGGGATCGCGCCGAGCCACATCAGCACCCCGCTCAGCACCGGGTACTCCACCACGCCGCCGACCAGCGCGCCGTCCGGGGTGATCGAGCCGTCGAGGTACGGGAAGACGTGGTTGTCGATGTCCCGGCCGAGCCAGAGGAACTGGATGTCGGAGTAGCAGACGTCGGCGTCCTTGGCGGAGTCGAAGACCGCGCTGCGCCCGTCCGGGTGGAACGGGGCGCCCGCGCACCTGGCCTTGTTCAGGTAGCCGAGCACGAGGGTCAGCCCGCAGAGCAGCAGCACCGCCGTCGCGAGCGCCGCACGGCGGGTGACCCGGCGTCCGTTCGGCATGGAGCCCACCCTAGAGGAGGGGTTGTCGTGGGGACGGGGTCGTCCCCACACCCCCCCGTACCGGGCGCGTGCCGCGACGCGACGCGGCCCCGGGCGGCTCGGTCCAGCCGGGCACCCGGCAAAGTCGGTCGAGCGCGGAGCAGGCGACATTCTCGGCCCGTGAGCCCGCCATCGGGGCAGGCACGCGGGATGTCAGCGGGCCCGCAGGCGGGTCCGGACTTCGGCTGCGTGGGCGTAATCGGCCTCGGTGTCCGGGCCGGTCGGGCTCAGGATGAGGCGGCGCACCCCGGCGGCGGCGAAGGCGGCGGCCTGCTCGGTGGTCACGTCGGGGCCGTCCGGGCTGAGCGGCGCCACCAGCGCGACCGCAGGCACCGCGAGCCCGAGTTCGGCGGCGAGCGTGCGCAGCTCTGCGATCCCCTGCTCCAGCGCCCCGAGCTCGGGCCGCAGACTCAGCCACTCCGCCCCGAACCGCACCGCCCGTCGCCGCGCGGCCCGCACTTCACCGGCCACCACCAGCGGCGGCATCGGTGCGCCCGGCGCCAGGGTGATCGGGGCGCCGTACGCGTCGACCGGCTTCCCCGCGATCAGGTCGGGCAGCAGCTCGAGCGCCGCGTCGGTGCGCGCCGCCCGCTCGCCGACGGGCACCCCGGCCGCGCGCCAGGAGCCGTCACCGTGCGCGGGGTTGCCGGTGCCGACGCCGAGGACCAGCCGATTCCCCGACACGTGCTGCAACGCCGCGACCTGCTTCGCCACCAACGGCGCCGGCCGCAGCGCCAGGATCAGCACGCCCCAGCCGAGCCGCACCCGCTCGGTCACCGCCGCGGCCGCCGCGAGCACGACGGCGCCCTCCAGGATCGGCGCCGAGGCCACCAGCTGGTCGGTGGCCCACACCGAATCCAGCCCGAGCCGCTCCGCGGTGCGCGCCGCGGCGACCACGTCGCCGATGATCGGCCGCTCCGGATCCGGCGTCGACGTGGGCAGGAAAACCCCGATCTCGGGAACGCTCAGAGTGCTCATGGCCTCGACGGTAGGCCGGATGCGAGAGTGTTCCCATGCCGCCGACGCTCGATTTCCTGTCCGGAACGCTCACCTTCACCGAGCACGCCGGCCTCGACCCGGTCTCCGGGCTGATCGCCGCGGCCCGCACCGGCCGCCCGGCCGCAGGGCTCTTCGTCCGGCACGCGCCGTGGGGCCGGCGTTACCCGGTCGTCCCCGGCGCCGGTTTCCACGTGGTCGTCGAGGGTTCCTGCGTACTCGGGGCCGCGGACGCCGAGCCGGTCACCCTGCACTCCGGCGACGTGCTCTTCATGCCACGCGGCGCCGACCACGACCTCGCCGACACCACCGGCTCCGCCATCACCGAGACCGCGCACCCCGGCGAGCCGCGTATCGTCGCCGGCCCCGGCGAGCGCTGCGTCCTGCTGTGCGGCGCCTACGAGCTCGACAGCGACCGCGCCCACCCGCTGATCGCCACGCTGCCCGAATTCGTGCACCTGCCCGGCCGCCCGGAGCGGCACCGCGCGCTGAACGCGGCGGTCGACCTGCTGCTCGCCGAGATCACCGAGCGCCGCCCCGGGGCCGACGCCGCGATCCCCGCACTGCTCGACACCATGCTGCTGTACGTCCTGCGCGCCTGGCTCGCCGAGCAGGCCGCGGCCGAGCACCCGGCGGGCTGGGCCGCCGCGCTCACCGACCCCGCCGTCTCCACCGCGCTGCACGCCATCCACGCCGACCCGGCCCAGCCGTGGACCGTCACCACGCTCGGCGCCCGCGCCGGTGTCTCGCGCGCGACCATGGCCAGGCGCTTCACCGCCACCGTCGGCGAGCCCCCGCTGGCCTACGTCGCCCGCTGGCGAATGCTCACCGCGGCCCGGATGCTGCGGGAATCGGACGCGACGCTCACCGCGGTCGCCCGCGCGGTCGGCTACGCCTCCGAGTTCGCCTTCGCCAAGGCGTTCAAGCGCGCGTACGGCACCGCGCCGGGGCGCTATCGCAGGCGAGGCATCGATTTCGCCGGTCAGGGCCCCGTCGGGTAGCCTTGCCGGGTTGCTGACGCAACGACCCTCCTGCCACGGAACGTCCGTGGCCGATTCGAGTCCACAGGAGGTGAATGGTCCGTGCGTCAATATGAAGTGATGGTCATCCTCGATCCGAGTTTGGATGAGCGCACCGTCGGCCCGTCGCTGGAAAATCTGCTCAGCGTCGTCCGCACCGAAGGCGGCAAGATCGACAAGGTCGATATCTGGGGCCGCCGCCGGCTCGCCTACGAGATCAGCAAGCAGGCCGAGGGCATCTACGCCATCGTCGACCTCACCGCCGAGCCGGCGACCGTGAGCGAGCTCGACCGCCAGCTCGGCCTGAACGAGACGGTGCTGCGCACCAAGGTGCTGCGCCACGGCAAGAAGTAATCGCGCTGCTGCCCCTTCGGAAAACGTCGGTGCCTGTCTCTAGGCTCTAGCGCAACCGAGCGAGCAATCGCTGATCCCCCCTTCCCAGGAGGAACCACAATGGCAGGCGACACGGTCATCACCGTCATCGGAAACCTGACGGCCGACCCCGAACTCCGATTCACACCCGCGGGCCAGGCGGTGGCGAACTTCACCGTTGCCTCCACCCCCCGCGTGCTCGATCGCAATTCGAACGAGTGGAAGGACGGCGAGTCTCTCTTCCTGCGCTGCAATATCTGGCGGGAAGCGGCGGAGAATGTCGCCGAGAGTCTCACCAGGGGCTCGAGGGTGATCGTCAGCGGCCGGCTCAAGCAGCGCTCCTACGAAACCCGCGAGGGTGAGAAGCGCACCGTGGTCGAGCTGGAGGTCGATGAGGTCGGCCCGTCCCTGCGGTACGCGACGGCCAAGGTCAACAAGACCAGCCGCGGCGGCGGGGGCGGTGGTTTCGGCGGTGGCTCCGGCGGGGGCGGCGGATACAACAACGCGAACAGCGGGGGCGGCAGCGGCAACCGGGGCAGCGGCGGTGGCGGTGGCAACACCAACAGCGCCGACGACGATCCCTGGGGCAGCGCGCCCGCGGCAGGCTCCTCCTTCGGGGGCGGCGGCCGCAATGACGACGAACCGCCGTTCTGACGAACGGCTTCCCGGCCCGGGTAACCAGGGCCACATGAAAACGGAGTAGAAGACGATGCCGAAAGCGCCAGCGCGCGAAAAGGTGCTGAAGAAGAAGGCGTGCCAGTTCTGCAAGGAAAGCAAGACCGGCACCGTCCACATCGACTACAAGGACACGACGCTGCTGCGCAAGTACGTCAGTGATCGCGGCAAGATCCGCGCTCGCCGGGTGACCGGCAACTGCGTGCAGCACCAGCGTGACGTCGCGGTCGCCGTCAAGAACTCGCGTGAGGTGGCGCTGCTGCCCTACGTGTCCACCGCTCGCTGAGAAGGAGGCACGCCAGATGAAGTTGATTCTTACCGCTGACGTGGACAACCTCGGTGCCCCCGGCGACACCGTGGAGGTCAAGGACGGTTACGGCCGCAACTACCTGCTGCCCCGCGGCCTGGCGATCGTGGCAAGCCGCGGCGCGCAGAAGCAGGTCGAGGGCATTCGCCGGGCGCAGGACGCCCGCCGGGTGCGCGACCTCGACCACGCCAACGAGCTGAAGCAGGCGCTCGAGGGGCTGACCGGGGTCTCCCTCGCGGTCAAGACCGCGGGCACCGGCAAGCTCTTCGGCTCGGTCACCCAGTCCGACGTGGCCTCGGCCATCAAGACCGCAGGTGGTCCGGCTATCGACAGGCGCAGCATCGAGCTGCCGAAGTCGCACATCAAGAGCACCGGCAAGCACGACGTCGTGGTGCACCTGCACCCCGACGTGGCTGCCAAGCTCGGCGTCGACGTGGTCGCCGCGAGCTGATTCGCCCGCTCCGCCAGGCCGTTCCCCGAGGCACCATCGAGGAACGGCCTGGCGGTGTGCGCGCTCCGGTCATGCGACAGGGGGCGCCCGCGCGAATCCCGCCACACTTCCCGGTTGCGCCGAATTAGCCTCACCGCCGGTGCTACCGCGCGGAACCTTCCCGGTCGATTCACCTGCGCACACTCCGCAACGCGGGACAGCCCTGTGGATTACCGGATGAACCGACCAGCCATCCTGTGATTCAGGTCATGTTTCTTCCATGTCCCGTTCACCCAACACGCCCGGCTGTTCATCTCGGCCGACACGCCGCAGCCAATTCGATCCACACCCGCGCGAGCCCGTAAATAGCCGTTTATCTGGGCATTTTCTCGCTGTGACCTGCGTTTTCCCCAAGTTATCCACAGGGGCTGCACACCCAATGGTTAACAGTCCCCACGTTATCCACAGGTTTATCCCCACACCGGGTTGTCACGGGTCCGCGCGGTCCCCTAGGTTCGTCGCCGTGGCCGTTTCCGACGGCCCGGCGCGGCGGCGTCCCTGCGATGTCACGACGGTAACTGGCCATCCGGTTCCGGCGGTGCCGTTCCGGTCCTGCGCCCGGCGCGCCGAGCCGCGACCTGTCGTACCCACGCGGTAGAACCGAGACAGACGCGGACCGGTGCAGGTGATTCACGGGCCGCGCTCGTGCGGAGAGAGGACGGTCGAGTCAGGTGGCAGTCGTCGACGACCGCGGGCACTCCGAGTACCCGCCGGAGGCTCCGGGCGAGGATTTCGGCAGGCAGCCCCCGCACGACATGGCGGCCGAGCAGTCCGTGCTCGGTGGCATGCTGCTGAGCAAGGACGCCATCGCCGACGTGGTGGAGGTGATCCGCCCCGGTGATTTCTACCGCCCCGCGCACCAGGCCATCTTCGACGCCGTGCTCGACCTGTACGGCCGCGGCGAACCCGCCGACCCGGTCACCGTCTCCGCCGCCCTCGACCGGCGCGGCGAGCTCAAGCGCATCGGCGGCCCGCCCTACCTGGTCACCCTCACCCAGACCGTGCCGACCGCCGCCAACGCCGGCTACTACGCCGAGATCGTCGCCGAGAAGGCCATCCTGCGCCGCCTCGTCGAGGCGGGCACCAGGATCGTCCAGTACGGCTACGCAGGCGCCGACGGCCAGGACGTCGCCGAGGTCGTCGACCGCGCCCAGGCCGAGGTCTACGAGGTCACCGAGCGCCGCACCACCGAGGACTTCCTCCCGCTCGAGGAGCTGCTCCAGCCCACGATGGACGAGATCGACTCCATCGCCAGCCGCGGCGGCATCTCCCTCGGCGTCCCCACCGGCTTCTCCGAGCTCGACGAGGTGACCAACGGGCTGCACCCGGGCCAGATGATCATCGTCGCGGCCCGTCCGGGCGTGGGCAAAAGCACCCTCGGGATGGACTTCATGCGCAGCTGCTCGATCAAGAACGGGCTGGCGAGCGTGATCTTCTCGCTGGAGATGAGCCGCACCGAGATCGTCATGCGGCTGCTCTCCGCCGAGGCGAAGATCAAGCTCGGCGACATGCGCTCCGGGCGGATGAGCGACGACGACTGGACCAAGCTGGCCAGGCGGATGAGCGAGATCAGCGAGGCGCCGCTGTTCGTGGACGATTCGCCGAACCTGACCATGATGGAGATCAGGGCCAAGGCGCGGCGGCTCAAGCAGCGGCACGATCTCAAGCTCGTCGTCATCGACTACCTGCAGCTGATGTCCTCGGGCAAGAAGGTCGAGTCGCGGCAGCAGGAGGTCTCCGACTTCTCCCGCAATCTCAAGCTCCTCGCCAAGGAGCTGGAGGTTCCGGTGGTCGCGATCAGCCAGCTGAACCGTGGTCCGGAACAGCGCACCGACAAGCGCCCCATGGTGTCTGACCTGCGCGAATCCGGCTCGCTCGAGCAGGATGCGGATATGGTCATCCTGCTGCACCGCCCCGACGCCTTCGAACGCGACGACCCGCGCGGCGGCGAGGCCGACCTGATCCTCGGCAAGCACCGCAACGGCCCGACCGCCACCATCACGGTGGCGCACCAGCTGCACCTGAGCCGGTTCGTCGACATGGCCAGGGGCTAGAGCTCCTCGGCCGCGCGCCGGATCGCCATCCGGAAAAAAGAATCCGCGGGGATGTCGAGAACGCGCGGGCCGCTCCGTCCCAGGGGTACACGACCCGAACGAAGGAGCACGACATGGCGAAGTACCTGCTGCTGAAGCACTACCGCGGCGCCCCGGCCTCGGTGAACGACGTGCCGATGGACCGGTGGACGCCGGAGGAGATCACCGCGCACGTGCGGTACATGGAGGAGTTCGCGACCCGGTTGGAGCGCAACGGCGAGTACGTGGACTCGCAGTCGCTGACCGCGGAGGGCACCTGGGTGCGCTCGGACGGGCCGGGCAGACCGCCGGTCACCGACGGGCCGTTCGCCGAGACCAAGGACCTGATCGCGGGCTGGATGATCATCGACGTCGACACCTACGACCGTGCGCTGGAGCTGGCCGGTGAGCTCTCCGCGGCGCCGGGCAAGGACGGCATCCCGGTGCAGGAGTGGCTGGAGATCCGGCCGCTGATGACCGCGCACGGGCCAACCGCGGAGTGATGACCGAGCTGCGCGAGCTGATCCCCGGTGTGCTGGCCGCGCTGGTGCACCGGGGGGCGGATTTCGCGACGGCGGAGGACGCGGTGCAGGAGGCGCTGATCCGCGCGGTCGAGGCCTGGCCCGCCGAGCCGCCCGCCGACCCGAAGGGCTGGCTGATCACCACGGCCTGGCGCTGCTTCCTCGACCTCGCCCGCTCGGACGCCGCACGGCGCAACCGCGAGGTCAGGGTCTTCGACGAGCCGGAGCGCGGCCCCGCGGTGAGCACCGACGAGACGCTGCGGCTCTACTTCCTCTGCGCGCACCCGAGGCTGACCCCGGCGTCGGCGGTGGCGCTCACGCTGCGGGCGGTCGGCGGCCTCACCACCGGACAGATCGCGCGGGCCTACCTGGTGCCGGAGGCGACCATGGCGCAGCGGATCAGCCGCGCCAAGCGCATGGTGAGCGGGGTCCGGCTGGACAGCCCCGGCGATCTCGGCACCGTACTGCGGGTGCTCTACCTGGTGTTCAACGAGGGGTACAGCGGCGACGTCGATCTCGCCGCCGAGGCGATCCGGCTGGCGAGGCAGCTCGCCGCGGCCGGCGACGACCCGGAGGCGGACGGGCTGCTCGCGCTGTTCCTGCTGCACCACGCCCGCCGCCCGGCCCGCACCGGCCCGGACGGCAGGCTGGTGCCGCTGGCCGAGCAGGACCGCACCCGCTGGCGGCGCGACCTCATCGCGGAGGGCGTCGAGATCCTGCAGGCCGCGCTGGCGCGGGACGCGCTCGGCGAGTTCCAGGCGCAGGCCGCCATCGCGGCGCTGCACGCCGACGCGCAGACCGCCGCGGAGACGGACTGGGTGCAGATCGTCGAGTGGTACGACGAGCTGCTCCGATTCACCGACAGCCCGGTGGTGCGGCTCAATCGCGCCGTCGCGGTCGGCGCGGCGGACGGCCCGCGCGCCGGGCTCGCCGCCATCGCCGAGCTCGACCCCGGCCTCCCCCGCTACACCGCCTCCGCCGCCTACCTGCACGAACAGGCGGGCGAGCTGGAGCAGGCGGTGCGGCTCTACGTCGAGGCCGCCGGCACGGCGCAGATCGTCGCCGAGCGCGACCACCTCACCCGGCGGGCCGCCGAGTTGCGACAGAGACTCGCCTGACCCGAACCACCGGACCCGCTAACTGAAACGTGTTACATTTCCGCTCCAGCCGGTTCACCGCCGAACCGGCGCGGCGCTGCGGGAGGCCGGCATGGAGTCCATACGAACGAGCAGGGCTCGATCGCTTGCCGTGGTGACGGGGGCCTACCTGCTCGCCGTCGCGGTGGCGGCGGCCTGGCTGGTCGCCGGGCCGGACACCGGGCAGCTCTGGCTGGACACCCTGATCGCGGATGTCCTGGCGACGCTGGTGATCTTCGCCTGCAGCCGCGGCTTCGGGAATTCCAGCTTCTACGACCCGTACTGGTCGATCATCCCGCCGCTACTGCTGCTCTACTGGTGGCTGGCGACGCCGGGCGCCGACACCGTGCGGTGCGCGCTGATCGCGCTGGTCGTCGTCGCATGGGCGGTGCGGCTGACGGCGAACTGGCTGCTGTCGTTCCCTGATCTGCGGCACGAGGACTGGCGCTACCCGCAGCTGCGGGAGCGGGCGGGGCGGGGTGAGTTCTTCGCGGATCTGTTTCCCATCCACCTGATTCCGACGGTGATCGTCTTCGCCGGGATGCTGCCGGTGTACGTCGCGGTCACCGCGACCGGCGACGATCTGGCCTGGCTCACCGGGGTCGCGGTGCTGGTCGGGCTGGCGGCGGTGTGGCTGGAGCTGGCGGCGGACGGGCAGCTGCGGCGGTTCGCGCGGGATCGGCGGCCGGGCGAGGTCATGGATCGCGGGCTGTGGGGGTGGTCGCGGCATCCGAACTACTTCGGGGAGTTCGGGTTCTGGGTGGCGATGGCGCTCTTCGGGATCGCGGCGGCGCCGGGCGCGTCCTGGTGGCTGTGGATCGGCGCGGCGGCCATGCTCGCCATGTTCCTCGGCGCGAGCATTCCGATGATGGAACAGCGCAGCCTGGAGCGCAGGCCGGAGTACGGCGCGGTGCTCGAGCGGGTGCCGCGGTTCGTGCCGCGGCCGCCGCGGCGGGTGTAGCGGTGGGCGGAACCCGCGGCGGCGCGACCGGGCGCCGGGTGGTGATCGCGGGACTCGGGGACAGCGGTGTGCTCACCGCGATCCGGTTGGCTCGGCACTTCGACGTGGTCGGCATCTCGGCCGCGCCCGGATTGGTGAGCGGGCAGGAGCTGGGCCTGCGGCTGACCCGTCCGCGGGAGTGGGCGCGCGACTACTGGATTCCGTTCGACCGGTTCCGCGGGCTGGACCGGGTACGCACGGTGCACGGGGTGCTGGTCGGCGCGGATCTCGACCGGAACTCCGTCACGGTGCGGGATGCCGCGGGCGCGGAGCACCCGGAACCGTTCGACATCCTGGTGATCAGCACCGGTGTGCGCAACGGCTTCTGGCGCGTCCCCGAGCTGCGCTCGGCCACCGAGGTGGCGCGGGAACTCAGGGAGACCAACGGGCGGATCGGCGCCGCGCGGCACATCGCGGTGATCGGCGGCGGCGCGGCCGCGGTCGGCAGCGCCGCCAACCTGGCCCGCAGCTGGCCGGAGAAGCGGATCGCGCTCTACTTCCCGCGCGACCGGGCGCTCACCGCGCACCACCCGCGCATCTGGGACCGGCTGCGCCACACGCTCACCGAGCTCGGGGTGGAGCTGCACCCCGGCCACCGCGCGGTCGCACCCGCCGACGCCATCACCACCGAACCCGTGCGCTGGCAGACCGGGCAACCCGATACCACCGCCGAAGCGGTGCTCTGGACCGTCGGCCGCACCACCCCCAACACCGGCTGGCTCCCCGCCGAGCTCCTCGACGAGCACGGCTTCGTCCGCACCACACCGGAGCTGCGCGTCCCCGGCCACCCGGGCATCTTCGCGATCGGCGACGTCGCCGCGACCGACCCGCTGCGCGGCTCCGCGCGGAACCGGGCCGACGGGCTGCTCGCCCGCAATATCCGGGCCGAGGTCGCCGGAAGGCGACTGCGCCGCTACCGGCCGCCGCGGCGGCGCTGGGGTTCGGTGCTCGGCCCGCAGCCGGACGGCCTCGACGTCTTCGCCCCGAACGGGCGGCCGTTCCACTTCCCCGGCTGGTCGATCGACCGGGTGCTGCGGCCGTGGATCACCCGGTGGGGTATCTATCGCGGGGTCCGCGCCAACGCGCCACTGGATTGATCCGGAGGAGAACCCGTGCCCGACCATGCCGTCGCCGCCGCCTACGACGCGGTGGCCGAGCTCTACACCGACGTCACCCGCGACCAGGTCGCCACCGACCTCTACGGCCGCGCCCTCCTCACCGCCTTCGCCGAGCAGGTGCGCGGCCCGGTGCTGGACGCGGGCTGCGGCCCCGGCCGGATCACCGCCCACCTGCGCGACCTCGGCCTCGACATCGCCGGGCTCGACCTGTCCGAGCGATTGATCGAAGCCGCCCGGACCGAGTACCAGGGAATCCGCTTCGACCTGGGCGATCTGAGTGCGCTGCCGCACCCGGACGGCACGCTCGGCGGACTCGTCTCCTGGTACTCGTTCATCCACGTGCCGCCGGAGCGGCTGCCCGCGGTGTTCGCCGAGTTCGCCCGGGTGCTCGCGCCGGGCGGAAGACTGCTGCTCGGCTTCTTCGCCGAAGCGCCGGGCGCGCAACCGGCCCCGTTCGATCACCGGGTGATCCGGGCCTACCGCTGGGCCCCGGACCGGCTGGCCGGGCTGCTCGGGACGGCGGGGTTGACCGCGACGGCCTGGCTGGTCCGGGAGCCGTACCCGAACGAGCGCTTCCGGCAGGCGATATTGCTGGCCGAGCGCCGTCGGCCCGACGTGTCCCGGTGACCCGCGCGGGTATCCCGACCGAGCACGTGATATCCACCACAGTGGGCGCACGTCTCGTGCACACCACCACTGTTCGAAGGGCCGACGCATGGAACTGATCGCACCGATCGACGCCGTTTTCCTGCTGGCCGAATCCCGGGAGCAACCCATGCACGTCGGGTCGGTGCAGATCTTCGAGCCACCGGAGGGCGCCGGGCGCGAGTTCGCGCAGACCATCCACGCGCACCTGCTCGACTGCGCCGACGTGCAGCCGCGCTTCCGCAAACGTCCGGCCACCATCTTCGGCGCCCCGCGCGCGGCCTGGACCTACGACGACGACGCCGACCTGAGCTACCACGTCCGGCGGGTCGGGCTACCGACACCGGGTGGCCGGGAGGAGCTGCTCGACCTGGTCTCCGGGCTGCACGGCGCGCTGCTCGACCGGCATCACCCGCTCTGGGAGTTCCACCTGATCGAGGGGCTCGCCGACGGCCGCTTCGCCATGTACTCGAAGATGCACCACGCCCTGATCGACGGGGTGACGGCGCAGCGGCTGCTGCGGCGCACCCTCGCGGAGGACCCGGCCGAACCCGGGCACGTGCCGTGGAACGTCCCCCGCCGGGAGAAGGGCGACGAGCCGAAGGGCGGCGGCGTGCTGGGAGCGGCGCGCGAGCTGGCCGCCATGGCGGCCGGGCCGACGCTGGCGCGGCTGGTCGGAAAGACGGTGCTGAAGCAGCAGGTGGCGATGCCGTTCGACGCCCCGCGCACGATGTTCAACGTGCCGATCGGCGGCGCGCGGCGGATCGCGGCGCGCTCCTGGCCGCTGGAGCGGCTGCAGCAGGTGCGCAAGGCGACCGGCGCCACCATGAACGACGTGGTGCTCGCGATGTCGGCGGGCGCGGTGCGCTCCTACCTGCTCGACCACGACGCGCTGCCGGACAAGCCGCTGATCGCCATGGTGCCGATGTCGCTGCGCTCGCCGGGCGAGGCCGACACCGATGGCGTGAAGGTCGGCGCCATGCTCTGCAATCTCGGCACCGACCAGACCGATCCGGTGCAGCGGCTGCAGGTGATCTCGGAGTCCATGCGCGCCAGCAAGGCGGCCTACGACTCGCTCTCCGCGATCCAGGCCATGGCGGTCTCGGCGCTCATGCTCAGCCCGCTGGCGGTGACGCTGGTGCCCGGGCTGATCCCGTGGACAAGCCCGCCGTTCAACCTGGTGATCTCCAATGTGCCGGGCACCGGGAAGCCGCTGTACTGGAACGGCGCCCGGCTGGACGCGGCCTACCCGCTCTCCATCCCGTTCGACGGCCAGGCCATGAACATCACGCTGGCGGGCACCGGCGACAACCTGGACTTCGGGCTGGTCGCCTGCCGCCGCACGGTGCCCGACCTGGAGCGCATGCTCGACCACCTGGAGACCGCGCTCGCGGAGCTGGAGCACGCCACCGCCTGAGCATCCCTGTACGGCAAAACTAGAACGTGTTACATTCGAGTCGGCAGCCCCGAACGCGCCTGTGCGCGCGGCGGGGCCGCCGATATTCTTGCAACCCGTTTCACGAGTGCTACAGGGAGACGAGCAGGCCATGCGCACCGAGATCTGTGATCGGCTGGGAATCGAGTTCCCGATCTTCGCCTTCACGCACTGCCGCGATGTCGCCGCCGCCGTGAGCAATGCCGGAGGCATCGGTGTGCTCGGCGCGGTCGGCTTCACCGCCGAGCAGCTGGAGGTCGAGCTGGCCTGGCTGGACGAGCACGTCAACGGCGTCTACGGCGTCGACCTGGTGATCCCGTCCAAGTACGAGGGCAAGGGCATCGAGGGGCTGAGCCCCGAGGAGCTGGAAGCCCAGCTGGCGCAGATGGTTCCGCAGGGCCACCGCGATTTCGCGGAGAAGCTGCTCGCCGACCACGGCGTCCCGGCGCTGCCCGAGGGCGAGCAGCACGCGCAGCTGCTCGGCTGGACCGCGACCACCGCGGGCCCGCAGGTCGAGGTGATCCTGAAGCACCCCAAGGCCAAGCTGGTCGCGAACGCGCTGGGCACGCCGCCCGCCGACGTGATCGAGCAGGTGCAGAGCTCGGGCCGGCTGATCGGCGCGCTCTGCGGCTCGGTCAAGCACGCGCTGAACCACAAGAACGCCGGGCTGGACTTCGTGGTCTGCCAGGGCACCGAGGGCGGCGGGCACTGCGGCGAGGTCTCCTCGCTGGTGCTCTGGCCGCAGGTGATCGACGCCGTCGGCGACCTGCCGGTACTGGCCGCCGGTGGCATCGGCAACGGCCGCCAGGTGGCCGCGGCCATGGCGATGGGCGCCGCCGGAGCCTGGACCGGCTCGATCTGGCTGACCGTCGAGGAGGCCAATGTGCCGCCCGCGCAGATGCAGAGCTACCTCGAGGCCACCAGCCACGACACCGTGCGCTCGCGGGCCTGGACCGGCAAGCCGGCCCGGATGCTCAAGAACGACTGGACCGAGGCCTGGGAGAGCGCCGACACCCCGGACCCGCTGCCCATGCCGCTGCAGATGATGGTGGCGCTGGACGGCGTGAAGCGGGGGCACCGCTACCCGGAGGCGGCGAAGGACGTGAACTTCAACCCGGTGGGCCAGGTGGTGGGCCAGCTCAACAAGATCGAGCGCTCCGCCGACGCGGTGAACCGGCTGATCCAGGAGTACGTCGAGGCGTGCGACCGGCTCACCAAGCTGAACAGTTGAAAGGAGCGCGCGCTGGGTAGCCGACGGCGCGTGGCGCCCCGGGATCAGGCGGTCGCCGCCCGGGGCGCGTTCTGCTCGGCGGGGCCGAGCAGCAGCTCCTCGAAGCGGGTGACCACCTTGTCGTGGTACATCCCGAAGAGATCCTCGAAGAGCGCCAGCTGGGCCTCGGAGGGCTCCGAGCCGGAATCCCAGACCGCGAGCAGCGCGCGCCAGACCAGCACGTGCAGGTCGGCGGCGCCGGCGAAGTAGGCCTGCACCGCGAGCGGCACCTCGAGCACCATCTCGCCGACCGAGTTCAGCACCGCGCGCTGCATGCTGGAGCCGAGCACGGAGAGCAGCCTGCGCACCAGCCCGACCTCCAGCGCGAGGATCCGGTGGTGGTCCGGCTCGTCCTGCCTGGCAAGCGATTCCAGCTCGTCGACGGTGGCCTTGAGCTCGGCCGGGTCCAGCCGGTCGCGGCAGCCGGTGTAGGCGAGCAGCGCGTCCATCACGATGCCGCGCTCGACCTCGACGATGTCGTGGAACATCTCCACCGCGACCTCGGGCATCGGCACGGAGAAGCGGAAGAGGTGCCGGTAGACGTCGATCCCGCCGGCCTCGCGCACGTCGCGGATGGTGAAGCCCTTGCCGCGGCGGGCCTCGACGAAGCCGTAGGACTCCAGCCGGCCCAGGGTGAGCTGGGCGGTAGCCCGGTTCATCGAGAACTCCTCGGCCACCTGCCGCACCGAGGGCATGAGTTCGCCAGGGCGGTATTCCCCCGCTGCCACCCGCCGCGCCAGTTCGTCGGCGACATCGGCGACAACCGTTTGGGAACCCATTTCTTCGTCAACCTCTCCTCTGTGGCGCGTGTCACGTCCCAGACAGTCTAAGGCCTGCGAGGTTCGTTCGCACGTGTGCGAAACTGAGCATCGCACAATGTGAGGTGACTCATGACCGAACGCGGGGGCACGAGCACTCCCGGCGCCGACGCCGGTGGTGAGCGGGTTCGCCGATTCCGCCGAACAGCGGGCACGACGGCCGGTTTCGGCCGTGCTCAGAGCCGGGGTGCGGAGCGGTTGCCGGTGCGCTCGGCGGTGCGCGGGGCGCGGATCGCCGCGCTGCCGGTCGCCTACGCGGGCAGGCAGGCGGCCGGGTTGGGGCGCAAGGCGATCGGGCGCCCGGCCGACGAGGTCGACCGGAATATCCGGCTGCGCACCGCGCAGCACATCTTCGAGGTGCTCGGCGAGCTCAAGGGCTGCGCCGCGAAACTCGGTCAGCTGCTCGCCATCTACGAGCTGGCGCTGCCGCCGGAGATCGCCGAGCCGTACCGGATCGCGCTCGCCAGGCTGCAGGACTCCGGCCCGGTCATGCTGCCGACGGTGGTGCGCGCCGCCATGGCCGATAGCCTCGGCCCCGAGTGGCGCTCGCTCTTCCTGGAATTCGACGACCGGCGGGCCTGCGCGGCCTCGATCGGGCAGGTGCACCGCGGGGTCTGGCAGGACGGGACGCCGGTCGCGGTGAAGCTCATGTACCCGGGCGGGCGGGCCGCGGTCGCCGCCGACCTCAGGCAGCTGCGCAGGCTCAGCACGGTCGCCAAGGTCTTCCTGCCCAGCGCCGACGTGCTCGGGGTGACCGAGGCGATCTGCGACTGCGTCGAGCGGGAACTGGATTTCGCGGCCGAGGCCGAGAGCCAGCGCACCTTCGCCGCCGCCTACGCCGACGACCCCGACTTCCGCGTCCCGCGGGTGATCGCCCAGCGCGGCGACGTGCTGGTGACCGAATGGCTGGAGGGCACACCGGTTCCGGCCATCGTCGAGCGCGGCAGCAGGGAGCAGCGCGACCGGGTCGGCATGCTGCTGGTCCGCTTCATGGCATCGACCTGGCTGCGCAGCGGGCTGCTCTACACCGACCCGCACCCCGGCAACTTCCGGCTACTGCCGGACGGCAGGCTCGGCGTGCTCGACTTCGGCGCCTGCCTGCCCTGGCCGCCCGAAGGCTTCGACGCGCTGGCCGAGGACTACACCCGCGCGCTCTTCCGCGGCGGCCCCGACGATCTCGGCAGCACCGCGCGCAGACACGGTTTCGCGGAGCCGGATCGGGCGATCGACGACGGCGCGCTCTACAAAGTGGTCTCGCCGTGTATGGAGCCGCTGCGCCACGACACCTACCGCCTCACCAACCCGTGGCTGCGCAAACACGTGCTGCGGGTGACGAATCCGCGGCTCTCGAACATCATGCGGCAGCTGACCATGCCGGTCTACATGACGCCGTTCGCGCGCGCTGTGCTCACCGCGGTCGGCGCGCTCTGCCAGCTGGAGGCGGAGACCTCCTACCGGGACGAGATCGCGCGCTGGTTCCCGCACCTGGACGCCATCGCCTACGGGACCGCGGAGCCGGGTGAGCCGGAGGACGCGCCGGGCAGGCTGCAGGGCCCGGTCGACCTGGCGCTCGTGCGAGAACGCAGGCAACAGGGCAGCCAGCCGCGCTCTTCGATCGAGCGAACCGGATGATCGAGCGCGTCGTCTGAGACACGATGTCTCGAGAAGGGGCAGGCACCGACACGCAGACCGACCGGCCACACCGGACCGCCGCGTACCCGGCACTCCCCCCGTGTGCTGGTATGTATCGTGCGCCTGGGAGCACGCGGCCCCGCGTCCCGAGAGACGATCCGAAAGTACCGATACGCCATGCGAGTCGACGGGCGGGAAATTCCGGTCACCGGCAGCCTGCTGCCGCCGCTGACCAGGCGGACCAGCGATATCATTCGCGTGGTGCTCGCGGCGCTCGGCGTCGGGGTGGTCGTGGTCGGCTCGGTGATCACCCGGCCGGAGTGGCTGGCGCTGGAGCGCTCGGTCTCCAACATCATCGGCTTCCTGAATCCGGCCCAGTCCAATCTGGTCTACCTCTGCTACGGCGTCGCCATCCTGATCCTGCCCTTCGTCATCCTGATCGAGCTGGTCTGGCGGCGGCAGTGGAAGCTGATGGCCGGGTACGCGGCGGCCGGGCTGGTGGCCGGGCTGCTGCTCTCCATCACCGGCACCGGGCTCTCCGCGCCGCAGTGGCACCTGCAGGTGCCGGACCGCCTCGACACCTTCCTGTCCCAGTTCCTGGACGACCCGCGCTGGATCGCGGGCGCGGCGGCGGTGCTCACCGTCTCCAGCCCGTGGCTGCCGACCCGGGTCCGCCGCTTCATGTGGTTCCTGCTGCTCGCCTTCGCCCCGATCCACCTGGTGGTGAGCACCGTCGTGCCTGCCCGCGCCATGTTCGGGCTCGCGGTGGGGTGGCTGGTCGGCGCGGTGATCGTGCTCGCGGTCGGCACGCCCGCACTGGAGGTTCCGCTGGACGCCGCGGTGCGGCTGCTCGCCGGGCGCGGGCGAACGGTCACCGCGTTCACCGTGCTCCGCCCGGCCGGGCCGGGTCCGCTGGTGCTGGCCGCCGCGGTGGACGGCGCCGAGCGCGAGCTGATCGTCGACCTCTACGGCAAGAACCAGCGCAGCCACAGCGCGCTGCGCCAGCTCTGGCGCCGGCTCACCTTCCGCAGCAGCGAGACGCCCTCGCCGTACGGCTCCATGCACCGCGCGGTCGAGCACCGCGGGCTGCTCGCGCTGGCGGTGCGCGACGCCGGGGTGGCCGCGCACGAACCGATCGCGGTGAGCGGGCTGGCCCGCGGCTGGTCGCTGTACGCGCACTCGGTGCCGCACGGCAGGCCGCTCGCCGAGTCCGGCGCCGAGATCCTGCCCGCCGTCTGGGCGGCGCTCGGCACCCTGCGCGAGCACCAGATCGCGCACGGCGACCTGCGGCCGAGCGAGATCCGGGTGCGCGACGGCGCGGTGCTGTTCGGCGGTTTCGCCAGCGCCGAGTACGGCGCCAGCGACACGCAGCTGCAGTCCGACATCGCGCAGCTGCTGGTGACCACCACCTCGCTCTTCGGCAGGGAGCCAGCGGTGCGCACGGCCATCGAGGCGCTCGGCGAGCAGGCGGTGCTCGACGCCTCCCGCAGGCTCACCAAGTTCGCGCTGCCCCCCGGGATGCGGCGCTCGGTGCCGGACTGGAGCGACCGGCTCGGCGAGGCGCGCTCCGAGGTGCGCAAGCAGACCGGGCAGGACCGGATCGAGGCGGAGCAGATCACCCGGTTCAGCCGCAACCAGATCATCCAGCTGGTGCTGCTGGTCGGGCTGGTCTACGTGGCCTACCCGTTCATCAGCGCGGTGCCGACCTTCTTCACCCAGCTGCGCACCGCCAACTGGTGGTGGGCGCTGCTCGGGCTCGGCATCTCCTCGCTCACCTACGTCGGCGCCGCGGTTGCGCTCTGGGCCTGCGCCTCGCGCGGGATCAGCCTGTGGGGGCTGATCGTCATGCAGATCGCGAACACCTTCGCAGCGACGACCACCCCGGCTCGGATCGGCGGGCTCGCGCTGAGCGTGCGGTACCTGCAGAAGGGCGGGCTCGGGGCGGTGCGCGCCACCGCGGCGGTCGCGCTGCAGCAGGCGGTGCAGGTGCTGACGCACATCACCCTGCTGCTGTTCTTCAGCGTGGCCGCTGGCACCTCCGCCGACCTCTCGCACTTCGTGCCGGACGCGACCGTGCTGTACCTGATCGCCGGGGTCGGCGTCGGGATCATCGGCACCTTCACCTTCGTCCCGAAGCTGCGCGGCTGGCTCAACGATTCGGTGCGGCCGCAGCTGCAGGAGGTGCTCGGCGAGCTGGTCGCGCTCGCCCGCGACCCGAAGCGCTCGGTGCTCATCGTGCTCGGCTGCGGGGCCATCACGCTCGGCCAGGCCGGGGCGCTGTGGGCCTCGGTGCAGGCCTTCGGCGGTGGCACGACCTTCATCACCGTCACCATCGTGACCATGATCGGCGGCACGCTCGCCTCGGCGGCGCCGACGCCGGGCGGGGTCGGCGCGGTGGAGGCGGCGCTGATCGGCGGGCTCGCGGCGTTCGGGTTGCCCGCCGAGGTCGCGGTGCCTGCGGTGCTGCTCTATCGGGTGCTGACCTGCTGGTTGCCGGTGTTCTGCGGGTGGCCGATCATGCGCGGGTTGAGCGCGCAGAACAAGATCTAGGCGGGTTTCAGGGTGCCCCTGAGCGTGGTGCCGAGCGGACCGGGGAAGCTGTAGCCGATGCTGCCGTCGGGGTTGGCGGTGAGCGTCGAGACGCTGCCGTCGTCGGTGCAGTCGGCCGGGCCGCCGGTGAGCCGGGCGCGCAGCGATACCTCGGTCTCGCTCGCGGCCAGCAGCGTTTCGGCGCGCTCGCAGGTCTGGCTGAAGATCACGCCGGTATTGCTCGCCTCGCCGACCTCCTCGCCGACCTGGCCCGAGCGCAGGGTCAGCTCGATGTCGAGGGCGGCGAGGCCGTCGGTGACGCGGCCCTTCCAGGTGCCTGCGAAGCGGTCGGGGAGGGCGGGGATCGAGCCGGTCGGCTCGGTGGTCTCCGTCGGGCCGTCCTCGGTGGGGAGGGTGGTCTCCTCGGTAGTCGTTTCGGTCGTCACGGTGACGTCGCCGACGGAGCCGCCGGTGCGGAGGGCGAGGGTGACACCGGCGGCGATCGCGAAGACCAGCAGTACCGCGGTGATGGCGATGAAGGCGTTGCGGCGGCCGGTTTTCCGGGGTGCGGGGACGCCGCGGGCGGTGCCGTGGTCGGGGACGGGTCGGTACGCGGCGGGCGGGGTGGGTGGTGTGCCCGCGGCGTAGTGCTGCCCGTTGCCCGCGGGCGGGGTGTGCGGTGCTCCCGCGGTGTCGGCGTAGCCCGGGGGCGGGAGGGTGGTGGCGATCCGGTGCTCGTTGCCGGTCGACCAGTTGACGGTGGCGGGGGCGACGGTCGCGGCGGTGCCGTGGTTCCAGGCGGCCGGATCGGTGAGCGCCCGACGCGCGGCGTCGACGAATTCGGTGGCGGTGCCGAAGCGGTCGGCGGGGTCCTTGGCGAGGGCGCGGGCCAGCACGTCGTCCAGGGCGGGCGGGACGCCGGGGCGCAGCTCGCCGAGGCGCGGCGGGGGTTTGTAGAGGTGGCCGAAGATCTGTTCGGCGACGCTCTCGCCGGCGAAGATCTTGCCGCCGAGAATGCACTCGGCCAGTACGCAGCCGAGTGCGTAGATGTCGGCGGGCGGGCCCGCGACGCCCTCGAACCGCTCCGGCGCCATGTACGCGATCGTGCCGAGCGAGGCGCCGGTGCTGGTCAGCCCGGTTTCGTCGTTCGGCTTGGCGATGCCGAAATCGATCAGGTAGGCGAAGCCGGTGCGGTCGATGAGGATATTGCCCGGCTTGATGTCGCGGTGCACCAGCCCGGCCGCGTGCGCGCCGTCCACCGCGGCGCCGATCTGGGCGAGCAGCTCCACCGCGCGCACCGGCGGCATTGGGCCGCGCTCGCGCAGCAGGGCGCTCACGTCGACGCCGTCGACCAGCGCCATATCGATGTAGAGCTGGTCGCCGACCCGGCCGAACGAGTGGATCGCCACCAGGTGCGGATTGTGCAGCCGGGCCGCCACCCGCGCCTCCCGCTCGAAGCGGCGGCGGAACTCCTCGTCGTCCGCGAGTTCGGCGGGCAGCACCTTGAGCGCGATGAACCGCTGGGTCGGCTGGTGGAAGGCGCGCCAGACCTGGCCCATGCCGCCGCGGCCGATCACGGAGTCCAGGCGGTAGTCGCCGAACCAGCGGGTTGCGTTCACCGGGTTTCCGCCCGGGCGGGCGTTTCGGGTGCGGTGGTGACGACTGGACCGGGGGCAGGGGCGCTGGGCTCCGCTACCGAACCGCCGGCGGGCTCGGCGGGGAGGCTCTGCTGGGCAGAAGCCGCGGTGCCTGCCTCGGCGACCGGGCCGGAGGCAGGCTCGATCGGAGCGGCCGCGGGCTGGGTCGGGAGGCTCGGCTGGGTCGGAGCGGGGCCGCTGGGCTCGGTGAACGGGCCGGGGGCGGGCTCGATGGGGGCAGCCGCGGGCTGGGTCGGGAGGCTGGGCTGGGTGGAGGTCGGGGTCGGCTCGGTCGCCGTTGTGGTGGCGGGGGCGGTGGTCGACGGCGTCGTCGGCGGCGGTTCGGTTGTCGGCTGCGGAGTGGTGGCCGGGACCGTTGTCGTCGGCTGCGGGACGGTGGTCGGCGGCGTCGGCTCCGGCTGGCTGGTGATGGGGGCGCCGACCGGAATCGACGGCAGGGGCGGGCGGAGGGCATCGACCGGCGGTGCCGGTGCGGGCACCTCGCCCGCGGGCGGCGGGGCGAGCACGGGTTCGGTGCGGGCGCCGGGCACCTCGACCGCGGCCGGTGCGCCCGAGGTGGGCGCCGTGTTCGGCGGCGGGGCGGCTACGCCGGGCGATTGCCGGCCGGGCGAGGTGATGGCAGGGCCGAGCACCGAGGTCGGTGCGGTGCCCGCCTCCTCGCTCGGGCCGTCCGGAGCGGCGAGCAGCAGGGTCGTGGTCAGCACACCGGCGCCGAGCACGCCGAGCACCGCCGCCGCCGCGCGGACCGGAAGCGGTTTCGGCAGTGCCGGTTTCGGCGCGATGAGGATCGGGTCGCGCAGGGTCACCCGGCCACGCCCCGCGGGCGGCGCCGAACCGGGCTCGGGCGGAACGGGGGTCGGCTCCTCCGCGATCCGCCGCTCCGACTCCGGCTCCACGCCCGCCGGCTCCACGACTGCGTCCTCCGACGGTTCCCCGGCCGAATCAGCGTCGCCGTCCACAACCGCGGGCCGCACCGCCTTCGCGGCAGCACCCGCCGGCGGCTCGGCGAAGGGATCGGCTTCGTCCACGCCAGCGGGCAGTACCACCTTCGCGGCAGCGGAACTCGAATCACCGTCCACAGCCGCAGTCGGCGGTCCCGGTTCAGCAGGCGAGTCCGGGGCAATGCCAACGGCACGGGCGGGCGGCGGGGCATCGTCCGCGAGCACGGGTGGATCCGGGGCGGGGTTCCAAGCGCCGTTTGCCGCCGCGGGCAGCTTCACCACAACTTGCGGCTCGTTCGGGAGCACCGGTGTCTCCGCGGCGACCGGCGCGGGCTCGGCAGCCTCACCGTCGACAGCGGGGAGCGCGGGTGTGACCGCTACGGGGGAATCCGCGGCGAGCGGGAGACCAGCGGGGAAGTCCGGATCGTCCGGGAGTGGGGGCGTTTTCGCGGCACCGACCTCGAGCTTCGCCCCGCGCGCGTGCGACTCCGTCTCATCGGCCGCCCCGAGCACCGGCGTCGCCACCCCGCGCACCACCAACCGCTCGGCCCCGGACTCCGCCGACACCGGCGACGGCGAAACCGACTGCACCACAGCGATCGGCTCGGAGAGCGGACCCGCGTCGGCTTCCAGCGCTGCCCAGGCGGCCAGCGCGAACTCCCCGGCACTGCCGAACCGCTCCTCCGGCTGCTTGGCCAGCGCCTTCGCGATCACCCGATCCAGCGCGGGCGGCACATCGGCGACGAGCGCGCTCGGCCGCGGCGGTGCGTGGTTGAGGTGGGCGTTGATCTGCTCGGCGTGGCTGTCGCCGGGAAACGCCCTGCGCCCGGTGAGGCATTCGACCAGCACGCAGCCGAGCGAGTAGATGTCGCTGCGCGCCGTCGCCTCGCCGTCGAAGCGCTCCGGCGCCATGTAGGCGATGGTGCCGATGGCGACGCTGCCGGTGGTGAGGACGGTGCCGTCCCGCGGCCTGGCGATGCCGAAGTCGATGAGGTAGGCGAAGTCGTTGCGGCTGACCAGCACATTGCCGGGTTTGATGTCGCGGTGCACCAGGCCGGCGGCGTGCGCGGCGTCGACCGCGGAGGCGACCTGGCCGAGCAGGTGCACCGCCCGCTCCGGCGCGATCCGCCCGCCGTCGATGAGCAGCGCGGCGAGATCGTCGCCGTCGATCAGCGCCATGTCGATGTAGAGCTGGTCGCCGACGCGGCCGAAGGAGTGGATGGCGACGACGTGCGGGTCACTGAGCCGGGCCGCGACCCGCGCCTCCCGCTCGAAGCGGCGGCGGTACTCCTCGTCGTCGGCGGCCGCGGCGGGGAGCAGTTTGAGCGCAACGAACCGCTCGGTCGGTGCGTGCCAGGCCTTCCAGACCCGGCCCATCCCGCCTCGACCGACTTCCCGGTCGAGCCGATACTCGCCGAACCAGCGCTCCCCCGCCTCTGTCATTCCTCTTCAACCTGCCGATCGCCGTCGGCCCCCCGCGCGTGCGACGGGCCGCCCCCGATTGTTCCACGATCGGCCTGCCCGGTGCCCGCCGGATTCCGCCGGGCACCGGAACAAGATCAGGACGAGAAGTCTTTCCGCAGCTGTACCTTCACGACCTTGCCGCTGGCATTGCGCGGCAGCTCCGCGACCACGACCAGGTCCTTCGGGTGCTTGTACCGCGCCAGGCTCTCGTTCAGGAACGGCTCCAGCTCCGCCAGCGTGAGCTCGGCGTCCGCGTCGTGCAGCGCGACCACGGCGACCGGCACCTCGCCCCACTTCTCGTGGGTGCGCCCGATGACCGCGGCCTCACGGATCTTCGGGTGCGCGAAGAGCACGTTCTCCACCTCGGCGCAGTAGATGTTCTCGCCGCCCGAGATGATCATGTCCTTCTTGCGGTCGACCACCCAGACGAAGCCATCCTCGTCCTGCTTGACCAGGTCACCGGAGTGGAACCAGCCGCCGGCGAAGGCGTCCGCGGTGGCCTCGGGCTTGTTCCAGTAGCCCTGCATGAGGGTCGGGCCGCGGTAGACGATCTCGCCGACCTCGCCGGGGGCCACGTCGTTCATCTCGTCGTCGACCACCCGGGTCTGGATGGTCGGGATGGGCTTGCCCACCGACCCGAGCTTGCGCAGCGCGTCTTTCCCCTCCAGCACGCAGGTGATCGGCGACATCTCGGTCTGCCCGAAGACCGCGACGTTGGAGGCGTTCGGGAAGCACTCCGCCATCGCCTCCAGCACGCTGTCCGAGGCGGGGGCCGCGCCCCAGCTCAGCACCTCGAGCGCGGTCCTGCGCTCCTTGACGCCCGGCACCGCGCAGATGGCCTGCCACTGCGCGGGGACGCAGAACGCGGTGGTCGCGCCCTCGGCCTCGACCGCGTCCAGGAACTCGACCGGGTCGAAGGCGCCGAGCGGGTGCAGCACCGTCTTCGAGCCGAGCAGGAAAGCGGGCGCGAGGCTGCCGAGGCCGGCGATGTGGAACAGCGGCGAGGTGCAGAAGCCGACGGTGTCCGGGGTCGAGGAGAGCGCGCGGATACAGGTCAGCGCCTGCGCGTTCATGTTCGCGTAGGAGAGCACGGCACCCTTTGGGCTTCCGGTGGTACCCGAGGTGTACATGATCAGCGAGGGGGTGTCCTCGGGGATGTCCCGCGCGACGTGCGCTTCGCCCTCCTCCGCGAGCGCGTCGTCGAAGCCGATCACGCCGTCGCCGGAGGCGCCGTTGATCACGAACACCGACTCCAGCCCCGGCGCCTGCGCGCGCACCGCGACGGCGAGCGGCTGCAGCACGCTGTCGGTGACGACGGCCTTGGCGCCGCTGTCGCTCACGATGTAGGCGACCTCGGGCGGGGTGAGCCGGAAGTTCACCGGCACCGCGATCGCGCCGAGCGCGTTGATGCCGAACACCGCCTCCAGGTACTCGGGGTAGTTCAGCGCCAGGATGAGCACCCGGTCGCCGAAGCCGACGCCGCGGCGGGCGAGCGCGTCCGCGAACTTGCCCGACCGCTCGTGCAGCTGCCGCCACGTGGTGTCGACGCCCTTGAACCGGAGCGCCACCGCGTCCGGCCGCATCTGCGCGTGCGTCGCGAGCTGGTTGTTCCAGTGGTTGCGACGCGAGCGGATCGGCTCGTCCAGCGCCTGTGCACCTGTGGTCATCCCACGAACTCCTCTCGAACCGCCACCCGCGGTGGGCCCTGAGTGACCCACACCACCGACGGCAGATTCGGGCCAGAATAACAACTAACTTTTGCCCTCGGCAACAGATCGGGATGGGAATCCTCGTTCAGGAGACGATTCCGGGTGTTTTCTCTCAGCAACGACGTGGAACTGCTGTTTTTCCGCCACCTCTGCGCGATCACTCCCGACGATCATGAAAGCTCTGTGCGAATCTCGGCTCACTTGTGGGTTGTAGACGGGCGGATCGGCGTGTCACGATCGTCGGGTCCGGGCGGATTCCGGCTCGCCCGCGCGAACACGAGGAGAGAGCGCAATGCTGCGGACCAGGTTCACCGAGACATTCGGCGTGGAACACCCGATCGTGCAGGGCGGCATGATGTGGGTCGGCCGGGCCGAGCTCGTCGCGGCCGTCGCGAACGCGGGCGGCCTCGGCTTCATCACCGCGCTGACCCAGCCCACCCCCGACGACCTGCGCACGGAGATCGAGCGGACGCGGGAGCTCACGGACAAGCCGTTCGGCGTCAACCTCACCATCCTGCCCTCGATCAACCCGCCGCCGTACGCGGAGTACGCGCGGGCGATCATCGAGAGCGGCGTCAAGATCGTCGAGACCGCGGGGAGCAACCCCGAGCCCTTCCTGCCCGCCTACCGCGAGGCCGGGGTGAAGGTGCTGCACAAGTGCACCAGCGTCCGGCATGCGCTGAAGGCGCAGAAGATCGGCGTCGACGGTGTCAGCATCGACGGCTTCGAGTGCGCCGGGCACCCCGGTGAGGACGACGTCCCCGGGCTGATCCTGATTCCGGCCGCGACACGGGTGCTCGACATCCCGGTGATCGCCTCCGGCGGCATCGCGGACGCCCGCGGGCTGGTCGCCGCGCTCGCGCTCGGCGCCGACGGGGTGAACATGGGCACCCGCTTCCTCTGCACCGCCGAGTCGTCGATCGCGCAGCAGGTCAAGGAGCAGATCGTCGCCAACTCCGAGCTGGACACCCAGCTCATCTTCCGCACCCTGCGCAACACCGCGCGGGTCGCGGACAACGCCATCAGCCGCAAGGTGGTCGAGATCGAGAAGGCGGGCGGCACCTTCGAGGACGTGCGCGAGCTGGTCTCGGGCGCGCGCGGCCGCAAGGTGTTCGAGGAGGGCGACCTGGACGCAGGCATCTGGTCCACCGGCCTGGCCCAGGGGCTGATCGAGGACATCCCGACCTGCGCGGTGCTCATCGAACGCATGGTGCGCGAGGCCGAGGGGCTGATCACCGGGCAGCTCGCCGGGCTCGTCGCCCGCTAGGACGTCGCCGCCGCGAACGGCGAAAAAGCGGTGGCGACCTGGGTACCGCGCAGGGGTGGCGAGCCACTGCCCCTGTGCGGTACCCGCATTTCCCCGGCCTCGAGCGGGTTCGAGGGGCGGGAAGCGCTTCAGCGCTGGGGGTTTCGCGCTGCTCGGGCTGTGACGGCGGCGTGGTCGTGGCTCGCGATGAGCTCGATGCCGTCGGGGAGCGCGTGCAGGCGGTGGATGGTGGCGAACGCGGCGTCCCGGTCGGCGTCGAAGAGCTGCCCCGGCATGGGGGCCTTCTCGCGCAGCGTATCGACCTGGAGTTTGCTCCAGACCGCGTCGCCGGCGAGCAGCACCCGGCTGCCGTCGTCCACCGCGAGCAGGACGCCGACGCTGCCGGGGGTGTGGCCGTGCAGGTCGACGAGCAGCACCGCGCCGTCGCCGAAGAGGTCGTGGCTGCGCGGGAAGCCGAAGACCGGCGGGCCGTCCAGCTCGAGGGGTTCGGTGCCGCGATTGCGCAGCGGGCCGCGGGCGACGCCGATCGGGGCGCGCGGCCCGGCGAGCGCCCAGTCCCGTTCGACGGCGGGCAACCGCACCGGGACCCGCTCGGGCAGCTCGAGCAGGCCGGAGACGTGGTCCCAGTGCAGATGGGTGGGGAGCACGAACTCGATCGAATCCACCGCGACGTCCCGCGCGGCCAGCGCATCGGCCAGGCCGAGCACCGGCTTCTCCGGGGCGACCAGCAGCGGCACCGGGAAGGGCAGTTCGGGCAGCACCCGCTCGTGCACGCCGGAGCAGAGCGCCGGGTCGATCAGGAACCGCGCCTTCGGGTGCTCGACCAGGAAGCTGCCCATGACCAGCGTCATCCGGCCGAGCTCGCGGGTGCCCTCGGCGACGATGGTGGTCGGCGCGTGCATGGTGGCCTGGGTGAGCACGGTCAGCGCGACGGTCGCCCGTGCGGGCGGCGGGTCGGCGAGTCGCAGCCCGGCCAGCAGCGCGGTGTCCGGTTTGCGGGGGCGTAGCAGCCGCCGCGGGGTCGCGGCGAGTGCGGCGCAGCAGCGCAGCAGGGTCGGCACCGTCGCGGTGCGGTCGTCTCCCGGCATGGGGTCACTGTAGCGACGCGGGGGGCGCGCGGATATCGTCCGGCCGCCCGCCCGTTGCCCGCGGCCGTGCACCCGGACCCGGCGGCGGCGCGGACGTACACCTCGTCCGCGCACGGCTTGCGCGGCACCGCGGATCGCGCACCGCCCGCGCGCTGACCCTCCGCCGCCCCGGTCTGCGGGCGTCGCTCTGAAAGACCCAGCTGCGCAGCGCATTCGCTACTTCCCTCGGGCATAATCGTCGGGGGATCCCGGCCGCGAGCCGGGCAGAGGGAGGTCGCGATGCGCGCCGGGGTACCCGAGGGAAGGGCCGCACGGCGGGCGGCCTTCACGGCCGCGGCGGTCGCGGCGATCACCGATCTGCTCCCGGCCGACGCGGGGCCGGTCTCGACCACCGCGCCCTTCACCGACCTCGGGCTGAACTCCACCCAGCTGGCCCGGCTCACCGGCGCGCTCGAGGACGCGCTCGGCGTGGCGATTCCGCTCGTCGCGCTGTACGACCATGCCAGCATCGAGCAACTGGTCGAGTACCTCGCCGCATGACCCCGATCTCCATCGTCGGCATCGGCTGCCGCATCCCGGGAGCGGACGGCCCCGCGGACTTCTGGCGACTGCTGTCCACCGGGCTGGACGCCACCGGCGCGCCGCCGCCGGACCGCCCGCTCACCAGGCGCGGCGGCTACCTGCGCGGCATCGACCGGTTCGACAATGCCCGCTTCGGCATCCCGGACCGCGAGGCCGCGGTGATGGACCCGCAGCAGCGGCTCGCGCTCGAGGTGACGACCGAGGCGCTGGACGACGCCGGGATCGGCCACCGGGCAGTGGGTTCCGGGGCCGCGGTGCTCTTCGGGGCCTGCACCTTCGACCACGGCATCACCGTGCTCGGCGCGGGCGGGCACGATGCCCCGTTCGCGGTCACCGGGTCGGCGCTCAGCATCGTCGCGAACCGGATCTCCTACGCACTCGACCTGCACGGGCCGAGCCTGGTGCTGGACAGCGCCTGCTCCTCGTCGCTGGCCGCGGTCGACCTGGCGGTGCGGCTCCTCGCCGACCCGGCGGTGCCGTTCGCGGTGGTCGGCGGGGTGAACCTGGTGCTGCTTCCGCACACGTCGGAGTACCTGGCCGACGGCGGTTTCCTGGCACCGGACGGCCGGTGCAAACCCTTCGACGCGGCCGCCGACGGCTATACCAGGAGCGACGGCTGCGCGGTGGTGGTGCTGCAGCGCACCGGCGACGCGGAGGCGTCGGGGGCGCGGATCTACGCCGAGATCGCGGGCAGCGCGGTCGGCTCGGACGGGCGCTCCAACGGGCTCTACGCGCCGAGCGGGAAGGCGCAGCAGGAGGTCGTGCGGGCGGCCTGGCTGCGGGCGGGGGTGGAGCCGCGCCGGGCCCGCTACCTGGAGTGTCACGGCACCGGGACGCCGCTCGGCGATGCGGTGGAGGTCGGGGCGCTTGCCGCGGTGCTCGGTGCGGCGCCCGAGCCCGTGTGGCTGGGGTCGGTGAAGTCGAATGTCGGGCACCTGGAGGCGGCGGCGGGGGTGACCGGGCTGATCAAGACGGCGCTCGCCGTCCGGCACGGGGTGATCCCGCCGACGCTGCACGTGCGCTCGCCGAACCCGCTGCTGCGGCTCGCCGAGCACGGGCTGCGGCCCACCGTGCGCGCGGTCGACTGGTCGGCGGTGCCGCCGGGTGAGCGCTGGGCCGGGGTGAGCTCGTTCGGGTTCGGGGGGACGAACGCGCACGTCGTGCTGCACGGGGTGGGCGAGGCCGAGCCGGTGCGTGCGGCCGGGCCGGTGCTGATTCCGCTGAGCGGGCGGGATGCGGAGGAGGTGCGGCAACGGGCGACCGCCGTCGCCGACGCACTCGCGGCCGGGCAGTCGCCCGACGCAGGCGCGGACTCGCCCGGCGCGGGGCCGACGGCACAGCCGGACGGGAGCGGTTCGGCGGCGCAGCCGGACGCAGGCGGCTCAGCAGCGCAGCCGGACGCAGCCGGCTCGATCACGCAGCCGGACGCAGCCGGCTCGATCACGCAGCGGGATACGAGCGGCTCGATCACGCGGCCGGATGCGCGCGGCCCGGCGGCACAGCCAAGCATGGCGCGGGTCGCGGCACTGGCCATCGCCGAGGCCCGCAGGCTGCCCGAACCCACCCGCGCGGCGGTGCTCGCCGCCGACGCGGAGACGGCGGTCGAGCGGCTGCGTGCGCTCGCGCAATCGCGGGAGGTGCGTGGCGTTCTCGGGCCGGGCGCCCCGATCCAAGGCGGGGTGCTGTTCGTCTTCTCCGGCCAGGGCGGCCAGTTCGCGGGCATGGGCGCTGCGCTCGCGGCCCGGTTCCCCGCCTTCGCCGCCGGCCTCGCCGAAGCGACCGATGCCGTTGTCACGGCCGGCGGCCCGGTGGTATGGACGCCGGATGGCGGCTTCGTGCCCGACGAGGCGACGGCCATCGTGCAACCGGCGCTCTTCGTCTACCAGATCGGCATGCTGCGGCTGCTGGCGCACTGGGGCATCCGGCCGGACGCGGTCACCGGGCACAGCCTCGGCGAGGTCGCGGCCGCCGTCGCCGCAGGCGCACTCGCGCTCGGCGACGCGGCCCTGGTCGCGGTGACCCGCGGCGCCCTGCTCGGCCGGCTCGACGGCCACGGCGCCATGGCCGTGCTGGAGGCCGAGCTGCCGGTGGCGGAGACGCTGGTGGAGCCGGTCGCGGCGGAGGTGGCGGTGGCCGCGGTCAATGGCCCCCGCTCGGTGGTGATCTCCGGATCGCGCCGCTACGTGGACATCCTGCTGCGCCGCGCGAAGCGGCGCGGGCTCTTCGCGCGCCCGGTCGCGGTGCGCTTCGCGGCGCACAGCCCGCAGGTGGCGCCGGTGCTGCCCGAGCTGCGCGCGGCGCTGGCCGGGATCGAGCCGCTCGTGCCCCGGCTCCCGCTCTACTCCACCGCACGGGCGGACAAGCTCATCGGCACCGCCGACACCGATGCCGGGTACTGGGCCGAGAACGCCTTCGGCACGGTACATCTCGGCGCGGCGCTGGAGCGGGCGGGGGCGGACGGCTTCGGCACCGCGCTGGAGATCGCCCCGCACCCGGTGCTGCTCCCCGCCATCCGCGACACCCCCGCCTTCGCGCACAGCGCGCACGCCACCGCGAGCCGCGACGACGAGGTCGCGGCGCTGCTGGAGTGCCTCGGCGCGCTGCACGTGGCGGGCCGCGCCCCCGACTGGTCCGCGCTCGGCCCGCTCACCGAGCCGCCGCCGCGCCGCCGCTGGCAGCGCCGCCGCTTCCCGCTGCTGGTACCCGCGCCTCCGGCGCTCACCGAGGCGGCCTTCCCGGCCGACGATCCCACCGATCACGTGGTGGCGGGGGTGCCCCTGATTCCGGCGGTCTACTGGTTGCTGCGGCTGCTGCACGCGGCGCGTGCCAAGTCCGGGGCATCGGCGGTGCGCGGCTTCGCGGTGCACGAGCTCACCCGCTCGGATGCCGTGCCCGCCGTCACCTACCGGGAGGAGGCGGGCGGGCCCGGTCTGCGGGCGGGGGTCACGGGTTCCTCGGCGCTGGCTTCGACTCGGTCCGCCGGTGACCCCACGCCCGGGGATATCGTCGCATGGATGCGGGTGGTCGATACGAATCGCGCCGCCCGGCCGCGCATGCGCGCCGTCCAGGTGCCGCGCTTCTACGCGGAGCTGCGCGAGCGCGGGTTGGAGTACGGCCCCGCCTTCCGGCCGCTGCGCGGGCTCGCGGTGGAGCGCGATCGGGCGGTCGGCGAGCTGGACGCCGCCGACCCGCACCGCTCCGCCACCCTGGACGGGTGCCTGCACGTGCTCGCCGCGGCCGCGGGCGGGCTGCCGGAGGGGCGGGTGCCGCTGCCCATCGGCATCGAGAACGCCTGGCTCACCACCGAACCCGGGCGCACGGTCGGCGAGGCGCACGCCCTGGTCCGGGAGCGGTCGGGGGCCGGGCTGGTCGGCGATGTGGTCGCCACCGACCAGCACGGGATCCCCATGCTCGCGCTGCTCGGAGTGCGGGTGCGCTTCACCGATCCGGAGCTGCCGGTGCACTCCGCCCCGCACCGCGCCGACGTGCTGCGCACCGAGCACTGGGTGCCGCTGCCGGAGGGTGCGGCCGGGACCGGTCAGGGCTCGCCCCCCGCGGACACCACCCCGGCGACCGCCGCTGCGGGCGAACCTCCGGCGACGACCGGAGCGGGCACGTCCGCGCCGGACATCAGGCGCGCGCTGGTGATCGGCGACTCCGAAGACGCCGTGCTGCTGGCCCGCGCGCTGGAGCGCACGCTGCCGACCGAGCGGATCGCCCGCGACCCCGACGCCGCGCTCCCGCTGGTCCAGTCGGTGCTCACCGGCCACACCTCGGCGACCCGGCTCGCCGTCGTCCTCGTCTGGCCGACGAACCCGCGCCCGGAGAGCGCCACCGTCGCCGCCCTGACCAGGACCCTCGCAGTGCTACAGCACGTGACGGCGGCGCCGGCGACAGCCACGCTGACCGTGCTGCTCCCGATCGATGCGGTGCCATCGGCGACCGGGTTGTATCCAGCGGCCGCGCTGGCGGGGCTGATCCGCAGCCTGCAACTGGAGTCCGCGCTGCGGGTCCGCCTGGTGTGGCGGGCAGCGGGCACCGAGAAGGCCCTGGTCCGCGCGGTCACCGACCCCGCCCTGCCGCTGGAGCTCCGGGTGGCGGGCGCCCTGTCGGTACGCCGCTTCGTGCGCGCCGACCCGGTGGCGGCCGCACCGGTGTCGATCGACGCCACCGGCACCTACGTGGTCACCGGCGGGCTCGGCGCGCTCGGTTCGCTGGCGGTGCGCTGGCTGCTCGCGGACGGTGCACGCGACGTCGTGGTGCTGACCAGGGCGCCGCGCCCCATGCCCGCGGTGCTCGACGGCCTGGAGGACCGCATCGTCGTGGTCCGCTGCGACGTCACCGACCGCGTCGACCTGGCCGTGGCGCTGCACGACATCCGCGAGTGGGGATCCACGGTGCGTGGAATCATCCACGCCGCGGGCAGCCTGGAGGACGCCGCCTTCCCCGACGTGACGCCAGAGCAACTCACCGGCATGCTCGCCGCGAAGGCGATCGCCGCCGGCCACCTGCTGGAGCTGACCGCCACCGACCCGACCGACTTCGTCCTGCTCTTCTCCTCCGCGACCGGCGCCTTCGGCGCGCCGGGGCAGGCAGCCTACGCGGCCGCGAACTCCGCCATGGACGCGCTGGCGAGCGCACAGCGCGACCGCCGGGTGACCAGCGTGGGCTGGGGCGTCTGGTCGTCCGGGCTGACCGAGGCGGCGGGCGGCGCGAGCCACCTCCGCCGCGCCGGAATCCGCGCCTTCGATCCGGAGCGCGGCGCCGCGCTCTTCGCGGAGGTGCTCCGGCACGAGGTGCCGTACCTGCTCGCCCTCGACTGGTCCGGGCCCGGTGACCACTCCCCCGTCGGCAGGCGACTCAGCCAGACCCTCGGCGGCAGCGCGGAATCCGTGGCGCCGGGCGTGCCCGCGCGAGTCGATGTGCAGCCGCGCCCGCTGGCCCACATCGTGCGCGCCGCGCTGGCCGCCGCCCTCGACCGCCCCGCGGACGAGGTCGATCCGGCCGCCGACTTCAACGATCTCGGCCTGACCTCGCTGCTCGGCATCGAGCTGCGCCGGGTGCTGGAATCCCGCCTCGAGGTGCGGCTCTCAACCGCCGAGATCTTCGGCAACCCGACCGTCGCCGCCCTGGCGACCATGCTGGCGGAGCGGCTCGGCCGCGGTGATCCGGGATGACCGAGCACCTCATCGACCGGCTCGCCCGGTGGTCCCGCGAACGTCCGAACGCCCCCGCGTACACCTCGCTGCGCTATCCCGCCCCCGGGAGCCCGGACGGCGGCGACTACATCCCGCACACGCTCACCTACGCGGAGCTGACCGCCGCGGTGGCCTCGCTCGCCAGGGAGATCAGCGCCCGCACCGCATCCGGCGATCGAGTCGCGCTGCTCACCGGCCATGGGAACGGCTATGTCCTGGCCTTCCTCGCCTGCCTGGCGGCCGATCGCCTCGCCGTCCCGCTGTTCCCCGTCGGCAGGCACCCGGAGCGGCTGACCGGCGTATTCGCCGACGCCACACCGGCGCTCAGCCTGATCGATCCCGGCGACGACGTCTCGGCCGCGCTGGCCGGGAACGTGCTCGTGGTCGACCCGAGCCGAACGGTGGAGTGCGCCGAGCTACCGCCGGGCAACGCTCCCGCCTATCTCCAGTACACCTCCGGTTCCACCGGCGCCCCGACCGGAATCCGCGTCGAGTCCGAGAATCTCACCGCCGCAGTGGGGCAACTCCGCGCCGCGATCCCCGCTGCGGGGACGAAACCGATCGTCGGCTGGCTCCCCTTCTTCCACGACATGGGCCTGGTCCTGACCCTCGCACTGCCGATCTGGTCGGGAGTCCCCGGCACCACCCTCGCCCCGGTCGATTTCGTCAAGCGTCCGGTGCGCTGGCTGCGCGCCTGCTCCGACTTCGGCGCGGGCACGACCGGCGCCCCGGATTTCGCACTGGCACTGACCGCCGCGACAACCACGGAACGTCAAGTGCGGCACCTGGATCTCACCACCCTCGATGCGGTGCTCAACGGCGCCGAGCCGATCCGCGCCGCAACCCTGCGCACCTTCACCGAAACCTTCGCCCCGGCCGGCTTCCGGCATCGCGCACACGCCCCCGGTTACGGCCTCGCCGAGGCCACACTCACCGTCACCCTGACTCCGCAGGACCGCGAGCCGACGGTCCTCGAGGTCGATCGAGCAGCGCTGACCACCGGCCGTGCCCGCCCCGCGAGCACCGGATCCGCGGTCGCGCTGGTCGGCTGCGGTCCACCGGCCGGGCAGCGGATCAGAATCGTCGATCCGGCCGACGGCACAATCCTGGAACCGGGGCGAGAGGGGGAGATCCACGTCTCCGGCCCCAATGTCTGTGTAGCCGACGCCGAGAACTGGCTGCACACCGGCGATCTCGGCTTCGAGCACAACGGCGAGCTCTACGTCACCGGCCGTGCCAAAGACCTCGTGATCCTGGACGGCCGCAACCACCACCCGGCCGACCTGGAGGAAACGGCGGCGGCGGCCGCCCCGGAGATCCGGCTGGTCGCCGCCTTCGGCCACGACGACGGCGTGCGCGAATCGCTGGTGATCGTGGCGGAGACGCCGGACGCCGATGCCGAGCCGGCCGGGAAGATCCGCTCCGCCGTCGCCCGCACCCACGAGGTGGTGCCGAGCACGGTTCTGCTGGTGCCGCCGGGCGAGATTCCGCGGACATCCAGCGGGAAGGTGCGGCGCGGGGAGTGTCGCGCCCGCTTCGCCGCGGGAGAGCTGCGGCCGCACTAGTTCTCGGTGCGCCCGAGCAGCCGATCGGTTTCGCGCCGTTCGCGTTTGGTCGGCCTGCCGCTGCCGCGATCCCGCCGGGGCAGGGAAGCGAGAACTTCCCTGGGTGGCGGCGGCGGGCTGCGGTCGATCAGGCACTGCGCGGCGATGGGCGGGCCTACTCGCTTCGTGACGATGCGTTCCACGATGACGATGCGTTCCACCCCGGCGGCTCGGATCCGAACTTCGTCACCGAGCTTCACCTGCTGCGCGGGTTTGGCGGTGGCGCCGTTCACCCGGACGTGTCCGCCGCGGCATGCTTCCGCGGCGGCCGACCGGGTCTTGAACAGGCGCACCGCCCAGGTCCAGGAGTCGACCCGGGCCTGCGCTGGTGCGCTCTGCTCAGGGGGCAATCGTCAGAGCACGCGGCGGGCGGTGACGACCTCGTCCGCGGAGAGGTGGGTGTAGGAGACCGGGGTACCGGACTGCACCGCGTTCAGCAGCTTGCCGTCGCCGGCGTAGATGCCGACGTGGCCGCCGCCGTTGGTGATCACGATGTCACCGGCGCGCAGATCGTTGAAGGCCACCGGGGCACCGACGTGCGACTGCTCGAAGCTGGTGCGCGGCAGTTCGACACCGGCCTGCTTGAACGCCCACTGCACCAGGCCGGAGCAGTCGAAGCTGCTCGGGCCGGTGGCGCCCCAGACGTAGGAGGCACCGACCTTGGACTTGGCGGCGTTGAGCGCGATGTCACCGGCGGTGTTCTGTACCTGCGGGGCGAACATGCCCTGCAGCTCCGGCGCGGCGAAGCCGGGAAGCGCGGGCGCACCCTGCGGGGCCGCGGGCAGCGATCCGAGCGCGGCGGTCAGCTGCTGCTCCAGCTGCTGGGCCGGCGCCTCGAATTCCTGCGGGACGTCGAACGAGCCGAGGCCGGGGATATCGATGGTGGCCGCCATGGCCGAAACCGCGGGCATGGCACCGGTCGCGGCTACCGCACCGAGGACCAGAGCGCCCTTGACGGAACCCGGAACGCGTGAATCCCGCTGCAAGCTGTGTTTACCCACCGAGCTGAATCTCCCTCTATGTGCATCACCCGCCTGCCGGGGTGTGCCCCGGCGCGACGAAGCCGGGAATCCCATGGGCCCCGACAGCCGCTGTGGCGGTAACTCAGCGGCGCCGCTCCTTCCTCACGAAGCGACAGACTCCACTAAGTCACGAGAAGATTACGACCCGCACGTGCTGTTGTCCAGCCCACAGAGCAGGCTATTCACCTCGTTATTCCGAATACAGGCCCGGAGCTGGGGTTGTGGCGATTCCGATCAATATCACGGAACGGTCACGGGCTCGCGGACCGCCGGCGGCACGGCTCGATCGGGCTCGATAGCGGTCTCTAGTGCTGCGCTTAGAAGCACTCATATTCTCCCGACGACGCACTAGCCTGTCGGGTCATGGACCCCGTGCGGAACCCGTACGCCCCCGGAGCCGGGCAGCGCCCGCCCGAACTCGCGGGCCGAGACAAGCAGCTCACCGCCTTCGACGTCGTGCTGGAGCGGATCGCGCGCGGCAGGCCGGAACGCAGTGTCGTGCTCACGGGGCTGCGCGGGGTCGGCAAGACCGTGCTGCTCAACCAGCTGCGCTCGGGCGCTGTCTCCAGGGGCTGGGGCACCGGCAAGCTGGAGGCGCGGCCGGACCAGGAGCTGCGGCGGCCGCTCTCCTCCGCGCTGCACATGGCGGTGCGCGCCATCGCCGCCTCGCACCGGAACCCGGAGCGGGTCGACGATTTCCTCGGCATCCTCAAGGCTTTCGCGCTGCGCGCAACCGCCGACAAGGGCATGCGGGATCGCTGGCAGCCGGGCATCGATGTCCCCGCGGTGACCGGGCGGGCCGATTCCGGCGATATCGAGATCGACCTGGTGGAGCTGCTCGGCGAGGCCGCCGCGCTGGCCGGCGATATCGGCGTCGGCATCGCGATCTTCATCGACGAGATGCAGGATCTCGGCCCCGCGGACATCTCCGCCGTCTGCGGCGCCTGCCACGAGCTGAGCCAGGACGCCGCGCCGCTGATCGTGGTCGGCGCCGGGCTGCCGCACCTGCCCGCGGTCCTCTCCGCCTCGAAGAGCTACTCCGAGCGGCTCTTCAGCTATCACCGGATCGACCGGCTGGACCGGGACTCCGCCGACCAGGCGCTGATCGCCCCGGCCGAGCGCGAGGACGTGGAGTTCACCCCGGCCGCGCTCGACCTGCTCTACCAGAAGGCCGACGGCTACCCGTATTTCGTGCAGGCATACGGCAAGGCGACCTGGGATCAGGCGCCGCACAGCCCGATCGGGGCCGAGGACGTCGAGGTGGCCGCGCCGGCCGCCGAGGAGGAGCTCGCGGTCGGCTTCTTCGGCTCCCGCTACGAGCGGGCGACCCCGGCCGAGCGCGAGTACATGCGGGCCATGGCCGACCTGGCAGGCGACGACGGACCGGTGGCCACCGCGGCGGTGGCGAAGGAGCTCGGCCGCAAGCCCGCCTCGCTCTCCCCGGCCAGGGACGGGCTGATCAAGAAGGGGCTCATCTACTCGGCCGAGCGGGGGAGCATCGGCTTCACCGTCCCGCACTTCGGGCGCTACCTCAGGACTGTCTAAGCAAATCTAGGGAGCACCGAACACTCTCCTATACTTCGATGATCTCGACGCGACTCGGTTCGGCCACGGCTGCGTAACGGCAGGTGGAGTCGGTTAACGGCGAGCTTTCGGCGCGCGACCATTCAGGCAGGGAAAGAACGTTCGAGCCCGGAGGTGTTGCCATGACCACGTCGATCGCTCCCGTCGCCGACCGTCGCGTCACCGTGGCCGCCGACGACGGCACCCCGCTGGCGGCCAGGGTCATCGGCGCCGACAGCGCGGAGTTCACCCTGGTCTTCGTGCACGGCCACTGCCTGCGCGCCGACACCTGGTCCTTCCTCGGCGAGCGGTTGGCGCGGGACTGGGGCGGCACCGCGCGGCTGGTCAGCTACGACCACCGCGGGCACGGCCACTCCGGGGCCGGCGCCGCCGCCGGCTACACCATCGATCAGCTGGCGCACGACCTCGACGCGGTGCTCCGCGCGCTCGCCCCGACCGGCCCGGTCATCCTGATCGGGCACTCGATGGGCGCGATGACGGCGCTCGCGCACGCCCGGCTGTACCCGCAGGCCGTCGGCACCAGGATCACCGGGCTCGCGCTCATCGCCACCGCCGCGAGCGGCCTCACCGACGTCGGGCTCGGCCGGCTGCTGAACCGGCGCGCCATCGGCGCGCTGCAGCGGGCGGTGCTGCGCGCGCCGCGGCTGATGGGGGCCTCGCACCGGCTCTCCCGGCGGCTGCTGGAGCCGATCATGGGCGAGGCCAACCTCGGCACCGCGCCGGTGAGCCCGCGGGTGCGGGCGCTCGCCATCGCCATGTTCAACGAGACCCCGCTGCTCACCATGACCAGCTTCCTGGAGCCGCTGCGCACCTTCGACGAGAGCGACGGGCTGCACCGGCTGGCCGGGATCCCGGCGCTGGTGCTGGCCGGCTCGGCCGATCTGGTGACCCCGTTCGCGCACTCCGTCGTGCTCGCCTCGCAGCTGCCCGCGGCCGAGCTGGTCCGGGTCGACGGCGCCGGGCACGGCGTCATCCTGGAGCGGGTGGACGAGGTCGCCGAGGCGCTCTCCGGGCTGGTCCGGCGGGTGCTGGCCGGCACACGGAGCTACGCCATGGCGGGCTGACCGCGCAGACCGGTTCCGCCCCGATTCGAGATCGCACCGGACACGAGGGATTTCCTCAGTTACTGTGTTGTAGATCACGGTGTGCAGTGGGTCACATGATCTTGTGACCTCACACAACCTGGGAGGTAACGATGACACGCAGCGATATCGCGGAACTCCGCTACGCGGTCGGCCAGCTCCAGCGCTCCATCGGGGCGCTGCGCTCGCACTACGGCGACGCGTCGCCGGTCCGGCGGCTGGAGAACGACCTCGAACGGCTCGTCATCGACGCCGACGAGTTCGAGCAGGCGCCGCCGCCCGAGCTGGGCCGCAGGCCGCGCGACACCATCTACGTGCCGGACAGCAAGAGCGACGAATCCGCCTGGATGGGCGCGCAGGACGAGGGGCTCGGTTTCCACTCCCGCCCGCGCACCACCTGACCCGCGCTCAGGCCCGGTGCCGCCCCGGTCGCCGCGGCGGGCGTGCCCCGTGGAACCGGGCCCCGCGCGGCGGCGCGGAGGCAGGCGCCGACTCCGCCGACTCGAAGAGCGCCGCGATGCCGTGGTCGTGCCCGAGCGCGATGGCCTCCAGGCCGTAGCGGCCGCCGCCGCGCTCGAGTTCGTGCAGCATCGTCGTCATGATGCGGAGCCCGGTGGCGCCGACCGGGTTGCCGAGCCCGATCGAGGAGCCGTTCACGTTCAGCCGGTCGGTCGGGTCCAGATCCCACTCCCGCGCCAGCGCGAGCACCTCCACCGCGAAGCCCTCGCTGACCTCGATCAGATCCAGGTCGTCCATCGTGAAACCGTTGCGGCCGAGCAGCTTCGCCACGGCGGGGGCTGCGCCGAGCGAGGCGATGTCGGAGTCGCAGCCCGCCGCGGCCCAGCCGACCAGGTAGGCCAGCGGGGTCAGCCCGAGCTCGTCCAGCCGGTCCTCGGCGACGACGAGGCAGGCCGCGGCGCCGTGCCGGTGCGTGCTCATGTTGGCGCTGGTCACCACACCGCGGGGGAGCAGGGGGCGAAGGTTGGCGAGGGTGTGCGTGGTGGCGTCCGCCCTCACCCCCTCGTCCCTGGCGATCCGGTGGCCGGGGTCGAAGTCGGCGGCGGTGCGGGCGTACGGGTCGGCGGTGACGCCGACCGGGACCACCTCGGCGGCGAAGGCGCCCTGCCGCCAGGCCCTTGCGGCCCTGCGGTGGCTGGCCACCGCGAACTCGTCCGCCTCCACCCGCCCGATCCCGTAGTGCCTGGCCAGCTCCTCGGCGTTCACCAGGTCGGCCCGGTGACCGGGATCGCGCGGTGAGATCGCGCCGTCCGCCGAGCACTCGACGCCACCGGCGACGACCACGTCCGCCGCGCCGGTCTGCACCATCATCGCCGCGGTGATCACCGCCTGCAGCCCGCTGCCGCCGCGCCGGTCGGTGAGGAAGCCGGGCACCGCGAACGGCAGCCCGGCGCCGCGCGCGGCCAGCCTGCTCAGGTGCGGCACCGTCGGCCGGCGCGGATCGATGCACGCCATGGCGACGTCCTCGATCCGCAGCGGATCGATGCCGGAGCGGTCGATGACCGCCGAGAGCACCGTTGTCGCCAGCCATTCCGGCGGCATCCCGGAGAGCGCTCCGCCCGCCACCCCACCGGGGGTGCGGACGGGTGCCACGATCGCGGCCCTTCTCATCGTGGTGGCCCCTTCCTGCCGGATCCACGTGTCACCGCACGTCAACGGGCGATTTGTCAGGAAAAGGGCACCACGGGGCTGTTACCGAAGTGTGACGATCAGGCCTCGAACACGGTTGTGGTGAAGATCACTACTGGGCCGATGCTCCCGGAATGGCGGTACCGGACTCGAGCGATAGCGCCCCTGTCGTAGGGTGCTCGTCATCACATCGGATCGCGGGCCAACCCGACGAGCCCGCAGAGCAGATCAGCGAGGCATCCACCGTGACTGCCGCACCCACCGGCGTCTTCACGACGACCAGAGCACGGATTTCCGCACGCACCCTCCGCACCGACCGCTGGTGGCTACCACCGCTGATCACCGTGCTCGGCCTCGGTGCGTTCGTCGTATACGCGACGGTCAGGTCGTTCGTGCGCACCGCCTACTACGTTGCCGACTACCACTACCTGACGCCGTTCTACTCACCGTGCCTGAGCACGTCGTGCGTGGAAGGTGCGAGTCACTTCGGGACGCCGCTCGGCGACCTGCCGATGTGGATACCGCTGGGCTTCGCGGTCCTGCCGTTCCTGCTCGGCTTCCGGCTCACCTGCTACTACTACCGGAAGGCCTACTACCGGGCGGTGTGGTTCTCGCCGCCCGCCTGCGCGGTCGCCGAGCCGCACGCCAAGTACACCGGCGAGACCAGGCTGCCGCTGATCATCCAGAACGCGCACCGCTACTTCTTCTATGTGGCGCTGCTGGTCTCGCTGGTCAACAGCTACGACGCGGTCGTCGCCTTCCACGGCAAGAGCGGCGGCTTCGGCTTCGGCCTCGGCAACCTGGTGCTGCTGCTGAATGTCGTGCTGCTCTGGGCGTACACGCTCTCCTGCCATTCCTGCAGGCACATCGCGGGCGGGCGGCTCAAGAATTTCTCGGCGCACCCGGTGCGCTACTGGTTCTGGACCCAGGTGTCGAAGCTGAACACCAGGCACATGGCCCTGGCCTGGACCACCCTCGGCACCCTCGTGCTCACCGACTTCTACGTCATGTTGGTGGCCAGCGGCACGATTTCGGACCTGCGGTTCATCGACTGACCGCCTCATACAGGAGTTTTCCTCGATGCCAGAAGTTGAACGGCACAAGTACGACGTGGTGGTCATCGGCGCGGGTGGCGCCGGGCTGCGCGCGGTGATCGAAGCACGGGAGAACGGCTACAGCGTCGCGGTGGTCTGCAAATCCCTGTTCGGCAAGGCACACACGGTCATGGCGGAGGGCGGCTGCGCCGCGGCCATGGGCAACGCGAACGCCAAGGACAACTGGCAGACGCACTTCAAGGACACCATGCGCGGTGGCAAGTTCCTGAACAACTGGCGGATGGCCGAGCTGCACGCGCAGGAGGCCCCGGACCGGGTGTGGGAGCTGGAAAGCTATGGCGCGCTGTTCGATCGCACCCCGGACGGGCGGATCAGCCAGCGCAACTTCGGCGGCCACACCTACCCGCGGCTGGCGCACGTCGGCGACCGCACCGGGCTGGAGCTGATCCGCACCATGCAGCAGCGGATCGTCGCGCTGCAGCAGGAGGATTTCGCCGAGACCGGCGACTACGAGTCCCGGATCAAGGTCTTCGCCGAGTGCACGATCACCGAGCTGCTCAAGGAGGGCGAACGGATCTCCGGCGCCTTCGGCTACTGGCGCGAGTCCGGCCGCTTCGTGCTCTTCGAGGCACCGGCGATCGTGCTGGCCACCGGCGGGGTCGGCAAGTCCTACAAGGTGACGTCGAACTCGTGGGAGTACACCGGCGACGGCCACGCACTCGCCCTGCGCGCGGGCGCCTCGCTGATCAACATGGAGTTCCTGCAGTTCCACCCGACCGGCATGGTCTGGCCGCCGAGCGTCAAGGGCATCCTGGTCACCGAGGGCGTGCGCGGCGACGGCGGGGTGCTGAAGAACACCGACGGCAAGCGGTTCATGTTCGACTACATCCCCTCGGTCTTCAAGGGGCAGTACGCCGAGTCCGAGGACGAGGCCGACCAGTGGCTGAAGGACAACGACTCGGCCCGCCGCACCCCCGACCTGCTGCCCCGCGACGAGGTCGCCAGGGCGATCAACTCCGAGGTCAAGGCCGGGCGCGGCACCGAGCACGGCGGCGTCTTCCTCGACATCGCCTCCCGGCTGCCCGCCGAGGAGATCCGGCGCAGGCTGCCGTCGATGCACCACCAGTTCAAGGAGCTGGCCGACGTCGACATCACCGCCGAGCCGATGGAGGTCGGGCCGACCTGTCACTACGTCATGGGCGGGATCGAGGTGGTCCCGGACACCGGCGCCGCCACCGTGCCCGGGCTCTTCGCGGCGGGGGAGTGCTCCGGTGGCATGCACGGCTCCAACCGGCTGGGTGGCAATTCGCTCTCCGACCTGCTGGTCTTCGGCCGCCGGGCCGGACTCGGCGCCGCCGAGTACGTGCGGTCGCTCGGCGAACAGCGGCCGGTGGTGACCGACGAGGACATCACCGCCGCCGCGCAGGCCGCGGTGGCCCCCTTCGATCCGCCGGAGACCGGCCAGGGCGAGAACCCGTACACCCTGCACACCGATCTGCAGCAGGTGATGCACGACCTGGTCGGCATCATCCGCACCGAGCAGGAGCTGCACCAGGCGATCGGGCGGCTGGAGCGGCTGCGCGAGCGGTACGCCGAGGTCACCGTGGAGGGGCATCGGCAGTTCAACCCGGGCTGGCACCTCGCGCTCGACCTGCGGAACATGCTGGTGGTGAGCGAATGCGTGGCGCAGGCCGCGCTGCTGCGCACCGAGAGCAGGGGCGGGCACACCCGCGACGACTACCCCGGCATGGACCCGGGCTGGCGGAACACCCTCCTGGTCTGCGAACTCGACGGCGACGACCGCGGCGCCACCGTGCCCGGCGTGGCCGTGCGCCCGGCCGACCAGGAGCCCATGCGGGCGGATCTGCTCGCGCTCTTCGAGGTCTCCGAGCTGGAGAAGTACTACAAGGGAATCGAACTGGCGGGACACCCGGAGAACGCGCGCCCTGCCCCGGAAGGCGAGGCCTGACATGGGATACGACGCCCAATTCCGCGTGTGGCGCGGTGACACCGACGGCGGCGAGCTACGCGACTTCACCGTCGCGGTGAACGAGGGCGAGGTGGTGCTCGACATCATCCACCGGCTGCAGGCCACCCAGGCCCCCGACCTCGCGGTGCGCTGGAACTGCAAGGCGGGCAAGTGCGGCAGCTGCTCGGCCGAGGTGAACGGCAGGCCGAAGCTGCTCTGCATGTGCCGGATGTCGACCTTCACCGAGGACGAGGTCATCACGGTGACCCCGATGCGCACCTTCCCGGTGATCAAGGACCTGGTCACCGATGTCTCGTTCAACTACGAGAAGGCCAGGCAGATCCCCTCGTTCACGCCGCCCGCGGATCTGAAGCCCGGCGACTACCGGATGAAGCAGGTGGACGTCGAGCGCTCGCAGGAGTTCCGCAAGTGCATCGAGTGCTTCCTCTGTCAGGACACCTGCCACGTGGTGCGTGACCACGAGGAGAACAAGGCGGCGTTCGCCGGGCCGCGCTACCTCATGCGGATCGCGGAGCTGGAGATGCACCCGCTGGACGTAGCCGACCGGCGGGATCTGGCGCAGGAGGAACACGGCCTCGGGTACTGCAACATCACCAAGTGCTGCTCCGAGGTGTGCCCGGAGCACATCGCGATCACCGACAACGCGCTCATCCCGATGAAGGAGCGCGTGGTCGACCGGCGGTACGACCCGATCGTCTGGCTCGGGAACAAGCTCTTCCGCCGCTGAGCGCGGGGTGGTCGCGCTACAGCAGCGCGACCACCCCGACGGCCACCGCCCACACCAGCGCACCCACGAAGAGCGCGGAGAACAACGAACCGGTGAGCACGAATACGCCCACCGATGCCACGGCCACCAGCAGTCCCACGATCAACCACTCCACCCAGTAGCGGGGATGCGGCGTCCGGTACCGGGGTGGGGAATTCTTCAACCCACGGTCCATGAAGACAGGGGTACCCGAACGGCTTTCCGGGCAAACCGGCAGTGTCAGCTCGGCGGGTCGAACTCGCCGTCCTGCACGCCCGCGGTGAAGGCGTCCCACTCGCCCGGCGTGAAGATCAGCACCGAGCCGTGCGGGTCGCGGCCGTCGCGCAGCGCGACGTGCCCCTCGGCCAGGAATGCCACCTCGACAACGGCTTCGCTCTCCGGCGTCGTGCCCGAGGCCGACTGCCAGCGCGCGCCCGTGATGTCGACCTGCGCGCCCTCGCCGATACTCATGCCGCGTACTCCTTCGCTACCCGCCGCAGCAGGTTCCGGCTGGATGGGATGTCGAGCGCCGAGCCGCGCAGGCACTCGTGCGCCGCATCGTACCGCCGGATGTCGCGCTCGGACTCCAGATACAGTCCGCCGGTGAGCCCTTCGGTGTACACCACCGGCGGCTCGATCGACCTGCCCCTGCGGTCCGCGCCGAAATCGAGCAGGGTGAACGGCGCCACCGTCCCGCCCACCGGCGCCCCCGCCGCGAACGGGAGCACCCGCAGCCGGACATTGGCCCTCGTGCTCAGATCGGCCAGGTGCCGCAGCTGGGCCGCCATCACCCGCGGCCCGCCGACCAGCCTGCGCAGCACCGATTCGTGCAGCACCGCGTCGACCGTCGCGGGCAGCGACTTCCTGGTGATCAGGCTCTGCCCGCGCAGCGTGCGCTGCACCTTCTCCTCGGCGCCGCCTGCCAGCGCGCGCAGGTACTCCGCGGTGCGGAAGAGCACCGGCACCAGGTCCGGCTGGTACGTGCTGAGGTGCCGCGCCGACGCCTCCACCCCGCGGTACACCTCGAAGTGCTCCGGAATGAGCTCACCGAAGGCGTGCCACCAGTGCGTGTCCGCGGTCTGCCTGGCCAGCCCCTCCAGCCCGAAGGCGATCTCGTCCGGGATGCCGTAGACCCGGCACAGCTCGCGGATGTCGATGGTGCGGATCCGGTCCGCCTGTCCCTTCTCCAGCCGCTGCAGCGTGGTCGCGCCCCACTCCATCAGCCGCGCCGCTTCCGCGATGGTCAACCCCGCCCGCGTGCGCCACTCGCGCAGGTGCCTGCCGAGCTGCCTGCGCGGCAGCGTCGACGAATCGTGCTGCGCAACCACCCGTTCCGGCGCCGGATACCGCTCCGCGCGCCCCACCCCCGCCGGTCTCGTCGCCACCCCACACACTCCGTTCCGTGCTTGTCGCATCTCGGCAGTGCCCCGGGACCCTCGTCCACTACGGATATTTTTCCCCTACGGAGCGGATTCTGTGCTGGGAATTCGCGGAATACCAGCGCAGTGCGCCGATATCCGACATCTACTCGGCATTTCACTGGTGTGCTAGATGTGTGCCGTGCCCCCTCGAACCGGAGGTGACCGTGTCGTTGACCGATTTCAATCCGCGCCTCGCGGCTCTCTACACCTGCGCCGCCGACCCCGGCCCGCTGACGCCGGAGCAGGCGCACACCGCCATGCAGCTGCACCTGGACTGCACCGTCGACGAGTGCCTGGCGCGCAGACGGGCGCGGCGCACCCTGGTCGAGGCCGGGCGCTGTGTCCTCGAAGCGCGCGCCCTTCCCTCCTAGTGCCAGGTGTGGTCGGTGAGCGGGCTGCGCGGGGCGAACTTGGGGCGGTGTGCCTGGCCGCTGATCTCCAGCAGCCGGACCGCGCGGTAGCGGTGCGGGCGTAGCGGTTCGAGGTACTCGACCATGCCCGCGTCGTCGAGCGGGCGGCCGAGCAGGGTCCAGCCGACGACGGCGGCGAGGTGGTAGTCGCCGATCGAGAGCGCGTCCGGGTCGCCGTAGGCGCGCTGGGCGACCTCGGCGACGGTCCAGACGCCGATTCCGGGGAGGCTGCGCAGTCTTTCGCCCGCCGCGGCGGGGTCGAGGGCCGCGGTGCGGTCGACGGCGGCGGCGGAGCGGGCGGCGCGGACGATGGTGGCCGACCGCTGCGGGCCGACATTCGCCTGGTGGTAGGCCCAGGAGGGGATGTGTTGCCAGGTCTCCGGTGCGGGCGGGAGCAGGAGGTCGCCGGTGCCGGGGGCAGGCTCGCCGTAGCGGCGGACCAGGGCGCGCCAGGAGCGGCGGGCGGAGATGGTGTGCACCTTCTGCTCCAGGATCGCCGGGACCAGCGCCTCGAACACCAGGCCGGTGCGGAGCATGCGCAGGCCCGGGTGGCGGCGGTGCGCCTCGGCGATCTTGGGGTGCTCCGGGGTGAAGGCGTCGACACACTCGTCCAGGCAGAGCATGTGCTCGAGACCGGTCAGGAACTCGTCGGCGCCGGGGCCCCACGCCGTCGCCCGCACGGCGGTACGGCTCGCCTGGTGGAGGCGGTAGGTGACCGGGCCGGTGGGGAGGCGGGAGGCGTGCCAGTGCGCACCGTCGGGGGTGACGCGGTGGCAGGGGTCGCCCGTGCCGCGGGAGAGGGGGGCGAGGGTGGTGCCGAGGTCGAACGGGCGGTCGGTGCCGACGGTGCGGGTCGATCCGGCCGCCGTGGCGGGCGCGCGACGATGATCACCCCTGGTCACCCCGGCTTGCCGTCGCACCGGACCATTGTGCGCGGCCCGGCGCGACGGCACCCGCGCGGCCCTCTCCGAGCGCGCCTGCCGCCATACCCCGGCACCGAGCGCGCGGGCGGTCCGCGGGGTGGACTCCGGACATCTGTGGAAGCCGGCAGTGCCGGGTAAATTCCGGAATCATGGTTTCCGCTCGACGGCCACGCCAGGACTCCGCAGAACGGCGTGCGCGAATCGCCGAGGCCGCGTTGCGCGTGCTCGGCGAGCAGGGCCCTCGAAAACTGACCCATCGCAATGTCGACGCCGCCGCCGAACTTCCGCCCGGATCGGTCAACTACCACGCGCCGAATCGGCTGCGCCTACTGCAGATGGCGGCCGACGAGCTCTTCGAACAGGACATGCGGATCGCGGCCAGGCACTTCTGGGAGCCGCACCCGCGCGCGCTCTTCACCGTCGCGGTCGCGGTGATCACCGAGATGACCGCGCCGGCGGCCAGGTACCGGGTGGTCGCCAGGCACCACCTGCTCGCCGAGGCGCGCACCGACGAGGAGCTGCGCAGGCACTTCGACGACAACCGCGCCGCCTTCGTCTCGCTGGTCAGGCAGGGGCTCGCCGATTCCGGGCTGGAGATGACCACCTCGGCCGCCGAGCTCTGCGTCATCACGCTGGACGGCCTGGTCAACCGGCAGGTCTTCTTCCCCGGCACCGCGCTGACCGAAGCCGAGGTGCGGCGCCTGGTCGCGCTGCTCGGCAAGGCGACCGGTCCCGGCTCGCGGTGATCGTGCTGTGATCTGTCGCCGTATTCGCGCCGATCGGTAACGCCGCGTGTGACTTCGACGATATCGACGTGATCGGCAAACTACCGGCAGTCGGTTCACGAAGGGTTATGCGCGATGATCACGAACCTGCTCAATTTCCTGCTCGACGGCGTCGGCGGCTTCGCCGCGGGTAGCTCCGGCTACCACATTCAGCCCGGCACCCTCCCCTTCGGGAGCTGAGACCGGCGTCGGCTCCCCACCGCAGCGGGGGGCCGGCGCCGTGCTCAGTGTTCCCAGAGGAACTGGGCCAGGTGGCAGGCTTCGCCCCCCGCCAGCTCCGCGGCCTGGGTCCGGCAGGAGAAGCCGTCGGCGAGCAGGATCGCGTCGGCCGGGGCCGCCTCCAGGGCCGGGAGCAATCCGTTTCCGGCGATGGCGACGGAAATGTCGAAATGCCCGGCCTGCATTCCGAAATTGCCGGCGAGGCCGCAGCAGCCACTGATCTCGTGGAGCTGCACACCCATTGCGGCTAATATCTGGCGATCTGCCGCGAAGCCCGCGGTGGCGTACTGATGACAGTGCGGTTGCACCACCACGGTTCGGCCGTCCCGGCGTGGCGGGGTCCACTCCGGGTGCGCGAGCAGGAATTCGGCGAGAGTGCGCACCGCGGCGGCGGTGGGGGCCGCGCGCGGGTCGTCCGGGAGGAGTTCAGGCAGGTCGGCGCGGAGTGCGGCGGTGCAGGAGGGCTCCAGCCCGACCACCTGGCCGCCCGCCCGGATGTGTGTTTCCAGTTCGTCGAGCGTGTCCAGGAGCCGGGTGCGGGCGGTGTCGAGCCGGCCGGTGGTGATCCAGGTCAGCCCGCAGCAGACGCGGCGCTCCGGGAGCCGCACCCGGTAGCCGAGCGATTCCAGCAGTCCGATGGCGGCGGTGGCGATGGCCGGGTCGAAGGCATCGGTGAAGGTGTCGATCCAGAGCAGTACCTCGGTGCCGGTGCCGGTGCCGCGCCGTGCGCGGTCCACCCGCCGCTCGGCCAGCGCGGGGATCCGGCGGCGCGGGTCGATTCCGGCGGCGCGCAGGCCGATTCGGCGCAGCGGGCCGATGCCTGCGAGTGCGTTCGCCAGCCGCGGCACGCGGCCCGCGAGGGCAAGCCAGCGCGGCAGCCCGCCCAGCGTGTAGTGGTCGATCGGGCGCAGTTTCCCCTGGTACCTGCGGTATAGGACTTCGGATTTGTAGGTCGCCATGTCCACCCCGGCCGGGCAGTCGTTCGCGCAGGCGCGACAGGAGAGGCACAGGTCGAGCGACTCGTGCACCTCCGGGCCGGTGATCGGGAGCGCGCCGCGCACCACCTCCTGCAGCACCCGCGCGCGGCCGCGGGTGCTGTCCTTCTCGTCCGCGGTGGCGCGGAACGAGGGGCACATGAAGCCGCCGGAGTCCGCGCGGCACGACCCGACCCCGACGCAGCGGTGCACGGCCGTGGCCAGGTCGCCGCCGTCTCCGGGCAACGCGATCCCGCGCGCAGGCACCGGCGTCAGCCCGGCCACCCGCAGGTCGGCGTCGATCGGGCTCGGCGCGACCAGCACTCCGGGATTGAGCACCCCGCCCGGGTCGAAAAGCGCCTTGAACTCGCCGAATGCCTCGAGCACGGCGGGGGAGTACATGCGCGCGAGCAGCTCCGAGCGGGCCCGGCCGTCGCCGTGCTCGCCGGAGAGCGAACCGCCGTGCCGGACAACCAGATCGGCGGCGTCGAGCAGGAAGGCGCGGAAGCGGCGCGGTGCCTCGGCGATCGGCAGGTCGAGCCGGACGTGGATGCAGCCGTCGCCGATGTGCCCGTAGAGCAGCCCGTCCACGCCGTGCTCGGCGGTGAGCGCGCCGAATTCGCGCAGGTAGGCGCCGAGCCGCTCGGGCGGGACGGCGGCGTCCTCCCAGCCCGGCCAGGCCGGCTTGCCGTCGGGGGAGCGGCCCGCGAGCCCGGCGCCGTCGGCGCGGATCTGCCAGAGCGCGGCGGTGGCGGTGCGGTCGGTGACGATCGTGCTGTCGACCGCACCGGCGGCGCGGCAGAGTTCGCGCGCGGCCTCGCGGGCGGAATCCGCGGTGTCGCCGCTGGTCTCGACGAAGAGCCAGGCGCCGCCGCGCGGCAGCTCGGGCACGGTGCCGCGCTCGGCGCGCACCACGTCGACCAGCCTGGCATCGATCCCCTCGACCGCGGTCGGCCGGACGGCGAGCACGGCGGCGACGTCGTCGGCGGCGGTGGCCATATCCGGGTACCCGAGCACGGTGAGTACGGTCGCGCCGGGCAACGGGACCAGGTCGACGGTGGCGTCGAGCAGGATCCCGCAGGTGCCCTCGCTGCCGACGAAGGCCCGCGCGACCGCCGAGCCGCGCTCCGGGAGCAGGTGTTCCAGCCCGTACCCCGAGGCCTGGCGGTCGAAGCGGCCCAGATCGGTGCGGAGCAGCGCCAGGTGTGCCCGGGTGAACTCCGGCAGCCCGGGGAGCACCGCGAGGTCGGTGCCGAGCAGCCGCTCCGCGCCGGTGCCGTCCAGAATCCGCAGCGTGCGCACGTTGTCCGCGGTGCGGCCCCAGGCCACCGCGCGCGGGCCGCAGGCGTTGTTGCCGATCATGCCGCCGAGCGTGCAGCGGCTCTGTGTGGAGGGGTCGGGGCCGAAGCGGAGGCCGTGCCGCGCGGCCGCGCGCTGCAACCGCCCCAGCACCACGCCCGGCTGCACCGTGACCTGCCCGCCGTCCGGATCGATCGGCCCGATGGCCTGCATGTGCCTGCTGAAATCCAGCACCAGCCCGGTGCCGACCGCATTCCCCGCCACCGACGTCCCCGCGCCCCGCGCCGTCAGCGGCAGCCCGTGCTCCGCGGCGAACGCCAGCGCCGCCGCCACATCCGCGTCGTCGCGGGGGAAGACGACGGCCGTCGGCGGCACCCGGTAGTTCGAGGCGTCCGAGGAGTACTCGGCCCGCCGCCGCGCCGACCCGTCCACCTCGCCGCGCACCCGCGCGGCGAGCGCCCGAGCGATGAGTTCTGGCTCGTCCGGCCGTCCTTTCACCTGCACCAGGGTAGGCCCGGCCGGAAATGGCTTGCTCTCAACCTTTGTTGAGGTCTTAGTGTCGGTGGCCCGGAGTCCAATGGGCTCCGAGTGGGAGAGGAGCGATCGGATGAGCATCGAATCCGTGGCGTGGAGCCAGATGTACCGGCAGATGAGCGCGCCGGACGAGCGGCGGCCGTTCCGGCGGACGACGGCGGCGCGCATTCTGCGGTTCGCCACGCCGCATCGGCGCAGGATCGGGCTGTTCCTCGGGTTCAGCGTGCTCTCGGCGCTGATCTCGGTGGCGACGCCGGTGCTGGCCGGGCGGGTGGTGAACGACATCGTCGGCGGGGCGGCGGCGCGGGTCGTCGTCACGGTGGCGCTGGTGATCGGCGCGCTGGCGGTGGTCGATGCCGGGCTCGGGTTGGTGGTGCGGCGGCTCTCGGCCGGGATCGGCGAGGGGTTGATCCTGGATCTGCGGACCGCCGTCTTCGACCACGTGCAGAAGATGCCGGTCGCCTTCTTCACCCGAACCCGCACCGGCGCGCTGGTGAGCCGGTTGAACAACGATGTGATCGGCGCGCAGCGGGCCTTCAGCGACACCCTCTCCGGCGTGGTCACCAACCTGGTGACGCTCGGGCTCACGCTGGTGGTGATGATCGGGATCTCCTGGCAGATCACGCTGCTCGCGCTGCTGCTGCTGCCGGTGTTCGTGCTGCCTGCGCGCCGGATGGGCACGAAGCTGGCCGGGATTCAGCGCGAGGCCGCGGATCTGAACGCCGCCATGAGCACGCAGATGACGGAGCGGTTCTCGGCGCCGGGGGCGACGCTGGTCAAGCTGTTCGGGCGGCCGGAGCAGGAGTCGGCGGAGTTCGCGGTGCGGGCCGAGCGGGTGCGCGACATCGGGGTGCGCACGGCCATGCTGCAGACCGTCTTCGTCACCGCGCTCACGCTGGTCTCGGCGCTGGCGGTGGCACTGGTCTACGGGCTCGGCGGCTGGTACGCGCTGCGCGGGCAGCTGGACGCGGGCGCGGTGGTCGCGCTCTCGCTGCTGCTGACCAGGCTGTACTCGCCGCTCACCGCGCTGGCCAGCGCGCGGATGGAGATCATGTCCGCGCTGGTGAGCTTCGAGCGGGTCTTCGAGGTGCTGGACCTGACACCGCTCATCGAGGACGCACCCGGCGCGGTGCCGGTGCCCGACGGGCCGGTCGCGGTGGAGCTGGACGGGGTCGGGTTCGGCTACCCGTCGGCGGACAAGGTGTCGCTGGCCTCGCTGGAAGAGGTGGCGACGCTGGACAGCAGGGGCGGCGTCCCGGTGCTGCACGGGGTCTCGCTGCGGGCCGAGCCGGGGCGGATGGTCGCGCTGGTGGGCTCGTCGGGGGCGGGTAAGTCGACGATCGCGCAGCTGGTTTCGCGGCTCTACGACGTGGATTCCGGTGCCGTCCGGCTGAACGGGGTGGACATCAGGGAGCTGAGCACCACCTCGATCCGGGACACCGTCGGGCTGGTGACCCAGGACGGGCACCTGTTCCACGAGACCATCCGGGCCAACCTGCTGCTGGCCAGGCCGGAGGCGAGCGAGGACGAGCTGTGGTCAGCGCTCACCCGGGCGCGGCTGCTCGAACTGGTGGAGTCGCTGCCGGACCGGCTGGACACGGTGGTCGGCGAGCGTGGGTACCGGCTCTCCGGTGGCGAGCGGCAGCGGCTCACGATCGCGCGGCTGCTGCTCAAGCAGCCGCGCGTGGTCATCCTCGACGAGGCCACCGCCTCGCTGGACTCCACCTCGGAGGCGGCCGTCCAGGAGGCGCTGACCGAGGCCCTCGAGGGGCGCACCGCGATCGTGATCGCGCACCGGCTCTCCACCATTCGCGCCGCCGACGAGATCGTGGTGCTCGAGCACGGGCGGGTGGTGGAGCGGGGAACGCACCAGCGGTTGCTGGCCGCCGAGGGTCGTTACGCCGAGCTGTACCGCACGCAGTTCGCGGACGAGGTCGTCAGCGTGAACTGACCGCGGCGGGCGGGCGGTCCGGCTCAGAACTCGACAGCGAAGACCGTGCGGCCCCGGTGGGTTCCGTCCTGGATCGAGCGGAGGACCTGCTCGGCGTCGGTGATGGGGGCGACGTCGGTGAGGGCGGACAGGTGCCGCGGGCGGAGTTCGCCGCCGAGCTGGGCCCAGATCTCCCTGCGGTGCTCGATCGGCAGGTTCACCGAGTCGATGCCGAGCAGCGAGACGGCGCGCAGGATGAACGGCATGACCGTGGTCGGCACCCCTGGCCCGCCGGTCAGCCCGCTGGCCGCGACCACACCGCCGTACCCGATGGCGCTCAGGATGTACGCGAGCGAGGCGCCGCCGACGCTGTCGACGGCGCCCGCCCAGCGCGCCGAGGTGAGCGGGCGCGGCTTGGCCTCCGGGTCCTCGGGGAGCCTGCCGATCACCTCGTCGGCGCCGAGCTCGGCGAGCAGGTCGTCGGCGTCGGTCTTGCCGGTGGAGGCGATGACCTCGAAGCCGAGCCCACCGAGGATGTCGATCGCGATCCCGCCGACCCCGCCGGTCGCGCCGGTGACGAGCACCGCGCCGTCGTCCGGGGTGAGGCCGTTGTCGAGCAGGGCGCGCACGCTGAGCGCGGCGGTGAAGCCGGCGGTGCCGATGGCGGCGGCGTCCCGCGTGCTCAGCCCGTCCAGCTTCACGACCCAGTCGGCGGGCACCCGGGCCAGCTCGGCGAAGCCGCCGTTGCGCGAGACACCGAGTTCGTAGCCGTGCGCGATCACCTGGTCGCCGGGCGCGAAGGCCTCGTCGTCCGAGGCGACGACCTCGCCGGCCAGGTCGATCCCTGGCACGATCGGGTACTGCCGCACCACCCCGCCGCGCGGCGTGATGGCAAGGGCGTCCTTGTAGTTGGCGCTCGAGTAGTGCACCTCGATCGTCACCTCGCCGTCCCCGAGGAAGTCGTCGCCGACCTCCTCCCTGGAGAGGACGATCGCACCGTCCGAAGCGTTGGCCACCATCGCCGAGAAGGTCATGGCGGAAGCATACGAGGGGCTCAGGCGGGAACGAGTTCCAGGCGCACCCCGAGCAGCCGCACCGGACGGTCCAGCTCGAACCGGTCCAGCACCGCCACCGCGGTCTCCGCGATGAGCGCGACATCGGCGCTCGGCACCGCCAGTTTGCGCTGTTTGCTGCGGGTGAAGAAGCTGCTGGTCCGCACGGTGACCGAGACCCTGGTGCTGACCCGGCCCGCCGCCGCCAGCTCCTCGGCCAGCGCGGTGGCGAGCCGCGCGACCTGGGCTCGGATCTCCACCGGATCGGTCAGGTCGGCCGGGAAGGTCTCCGACCTGCTGCGCCCCACCGCGGCCCTCGGCTCGGTGCTGACCTCGGTGTCGCCCCGGCCGTTGCCGAGTGCCAGCAGGTAGGGGCCGGTGTTCGGGCCGAACTCCGCGGCCAGCCGGTCCCGGTCGGCGGCCATGAGGTCGGCGACCGTCTCGATGCCGAGCGCGGCCATGCGCGCCGCGATCCGGCGGCCGACGCCCCAGAGCGCGTCGGTGGGCCGCTGCCCCATGACCTCGACCCAGTTGCCGGCGGTGAGCCGGAAGGTGCCGGTGGCGGCGCCTGCGCGGTGCTCCGGCTCGGCGCCGGGGTTGGCCGCCGACGCCTTGCCGATCGACTTGGCGAATCCGGTGGCGAGCTTGGCGGTGAGCTTGTTGTCGCCGATCCCGATCGAGCAGCCGAGCTCCAGTTCCGCGATGGCGGCGCGGATCGCGGCGGCGAGCGCCTCCGGGTCGTCGGTGTCGGCGGCGAGGAAGGCCTCGTCCCAGCCCCAGACCTCGACCCGGCCGGGGAAGCCGCGCAGCACCGCCATGACCTCGTCGGATGCCTCGTCGTAGGCGGGCGGGTCGAGCGCGAGGAAGACGCCGCCGGGGCACTTGCGCCGCGCGCTGCGCAGCGCCATCCCGGCCCGCACACCGAAGGCCCGCGCCGGGTAGGAGGCGCAGGTGACCACCTTGCGCGGCTCGTCCGGGTCGCCGTTGCCGCCGACGATCACCGGGAGGCCGCGCAGCTCCGGGTGGCGGCGGAACTCCACCGCCGCCTGGAACTGATCGAGGTCGACGTGCAACAGCCATCGGGCCACCACCCCGTCTTACCGCACACCTGGCGTTTCCGGGGTCGGACAGAATATTATTCTGGTTGTGCGGATTCGAGATCGGTTGCTGCTCGCCGCGGAGCAGCAGTTCGCCGAGCGGGGCGTGCTGGAGACGACGCTGGCCCAGATCCGGGAGGCGGCGGGGGCAAGCGTCGGCGCGCTGTACCACCACTTCCCGGACAAGGCCGAGCTCTACCGGCAGGTCTGGAGCGCTGCGCTCGCCGATTTCCAGGCCCGATTCCGGCAGGCGGTGCTGGCGAGCACGGATGCGCGCGGCGGGGTGACCGCCGGGGTGCGCGCGCACCTGGAGTGGGTCACCGAGCAACCGGCGCGGGCGGCGGTGCTGTTCGGCGCGGCGCCCGCCGGAGCGAAGGAACAGGAGGGAAATCGGGAGTTCCTGCTCGACGTCGTCCGCTGGTGGCGCACGCACGCCGGGTACGGGGCGGTCCGCGAGCTGGAGTTCGACCTGCTCTACGCGCTCTGGCTCGGGCCGGCCCAGGAGTACGCGCGGCACTGGCTGGCCGGGGCCGTCCGCCGGCCGCCTGCCGAGGTCGCCGGCGAACTCGCCGCCGCCGCATGGCTCACCCTGCAGAACCCGGATTGATCGGAGCAACCATGGTCGTACTCGATGCCACCTCCGCGCGCGAGGTGCTGGACCGCCAGCCCTTCGCGCGGCTCATCGGCACCGAACTGCTCGCCTTCGGCGACGGCGTCGCCAGCCTCGCCATCCCGATCCGCCCTGAACTCGGGCAGCAGTTCGGCTTCGTGCACGGCGGGGTGCTCGCGTACCTGGCGGACAACGCGCTGACCTTCGCGGCGGGCACCGTGCTCGGCTCGAATGTGCTGACCGGCGGATTCAGCATCACCTACCTGCGCCCGGCGGCCGGGACGCGGTTGCGCGCGGAGGCGCGGGTCACCGGGGCCACCCGGCGGCAAGCGGTGGTGCACTGCGAGATCCGCAGCGAGGACGGGGGCGCAGAGCCGGTGCTCTGCGCGGTCGCGCAGGGGACGACCAGGGCGGTCGAGCGCGAACTCGGCTGAGCCGCGGCCGTCGCCGGGTACGCACGCCCGGACCCGCGGGCGACCTCCCCGACACCGGAAGAGACCGGGCCACGAGGGGTGGCCCGGTCTCTCCGGCTCCGGGATCAGGCGGTGGCGGCGAAGGCCGGACCGTCCAGCGCCGGTTCGGCGACCGGCTCGATGGCGTAGCCGAGGATCTCCGCCACGTCCGCGACCGGGCGCACGTCCAGCGCCTCGAGCACGTCGGCGGGGACCTCGTCCAGGTCGGGCTCGTTGCGGGCCGGGATGAAGACCGTCTTCAGCCCGGCCCGCTGCGCGGCGAGCAGCTTCTGCTTCACCCCGCCGATCGGCAGCACCCGGCCGTTCAGCGTGACCTCGCCGGTCATCCCGACGTCACCGCGCACATTCCGGCCCAGCGCCAGCGAGACCAGCGCCGTCACCATGGTGACGCCCGCCGACGGCCCGTCCTTCGGCACCGCGCCCGCCGGGAAGTGGATGTGGATGTTGCGATCCAGCACCGCGGGCTCGATCCCGATCTCGGCCAGGTGCGAGCGCACGTAGGTCAGCGCGATCTGCGCGGATTCCTTCATGACGTCGCCGAGCTGCCCGGTCAGCGTCAGCGAGCGCTCGCCATCGGCCGAGTTGGCCTCGATGTAGAGCACGTCGCCGCCAGCGCCGGTGACCGCGAGCCCGGTCGCCACGCCCGGCACCGAGGTGCGCTCCATGGAGTCCGGGGTGAAGCGCGGCCTGCCCAGGTACTCCTTCAGCTCGCCGAGCCCGATGGTCAACGGCCCGGAGCCGTCGGCCGAGAGCTTGGTGGCCGCCTTGCGCAGCCCCTTCGCGATCAGCCGCTCCAGCTGGCGGACGCCTGCCTCGCGGGTGTAGTTCGCCGCCATCTCGCGCAGCGCCGCGTCGGTGATCGTCACCTCGTCACCGGTCAGGGCGTTGCGCTCCAGCTGTCGCGGCACCAGGAAGTCGCGCGCGATGGCGACCTTGTCGTCCTCGGTGTAGCCGTCGACCGTGATCAGCTCCATGCGGTCGAGCAGCGGGCCGGGGATGGTGTCCATGACATTGGCCGTCGCGACGAACAGCACGTCGGAGAGGTCGAGATCCAGGTCGAGGTAGTGGTCGCGGAAGGTGTGGTTCTGCGCGGGGTCGAGCACCTCGAGCAGCGCGGCCGCCGGGTCGCCCCGGTAGTCCGAGCCGACCTTGTCGATCTCGTCCAGCAGCACCACCGGGTTCATCGACCCGGCCTCCTTCATGGCGCGCACGATCCGGCCGGGCAGCGCGCCGACGTAGGTGCGCCGGTGCCCGCGGATCTCCGCCTCGTCCCTGACCCCGCCGAGCGCGACCCGGACGAACTTCCGGCCCAGCGCCCGCGCCACCGACTCGCCGAGCGAGGTCTTGCCGACACCGGGCGGGCCGACCAGCACCAGCACCGCGCCCGAGCCGCGGCCACCGACCACCTCGAGCCCGCGCGCGGCACGCCTGGCGCGGACCGCCAGGTACTCGACCATCCGGTCCTTGACCTCGTCCAGGCCGTGGTGGTCGGCGTCCAGCACCGCGCGGGCGGCGGTGACGTCGGTGTTGTCCGTGGTCCGCGCGGTCCACGGCAGGTCGAGCACGGTGTCCAGCCAGGTGCGGATCCAACCCGACTCCGGGCTCTGGTCGCCTGCCCGCTCCAGCCTGCCGACCTCGCGCAGCGCGGCCTCGCGCACCTCGTCCGGGAGCTCGGCGCCCTCGACCCGGGTGCGGTAGTCGTCCGCGCCGTCCGGCTCGTCCTCGCCCAGCTCCTTACGGATGGCGTTCAGCTGCTGGCGCAGCAGGAACTCGCGCTGCGTCTTCTCCAGGTTCTCCCTGACCTCGTCCCCGATCTTCTCGGTGACCTCGGCCTCGGCGATGTGCGCGCGGGTCCACTCGATGAGCCTGGTCAGCCGGGCCGCCGGGTCCGGGGTCTCCAGCATCTCGCGCTTCTGCTCGCCGGTCAGGTAGGAGGCGTAGCCCGCGGTGTCGGCGATCTCGGAGGGCTCGGTCAGCTGGTTCACCGCGTCGATGATCTGCCAGGCCTCGCGCCGCTGCAGCACCGAGACCACGAGCTTCTTGTATTCGTCGGCCAGCTCCCTGGTACGGCCGTCCGCCTGCGGAAGTTCCACCGGCTCGGCCTCCACCCAGAGCGCGGCACCGGGCCCGGTCACCCCGTGCCCGATCCGGGCGCGGCGCTCGGCCTTCAGCACCGCGGCGGGCGCGCCCCCGCGCAACCTGCCGACCTGTTCGACGGTGGCAACGACGCCGTACGTCGCATACCCCTCGTCCAGCCGCGGTGCCACCAGCACCTGGCCTTCCTTCGCGGCGCGCGCGGCATCGATCGCCGCCTGCGCCGATTCGTCCAGTTCGATGGGCACGACCATGCCCGGCAGCACGATCGGATCGGTCAGGAACAGCACCGGCAGGTTCCGAGGTGTAGTCACGATAACGACCCTTCTGAAAGTTGAGCTACGCCCACTCAACCCAGGGGGGCCGACCTTTGTTCCGGACCGATCCGGTGTTCGCCGAGGGCGAAGCCGGGCTCGCGGTGCGCCGAACTCACCGCAGTGCGCGATCGAGCAGCGCCCCGAGCTCGCGCAGGTGCCGCGCGTCCGCCGCGGCGTCGTAGCTGGCCAGGTCGCGCTGGGTGAAGCCGTGCGCGGCGCCCGCGTAGACCTCGGCCCGGTAGCGCACCCCGGCCGCGTCCAGCGCCTTGTTCAGCCGCTCGATCTGCTCCGGGGGCAGCGAGGGATCGTTGTCGGCGTGGCCGAAGTACAGCTCGGCGGTGATCCGGTCGGCGCCCAGGTGCGGGCTGTCGGCGGCGTCGCTCGCCAGCCTGCCGCCGTGGAACCCGGCCCCGGCGGCGACCCGATCCGGGTAGGCGGCGGCGGTGTGCAGCACCAGCGCGGCTCCCATGCAGTAGCCGGTGAGCCCGACCGGCCCCGCCGCCACCTCGGGCGCGGCGGCCAGCCAGTCCAGGTGGGCGCCCGCGTCGCGGAGCGCGAGCTCGGGGGTGAGCTGCTCCATCAGCGGGCGGATGCGGTCGAAGACCCTGTGCCGGTTGCTCGGATCGACGACGGCGGGCAGCTCGACCACCGGCGCGCGCCCGGCGCGGTAGAAGAGGTTCGGCACCAGCACGGCGTAGCCGCGGGCGGAGACGGCCTCGGCGATCTCGATGAGCGCGGGGCGCGGGCCGAAGGCGTCCGGGAAGAGCAGCACGCCGGGGTGCGTGGCGGAGCCGGGGTGGACGAACAGCGCGTCCGCGGTGCCGTCCGGGGTGGTGATGTCGACGGTCTGAATCGGCACGGGGTTCTCCTTCATCCGGCGGTGTCGTGGCGCGTTGACACCGGTTCGAGCGCAATGAGAATGTTGGGGCCCTGATATCTCACCACCCGGCAGGACCGAGGGGGATCGCGCCGTGACTGCTCTCGCCTCCGGGCTCTTCATCGACTGGGAAGAACTCACCGGGCAGTCGAAATTCGTGGTCGAGCTGATCACCTTCCCGATCTTCGCCGGGCTGGCCGGATGGCTGACGAACTGGACCGGCGTGCTCATGCTCTTCTGGCCGCTGCAGTTCCGCGGCGTGCGGATTCCAGGGCTCTCGGTGCTCTACCCGTACTTCCCGCGCCGGGTACAGGTGCTCCCGACCTTCTCCGGCGACGGCAAGCGGCTCGGCTTCCAGGGCTTCATCCCGGCCCGCGCGGAGAAGATGGCCAGCATCTGCGTGGACATGGCGATCATGCGGATCGGCAGCCCGAAGGATTTCATCCGCGAGCTGGACCTGGACGGCATCGCCGACTACATCGCGGTGCTCGCGCGCGAGCAGGTCGAGCCGCTGGTCGACGAGCTGATGGAGCGGGAGAATCCGGAGCTCTGGCGCAGCCTGCCGCGCGCGGTGAGGCAGCTGCTCTACCAGCGGGTGGACCGGGAGCTGCCCGCACTGTGCAGGCGGGCCTTCGAATCGCTCGGCGACAATGTCGACCAGCTGATCGACATCAAGAGCTTCGTCATCCGCTACCTGCGGCAGAACCCGACCATCCTCAAGGACCTGACCACCACCATCGCGGCGCCGGAGCTGCGCTTCATGGTGAAGATCGGGCTGCTCGGCGCGCCGTTCGGGCTGCTGCTCGCGCTCTACCTGCACCTGCACCGGACGCTGCCGGTGATCAGCGCGATCCCGGCCTGGGCGGTGGTCCTGCTCGCCTCCGCCGCGATCGGCGTCGTGGTGAACATGATCGCGGTGAAGATGGTCTTCGAGCCGGGCGAGCCGCAGCCGCGCTACCGGTACCTGTGGCGGCAGGCGCTGCTGGCCAAGCGGCAGCCGCAGGCCGCCGTCGACCTCGCGCACATCCTGGCCTACCAGGTGCTCACCCTGCCGAACCTCTCCGCCGAGCTGCTCGACGGCCCGAACGGCGACAAGACCAGGCAGCTGCTGGAGCGGTTGATCGCCGAGGAGATCAACCGGCAGCTCGGCCGCACCACCTCGGTGGTGCGCGCGGCGTTCGGGCGCAAGCAGTTCGACAACCTCAAGGTCACCGCGGCGGGCGCGGCGGTCGGGCTGGCACCGACGCTGGTGGAGGACACGGAGTTCGCCCGCGAGCAGGCGGACAAGATCGACGAGTTCGCCGCGCGCAAGCTGGTGCTGATGAGCCCGGGCGAGTTCATGGAGATGTTCTACGCCTCGGTGGAGCAGGACGCCTGGCTGCTGTACCTGCACGGCGCGGTGCTCGGGCTCGGCGTCGGCGCGATCCACCTGATCCTGTTCGGCTGGTGAGATAAACAAGCACGTGCGCTTGTCTTTATCGGCGGGCGCTGCGATGCTGGGTCGCATGGCCGACCTGGACGCGCTGCTCGCCGACTTCGCCGATGAATCCGCCGAGCTGGAACGCCTGGTCGCGCCGCTCGACGCGGAAGGCTGGCGGCTCCCAACCCCCGCGCCCGGCTGGACCATCGCGCACCAGGTCGGCCACCTGGCCTGGACCGACGAGGTCGCCACGCGCTCCGCCACCGACCCGGACGGTTTCGCCCGAATGCTCACCGAGGCGGCCCCGCGCGTCGCCACCTTCGTGGACGAGGGCGCCGAGGAGGCCGCGGCCGCCCCGCCCGCCGAGCTGCTGCGGCGCTGGCGCGACGGCCGTACCGCCCTGGTCGCGGCGCTGCGCGCGGTGCCGGAGGGCGCGAAGGTGCCGTGGTTCGGCCCGCCCATGCGGCCGGGTTCGATGATCACCGCCCGGCTCATGGAGACCTGGGCGCACGGCCAGGACGTGGCGGACGCGCTCGGCGTCGCCAGGGAGCCGACGCACCGGCTGCGCGCGGTGGCGCACATCGGCGCCCGCACCCGCGACTTCGCCTACACCGTGCACGGCAGGACCCCGCCCGCGGCCGAGTTCCGCATCGAGCTGACCGCGCCGGACGGCGCGCTCTGGAGCTGGGGGCCGGCCGACGCCGAGCAGCGGATCACCGCCCCCGCGCTCGACTTCTGCCTGCTGGTGACACAGCGCAGGCACCCGGACGACCTGGCGGTGCGGGTGGTCGGCGCCGATGCGGCGGAGTGGCTGACGATCGCGCAGGCCTTCGCCGGGCCGAGCGGGGCCGGGCGGGCCGCGGGCCAGTTCGGCTGAGTCACAACGGGGATTCCCACAACCGTTGTGGCTTCGCTGGGGGGCCGGCGAGCGTCACGTCGATGTGCGCCGTTCGTGGCGACGGCCGGACGCCGTTGGCCGGAAGTCTGCGGGGCGGGTCGAGCACGACGCTCGCCGACTACCCGGGATTTACCCGCTCTGTGCATGATCGAAACCCGTTGCGCACCCGCAGCCAGCACAATGGGAGCGGCATACCCCGGCTCACCCGGGGGTATGCGCGTCCCGTCCGGGTTCCGTAGCCTGGACGCGCGTCCGGCTTCCGACGATGCGGGCCGGCCGCGACCACAGAACCGAAGGGGAGTTCGGTACGCAGGGAGAGGAACGCATCGTGACCGAGAACCACAGCCCGGGCAAGCCCCGGCCGGGTCCGGAGATCCTGACCGTGACCCCGCGCCGCGGCATCGCCCGCACCACCGCCATCGTCCTCGCGGGCACCGCGAGCATCGCGCTCACCGCCGCCGCGGGCGCCTACGTGGTGAACAACCTGCCCGACCGCACCCCCGGCGCCATCGCCGCCGCCCCGGCCCGGCCGGAGCCGCCCGCGGCGCAGCCGCTGCACCGCCCCGCCGGGCCGAACCGCCCGTTCACCAGCTCCGCGCTCTTCGAGCGCCGGGACACGGTGGCGATCGCGGGCACGGTGACCGCCCGGCCGGAGACCGCGGAGGTCGTGCAGCCCGCCCTCCGGCCCGAACCGCCGACGGCACCGCAACCGGCCGTCGACCGCACGGTGCGGGTCGGCTCCGCCTACCTGGACGCCCACATGGGCGAGTCGGCCTCCGGCGGCATGACGCTCACCGTGGATACCAACGCCACCTTCGCCGCGCTCACCGGCGGCCGGGTCGATCCGCGCGATGTCACGACGCTCCGCACGGAGATCGGCACCGGCGGTTCGGTCACAGTGACGTTCAGTGATCCGACGCTCGGCGACCACGATCTCCGGCTGGAGCGCACCGAGGTACCGGCCCGCGTCACCACCTGACCCCGGTGCACCCGCGGCGCCCGGCATCTGCTGAGCTGAGAGCCGTGACCGCCGCGCCCCGCTCCGCCGAGTACGACTTCTGCGTGATCGGCGCGGGCATCGTCGGCGTGGCGACGGCGCACCGGATTCTGCGGCGGCACCCGGGCGCGTCACTGCTGCTGCTGGAGAAGGAGCGGGCGGCGGCCACCCATCAGACCGGGCACAACAGCGGCGTCGTGCACTCAGGCATCTACTACGAGCCGGGCAGCCTCAAGGCGGAGCTGTGCCGGCGCGGTGCGCGCTGGACCGTCGAATTCGCCCTCGCCGCGGGCATTCCGGTCGAGGTGTGCGGGAAGCTGCTGGTGGCAACGGATTCGGTGGAGCACGAGCGGATGCTCGCGCTGCACCGGCGCTCGGCCGACAACGGGGTCGAGGTGGAGCGGCTCGACGCCGCCGAGCTGGCCCGCCGGGAGCCGCGGATCCGCGGTGTCGGGGCACTTTTCGTGCCGAGCACGGCCATCGTCGACTACCCGGCCATTGTCCGCGCGCTGCTGGCCGATGTCGTCGCGGCGGGCGCGGAGGTGGTGTACGGCGCGGCGGTGACGGCGATCGCCGAGACCGCGGAGCGGGTGACCGTCGCCGGCCCCGCAGGCTCCTGGACGGCCAGGCGGCTCGTGGTCTGCGGCGGGCTGCAGGCCGACCGGCTGGCGCGCATCGCGGGGCTGCCCGCCGACTTCCGCATCGTGCCGTTCCGCGGGGAGTACTACCGGCTGCCCGCCGAGCGCGCGGAGCTCGTGCGCACGCTGATCTACCCGATCCCGGACCCGGCGCTGCCCTTCCTCGGGGTGCACCTGAGCCCGACCATCCACGGCGAGCTGACCGTCGGCCCGAACGCGGTGCTCGGGCTGGCCAGGGAGAAGTACCGCAAGTGGTCGGTCGAGCCGCGCGATCTGCGCGCGGTGCTCGGCTACCGCGGTTTCCACCGGCTGGCCCGCGAGCACGTCCGCACCGGCGCGCGCGAGCTGCGCAATTCGATGTTCCGGCGCGGGTACCTCGCCGAGTGCAGGCGCTACTGCCCCGAGCTCGAGCTCGCCGACCTGCGACCGCACCCGGCCGGGATCCGGGCCCAGGCGGTGCTGCCGGACGGCACCCTGGTGCACGACTTCCTGCTCGGCCGGACCGCCCGCTCGGTGCACGTCTTCAATGCCCCGTCACCGGCCGCGACCTCGGCCATGCCGATCGCCGAGCACATCGTCGACCAGCTGGACTCACTGGCCTCCGCACCGGCGCCGGGGCGCTGACCAGCAAGAAAAGAGCCGACCGCCCAGTTCGTGATCTTCGGATTCCCCCGGCGAATTCCTCGAATAAAGAGGATTGCTGTAGTACTTTTGACCGCAGCCGTGGATCAGGGAGGGCCTATGGGCCACATCAGGTATGCCAGTGACGTGGGAGCTCCGGTCGAGGTCGCGTTCACCTACGCCGACAACCATCGCTTCGTCCCGGACTGGATGTTCGGTGTGGCGGGGTTCGAACCGGCCGGGGAACTCGATCGCGGGCGGGGCGCCGTGTTCAGCACCGACACCCGCTTCGGTCCCTGGCGATCCACGGTGGAGTGCGAGATCACCGACTACCGGCGCAACGTCGTCATCGGTTATACCCTGCGTGGCCGGCTCGCGGGCACGCTCACGTTCCATTTCGATCCGCTCGGCTACGGCCGGTCGGTGCTCACCTCGGAGGCGTACTACGCCACCCCCACCGGGCTGGTCGCCAGGTTGCTGGCCAGGCCCATCGAATCAGCGGTCCGGGCGGCGCTGCGCCGCACCGAGGCCCAGTTGCGAAGGGAGATCGAGGAATTTCACAGAACAGATCTTGTCGGCCGGATTGCGTAGGGTGCCTGCCATGATCATCGTGAGCACCGACGGGTCCTGCCTGCGCAATCCGGGCGGCGCCATCGGCTGGGCCTGGGTGAACCACACCGGCGGCTCCGCGAGCGGCGGCGCCTCGACGGGCACGAATCAGATCGCCGAGCTGCGCGCCATCCTGGAGGCGATCGTGGCGCACCCCGGGCCGGAGCCGCTGCTGCTGGAGAGCGATTCGCTCTACGCCATCAAGTGCGCGTCGGAGTGGATCTCCGCCTGGCGGGTGAACGGCTGGCGCACCGCGACCGGGGGTGCGGTGAAGAACGCCGAGCTGGTCAAGCAGATCGACCGGGCCATCTCCGGGCGGCCGGGGCCGGTGCGCTTCCGCTGGGTGCGCGGCCACGTCGGCAACTACTACAACGAGCGGGCGGACGCGCTGGCCGGGGAGGCGGCGCGCAAGGCAGCCGCCACCGCGGCCGTCGCCGATGCGGTGACCGCGGAGCTTCCCGCAGTCACCGCCGAGCCGGTGGAGGTCGTCCGGCCGGAGCAGCCCGCCGCGCCGGTGCCGTCGCTGACCCTGTTCTGAGCCCGCGCCGGGCGCAACGCAGCGGAGCTGGCTACCCGCCCGGAGTCGGGGCAGGGGCCGGGGCCGGGGCTGCGCCACCGGGCGCCGGGGCGCCGGGCAGGCCGCTGCCCGCGCCGCGGAGCATGGGCGAGTCCAGCTTGCCGACCAGCCACCTGTCGCCGGACTTCTCCAGGTCGGCGATGACCACCACGTACTGCCGGTCCGGGGTGGGCTGGGTGAAGTTGGTGCGGTACTGGGTGAGCGTCACCAGCACCTGGGCGGAGGAATCGTCGCCGGACTGCCAGCCGCACTGCACGTCGTCGGTCCACGACTTGACCTGGGCCTGGGTCATGGCGTCGGTGAGCGCCTGCTGCGCGTCGGAGAACTCCTTCAGGAAGTCGCCGGTGGCGCCGTCCTTCACGGTCTGGAAGTACGTGTCCAGATCCTTGGCGTAGTCGTATTCGGAGACCGCGCGGCCGAATTCGCAGGCGGCGCTCTTCGCCCCGGTGACGGCGTCCAGCTCGGCGCCGCGCTGGTCGGCCTGGCGCCAGAACACCACGACGGCGGTCACCGCGGCGACCGCGAGGATGCCCGCGGTGAAGGCGGCGATCAGGGGCAGCCGGGACGACCCGCGCTCTCCCGACCCGGCCGCCGCCGCATCCGCCGTGCCGGACTTGCCGAGGGCGACGCCCCCGTCACCCTTGCCGGTTCCGGCCTCGTCGGTGGTCTTGTCGGAGTCGGCGTCGTCGGTGCTCATCGATACAGTCCTGCGCTTTCCCGGCGCTGGCGCGCCGCTTCGGTCGTACTGCCGCGAGTATGCCCGCTCAGCGCACGGGGGGGAGCGTGCGCTCGTTCGGGTCGACTCCCGGCGGGATGTAGGCGCCGTTGTTCGGCACGTCCGGGCGCGGCGCGTTGGCGGCGCCGCGGATCTGCTGGCCGGGCGGCGGGTTCACGCAGTAGTTCCAGCGCGGCAGGGTGTCGTCGGTGATGATCTCCGGCTTCAGGTAGTCCGACTGGTAGTAGCAGGTCGGCCGGGGCCAGATGTCGACGATGGTGTGGAACTCGCCGTCGTGCGCGGGCACGCCGAGCGCGTCGAGCCCGAGCGCGAGCGACGGGAAGAGCGCGCTGAGCGCGGGGGTGCGCAGCTGGGCGCCGCGGGTGATCGCGACGAAGTTGGTCGCCAGCCCGGTGATCGGGTCGGTGGTGTCGCTGAGCACCGCGCCGAGATCGCTGAAGTACTGCGGCGACTGGTCGAGCAGCGCCTTGAGCTCGGCGTCGGCATTGTTGAACTGGGTGAAGAGCTCGCCCGAGTTCGCCGTCAACGTGGCCAGGTCCGGCTGCGCGTTCGAGGTGGTCGCCGCGATGGTCTGCAGGTTGGCGATCAGGTTGGTGGTCTGCGGCAGCAGCGAGTCGAGCCCGGCCGCGGCCAGGCTGAGCCCGTTGATCATGCCGCGCAGCTGGTCGGGGCCGGCGCTCAGCGCGATGTCGAGCTGGGCCAGGATGGTGCCGAACTTCTTCGGATCCACCTGCGCGATGAGCGCGCTGGAGTTGTCCAGCACCTGCCACACGGGGGTCGGGGTCTTGATCTTCTCCGGGTCGAAGCGGATCTCGGCGCCGTCGGCCAGGTACGGCCCGGTGTCGGTGGCCGGGCGGAAATCGATGTACTGCTCGCCCGCGCCGGAGAGCGCCTGCACCGAGATGGCGGTGTCCACCGGGATCCGGTACTCGCTGTCGATGGTCGCCTTCGCCGCGATCAGCTGGCCGCGGTCGACGAGCGTGATGTCGTCGACCTTGCCGATCCGGAAGCCGCGCAGCGTGACGTCGTTGCCCGGCTGCAGCCCGCCGGAGCGGTCCAGGTAGACGGTGACGGAGTACTCCGAGCGCAGCGGGTTCACCCGCATCACGCCGACCGCGAGGTAGGTGGCGCCCGCGATCAGCACGAGCACCAGCCCGACCCCGGAGAGCACCAGTTTGTTCCGCAGCAGATTCATCGCGGCGCTCCGTTCACCCGGCTCTGGACCACCTGCAGCACCTGGATGAAGCTGCCGACGAAGTCGTTCAGGTCGGTCTGGTCCGGCAGCTTGCTGTTCGGCGGGTCGGTGAGCAGCCCGATGTCCAGGTTGGAGACGGTGGCGAAGACGGCGAGGCTCTTGCCGCGGAAGCTGGCGTCCACCTTCGGCGCGATGAGGTGCAGCTGCTCCATGGCGGCGCCGAAATCGTCGCCGGTGGCGGCGAGCGCGTCCATCAGGTCGCGCAGGTTGTCCAGCAGCGAGGCCAGGTCGCCGCCGGAGGTGTTCGCGTAGTCGCCGAGCGCGGCGCTGGTCACCGCGATGCGCTGCAGCAGGTCGCCGAGCGCCCGGTTGTTCTCCGCGATGGCGCCGATCATCTGCGGCAGCGTGTCCGCCACCTGGCCGAGCTCGGTGCGGCGGGTCTCCAGGGTGGTGGAGAGCGCGCCGAACTCGCCGAGCACGCTGTCGATCCGCGTGCTGTTGTCGTTCAGGCTGCCGACCACGCCGGTCATCTGGGTGATCAGGTGCGCGAGCTGCTCGCCGCGGCCGCCGACGATGGAGTCCAGCTCGGAGCCGAGCTTGGTCAGGCTGGCGATGCCGCCGCCGTTGAAGAGCATCGAGACCGAGACCAGCAGCTCCTCCACGGTGGCGCCGGCCGAGGTGGCCTCGAGCGGCAGCGTGGCGCCGTCCTTCAGGGTCGGCGTTCCCGGCGGCGCGACCGGCTTGGAGACCGCGACGAAGACGTCGCCGAGCGGGGTGGCCTGGCGCAGCTCGGCGGTGGTGCCCTCGGGCAGCTCGATGTCCGAGCGGATCTGCATATCGACGAAGGCCTGGAAGTTCTTGGTCGAGATGTCGGTGACCACCCCGACGTCCGAGCCGCCGACCTTCACCTTGGCCTGGTCCGGCAGGTTCAGCGCGTTCTCGAAGACCGCGCGGAGGGTGTAGGTGTCGCCCGCGGCGCCCGGCTTGGGCAGCGGCACGTTCTCCACCGAGATGCCGCAGCCGGTGAGCAGCGCCACCGCGGCTGCGGTGACGGCAAGCGCCGTGCGGCGCACTCCGATCATGCGGCGCGTCATTTCGTCAGTCCGAGCAGTGCGGCGGTGAGCCCGTAGTCGGGGCCGAAGTCCTGCATGTTCCCGGTCCGGCAGCCGTCCGCGCGCATCTGGATGCGCTGGCAGAAGACGCTGATCACCTCGCCGGAGAGCGCGGTGCCGATCAGCCCGTGCAGCCGGATGAAGCCCTGCTCGCGGTTCATCGTCATGTCGATGTTCTGCAGCAGCATGGGCGCGACGTCGACCACCTCGATCAGCCCGGCCGCGTTGTCGCGCAGCTGCTGGGTGACATTGGTGAGCCCGACCAGGCTGCCCTCCAGCTGGTCCTGGTACTGGGTGAAGACCCCGCTGGTGTTGGCCAGGAAGTCCTGCAGCTGCTGCAGCGTGGCCTGCAGGCCGGGGGCCTGCTCGGCGAGCAGCCCGGTCATCTGGGTGACCTGGCTGCTGAAATCGCGCACCGACTGGTCGTTCTGGGCCAGCATCGTGGTCAGCTCGTTGAGCTTGATGATGATGGTGGAGACGGCGTCCCGGTTGTCCACGCCGACCTCGAGCGCGCCGGAGAGCGCGTTCAGCGTGTCGCGCAGCTTCTCGCCCTGGCCGTCCAGCATGGGGTAGAGCACCCGGCCGGAGAGCGGGCCGACCCCCTCCTGCCCCGGCTGCGGTTTCAGCGCGGCGGCGAACTGGTCGATGGTCTTGATCATCGTGTCCAGCTCGACCGGGGTCCTGGTCCGGGAGAGCGGCAGGTGGTCGCCGTCGGCCAGCTCGTCGCCGCCGGTGTAGGGCGGGGTCAGCTCGATGTGCCGGTCGGTGACGATGGAGGGCGAGACCACCGCGGCGATCGCCTCGGCCGGGTACTTCTCGCCGGACTCCAGCGACATGTGCACCTCGACGTAGGTGCCACGCGGGATGATCTTGTCCACCTTGCCGACATCGATGCCGAGCACCCGGATCGGGTTGCCCTCGTACATGCCCGCGATGTTCTCGAAGTCGGCGGTGATCTCGATGGTGTTGCCGATGGCGTTGTTCACCGAGCTCGGCAGCAGCGAGCAGCTCGCCAGCGCGAGCGCGGTGGCGCCGAGCAGCGCGCCACGAAGCGCTCGACCGCCGGGCCTGCTGTCGAAGCGGAACGGAATCCTCATCCCTCGCACCCCTCGATCGCCTGCGCGAAGCAGAGCCAGTTGTCCGGGAACAGCCACGGCAGCCCGACCTCCGCGTAGTTGCCGTTGCCCCACGCGTTGGTGAGGTAGCGGATCGACGGCGGCATGATGCTGAGCAGCCGATCCAGGTTGTCCTTGTTCTTCTGCAGGCCGTCGGCCATCACGTTGAGCTGCTCGATCGTGGGCCCGAGCTGGTTGTCGTTCTCGGCGCCGATCTCCTGCAGCTGCCTGGTCAGCGCGGCGACGTTGTCCAGCAACTGGCGCAGCAGCCCCTGCCGCTCCATCACCCGCGCGGCGATCGCCTCGCCCTGGGTGATGACCAGCAGCACGCTGTTGCGGTTGTCCGCGAGCAGCTGGGTGACCCGGTCCATGTCCTTGAGCAGCTGGTCGACCTCGGCCTTGCGCGCATCCATCACCTTGGCCAGCGCGCCGACGCTGTCCAGCGCCTGCACCACCAGCTGCGGCGAGTCGCCGAGCTGCTTGTTCACCAGGTCGAGCGATTCGGCCAGCTTGGCGGTGTCCAGCTCCTCGAACTTGGGTGTGCCGATCTGCACCACGTCGGCCAGGTTGTAGGGGACCGCGGTGTTGGAGAGCGGGATCCGGTCGTCCGGGAGGCCGCTGCCGTCGCCCGGCTCGACGTCGACGTAGCGAGCGCCGAGCAGGGTGGCCATCTTGATCGAGGCCCGAGCGTCCGGGCCGAAGTCGACATTCCGGTCCACGTTGGCGCTGATCACCACGTGGTCGCCGTCGAGCTCGGCGCCGGTGACGGTGCCGACCGCGACGCCTGCCACGTTCACCCGGTCACCGACCCGGATGCCCGCGGCCTGCGCGAACTCCATCTCGAGCGAGCGGTCGCCGAGACCGAGCATCCGGAACGAGCTGGAGACGATCAGCAGGAGCACGATGACGAGGGCGCCGAGGACGCCGAGCCAGAAGTAGCGGTTGCTCTGGAAGCGGGAGCGGAGTTTCGCGATCACGGCCTGCACACCGCCGAATGCCCGTTGCCGCCGATCTGCGAGAACAGCCCGCGCGGGAAGAGCACCCCGTACAGCGAGACGTCCAGGCCGCAGAGGTAGGCGTTGGCGTAGCTGCCTTCGGAGACGAAGCTGCCCGCGTTGGCGAGCACCCCGGGCAGGTCGACCGCGGCCTGGTCGAGGACCGGGCCGTTGGCGATCAGCAGGGTCAGCGCGGCGCTGGTGGAGTTCTGCGCCGCCGCCAGCTTGGGCTGGATGGTGCCGACCATGCCGACCAGCGCGTCGGCGGCGTCGGCGATCTGCACGGTGGACTGCTGCAGGCTCTGGCCCTGGTCGTACAGCCCGCCGATCAGCGCCCTGGTCTGGGTCACCAGCGTCTCCAATTCGTCACCTCGCTTGGCGAGCCCCGACATCACGCCGGAGAGGTTGGTGATCACGTCGGTCAGGATGGCGTCGCGGCGCTGGAAGTCGGTGGCCAGCGTGGCCGCCTGGGTGACGAAGGCGCTCAGCGAGACCCCGTCGCCCTGCAGCGCCTGGATGAAGGTCTCCGAGAGCCGGTTCACCTGCTCCGGCTGCAGCACCTGGAAGAGCGGCTGGAAACCGTTGAGCAGCGCCGAGATGTCGAAGGATGGCTCGGTCAGCTCCAGCGGGATGGTGCCGTTGCTCCTCAGCGGCTGCGAGCTCGGCGAATCGCCCGGCGCCAGCGCGATGTAGCGCTGGCCGATCAGGTTCTGGTACCTGACCAGCGCCTTGGTGTCGTCGAAGATGGTCTGGTCGCGCTGCAGCACGAAGGTGACCCTGGCGTCGTTGTTGGTGTCCAGGTCGATCTTCTCGACCTTGCCCACCCGGACGCCCGCCATCCGGACGTCGTCGCCCTTCTTGAGCCCGAGCACGTCGGAGAAGGTGGCGGTGAAGGTGTTGGTCTCGCCCTCGACGACCCGGGCCAGCGTGTTCCAGACGAGCACGGTGACCAGGATCGAGACGATGGCGAAGAGACTGAATCCGATGAGCGGCTTACGGATGCTCATCGGCTGTCACCGCTGGTGGTCAACGTCATCCCCTTCGTGATCGAACCGAGCAGCAGGTACTCCGCCGCGGTGGGTTGCCTGCCGAGGTACCTGGAGATCGCGGCATCGCCGGTGTAGGCGATGGGCGCCGCCGGAGCCGCGGGCGGTTCGGCGGGCGCGACCGGTTCCGCCGGAGCGGGAGCGGGGCCGCCCAGCAGCGGGGGCAGCATCGGGAAGAGGCCCTCCAGCGGGGTTCCGGCGAACGGCACCGGCGCCGCTCCGGCGGCGGGCAGCGGGGCCGACGGCGTGGTGATCCCGGGCAGCACCGGCATCCCGGGCAGCTGCACCAGCGGCGGCAGCCCGGCCGCGGCGTCCAGCCTGCGCGGCGAGAGCGACTCCGGCAGCGGCGGGATCTCGGCGACCGCGGGCGCGGTGAAGCAACTCGGGCCGGCCAGGTCGCCGTAGCGCGGGCAGTCCGCGACGGTGTTCGGCTGGTAGGGCGTGAAGGTGAGGCCCATGTTCCAGATCATCTGCTGCTGCGGACCCCAGCGGAACACGGTGTTCAGCTTCTGCATCGAGCGGTTCAGGTTCACGATCGCCTGGGTGACCGAGGCCGGGTCGGAGGCGAGCGAGCCGAACATGCTGCTCGTCCCCGCGGTGACCTGCTTGCCGACATCCGGGTTCTGCGCGAAGAGGTTGTTGACGGTGTCGAAGGTGCCGCTGGCGCCGGTGATCAGCGCGACCAGCTGCGACCTGCGGTCGGAGATGGTCGTCGCGGTCTGCACCGAGCTGCCGAGCACGTTCACCAGCTCCGGCGCCGACTCGTTCAGCGCGCGGAAGGACGAGGAGAAGTCGTCCAGCATGACGCCGAGGTTCGGGATCGACTGGTCCACGCCGGTCAGCCAGCGATCGACGCGCTCGATGGTGGAGCCCGGCATCCGGCCGCTGCCGTCCAGCGCCTGCGAGAGCGTGCCGAGCACCCGGCCGAACTGCACCGGGTCGATCTCGTTCAGGATGTTGCGCACGGTGGTCAGGGTGTCCTGCAGCGCGATGGTGCCCTTGCTGCGGTCCTCCTCGATCTGCGCGCCCTCGGTCAGGTACTCGTCGGAGGGGCCGTTGAAGACCAGCTCCACCGAGGTGACGGCGAAGAGGTTGGAGGGAACGACGCGGGCGGTGACGTTGGCCGGGATGCCGCTCGCGAAGTCCGGGTTCAGCTCGATCTGCACCTTCTGCAGCTCGCCGCGGGCCGCGACCTCGACATCGTCCACGGTGCCGACCAGCACGCCGCGGAACTTCACGTCCGCCTCGGCGGGCAGCCCGTCACCGGTGGTGGTCAGGTTGGCGACCACGTTCACCTTGGACACGAAGTAGCCCTGGTAGCGCGCCATCAGGAAGACGAGCAGCAGCGCGAAGACGAGCAGCCCGCAGCCGCCCGCGATCAGCATCTGCCGCACGGTGGGCCCGCGCCCACTGGGATCGATGATCATCGCCTACCCCGAGATCCGAATTCCGGGGTTGACGCCCCAGATGGCCAACGTCATGAACAGATCGGCGAACACCACCACGATGATGCACATCTTGATCGCGCGGCCGGCCGCCACGCCGACGCCCTCGGGGCCGCCGGAGGCGAAGAAGCCGTAGTAGCACTGGATGAAGGTGGTGATCGCGACGAAGATGATCGCCTTGAGCAGCGAGTAGAGCACATCCGTCGGGATCAGGAATTGGTAGAAGTAGTGCTGGTAGGTGCCGCTGGCGGTGCCGCCGATCAGCTGCACGGTCATGGCGCAGGAGACGTAGGCCATGGCCAGGCCGAGGCAGTAGAGCGGGACGATCGCGAGGATCGCGGCGAAGATCCTGGTGCTCACCAGGTAGGGCAGCGGCCGGATGGCCACCGACTCCAGCGCGTCGATCTCCTCGGAGATCCGCATGGCGCCGAGCTGGGCGGTGAACCGGCAGCCGGCCTGCGCGGCGAAGGCCAGCGAGGCGAGCAGTGGGCCGAGCTCGCGGGTGGTGGCGAAGGCCGAGATGGCGCCGGTGATCGGGCTCAGGCCGAGCAGGTTCAGCGAGGTGTGGCCCTGGATGCCGACGGTCATGCCGCCGAACGCGCTCAGGATCAGCACGACGCCGATGGTGCCGCCGCCGACGACCAGGTTGCCGTTGCCCCAGGTGACGTCGGAGAGCAGCCGCCAGACCTCCTTGGGGTACTGACGCAGCGCGAGCGGGATCGAGCCGAGCGCGCGCAGGAAGAAGAACACCTGGTGGCCGAGGCGACCGAGCAGGTCGACCGGGGCCTTGGCGGTGCGCTTCAGTTGGTTCAGCGGCCGCAGCAGCGGCGGCACATATGTCGACGACACCGGCTCAGACCACCTGTGGGGGGAAGATTGCGTTGTAGATCTGCGTGATGATCAGGTTGACGCCGAAGAGCATGATCGCCGAGCTGACCACCGCGGAGTTCACGGAGTTCGCGACGCCGCCGGGGCCGCCGCGGGTGTTCAGCCCGGTGTCGCAGGCGATGATCGCCGCGAGCAGGCCGAAGATCGTCGACTTGACCAGGGCGACGAGCAGGTCCCTCGTCACCGCGAACGAGGAGAAGGTGCCGACGTAGCTGCCCGGCGTGCCGTCCTGCGCGAAGATGTTGAAGATGTAGCCGGTCAGGAAGCCGACGAAGACGACGAAGCCGCAGAGCAGCAGGCTGACCAGCATGGCCGCGCCGAGCCGAGGGGCGACCAGGCGGCGCATCGGATCGACGCCCATGACCTTCATGGCATCGATCTCCTCGCGGATGGTGCGCGAGCCGAGGTCGGCGCAGATGGCCGAGCCGACCGCACCCGCGATCATGATCGAGGTGACCAGCGGGGCGCCCTGCTGGATGATGCCGAGGCCGTTGGCCGCGCCGATGAACGACGTCGCGCCGACCTGCCCGGCGACCGCGCCGACCTGAATCGAGACGATCACGCCGATCGGAATGGCGACGAGCAGCGTCGGGGCGGCGGCGACATTGGCCATGAACGCGCATTGCTTGACGAATTCCCCGAACGGGAATCGCCGGCGGAATATCGCGACGAACAACTCGGAGACTGCGGCAATGCCCATGAGGATCTGCCTGCCGAAGGTCTCGAGAGAACGCTTCGGGTGATCCTCCCAGTACCCCTTCGTCCAATCGACCGCGCCACTCAGCCGCGACCCCGTGGGTGGACTCTTGGTCGACTGCACTGTTCCAACCCCTTCTCGACGCCGGTTACCTGCTCCGACGACTTGCATCGCTCGCAGCACCTTACTACGGGGTAGCCCAGAACACAGCACACCTCTGTGATTGGCGTCATAGATACCGGTCACTGCACGAATCGCGCTATGAATCGTGACAACGCCCCGGACATTTTCCGACTTCCAGCATCCGGCCAATAAGAACATGTTTCAGAAAGACCCCGATGAGCGGGGGTTCCCGAGTGCACGAGTGTTATTTCTCGAATCGCTTTCATCGAAATTCGAGTCAGGTTCCCGAGCGGCCCGGCGGTCACGCTTCGGCCACGGGCGGACCGGCGGGTTCAGGTCTGCCATGTCGGAGTGCTATCACCGGATGGAAGAAACACGGCGTGGCGTCTGTCGAAATCGCAGGTCGTCGGACGGATGCCGCACCCGTCCGCGATTACTGACACGATGGGCGCGAGCGATTGATATCGTGCGGGCTTTCAGCAGATCTGGAGGGACATGTTCAGCAAACTCGCCACGGTGGTTCGCGCCGCCTGCACCGTCGCGCTGGGAGCGGCGCTGCTCGGGCCCGTCGCGGGCGCCGCGCACGCGCAGCCGGGCGCGCCGGTGCTCGGCGGTGGCTCCGGCATCGTCATCGACGACGCCTTCGAGTGCACCCTCACCACCGTTGGCTACGACGGCGCGGGCAGGCTGGTCGGGATCACCGCAGGCCACTGCGGCGATCCGGGCGCACAGGTGTACGCCGAAGCGGACCGCGGCGCCGGGGTGGTCGGCCGGTTCGTGCACTCCGATCCGCGCCTCGACTACGCCGTCATCCAGTTCCAGCCGGGCCGTATCACCCCGGTGAACCGGGTCGGCAACGTCACCATCGCCGGCATCGGCGGGCCGGCCGCGTTCCCGATGATCGTCTGCAAGGAGGGCCCGCACCACCGGCAACACCTGCGGCATCTCGTGGGGCGACGTCTTCGCCACCAACATCGAGACCTGGTCGCAGATGTGCGTGGTGGAGGGCGACTCCGGCGCGCCGGTGGTGGTCGGCAACCAGCTGGTCGGCATGGTCAACGCGTACCTGGCGTTCGCCTGCTACGGCCCCGAGGTCGGCACCAACATGACCACGATCATGGACGACCTGAACGGCCGCGACAGCATCGGCTCGGGCTTCCGGCCCATCTGATCCACCGAAAAAAAGGAGCGGGTGGGCCGGTCGGCCCACCCGCTCCTTTTGGTTCGGCGTGTCGCCTACAGATCCTCGACGCAGACCACGAAGCGGCGGTCGGAGTACTTGAAGCCGGAGCCGCTGTCGCAGGCGCTCACGTCGTCGGTGCCCTGCACGATGTTGGTGACCTTGATGCCCTCGATGGCGGACTCGGTGCAGTCGATCCGCTTGGGATCCTCGCCGCCGACGTCCATGCAGCCGCCGACCACCCAGTCGATGTCGAGGCAGAGCGCGCCGGTCTGCACGCTGTTGACGGTCTCCGCGTAGTAGTTGTCCCGGTCGGCGATGCACCCGGTGCTGGTCGGCGCCTTGCCGATGACCTTGTAATTGGAGGCGCGGCTGCCGCAGGAAGCCTTCGCGATGGTGGCGTCGCTCACGGTGCCGCCGAGCGTCACGCAGTCGCCGATCGATGCCTCGAAATCGACGCTGCCGCCGTTGTTGCTGTTCGAGGGGGTCGGCTTGCCGCTGGACGGCTTGCCGGACGGCTTCGGGGTGCTCGTGGTGGAGACGGCGTCGACGGTGCCGTTGCCGATCTCCGGCTGCGCCGTCCCGGTGACGGTGGAGCTACACCCGATGAGGGTCAGCGCGGCGACCGCGCCGAAGGTGGCCGTGAGTACACGGCGAACGACGAGACGAGACACGAAACAGTCCTCCCGAGCCTGTAACGCTTCGAACTCGTACCCCCGTATGAATCCGAAGTGGCATAGCGATGCTGGAAATATCAAGCAATGCTTACACCATCCCGGGGTATCGCGTCGAGTGGACGCCGGAGGACAGGGGCTGCGTATGGTGGACCCGGGGGCGAAAGGGGACTCGACATGAAGCTGATCAGCGCGATCGTCTGCTCCGCCGCCGCCGTCGGCACCTCGTTCCTGCTGCCTGGCCCCGCCGCCGCCGCGCAGGTGCGCTGCGTCTCGGAGCACGGCGTCGACGTCACCCTGATCGAGGGGAGAACGGGCTGCCGCGCCTCCTCCGACACCTCGGGGCAGGCGTACGCCGCCGGGCTGGACGGCGTCGGCTACGCGAGCGCCGCGGCGGGCGCGCGGGCGCTCGGGATCGGCGCCGCGGGCGGCGTCGGGGTGAGCGAGGGAAGCACCGGCATCCCGATCGCGCTCGGCTACGGCAGCGACGCCGTCGCGCGGACCACGATCACCGCCGACGACCCGGCCCGCTCGCTCGCGATCAGCGTCGCGCTGGAGGGCTCGCGCGCGTCGGTGCGCACCGAAGCGGGCGAGGTGGTCTGCCTCGGCACCGCCGCGCTCGCCTGGGACGCGGCCACCGGCCGCGGCTGCCTGGCGACGCCGTTCGGGCGCTGGCTCACCTCGGACGCACCGTCCGGGCAGCCTGACTCCGAGTGATTTAGCTCACCGAAAAGTTTGGGTAGCGGGCGATTCCAGATCGCGGGCGGTCACCCTCCGCTACATCCGCGACCGCTATGAGCGGCACCTTTCTCCGGACTACCCAGGCCGTACCGCAGGTAGTGATCTGAGTCACCTGACTGAATGTCTGCTATGACTTGCCGGGAGAACTGGCCCCGACCCGGGGTAGCCCGGTAGGAATGACCCCAGGGTCGGGTCGTCATCAATGTGGGGCCGCTTCACCGGGCTCCGCGTCACCGAAGAATCTCATCCGCCGGCAGGCGTACTCGCGCACGCGCGCACCCCGCCGGTGGGCGTGCAGAGATGGAATGGACGAGAAACCTATGCATGTCGCTCTGAGCAGCGGAACCGTGAGCCGGGTCCGGCGGGGAATCCTGCTGTCGGCGGCGATCGCGGCGGCCTCTGCCCTGATCGCCGCGCCCGCACAGGCGGAGCCGCTGTTCCCCGGGATCGACACCGGCTCCGCGAACGGCGCCGTGCTTCCGCCCGCGGAGCCGCAGGCGAACTTCGCACCGCCGTCTATCAATATCGCCGACGGCGAGACGGTCGGGGTCGCGCAGCCCATCGTCATCACCTTCAAGGAGCCGATCGGGGATCGCGCCGCCGCCGAGCGGGCCATCAAGGTCACCGCGTCGACCGAAACCCCCGGCCACTTCTACTGGCGCTCGGACCAGCAGGTGCGCTGGCGGCCGAACGACTACTGGCCGGCCAATACCGACGTCACGGTGAAGGCGGGCGACACCACCAGCGCCTTCCGCATCGGCGATGCCGTCATCGCGACCGCGGACGACAACACGCACACCCTCACCGTCACCCGCAACGGCGAGGTGATCCGGGAGATGCCGACCTCCATGGGCAAGCCCAAGCACGAGACGCCGAACGGCATCTACTACGTGGGCGAGCGGCAGCGGAAGATGGTCATGGACTCCTCCACCTACGGCGTGCCGATCACCGATCCCGAGGGCTACAAGCTCGACGTCGAGTACGCGACCCGGATCTCCAACAGCGGCATCTTCGTGCACGCGGCGCCGTGGTCGGTGGGGCAGCAGGGCCGGGCCAATGTGAGCCACGGCTGCCTGAACCTCAGCACCGAGGACGCCAAGTGGTTCTTCGAGAACGCCACGAAGGGCGATCCCGTCGTGGTGCAGAACACCGACGGCGGCACCCTCTCCAGCGCCGACGGCCTCGGCGACTGGAACCCCTGATCTGCCCGTCCCCCTGCAGGCGAACGCCCCCGGTCTCGCGACCGGGGGCGTTCGTCGTTCTCACCAGATCTGCACGCGCTCCGCGGGCTCCAGGTAGAGCCCGTCGCCCGGCCGCACCGCGAACGCCTCGTGGAAGCTGTCGATATTGCGGACGACGGCATTGCAGCGGAATTCCGGCGGGGAGTGCGGGTCGACCGCGAGCCTGCGGACCGCCTCCTCCGGCCGCGCCTTGGTGCGCCACACCTGGGCCCAGCCGTAGAAGACCCGCTGCAGCCCGGTGAGGCCGTCGATCACCGGCGGCTCGGCTCCGTCCAGTGAGATCCGGTAGGCGGCCAGCGCGATCGAGAGGCCGCCGAGGTCGCCGATGTTCTCGCCGATGGTGAACTCGCCGTTGACCGTGTGCTCGTCCGGCAGCGCCTGCGGGGAGAGCACGTCGTACTGCGCGATCAGCGCCTTGGTGCGGGTGCCGAACTCGGCGCGGTCGGCGTCGGTCCACCAGTCGGTCAGATTGCCGTCACCGTCGTACTCGGCGCCCTGGTCGTCGAAGCCGTGCCCGATCTCGTGGCCGATCACCGCGCCGATGCCGCCGTAGTTGGCGGCGTCGTCGGCGTGCATGTCGAAGAACGGCGGCTGCAGGATGGCGGCCGGGAAGACGATCTCGTTCATGCCGGGGTTGTAGTAGGCGTTCACGGTCTGCGGGGTCATGAACCACTCGCCGCGATCGACCGGGCCGCCCAGCTTGCCGAGGTCGCGGTCGAACTCGGCGGCGTAGCCGCGGCGGTAGTTGCCGACCGGGTCGGCCGGGTCGATCACGATGGCCGAGTAGTCCCGCCAGCTGTCCGGGTAGCCGATCTTGGGGGTGAACTTCTCCAGCTTGGCCAGCGCCGCGATCCTGGTCTCCGGGCTCATCCAGGGCAGATCGACGATATTGCGGCGGTACGCCTCCTGCAGGTTGCCGACCAGCTCCAGCATCCGGTCCTTGGCCTCCGGCGGGAAGTGCCTGGCCACGTAGAGCTTGCCGACCGCCTCGCCGAGCAGCTCCTGCACCAGCGCGACCCCGCGCTTCCAGCGCTCCCGGTTCTCGGTGGCACCGGTCAGGGTGCGGCCGTAGAAGGCGAAGTTCTCCGCGACCAGTTCGTCGGTGAGGTAGGCGGCGCGGGCGTGCAGCACCTGCCAGGCGGCCCAGGCTTGCCAGTCCGCGAGCGGAAGCTCGGTCCAGGCGGCGGCGAAGGCGCCGAGGTAGCCGGGCTGGCGCACCACGAGCTCGGCGAAGACCTCGGCGGCCGGCTTGTCCAGCCCGGCGGCCAGCGCGTCGGTCCAGGCCGTCCAGTCGAAGCCGGGGTGCTCGGCGATGAGCGCGGCGAGGGTGGTCGGGTTGTAGCTCGCCTTGGCGTCGCGGCGGCGCACCACGTCCCAGTGGCCCGCGGCGAGGGTGCGCTCCAGCTCCAGGATGCGGGTGCCGATGCCGTCCAGGTCCGCGGGGAGCAGCGAGCGCACCCGCTCGTCGGCCGCGGCGACCGCGAAGATCCGGTCGATGTGCGCGACGTACTCCTCGCGGATGCTCGCGTACTCGTCACCGCGGTAGTACGACTCGTCCGGCAGGCCGATCCCGGACTGGGTCAGGTACACCAGGTAGCGGGTGGAATCCTTGTCGTCGGTGTCGACGTAGACGCCGACCGCGCCGCGCACCCCGGTGCGCTGGGCCCGGCCGAGCAGGGCCGCGAAGGCGGAGCGATCGGTGACCGCGGCCACCGCGGCGAGTTCGCCGGCGATCGGCTCGGCGCCCGCAGCGGCGATCGCGGCCTCGTCCAGGAAGCTGCTGTAGAGGTCGCCGATCCGCCTGGCGTCGCTGCCCGCAGGCGCCGCGGACTCGGCGGCCTCCTGGATGATCGCCCTGACGTCCCGCTCGGCCTGGTCGTACAGGGTGCGGAAGGCGCCGTCGACGGCGCGGTCGGCGGGGATTTCGTAGTCGGCCAGCCATTTGCCGTTGACGTGCGTGAACAGGTCGTCCTGCACTCGCACGCCCTCGTCGAGGTAGCTGAGATCGATACCGGAAGGACGGGTGAGTTCATCGGAGGTCACGAATCCAGTATGCCGACGAGCCCGCCCTTCCGGGGCCGGGTCAGTTGGTCGGGCCGGGGGTGACGGTGATGCTGAACCGGTCCTGGACGTTCTGGTTGAACTCGTCCTCGCACTGCTGCACCTTGGCCTGGTCGTTGCCCGCGCTGCTGACGCAGTCGACGAAGTCGGTGAAGCCGGCCTCGTCGAAGATGTTCCAGAAGAAGAGCCCGATCACCACGCTGATCACGATGCCGGCCAGGCCGAGCAGCGCGCCCGCGATCGCCATGCCGCCGCCCGCCGCGGTACCCGCCCGCGCCTTGATCCCGGCGATCAGCCCGAAGATGATCGCGAAGATGCCGAACAGGATGCCGCCGACCAGGGTCCAGCAGCTGAGCAGCGCGATGATGCCGAGCACGAGCGCGGTGATCGCGAGGCCCTTGCCCTTGGGCGACTCCTGCCAGTAACCGGGCTGGCCGGGCGGCGGGGGGTACTGCCCGGACGGCGGGTACTCGCCGGGGGGTGGGTACTGGCCGGGGGGTGGGTAGTGCGACATGGCTGTCCTCTCGGTTCGGGTGCCGTGCGCTGGACCGGGGCGGTGCGGCGTGCGCTCGCCGGGAAATCGCACCGACAGGGACGGGATGTTAATGATGCGGGGCAAAGATGTCCGGCAGGCGACGCTCAGCCCGCGCCGAGCCGCGCGTGCATCTCCCAGATCAGCACCTCGGACGGGCGCAGCGCGGTGATCCGCTGGCCGCCGGTGCGGGTGGCGCGCACCGCGTCGCCCTCGTCCAGCGGGCCGGCGCCCTCCATCGTCACCTCGCCGCGCGCCACGAAGACGTGCAGGTACAGCGCGTTCGGCAGCTCCACGGTCTGCTCCGGCGCCAGCCGCGCCACGTGCAGCGCGGCATGCGAGCTGTTCAGCGCGATGGCGGCGTGCTCGCGGTGCCTCGGCATGCCGGAGGCGACCGTGATCAGCCCGCCGCGGGCCAGCTCGTCGTCGATCTCGCACTGCTCGTAGCCGGGGGTGAGCCCTGGCTCGTCCGGCACCACCCACATCTGCACGAAGTGCACCGGCTCGTCGTGCGCGGTGAAGCGCGGGTCGGCGCGCCAGGAGTCGTTCTTCTCGGAGTGCAGGATGCCGGTACCCGCGCTCATGCGCTGGGCCAGCCCCGGGTAGACGACGCCGCTGTGGCCGAGCGAATCCTGGTGCACCAGGCTGCCCTCCAGCACCCAGGTGACGATCTCCATGTCCCGGTGCGGGTGCGTCTCGAAACCCTGGCCGGGCGCGACCACGTCGTCGTTGTTCACCAGCAGCAGCCCGTGGTGGGTGTTCTCCGGGTCGTAGTTCGAGCCGAAGGAGAAGGAATGCTTGGAATCCAGCCAGGCGATTCGGGTCTTCATTCGGTCGCCGGCCCGATGGATGTCGATGTGTGGTGTGGTGAGCGTTGACACCCGCCCTCCTCTCGGTCTTTCTTCAGGCTAGGAGCACCGGTGGTCGCGGTTCCCCGAATTCCTCGTGAAAAGTCCGGCGCCTCGGACTTTACGCGGACGACCGCCGCATGAACGGACCGTGACGAACCGGGCGCGATTCGCCCGACACCACGGGTATACGGCAGAGTGGACGAACCGGCGCGGGGGAACGGTCGCCGGGGGGCGGGGCGCACGGCCGCGGCGGAACGCCGAATGCCGCGCGGCACAACGTGAGCGGAGGTGGCGGGCGATGCGACCCGATGTGCTCGAACGGCTGGAGCGCGAACTCCGGAGTACCGCCGCGCGTGACGGAATTTCGGATTTCGTGGTCGGCGTGGCGGTGTTCCGCGAACACAAACTGCTGGTGGTCCGGCGGGTGCCCGGCGACTATCGGGGCGGTTTGTACGAGCTGCCCGGCGGCGGGGTGGAATCCGGTGAGACATTCGCGGAATCAGTAGCCAGGGAACTGCTGGAGGAATCCGGGCTGCGGCTGCGCCGGATCACCGAATACCTCGGCGCCACCGACTACGCGACCAGGCGCCGGGCGCGGGTGCGGAAATTCGGATTCCTGGTGGAGACCGAGCCGGGCGAGGTCTCGCTCGCCCCCGGCGAACACGACCACCACGCCTGGATCGACGCGGAATCGCTCTCCGGGCTGCCGATGGCGGAGGACGTCCGCGAGGCGGTGCGCGCCCTCGTCGAGGAGCCGCGTGCCTCGTGACCGGTGCCATCGGCCCGGGACCGGCGGCCACGCCCGTGCACCGGTGCCGTCGCCCGTGACCGGTAGCCTCACCCCGTGACCGGCGTGCGGGAGCGGTGGGGTTCGGGTGTGCGGGGTGTCCGCGCACACCCCGCGGCGCTGCGGCTTTCGCTCGTCCGGTTCGCCGCGCAGTTCGGCGACGGGGTGTTCCAGGCCGCGCTCTCCGGCGCCATTCTCTTCAACCCCGAGCGGGAGACCGATCCGGCGGCCATCGCCGCGGGCTTCGCGGTGCTGCTGCTGCCGTACTCGCTGATCGGGCCGTATGCGGGGGCGTTGCTCGACCGCTGGGATCGGCGCAGGGTGCTGTTCGGCGCGAGCCTGCTGCGGCTGCTGCTCGTCGTCGCGGTGAGCCTGAGCCTGCTCGGCGGGGCCTCCTCGGAGCTGCTGCTGATCGGCGCGCTCGCGGTGGTCGGGATCAGCCGGTTCGTCTCCGCCGGAGTCTCCGCGGCGCTGCCGCTGGTCCTGCCCGCGCGGCTGCTGGTGCCGATGAACTCGGTGCTGGCGACGGTGGCGTCCGGGTGCGCGGCGGGTGGTGCCGCGGTGGCGGTCGGGGTGATCGGCGCGTTCGGGGCGGGGGACAGTGCGTCGGCGATCGCGGTCGCGGTGGCCGGGAGCGGGCCGCTGCTCGGCGCGCTGCTGGTCGCGGGGTTCCCGCCGGGGCGGCTCGGGCCGGGTGCGGAGTTCGGGCCCGCTTCAGAGCTCGGCCTCGGCGCGCAGCCGGGCGCGGGTTCCGGTACGACCGTGGATGCCTGCCTCGATCGCGGCGCGGACCTCGATCGCGCTGCCGGTCCGGGGCGCGGTGCCGATGACCGGCGGGGGAGGGCTGCCCGGGCCGATCTGCTCGCGGTGGCGGCGGGGCTGCGGACCGGGGCGATCGCGGTGTGGCGCTCGCCGGAGGTCACCATCGCCATGTTCGGGATCGGCGCGCACCGCGTCGTCTTCGGGGTGAACACGCTGGTCATGGTGCTGGTGCTGCGCCGCCCCGATTCGGGGGAGGCCGGCGTCGGCTCCGGGCTGCTCGGCTTCGGGGTGGCGATCGGCGTGACGGCGGCGGGCATGCTGCTCGCCGCGGTGCTCACCCCGCTGCTGATTCCCCGGCTCGGCCGCCCGCGGACGGTGCTGGCCGGGCTGGTGCTGGCGACCGTGGTGCAGCTGACCCTGGTGACGCCGATCGCGGTCGCCGCCGCGGGGCCGGCCGCGCAGCGCGCCCAGTACCTGCTGCTGGCGGGCGCCTTCCTGCTCGGCCTGGCCGGGCAGACCATCAAGCTCACCGGTGATGCCACCATGCAGCTGGACATCGACGACACGCACCGCGGTCAGGTCTTCGCGCTGCAGGACACCGTCTTCAACATCACCTTCGTGCTGGCGCTGGCCGCGACCGCCGCGGTGGTGCCCGCCGACGGGCGCTCGCTCCCGGTAGTGCTCGCCGGCGCAGGCTGCTACCTGGCCGGGATCGCCGCCGTCCTGCTCACCGGCCGCCGGGCGCGGGCCGAGGTGCGCGTTCCCTGCGGGTAGCCGCGGCGGCTGTCGGCCCGGGCGACCTGCGCGCCCCGGACCGCGGTCCCCGGGCGGGCTCGTTGGCGCAGGCGCCGGCCTCACGACGCGACCGGGACCGAACGCGGGAATTCGGGTAGCGGGAGCTGAGCGGGCGCGGGGGAGCGCGGTGGCGGCGGCGGGTCCGTGCCTGGCTGCGGCGCGAGCAGACACGGGCTGACCGGCCAGGAGATATCCGGCCCTGCCACCGGAGCAGACGCGGCCGAGGTGGCCCCGCCGTCCGCCTCGGCCCCGCCCTCCGGCTCGATCCCGAGCGGCCCGACCCTGCCCTGCGGCTCGGTCCACAGCGATCCGCCCCGCCCCTCCCCCCGGACCACCCACCCGAGCGGCTCGGCCGCGGCATCCTCCGGCACCCCGGTGACCTCGTGATTCCAGGTACCGAGGTCGGTCGGATCGGTGTAGAAGTGGTCGAGCACCCCGTCGTCGGTGAGATCGAGCGCGGCGAGCTCGGCGATACCGTCGCGATCGGCATCCCAGAGCGCGTCGTCCAGCAGCCCGTCCCCGTCGAAATCCAGCCGCACCGCGTCGAGTGCCCCGCCGAGCGCCAGGTCGGGTGGGCTGGACCAGCCGTGCGGCACACCGTCGCCGGTGCCGAAGACGTACTCGATCTCGCTCATACCGGCTTGGACGCGGCACGCCGGGCGCCGGTTCCGGGTAGGTTGTGCCTGCTCTGCCGTTCCACGTCCACGAATTCCTCCCGATGAACAGGGGTGCACCGCAGATGGGTCGTGCCGGGAAGCGCGTGCCGCTGATGTCAGCGCTGGTACTGGCCGGGGCCTTCGGCATGCCGAACGCGCAGGCCGCGCCGCATCCGTGGGCGCCCCCGCCGGTGAACAGCTGCGGCGAGACCGGGTTCGACCCGCTGCTCCGCGCCCCCGACCCGAGCGCCCCGCCCGCGCCGCCGATCCAGCTGCCGGAGGTCATCGAGATTCCGGTGATCTGGCCGGAGATCACCCCGGTCCCGGTGCCGGACCCGCCGCAGAACGACGCCCGCGTCGACCAGCCCCCGCTGCCCGTCGACCCGTGCCACAACCCGTGCCCCGACGTCCGCGATTCGGTGCGCCCGGAGGAGCCGTCCACCGGCACCGATCCCGACCCGCACCCAGGCCCCGCCCCGGAGCAGAGGCCGGGGGCCACACCGGACTCCGGCTCCGCGTCGGGCAGCGCCGGTTCCAGCGGAACGGGTTCCGGTGGTTCCGGGTCCGGCGAGCCGGTCAAGCTGCCCCGGGTCGTGATCAAACCCGAGGTCGAGCCCATTCCGATCCCGGTGCCCGGCGGTCCCGGCCCCGAACCGCAGCCCGCCCCGCCGCCGGTGGTGAACCCCGTCGAACCCGGTCCGGTCGCGGGCCCGGTCGCCGCGCGCTCGGTCGAGGCGGTCTCGCTGGTGCAGCAGGTGACCGGCCCCGGCTCGGAGAACCGCACCGATATGCGCTGGTCGGTGGATGGCACCGACCTCGGCTTCGCCTATGAGAGCAAGCCGGGCGAGGTGGCCGTCGTCTTCGGCGACACCTTCGGCGCGGGCTGGGGCCCCGGTGGCGCGGGCGGTGAGGACGAGGACTGGCGCAGCAATGTGCTCGGCTTCAGCACCGACCGCGACCTGGCCGACGGCATGACCATCGACACCATGGTGCAGGACAGCCCGTGCCACGCCGCCGAGCTGCTCGGCAGCCGCAAGATCAAGAACTGGGAGACGACCACCATCCCGACCTCCGGGTTCGCGCTCGGCGACCGGCAGTACCTGAGCTACATGTCGGTGAACCGGTGGGACCGGATTCCGGGGCTGTGGTGGACCAACCACGGCGGGCTCGCCTGGTCCGACGACGGCGGCCGCACCTGGACCAAGGATCAGCACGCGAAGTGGGAGAACCTCTTCGGGCTCGGCCGGTTCCAGGTGGCGGCGATGGTGCCGCACGACGACTACGTCTACATGTTCGGCACCCCCAACGGCCGGATCGGCGTGGCCGGGCTGGCCAGGGTGGCGCGGGCCGACGTGCTGAACAAGTCCGCGTACCAGTACTGGGTGAACGGCAGCTGGGCCCCGGCCGCGGAGAACCAGGCCACCCCGCTCTTCCTCGGGATGGCCAGCGAGCTCTCGGTGCGCCACGACGCGGCCTCCGGCCAGTGGCAGATGACCTACCTGGACTCCCTGAGCGGCGCCATCGTGCTGCGCACCGCCGCGGAGCCGCAGGGCGTCTGGAGCGACGCGGTGCCGCTGGTCTCCACCGCCGACTACCCCAAGGCCTACGGCGGCTTCATCCACCCCTGGTCGACCGGGCGCGACCTATACCTCCTGCTCTCGGCCTGGGACAGCTACAACGTCTACCTGATGCACGCCAGGCTGAACGAGCCGCGCTGAGTCAGTGCAGCGGCTGGAAGCGAAGGGCGGTACCGGGGCGCAGCTGGGCGACGGTGCCGAGGTCGGCGGCGGCGACGACGCCGATCACCGGGTAGCCGCCGGTCACCGGGTGGTCGGCGAGCATGATGACCGGCTCACCGCCGGGCGGCACCTGGATGGCGCCGAGCGGTAGCCCCTCGGTGGGCAGCTCGGTGGTCACCGCGCGCCGCAGCGCCGGGCCGCGGCTGCGCTCCAGCCGGACCCCGACCCGATCGACATCGCCGGTCACCCGCCACTCGCCGGCGAAGAGCGCGGCCGGGTCGGCGAACCAGCCGTCCCGCGGCCCCGGCCGCACGCGCACCGGGACCGGCGCCGTCGGCAGCGGCGGCACCGGGGCCTGGTCGACGATCGGCCACGCAGGCGGCGGCGGCCCGATCGGGAGCCCGTCGCCCGCGGCCACCGGTCGCGGACCGAGCCCGGCCAGGGTGTCCCGGCTGCGCGAGCCGAGCACCGCGGGCACCTCGATGCCGCCGCGCACCGCGACGTACCCGCGCAACCCCACCGCGGTCACGCCGAGCGCGAGCACCGACCCCACCGCCAGCTCCAGCACGCTCGCGTGCCCCACCGGCACCCCGTCCACGGTCGCGGGCAGCGGCGCCCCGGTCACCGCGACGGTGATCCGGCGGCGGGCGCGCAGCACCAACCCGCCGACCAGCACCTCCAGCGCCGCCGCCGCCTCCGGATTGCCGACGAGCCGGTTCGCGAGCGCGAGCGCCGCCGGGTCGGCCGCACCGGAGTGCCCGACCCCGGAATCGGTCCACCCGGGGCGGCCGAGATCCTGCACGGTGACCGCCGGGCCGACCCGTTCGACCAGTACAGCGGGGTCGTCCACCACGGCGGTTGCGGGTTCGCCCGCATCCGCAACGCGCGTTGCGATGCGCGTTGCGACAAAGCGGACGGTGCTGCCCGGATGGATGAGCGCGGGCGGCTCGCGGCCCAGATCCCACAACGCCAGGTCGGTACTTCCGATGAGCTGCCAGCCGCCCGGCGTCGCCCGCGGATAGACGGCGCTGTACCCGCCGGCCAGCGCCACCGACCCCGCCGGGATGGCGGTGCGCGGGCGGTCCCGGCGCGGGACGGCGAGCCTGCCGTCCGGCGCGCGCAGGTACCCGAACCCCGGCGCGAATCCGACGAAGGCGCACTGCCAGAGCACCCCGGTGTGCGCGGCGATCACCTCGGCGGTGGTCAGCCCGAGGTGTGCGGCGACGGCGTCCAGGTCGGCGCCGTCGTAGCGCACCGGCACCTCGAGCGGGTCGGCGGAGCGCGCGGTTTCACGGGAAACATGGGCTCCCGGTTCGGCGGCGATCCGGGCGAGCGCGGCCGCAACCCGCTCCAGCGCCGCCGCCGAGCGAACCAGCACAAGCACGGTCTCGGCGGCGGGCACGAGTTCGAGCACGCCGGGCACCGCGCGGGCGGTCAGGAGCTCGGCGAGCGCTATCGGGTCGGCGCCGGCCGCGAGCGTGAGCAGCAGCGCGGTCTCGCCCGCCGGGCGGATGTCGAAGGCCGGTTCCCGAGTCATGGCGCTCCTCCTCGATGGCAGGCGGGGAGTGTCAAGGATCGCAGCCCGCGCCGCGGCACCGCGCCGGATCGGGCCTGTGCCCGAAGCCACTGCGGTATACCCCCGTTCACGCCGCGCGGCTACGCTCGGATCGGTCATGGCCACATTCGATCCGAGATCCTGGTCGGTGCCTCCGCTCTGGTCGCCGCTGCGCGCCATGGACGTGGGCAAGAAGCTGCTCGACCAGTCCTGGGCCACCCAGTGGGTCGCGGCGACGGCGGCCTGGGTCGACCCGGTCGCCGATCTCGGTGCGGGCACCGTCACCGCGCTGCTCCCCGACGTGCTGATGACGCTGCTCAGCGAGGGCATCCTGAGCCGCTTCGGCGGCCGCGCGATCGACGCCACCGTGCTCGGCCACGAGCTGCACGCCACCCTCGAGGTGCTGAAGGTGCGCCGGATGGGGGCGCACTTCCAGAGCAAGACGGTGCTCGCCGGGCTGCGCTGGGACGGCCACCCGATCGAGACGGTCACCGTGATCGCGCACGGTGTCCGGCTGGTCCCCGGCGTGCCGACCCGGCTGCGCGCCGCCCGGGTGGAGGTGGCGGGCACCGTCACCACCGCCGCGCTGCTGCAGTGGCTCGGCACCAGGCAGCTGGAGTGGTCACTGGCGGCCGAGCCGGACGGCCGGATTCGGGCCACGCACCGGCGCCGCCGGATCACCGCGTGGGTGGACGCCGAGATCCGCGACGGCGCGCTCACCGTCGAGGTGCTGAAGGCGCGCTGGTCCGGGCTCCCGGTGCCGCGCCGCATGCTCGGCACCAGCACGGTGCCGCTGGCCGAGCTCCCCTTCGACGCCCGCGTCGTGCAGGGAACCCGGGCGGGCGACCTGGTGCACTTCCGAGCCGAGGTGCCGGCGGTGAGCGCCTCCTTCGACCTGGCGGAGATGCGCTCGGCCATCGTCACCGGAACCGCGCTGATCCTCTTCTGATCAGGCTTTCTGCCCCTTCCACCAGGCGACGAGCGCGGCCTCGGCCTCGTCCCGGTCCAGCGGGCCGCGGTCGAGCCGCAGCTCCTTGAGGAAGCGCCACGCCTTGCCGACGTCCGGGCCGGGGGCCAGGTCGAGCAGCTCCATGATGGCGTTGCCGTCCAGGTCGGGGCGGACCCTGGCCAGATCCTCCTGCTCGCGCAGCGCGGCGATGCGCCGCTCCAGCTCGTCGTAGGTGGCCTGCAGCGCGGCCGCCCTGCGCTTGTTCCTGGTGGTGCAGTCGGCGCGGACCAGTTTGTGCAGCCGGGGCAGCAGGTCGTCGGCGTCGGTGACGTAGCGCCGCACCGCGGAGTCGGTCCACTGCCCCTTGCCGTACCCGTGGAAGCGCAGGTGCAGGTAGACCAGCCGCGCCACCTCCTCGGTGAACTGCTTCGGGTACTTCAGCGCCTTCATCCGCCTGCGCACCAGCTTGGCGCCGACCACCTCGTGGTGGTGGAAGCTGACGCCGCCGCCGGGCTCGTTGCGCTTGGTCTCCGGCTTGCCGATGTCGTGCAGCAGCGCGGCCCAGCGCAGCACCGGGTCCGGGTCGCCCTCCTCCAGGTCGACCGCCTGGCGCAGCACGGTGAGCGAGTGCCAGTAGACGTCCTTGTGCTGGTGGTGCTCGTCGATCTCCAGCTTCATGGCGGGCACCTCGGGCAGCACCCGCTCCGCGAGCCCGGTCTCGCACATGAGGTCGATGCCGTCGATCGGGTGCGCGCCGCAGATCAGCTTGTCCAGCTCGGTGCGGACCCGCTCGGCGGTGATCCGGTCGATCGCCCCGGCCATGGCGGTCATCGCGGTGCGCACCCGCGGCGCCACCGTGAAGCCGAGCTGGGAGACGAAGCGCGCGGCGCGCAGCATGCGCAGCGGGTCGTCGTCGAAGGAGTCCTCCGGCGCGGCCGGGGTGTCAAGCACGCCCGCGAGCAGCGCGGTCATGCCGTCCAGCGGGTCGGCGAACTCCATCGAGCCGTCGCCTGCGATCCGCACCGCCATGGCGTTCACGGTGAAGTCGCGGCGCACCAGATCGCCCTCGAGCGTGTCCCCGAAGGTGACCTCTGGATTGCGCGAGACCCGGTCGTAGCTGTCGCTGCGGAAGGTGGTGATCTCCAGCTGCTGGTCGCCCTTGGCCGCGCTCACCGTGCCGAAGGCGAGGCCGCCGGTGTCCCAGAGGTGGTCGGCCCAGCCGCGCAGCAGCTCCTGCACCTGCTCCGGGCGGGCGTCGGTGGTGAAGTCCAGGTCGGTGCCGAGCCTGCCGAGCACCGCGTCCCGCACGCTGCCGCCGACCAGGTAGAGCCGGTGCCCGCCGGCGGCGAAGAGCTCGCCGAGCGGGGTCAGCACCGGGCTGAGCCCGCCGAGCGTCACCGCGGCGGCGGCGAGCAGCCTGGTTCGGCGGTCTTGGTCGGCTGCGACCGGGCTGTCGGACTTCGGAGAAACCACGAGTCAGCAGCTTACCGAGCGGGGTAGAGGGAATTTTTCCGCGCGCACCCCCGCCGTCCCGCGGCGACCGGCCCGGCGCACAGTAGGATTACCGGGTGTCTCAGGCCGATCGCGCGAACAGCAGACGCCGCCAACCGCGGCGCCGCGGTTCGGCCGCCGACGGGCCGCGGCCCCGGTTGCGCACTGTCCGGGAGACCTCGGCCGGTGGCCTCGTCGTCGACGGGCTCGACGGCCCCGCCGACAAGCGCAGCGCCGCCCTCATCGGGCGGACCGATCGGCGCGGGCGGCTGCTCTGGTCGCTGCCGAAGGGACACATCGAAGAAGGGGAGACCGCCGAACAGACCGCGATCCGTGAGGTCGCCGAGGAAACCGGTATCAACGGACTCGTTGTGGCCGAACTCGGGAGCATCGACTACTGGTTCGTGACCGAGGGCAGGCGGGTACACAAGACCGTGCATCATTTTCTGTTGCGTTCGGTCGGCGGCGAGCTGTCCGACGCCGACGTCGAGGTCACCCAGGTCGCCTGGGTGCCGCTGACCGAATTGAACTCCCGGCTCGCCTACGCCGACGAACGGCGGCTCGCCGAGGTGGCCAACCGGTTGATCGACCGGATGGAGACCGGTAAGCGATGACACGCGGGCTGTTCCGGATCGCCGCGGCGATCCTGACCATCCTCGGTTCGATTCTGGTGATGGCACCGCTGACGGGTCAGGCAGTGGCCCAGCCCGGCGGGGCGGGCGACGCCGACCAGCAGATCGGGATGCCGAAGTTCCTCAAGCTCTCCCTCGATTCGGTGACGCCGACCGCGGTGACCACCGCCAGCGACCCGGTGGTCACCGTGACCGGGACCGTCACCAATATCGGCGACCGGGTGGTCGACGACATCAGCGTCCGGATCCAGCGCGCGCCCGCCGTCACCGAGCCGGGCGGAGTGCGGAGCAGCCTGCGGCTGGACCAGGTGAACTACGAGGTCGTCGGGGTTTTCCAGGATGTCGCCGAGCGGCTCAGCCCCGGCCAGCGCAAGCAGTTCATCCTGACCGTCGCGCTCCGCGGCGGCGCCGGCGACTCCGCGGGGGCGCTGGAGATCACCGAGCCCGGGGTCTACCCGCTGCTGCTCAATGTCAACGGCGAACCCGCCTACGGCACCCAGGCCAGGCTGGACGACGCCCGCTTCCTGCTCCCGGTGCTCGGCGTCCCGCCCGCGGGCGGCACCGAGCCCGCGGTGCCGGCCGCTCCGGCGCCGCCGGTCGCCACCACGCTGCTCTGGCCGCTCGCCGACCGCCCGCGCTGGGTGCCGACCGAACCCGCCGAGGACCGCGGCCAGGTGCTGCTCACCGACGACGAGCTCGCCGCCTCGCTCGGCAAGGGCGGCAGGCTCGACCAGTTGCTCGGCGCGCTGGAGAACGAGATCGGCGTCGACGGCGCCAGGAATCGCACCCTGGCCAGGAGCCTCTGCCTCGCCATCGACCCGGACCTGCTGCTCACCGCCACCGCCATGACCGACGGCTACCGGGTGCTCGCCAGCCCGTCCGACCCGGACGGCCCGACCAGGGACGGCGGCGGCGCCGCGCAGGCGCGGGCCTGGCTGGACCGGCTGCGCGTGGTCGCCGCCGCGAACTGCACCGTCGCGCTGCCCTTCGCGCAGGCCGACCTGAGCGCGCTCGCCGCCGTGCACGACCCGGCGCTGACCGCGCGAGCGGTGAGCGAGCCGGCCGACATCGTCGACCGAATCCTCGGCGCGCGCTCGCTGCGCGGCGTCGGCATCCCCGATTCCGGCAGCATCGACCCGATCGCGGGCGGGCTGCTCCGCGACCAGAACATCCGCACCGCCGTCCTGGCCGAGACCGCCGTCGCCGAGCAGGGGGCGGCCGGTGCGCGCGGCGCCGACGACCTCACCCAGGACCCGTCCGGCGGCGAGCCGACACCGGCCGAGCCCGCGCGCCCCGAGCTGGTCCGGATGCCGGACATCGTGCCCGCCGCCCCGATCACCGCGCTGGCCGAGACCCCGGCCGGCGACCTGCCGGGCGGCAGGCCGGATCCGTCGCTGCACGCCGCCACCTACGACATCTGGGCCGCCACCGCGCTCGCCGCCGTCGGCTCCAACCCGCCGACCCCGTCGTTCACCCCGGCCCGGGTGCGCTACGACGTCACCAACGACTCGCGGACCGCCCGGCTGCAGGACGCGCTCGGCGCGCTCACCTGGACCGCGCTCAACCCGCGACCGGACCGGCCGCGCGCGCAGCTCCTCGTCCCGCCGCAGCAGTGGGGCGCCAACCGGGAGGAGGCGATCACGCTGCTCCGCCAGGTCGACGCGCTGCTGACCGGCGGCATGGCCACCGCGCGGACGCTGCCCGAGCTGCTCGCCCAGCCCGCCGACCCGCGCCCGTACGAGCCGGACCACCTGCCGCGCGCCGTCGCGGACGGGGTGCCGGAGCGCTTCGTCGCGCCGATCCGCGACCAGGGTGCCCGGATCACCGCGCTCTCCCGCGCGCTGGTCGAGGTGCCGGAGCTGGAGCTCACCCCTACCGAGTACGTCACCCCGCTGCGCGACGATCTGATCCGCGCGCTCACCCTCTCCGACCGGCGCGCGGGCGGCACCGCCCAGCCCGACGTCTACGCCCAGCGCAGGCTGGACCGCACCGCGAGCACCATGGACCGGATCTACGGCTCGGTGACGGTGCTCCCGCCCGGCGGCGTCTACACCCTCGCCTCCGAGCAGAGCCCGCTGCTGCTGGTCGCGCGGAACGAGCTGCCGGTGGCGATCCGGGTCAAGTTCCGGATCGAGGCGCCGCCGGACGCCTCCATCGACGACACCGGTGAGCAGATCCTGCCGCCGAACGGCACCCGCTCCTTCCAGATCCCGACCGAGGTGAACGACAGCCGCAATCTCGTCATCCCGATCTCGCTGACCACTCCGGACGGTGTCGCACTCGGCAACGCGACCTCGGTGTCGGTGCGGTCGAACGCCTACGGCCAGACGCTGGCGATCCTCACCGCGGGTGCGGCGACGCTGCTCCTGCTGCTGGCCGGACGCCGCCTCTGGCACCGGTTCCGGGGCAGGCCCGACCCGGCCGACGAGACCTTCGATCCGGAGGTCCAGCGCCAGGTGAGCCGCTACCGGAGGTTCCTCGCCCGGGCTGTCCGCCGTCGCGAGCCGCTGTGAGGGACAATCACGGTGCGCTAGTACAGCAGGAGGCAGGATGAGCGACGAACATCCGACCGCTCATCGGCCCGACCCGGAGGACGAGCAGGACGGCGCGCGCATCGGCCGCGCCCCGCTCGCGCCGTGGGAACGTCAGCTGCACCGCCCCCGGGCGGAACCGGAAGGGGGAGCGGGGATGCCCGACGGCGCCACCGAACGGTTCGGGGACGACGCGCCGCCGCAGGTCCCGCAGGTGAGCAGGGCGGAGCCCGGGCTGCGCGGCCCCGACGGGGCGCGCCGCGTCCCGCCCGCGGGCGGCCGGAACGGCACGCCGCCGCCGCGTACCGTCGGCCCCGCCCCGAGCGGGGGGATGTCGAGGCAGGCGCCGCCGTCCGGCGGCATGCCGCGAACGCGCCCGCCCGGGCCCGGTGGCAGGCCCCGGCAGTCGCCGCCCGACGGCGGTGCGCCGCAGCCCGGCGGTAGGCCGTTGCCTCCTGAGGGCGGCGCTTCCGGTGGCAGGCCGCGACCGGTTCCCCCCGACGCCGGTGCGCCACAGTCCGGCGGGATGCCGCGGCAGGCGCCGCCTGGACCCGCCCAGCAGGGGGCCCGGCCGCGGCAGGTGCCGCCCTCCGGCGACCCCGCGCGGCAAGCGCCGCCCTCTGGGGCGGTTCCGCGGCAGCGACCGCCCGGCCCCGCTCGGGACGAGCGGCATGTCCCGCCGCCGAATTACGGCGAACGTCCCGCCCCGCTACCGCGTGGCGAGCGTCCCCCGCGACCCGCACCCCCGCTGGACGAGCGCGGCATGCCGCAGGGCCGTCCGCCGCAACGCGGTGGGCCGCTCGTTCCCGCACCGGGCGACCACCCTGCCGGGCACGGCCGCCCCCCGCGCCCCGGAGCACCCCCGCGGACCCCGCGCGGCGCGCCCCCGGCCCCGCCGCGCGA
>NZ_JBHSAX010000014.1:640482-676016 GCF_042650385.1 Nocardia jiangsuensis
CCCGGCGAACCCCGCCGCGCCGCACCCCCGCGCCGCCCCGGCGCCCAGCCCCCCTCCGGCGGCATGCCGCGCCAGCCCGCGCACCCGGGGCAACAGCGCTACCCAGCCGAGCCGGGCCAGGACCGCAGGCACGCACACGAGGCTCCGCCCGACCGCCCCGCTCCGCAGCGCATCCCGGCGGCCAAGCCCAAGCACGCCCGCCCGGCCGAGCCCGCGACCTCGCACTACGCGCAGTCCGCGCAGGCGGGCACCGCGCTCGCCGAGCCGGAGCAGCCGGAGTCCAAGGAGAGCGCGAACGCCCGCCTGCTCCGCGACTCCGGCTCGATCGCCATCGCCACCCTGGTCAGCCGGATCACCGGCTTCGGCAAGCAGCTGCTGCTGCTCGCGGTGCTCGGCCCCGCGGTGGCCAGCTCGTTCGTCTCGGCGAACCTGATCCCGAACATGATCGCCGAGCTGGTGCTCGGCGCCGTGCTCACCGCCATCGTCGTCCCCACCCTGATCCGCGCGGAACAGGAGGACGACGACAACGGCGCCGCCTTCGTCCGCCGCCTGGTCACCGCGGCGTTCACCGTGCTCGCCGTGGCCGCGCTGCTCGCCACCGCCGCCGCCCCGATCCTGGCGACGCACGTCTTCGTCTCCGCGGACGGCAAGGTGAACACCGAGCTCACCACCGCGCTCACCTTCCTGCTGGTCCCGGCGATCCTCTTCTACGGGATGTCGGCCCTGCTCACCGCGATCCTGAACACCAGGCAGGCGTTCCGGCCCGGTGCGTGGGCGCCGGTGCTGAACAACGTGGTCGTGCTGATCATGCTCGGGGCCTACGCGCTCACCCCCGGCGAGATCAGCCTGAACCCGGTCAGCATGGGCGATTCCAAACTGCTCGTCCTCGGCCTCGGCGTGACCACCGGCGTCTTCGTGCAGGCCGCCAGCCTGCTGCCCGCCATCCGCAGGCACGGCATCGACCTGCGCCCGCTGTGGGGGATCGACGCCAGGCTCAAGCAGTTCGGCCGGATGGGCATCGCGATCATCCTGTACGTGCTGATCAGCCAGGTCGGGCTGATCGTCGCGAACAACATCTCGTCGCACGCCGACGAGGCGGGCCCGGCGATCTACTCCAACGCCTGGCTGCTGCTGCAGTTGCCGTACGGCGTCCTCGGCGTCACCCTGCTCACCGCGATCATGCCGCGGCTGAGCCGCAATGCCGCCGCCGACGACACCCCCGCCGTGGTCGACGACCTCTCGGTCGCCACCCGGCTCACCATGATCGCGCTGGTCCCGGTCGTGGTCTTCCTGACCCTGGCGGGCCCGCAGGTCGGCCAGGCGCTGTTCGGCTACGCCCGGTTCGCCGAGGACGCCGAGCGGCTCGGCCTCGCGGTCAGCTGGTCGGCCTTCGCGCTGATCCCGTATTCGATGGTGCTGATCCACCTGCGCGTCTTCTACGCCCGCGAGCAGGCGTGGACGCCCACCTGGATCGTGCTCGGCATCACCGCGGTGAAGATCGTCTTCTCCGCGCTCGCCCCGGTGCTCTCCAGCGACAGCTCACACGTGGTGATCATGCTCGGTGCGGCCAACGGTCTCGGCTACACCGCGGGCGCGATCATCGGCGGCTACCTGCTGCACCGCAGCCTCGGCGACCTCCGCATGGCGAATGTCGGGCGCACGGTGTCCCGGGTGGCGCTCGCCGCGATCGCGGGCGGCGCGGTGATGCTGATCGTGGACCGGGTGCTCGGGCTCGGCAAGCTCTCCGAGGCGTTCGGCGGCCCGGGCTCGCTGATCCGGGTCGCGATCCTCGCGGTCGTGATGTTCGGCGTCGCCTTCGGGCTGATGCGCCTGGCGGGAATCCCGGAGATCGTCGCGATCACCGTCGCCGTCTCGCGCCGCCTCGGCATCACCCCGCCCGCCCCGGATCTCGACCTCGACGCGAAGGTCGACGAGGGCGCGACCCGGGTGCTGCAGCGTCGCGACCAGTACGAATACCCTCGGTTCGACCCGTACGGGGATTCCACCCAGACCATGGTGCTTCCGGTCATCCGGCCGGACGCCGTTGGCCGTACCGGTTCGGGCCACTTCCCGTACCCTGTTCGGCAGAGAAGCACAAGTGGTGACGACGAGACTTCGACGTATCCGTCCGAAGGAGGACCGAGGGTGAGCGACGACGCGGTGGGCGGCGTCCCGGCCGACGATTCTCCAGGGAACCGGCCCGCCGGGCTCTCCACCGAGCATCGGCCCGCGGACCAGCCGCCACAGCAGGAGCAGGGCGGCCGGGTGCCGCCGCAGGCCCCGGTGCCAGGCGCTCCGCCGCAGGGGGTGCCGCCGCGGGACGCGGAGGCGACGGTCCGGATCGGCCCAGGCGACCTTCCGCCGGCGGCGGTCGTGCCGCCGGGAGCGCAGCCCGACACCGGCTCGGCGCACGCCCACCCGCCGCGCGATCCGATGTACGACACCGGCATGCTGCCGATTCCGCCGGTCGGCGGCGAGCAGGGGCCGGGCCGCCGGATCCCGCGCGGCCCGAAGCTCATCCCGGGCGCCTCGGTCGCCGGCGGCCGCTACCGGCTGCTCGCCGACTGCGGCGGCTCGCGCGGGCTCAAGTTCTGGCAGGCGCTCGACATCAAGCTGGACCGTGAGGTCGCGCTGACCTTCGTCGACGCCGACCAGAAGTCGGGGGAGAACTCCGGGCAGGACGGCCCGCAGGCCATCCTCTCCCGCACCCTGCGGCTCGGCCGGATCAACTCGCCCGGCCTGGCCAGGGTGCTCGACGTGGTGCGCGGCTCCTCCGGCGGCATCGTGGTCGCCGAGTGGACCCCCGGCCGCTCGCTGCGCGAGATGGCCGAGACCGTTCCCTCCCCGATCGGCGCCGCGCGCGCCATCCGGGTGCTCGCCTCCGCCGCCGAGCTGGCGCACCGCGGCGGCGGCGCGCTCTCCATCGACCACCCGGACCGGGTGCGCATCAGCGCCTCCGGCGACGCCGTGCTCGCCTTCCCCGGCACGCTCAGCGACGCCGACGCCCAGGGCGACGTGCGCGGCCTCGGCGCCATGCTCTACGCCCTGATCCTGGCCCGCTGGCCGATCCGCTCCGGCGGGCTGAGCGGCCAGGCCGCCACCGTCGGCGGGCTCCGGCTCGCCGACTTCGGCGCGGACGGCACGCCGGTGGAGCCGCGCCAGGTGCGGCCCGAGGTGCCCTTCGAGATCTCCGCGGTCGCGGTGCGCTCGCTGGAGTCGAACAAGGGCGTGCGCACCGCCGCCACCGTCCAGCACGTGCTGGAGCAGGCGTCGGTGGTCGACCAGAAGACCGACTTCATCCCGGTGCTCCGGCTCGGCCAGCGGCAGCAGCCGCCGGTCGAGGAGTCGCTCGCCGACCCGGAGCTGCTCGCCGCCGAGCGGGAGCGCTCGCAGCGGATGCTCTGGATCATGGTCGGGCTCGGCATCCTGGCCGCGCTCGTCGTCGGCATCGTGATCTGGTGGACGGTCAGCATGTTCGCGGGCGGCGAGCCGTCCGAGCCGCTGGACAAGTCCAACAACATCGGCCTGACCAGCGAGACCACCGCCCCGCCCGCCGCGCCGATCGGTCCGGCCGAGCCGGCGGCGAACGGCAGCGCCGGCGCGCCGGTGCCCGCCACCGCGATCGGCGTCTTCTCCCCGGAGGGCACGCCGGACGGCACCGGTAGCGCCGACGCCGTGATCGACCGCGACCCGTCCAGCACCTGGCGCACCGACCAGTACTTCCAGCAGTTCCCGGCGCTGAAGAAGGGCGTCGGGCTGCTGGCAACGCTGCCGACCCCGGCGCGGCTGAACTCGGTCGCCATCGAGTCGCCGAGCGCGGGCACGACGGTGGAGATCCGCACCTCGCCCACCGAGTCGCCGACGCTGGACCAGACCCAGCTGATCGGCTCGGCCCGGCTGCAGAACGGCGTCACCGACATTCCGGTCCGCACCGATCAGGCCGCGCGCTACGTGCTGGTCTGGATCACCGGCCTCGGCAACGACGGCGGCCGCTTCCAGACCACCATCGGCGAGCTCCGCTTCGACGCCGCGCCCTGAAAATCCCTGCGTAACACGGGTTCACCAGCCCTCTCGGCCCGGTTGCTACCAAATCGTTACTGACGCTATGATCGCTGCGCGCTCTCGGCAGGGGAGCTGGTGCAGGCGACCGCGCCCGCACCGCAGCGAGCGCAGTCCAAGGGGTTGGCATTGTCGTCCGAAGTGAACCGCGGGGGGAAGTCGCGGCCGTTCGAGCCCGGCGAGCCCAGCGATATCGAACTGCTGCGCGCGCACGTCGCCGGGGAGCAGCACGCCTTCGCGGAGCTGCTCCGCAGGCACCGCGACCACCTCTGGCAGACCGCCATGCGGATCGCCTACACCAGGGAGGACGCGGCCGATTCGCTGCAGGACGCGCTGCTGAACGCGCACCGCACCGCCGCCTCGTTCCGCGGTGACTCCGAGGTGCGCAGCTGGATGCACACCATCGTGGTGAACGCCTGCCTCGACCGGATCCGGCGGAACAAGACCAGGCGGGCCGTCTCGCTCTCGCCGGAGACCATGCCGGACCCGGCGGATCCCCGGAATGGAATCGCCGAATTGGAAGTTTCGTTGATGCTCGGGCGGGCACTGTTCACCTTGCCGCCGGATCAGCGCGCGGCGGTGGTCGCGGTGGACCTGGAGGGGCTCAGCGTCGCGGAGACGGCGGTGCTGCTCGGGGTCGCCGAGGGCACGGTCAAGAGCCGGTGCGCGCGTGCCCGGCTCCGGCTGCGGGAGCAGCTGGAGGATCTCCGTGACCCGGGGAACCGGACGTAGCGGCGGTGCGTCATAAGTAGTGACGGACCACAGCGCGATGACCATGACGACCGCCCCCGTCGCGAAGGGGACCTGTGATGCCAGGTGAGTTCCATGTCGGATGAGAACAGCGGAGGTTCGATGGTGACCCGATCGGTCCCGCAGCCTCCGTTCTCCGTGGACGTGCTGGCCGATCTCCACGCGGGCAACCTCGAACCCGAGGTCCGCGAGCAGCTGTGGCCCGCCGTCAATCGCGATCCCGACGCGCTCCGCGTGCTGCGCTCGCTGGACGAGGTGAGCACCCGGATTCGCGCGCTCGGCGCCGAGGAGCGGGTCGTGCACGCCATGCCCGCCGATATCGCCGCCCGGTTGGAACGGTTCGTCACCGATCTCGACGGGGTCGAGCCGACCGAACAGCTCGGGCATCGGTCCGCGCCGGCGCGACCCGGGTCTCCCGCCGGCGACGTCGAGGCCACGAACCGGCTCGCCCCCGGCGATGTCGGGGCGACAGTGCGGCTCGACGCCACCGACGACAGTGCGCACCCCGGAAGCCGTCGCACGGAGACCGTGGTCCCGCCGGCTGCCCGGCGCAGGCGGCCCGCGTACCTGCTCACCGCGGCGGCCGCCGTGCTCCTGGTACTCGCCGTCGGCGTCGGCATCACCGCCATCCTGCGCACCGGCACCGAGACCGGCACCCCGACCGCGCAGCCGCCGACCGCCCTCGACGTCGGCGACCAGCTCACCTCCGCCGCGGCGCTCGGCATCATGGGCCGCAACGACGTCACCGGCCCGCTCGGCAGCGCCGCCGCCCTGCAGCGCTGCGTCGCCGCCAACGGCCTGGAGCGCACCGTGCTCGGCTCCACCGACGTGGTCTTCCGCGGCGGCCCGGCCGTGCTGGTCCTGCTCGCCGGACCGCGCTCGCCCGGCGTCACCGCGCTGGTCGTCGGCACCGGCTGCACCACCGGCGACCCGCAGCAGCTCACCCGCACCGACATCGGGTGATCGCCCGCACAGCCACCGATTTGGCCCCCGAGCGGCCCGCACCACCGGGAATTCCACCCGATACCCTGGTGTTGACCGAGACGTCAGACGTCCCACTCCTTCGGAAGGGCCCCATGAGCACGCCTGTTCGCGACCTGATCATCGTCGGCTCCGGCCCCGCCGGGTACACCGCCGCCGTGTACGCCGCGCGCGCCGAGCTCGAGCCACTGCTGTTCGAGGGCACCCAGTTCGGCGGCGCGCTGATGACCACCACCGAGGTGGAGAACTTCCCCGGCTTCCGCGCGGGCATCATGGGCCCCGACCTCATGGACGAGATGCGCGAACAGGCCAAGCGCTTCGGCACCGAGATCCGCACCGAGGACGTCGACGCCATCGACCTCTCCGGCCCGATCAAGACCGTGACCGTCGGCGACGAGACCTACCGCGCCAACGCGATCATCCTCGCCATGGGCTCGGCCGCCCGCTACCTCGGCGTTCCCGGTGAGGAGAAGCTGCTCGGCCGCGGCGTCAGCGCCTGCGCCACCTGTGACGGTTTCTTCTTCAAGGGCCAGGAGATCGTGGTCGTCGGCGGCGGTGACTCGGCGATGGAGGAGGCGATCTTCCTGACCAAGTTCGCCACCACCGTCACCATCGTGCACCGGCGCGAGGAGTTCCGCGCCTCCCGCATCATGCTGGAGCGCGCCAAGGCCAACGACAAGATCAAGTTCGTGCTGAACACCGAGGTCGTGCAGGTCAACGGCGATTCCGCGGTGACGAGCCTGACCCTGCGTGACACCAGGACCGGGGAGACCTCCGAGCTCGCCGCCACCGGGCTCTTCGTCGCGATCGGCCACGACCCGCGCAGCGAGCTGGTGCGCGGCCAGGTCGAGCTCGACGCCGACGGCTACGTCCAGGTGCAGCACCCGACCACCGCCACGAACGTCCCCGGCGTCTTCGCCGTCGGCGATCTCGTGGACCACATCTACCGCCAGGCGATCACCGCGGCGGGCACCGGGTGCCGCGCCGCGATCGACGCCGAGCGGTGGCTGGGCGAGCAGGGCGACATCACGTCGAACACGCTCGACCACGCCGGTTCCCCGGTGACCCCGGTGTCCTGACGGACCCCGTTCCAGCGCAAGGAGATACCCCGTTGTCCGACAAGAAGACAGTGACCGTCACCGACGCCTCGTTCGCCGACGACGTCCTGCTCAGCGAGAAGCCCGTACTCGTCGACTTCTGGGCCGACTGGTGCGGCCCGTGCAAGATGGTCGCCCCCGTGCTGGAGGAGATCGCAGGCACGCACGCCGACAAGCTCACCATCGCCAAGCTGGACGTGGATGCCAACCCCGGCACGGCCCGCGACTACGAGGTGCTCTCGCTGCCGACCATGATGCTGTTCGCCGGTGGCAAGCCGGTCAAGAGCATCGTCGGGGCCAAGGGCAAGGCCGCGCTGCTGCGCGAACTCGACGGCGTCATCTGACGCCGGGAACAGCCGGCTCCCCGTAGGATGCCGGGGACCCGCGATTGCGGGGTTGTGGCCGAGGTCTGCGACAATCGACCGACGCTTCCGGTCGTGCGAGGGTTCACACCGTCGCATGAGTGGGTACCCGGGATCAACGGAAGGAAAGGGCCCTCACGCATGCACCGACTTCGTCACGGCGACGGCGGTCCGGCGGTCGCGGAAGTCCGGAGCACCCTGGCGAGTCTGGGATTCCTGAACTCTCACGCGGGCGCGGATCAGAACGACCCGCCGGAGTACTGGAAGGATGTCGAGGCGTCCTTCGACCATCCGCTCGACTCCGCGGTGCGCGCCTTCCAGCAGCACCGCGGGCTGCTGGTGGACGGCATCGTCGGCCCGGCGACCTACCGGGCGCTCAAGGAAGCCTCCTACCGGCTCGGCGCCCGCACCCTCATCTATCAGCTCTCCGCGCCGCTGTACGGCGACGACGTCGCCACGCTGCAGCGCCGGTTGCAGGATCTCGGCTTCTACGTGCACCGGGTGGACGGCTACTTCGGCCCGCACACGCACGAGGGGCTGACCGCCTTCCAGCGCGAGATCGGGCTGGCCGCCGACGGGATCTGCGGCCCGGACACCCTGCGCTCGCTCGAGCTGCTCGGCGCCCGCGTCACCGGCGGCAATCCGCACCGGATCGCCGAGGAGGAGGTCGTGCACCGGGCCGGGCCGCAGCTCACCGGCAAGCGCATCGTGATCGACCCTGGCCTCGGCGGCCCCGATCGCGGGCATTCGGTAGCCACCGAGTTCGGCGACGTCTACGAGTCCGAGGTGCTCTGGGATCTGGCCGCCAGGCTGGAGGGCCGGATGGCGGCCACCGGCATGGAGACCTTCCTCTCCCGGCCCTGGAACGCCAACCCCAGCGATGCCGAGCGCGCCGAGACCTCCAACGCCTTCGACGCCGACCTGATGATCTCGCTGCGCTGCGCCACCAATCCGAGCCCGTCGGCGAACGGCGTTGCCGGCTTCTACTTCGGCAACTCGCACGGCTCGGTCTCGATGATCGGCCAGGTGCTGGCCGGCTACATCCAGCGCGAGGTGGTGGCGCGGACCTCGCTGCAGGACTGCCGCACGCACCCGCGCACCTGGGATCTGCTCCGGCTCACCAAGATGCCGACGGTCCAGGTCGACATCGGCTACCTGACCAACGAATACGACGCCTCGGTGCTCACCACGCCCCGGATGCGCGACGTGATCGCCGAGGCCATCCTGGTGTCGGTGAAGCGGCTGTACCTGCTCGGCCAGGACGATCAGCCCACCGGCACCTACACCTTCGCCGAGCTGCTGGCCGAGGAGCTCGCCGCGGCCGACCGGATGTGATCTGCCCTCTTCACGACAGTGGCCGCGCCCGATTTCCGGGCGCGGCCACTGTCGTTTCCGGGGATCAGCAGGTCGCGCCGACGCGAGCGGGCGGGGTCATCGAGGCGGCCGCGAGGAGCTGGTCGAGCGCGCGCTCGACGTCCTCCTTCCAGCCGTGGTCGGAGTCGATCTCCAGCCGCAGCCGCGGGAAGCGGTGGTGCGGCGCCACCACCTCGAAACCGGCGTCCTCCAGGAAGTCGGCCTCGATCATGCAGGTCTCCGGCGAGCACGGGCCGATGGCCGCGCTCGCGCTCGGCGCGGCGCCGAGCGAGGGGCTGTCGATCCGCTCCATCAGCCGCATGGAGCCCGCGGTGCGATCACCGAGCAGGGTGGCCGGGGGAGCGGAGCGAATGCCGAACGCCTCCAGGGCGCGCACGCCGCGGCGCACCAGATCGGCCACCACGGCCCGGATCAGCTGGTGGGTGATGTCTCGGTCCGCGTAGACGGCTTCGGCCCGCAGCGTGGTCAACAGGACGGCATCCGGGCTCACCGGCGAGGTCGGAAACAGCCCGGCGCGCGGAACCGCGTTCGGCGGTGAGTAGAGGGCGCAGCCCGCGCCCTGCCCGTCCACCTGAGCGATCTGACCGCAGGAGCCCCACTCCAGCATGACCGTGGAGAGCCAGGCTTCTTTCTCGAAGACCGGGTCGCTGAATTCCCTGGAGTCCTCGGCGACCGCGGGATCGATCTCCCAGAAGACGCACCGCCGCGCATGGGTGGGCAACTTGTCGAGCTCCCCGAGGGTGAGTGCTGTGACGCTGGTCGACACCGCTCTGCTCAGCCTCCAGCTTTCCGATTCGTCTACGCTCACTGGTCTCGCTCGCAAGAATAGGCGATCCGCCAAAATCCGAAACCCTTCGGGGGTGAAGCCGATTTCACAGTCGGATTTCCGGCACTGTCACAGTGACGTTTCACGCCTGGCCTCTCGGTCGTCGGCTGGCAGCGCCGAAAATCGACAATTCGGGTCACCCACCGAGCTGCTGCTGCTCCATCATTCCGACGATGCGTTCCAGGTCCTCGACCGAGCCGAACTCGACAACGATCTTGCCCTTCCGCTTGCCCATGCTGACGACGACCCTGGTGTCGAACGACTCGGAGAGCCGCTCGGCCACGGTCTGCAACCCCGGCATGTGGATCGGCTTGCGCCGCACGGGAGCGGGCTTGATCACCGAGTCGTCGCGGTTGGCGAGGGTGACGGCCTCCTCGGTGGCCCGCACCGAGAGTCCCTCGGCGACGATCCGGGCGGCCAGCACCTCCTGGGCATCCGCACCGGCGTCCAGGCCGAGCAGGGCGCGGGCGTGACCGGCGGAGAGCACGCCCGCCGCGACCCGGCGCTGCACCGGGATCGGCAGCTTCAGCAGCCGGATCATGTTGGTGATCACCGGGCGGGAGCGGCCGAGCTTGCCTGCCAGCTCCTCGTGCGTGACGCCGAACTCCTCCAGCAGCTGCTGGTAGGCGGCCGCCTCTTCGAGCGGGTTGAGCTGCACCCGGTGGATATTTTCCAGCAGCGCGTCGCGCAGCATGGAGTCGTCGGCGGTCTCCCGGACGATGGCCGGGATCGCGGTGAGCCCGGCCTCCTGGCTCGCCCGCCACCGCCGCTCGCCCATGACGATCTGGTAGCGGTCGGCGCCCGGCTGCACCCGGCGGACCACGATCGGCTGCATCAGCCCGAACTCGCGAATCGAGTGCACCAGCTCCGCGAGCGCGTCCTCTTCGAAGTAGGTGCGCGGCTGCTTGGGGTTCGGCTCGATCTTGTCCGGCGGGATCTCGCGGTAGACCGCGGCGCCGGTGTCGACCAGTCCGGTGAGGTCGGGGAGTTCGGCGGCGCCGATCGGCACCGCACGGGGGAGGGGAGTCGGCGTCGGCGGCGCCTCGGTGAAAGCGGTGCCGTTCCCGTTGCCGTTGCCGGGCGCGCCGACCGGACCCGTCGGAATCAACGCGGCCAGCCCGCGTCCCAATCCGCCCTTCTTCGCCTGCGTCATCGGCCTACCGATCCCTTCCTTGTTCGCCACCCTTTTCTCGATCGTCGCAGGCGGTCAGGCACTGGCGGCGTCGTCGCGCTGCGCCGCGCCGCGGGCGGCGATTTCCCGGCCCGCGTCGAGGTAGCTCATGGCGCCCCGGGAACCGGGATCGTAGTCGAGCACCGTCATGCCGTAGCCGGGCGCCTCGGAGACCTTGACGCTGCGCGGGATCACCGAGCGCAGCACCACGTCACCGAAGTGCGCGCGCACCTCCTCGGCCACCTGGTCGGCCAGCTTGGTCCGGCCGTCGTACATCGTGAGGATGACGGTGGAGACGTGCAGCTCCGGGTTGAGGTGCGCCTGCACCAGCCCGATATTGCGGATGAGCTGCCCGACGCCTTCCAGCGCGTAGTACTCGCACTGGATCGGGATCAGCACCTCCTTCGCCGCCACCATCGCGTTGACGGTGAGCAGGCCGAGCGAGGGCGGGCAGTCGATCATGACGTAGTCGATGTTGTACCCGGCGAGATTGGCCTCCTGGATGGCGGACTTCAGCCTGCCCTCCCTGGCGACCATGGACACGAGCTCGATCTCCGCGCCCGCGAGGTCGATCGTGGCCGGAATGCAGAGCAGCCGTTCGCTGTGCGGGCTGGTCTTGATCGCCTCCTGCACCGTGGTCTCGCCGATGAGGAGTTCGTAGCTGGAGGGCACGCCCGAGTAGTGGTCGATACCGAGGGCGGTGCTGGCATTGCCCTGCGGATCGAGGTCGATCACCAGCACGGTCATGCCCTGGTGCGCCAGCGCGGCCGCCAGATTCACCGCCGTGGTGGTCTTGCCAACGCCGCCCTTCTGGTTGGCGATCGTCATGATGCGCTGTTCACGCGGCTTCGGCACGGTCACACCTCCTGGATGAAGCACTTGACTGGCCCGATGCGCTTCCACGGCGATCGGGGTCTCGCTCGCGGAAATGTGCCCGAAGGGCGTGTTTCCGATCGACTCCGCATCGAAGCTGCTGGAGTCCAACATCCCAGGAACTCTCGACGTGGTTTCCCGTGAAACATTCGCCGGCCCGCTCGACATAACTGCTCCTAACCCGAGAACTCACGACCCCGCACACCGGCACGCATGCGCACGGAGTCGGATCGTTCACAGCCGTGTCGGGGGATCGAGATGCGTTGATCGGATTCGCGAGACCCGATGGTCCGAGCGGAGCATTCCGCTGCCGCCGTTGACACCCACATCCCTTCGTGGCAACTACGCTCACGCCGACGGTGACTACTTTGCCAGCAGTGCGGGCGGAACGAAAGCTGAATCGCGGCGGGGCGTGTACGACACGCGGAATGTGCGCGGTTTCCCGTGAAACAACGGTCGTTTTTCGCAGTTGCGGTTGGTTCGGGGCGGTTTGCGGGGGAGCGGGGTCGGATTGCGTTTCCCGTGAAACAGTGAGTACCGGCGCTCTTCTGTCTCGTGGATCGCGGAGTCGGTGTGGGTGATTCTCACTCCGAGCGCGGGATGGGCGACTCGAGGTTGTGAGCCCGCACGGCTCGGCTGACGGCCAACTGCTCCTTCGCGACCTGCGCGCGCCGGTGGCGGCCATCGACTGGTGGCGGGTGATCGGTGGTGCACGACCTCGGCATCACCGCCACCCACGCCGCGGCACCCGGTTCGAGACCGGCTCGGAGATCTGCACGGTCCACGCCACCGCCGTCAGGCCCTGACGTACGGGCGGAGCCTACGTCCAGCCAGCCCGCGCCGAGGCCCGGTGCGCACATCACTGCCTGTCAACGACTACTGGCCCCCGGACTGGATTCGCGGTGCGCGGAAGCTGATAGCGCAGCGTCAACGCGACCCCCGGTATACAGCGGCGGTACCCGATTTGAGCCAACGGGTGGCGGGACCGAGTCGCGACCCGAGCTCTGACGCTCCCAGCCGCGCCCCGGACCGGGCGGGCAACCGACACTGACCACGCGGCAAGGGGTAGGCCGACTGGGGCGCACTCGCATGCGGCGTCCGCAGGGAACTGAGCACGCGGACCGAAACCGGCGCCGGGTTCAACCGGCGCTGACAATCCAAGCGGCAGGCAGCGACCGCGCATTTCGAGCAGGTGCGAGTTAGAGGTCGACCTCGCACGCGGCTTCTGGCGCCTCGCACCCAATAGCGCCGAGCGAGCTGATTCACGTGAAACATCGCTGTCCCGCGATCAACGCGACACGCTGTTCGGAAGCACCTGTCAGTGATGTGGCCCTACTGTGTTTCACGGGAAACATTCGCGCCGACGGCCCACATCGCGAACGCCCCGTCACACCCTGAGCACGACGATGGACGCAGAGCGGACGAGCTCGACGGTCCACGACTCCTGGAGATCGCAGGCAGCACGATCGCGCCGACCCGCTCGCGCGAGCGTCGAGTCCTCCAACCGCCGAAGACCGATCTTCATCGCACGTCTCCGCGGGCCGCCCAGCCGCATGCAGTGCGACGCGCCGCGCCTCGACCCCGGACCGTGCCACCTCGGGTCACGCGAGCGATCAACTCAGCGTCGGCACGCGAAGAGGGGAGTGCGCGTAGCGCCACCTCGCGGACCGGCTCTCACAACGCCTCCGAACCGCTGGCCAGCTCTCGACGAACACCACTCCCGGCCCCGGCTCGCCACGCAGCGCGCCGCCGATGATCAGCGACGCACTCTTCCCGCGTCTCCCGTGACCATGCGGACGGAACGCCGCGGCTCAGTCGACCGCCCGGACCAAGCGCCGCGTCCCGACATCACACAACACGACCGTCGACATCGGAAGCGGGGTGCCCGCACCCTCACCCTGGACCGCTCTGCACCGGCGCCTGTCGCCGGCCTCCCCGCGCATACCACCGATCGGCACCGAACCCGCGAAGACCGACCGGGCCCCACCCCACCCACGTTCCACGTGAAACGTGAACCCCTACCGCCCTCGAACCTCACCCTTCCGCCCCTTCGCTGCACGCCGCAGCGCGGCCCGCTCCGAGCGGGGGAGCGACTCCGCCGACACCACCAGCGTCGGCACCGCCAGAACGTCACCCCCGCACTCGAGCACCGCCACGCCCCCGGCACCGGCCCGAGCCAGATCGTGCGCATCCCGCTCGACCTCGTCCCGCGCACTGTTCCCCTTGAGCGCGAGCATCCGCCCGTGATCCCGAAGCAGCGGCATCGACCACTGCGCGAGCTTGCCGAGCGGAGCGACGGCACGGGACGTCACGACATCGGCCCCGCCGACCTCCTTCAGCACCCCGTCCTGTTCGGCGCGCCCCCGGACCACGGTCACCGGCAGCTCGGCCTCCTCCAGGAACTCGCTGAGAAAGACGGTCCGGCGCAGCAGCGGCTCGACGAGCGAGATGCGAAGATCCGGCCGGGCAATGGCGAGCGGGATCCCGGGTAGCCCGGCACCACTGCCGACGTCGACGACGGTCGCCCCCGGCTCGATCAACTCACCGAGGACGGCACAGTTGAGGATGTGCCGATCCCATAGCCGGGGCACCTCGCGCGGGCCGATGAGCCCGCGCTCCACACCGGACGAGGCGAGCGCGGCGTGGTACCGCACCGCGAGCGGCAGACGGTCGCCGAAGATCAGCGCTGCGGCCGGCGGCGGCTCGACGAGACTCGGCTCGACGGCGCCGGGATCAGGTTCCACGTGAAACATCCTTCCGAACACAGGGGAGGTGCAGCGGACCCGGAGACGGCGAGGGCCTCCGGTCCGGAGACCAGAGGCCCTATCCAATCATCCGCCGCGGCGGGGTACTTCACGCAGGGACGACCACCACGTGCCGGTTCGGCTCGACGCCCTCGCTCTCGCTGGCGACGCCGTCCACCGATGCGACCGCGTCATGCACGATCTTCCGCTCGAACGGGGTCATCGGCACGAGCGGCTCGGGGGCGCCGCTGGCGAGCACCCGCTGCGCCGCGGCCTCGCCGAGCGCGCTCAGCTCGGTGCGGCGCTTGGCCCGCCAGCCGGCGACGTCGAGCATGAGCCGGCTGCGCTCGCCGGTCGCCTGCTGGACCGCGAGGCGGGTCAGCTCCTGCAGCGCGTCGAGCACCTCACCGTTGCGGCCGACGAGCTTGGTGAGATCGCTGCCGCCGTCGATGCTCACCACGGCGCGATCACCTTCGACATCGAGATCGATGTCACCGTCGAAATCGAGTACGTCGAGCAGCTGCTCGAGGTAATCGCCTGCGATCTCGCCCTCTTCGATGAGCGCCTCTTCGGCGTCGGTCTCGACCTCGTCGGTCTCCGGATCGGCGTTCACAGTCGTCGTCGCCACGATGGCTTCCCCTCCGTCGATCTCAGCAGTCATGTGATTTTCCTTCATCTGTTCTCCGCGGGTAACGGTTCGCCTCGCCCCGTTACCCGCGACGACGGACAGCGGTCAGCGCCTGCGCTTCTGATTGGCCCGGCCGCGGTTGGCGGGGCGCTTCTGCCCGCCGGGACGCTTCTGGCCGGAGTTCTTACCGGGTGCCTTCGCAGCGGGCTTGGCAGCGGGCGTGGAGCCGTTGGTGCTCGCGGCCTCCTCCGTCTCGTCCGCCGGCTGCTGCGGCTTCTTCCTGGTGTCCACCGGCTTGGCGCCCGGCTTCGGGGCGTTCTGCGAGCGCAGGTCCAGCTTCGCCTGCTTCTTGGCTTCCTCTTCCTGCTCCATGCGGCCGAAGACGAGGTGCTGCTGCCCGTAGGTCCAGATGTTGTTGGAGACCCAGTAGAGCAGGATGGCGATCGGCAGGAACGGACCGCCGACGAGCACGCCGAGCGGGAAGACCCAGAGCGCGAGCTTGTTCATGATCGCGGCCTGCGGGTTGGCCGCGGCCTCCGGCGTCTGCCTGGCGACCGAGGCGCGCGCGTTGAAGTGGGTCGCGATGCTGGCGATCACCATGAGCGGGACAGCGACGAGCGCGATGCTCAGCTTGCTCGGCACCCCGCCCCAGTCGGCGAAGGCCTGCAGCTCGGAGACGGGCGCGGTGATGAACGCGGAGATCGGCGCGCCGAAGATGCGGGCGCTCAGGAAGGACTGGACGTCGACCGCGCTGAAGACGTAATTCGGGGTGTGCGCGTTGTCGTAGGCGTTCATGCCGAGCTGGCCGACGCCGTGGCCGGTGCGGTTGAAGGAGCGGAGCACATGGAACAGGCCGAGGAAGACCGGCACCTGGGCCAGGATCGGCAGGCAACCCATGAGCGGGTTGAAGCCGTTCTCCTTCTGCAGCTTCTGCATCTCCGTCGCCATCTTCTGGCGATCGTTCTTGTACTTCTTCTGCAGCTCCTTGATCTGGGGCTGCAGCTCCTGCATCTGCTTGGTGGTCCGCACCTGACGCACGAAGGGCTTGTACAGCACCAGCCGCAGCGTGAAGACGAGGAACACCACCGCCAGCGCCCAGCTGGCACCGTTGTCCGCGCCGAACACGAACCCGAATACTCGGTGCCAGAACCACAGAATCCAGGACACCGGATAGTAGATGAAATCGAGCACGGTTCTGTGTACTCCCGTCGTTACGTCTCGCCGACCACCGCTGGCGGCGATCCTTTACCAAGCCTTCGGCCCCGCCGCGTCCGCGGTGCGGCGCGCGCCTCGCTTCCGTTCCGGAACCGGGTCCCACCCACCAGGGTGCCAGGGCGCACATTTGACCAGTCGCACGACCGTCAGCAACAGCCCGATCACCAGCCCCCGGGTCCGCAGCGCGGTGACCGCGTACTCGCTACAGGTGGGGGTGAATCGGCAGATCGGCATGCGGGTGGGGGACACGTAGGTCCGATACAGCTCGATCAGGAAGATCAGCGCGTTCGCGGGCAGCCGGGCGATGTGCTTCACGGCGGACTGCCCGCCCGCTCGGTCGCCCCGAGCTTGCGCAGCGCCGCGCGGAGCTGCCGGAGCAGGTCGTCCGAGGCGGCCGCGGCGGAGCCGGGGAGTGCCCGGATCACGATGTCGATCTCCGCGGGCAGCTCGGGCTGCACCTGGGCGCAGATATGACGCAGGCGGCGGGCGACGCGGTGACGGATCACCGCGTTGCCCACCGCCTTGCTGACGATCAGGCCGAATCGGGGCCCGCCGATGCGGACCGCAGGCTCGGCCGGTAGTGGCTGCGCTGGTTCGCTCCCGATGGCTGCGGACGTGCCGGAACCCTGGTCGTACTCGTGCGTGAACGCGTGCACGACCAGATCTCGTCTCCCGATTCGCTGGCCGCGGCGCACCGCCCGGGAGAAATCGGCACGATGATGCAACCGATACGGCTCAGGCAACACCCGAGCGTCCGAGAGCGATCGGGATCAGGCAGTCAGTTCGGAGCGGCCCTTGCGGCGCCGCGCCGAGACGATGGCGCGACCCGCACGGGTGCGCATCCGGAGGCGGAAGCCGTGCACCCGCGCCCGACGACGGTTGTTCGGCTGGAACGTCCGCTTGCCCTTGGCCACGGTTGAACACTCCTCGAGTCGGTGGGCGCCGCGCGGCGCCCGAAGCTTGTCGGTGATACATCTGTCCGGCCTCGTCGGCGCGGATCAGTCCCGGCGCACAGTCGGTCGATCACGACCGAATCCGGTCAGCACAGGACCACCCATCACACCAGGGGATGACTGTATGAGGGTACTGAACCCGTTGGAGCAGGTCAAACTCGCCCCCGGCGTTCCGGGCACCCCCTCCCTTCCGCGGGTCCCGAGCACCGGCTATCGTGAGTTCGTCCACATCCCCTGACGCGCGCGCCCAGCCCGCCGGACCGCAGTTGCTCATCAGTAGCCACACAAGTGCAGGTCCAGGCCCCGCCGCAGCGCTCACCGGGGCTTTTACATTCATCCCCAGGGTTCTCCACATCTGTGGATAGATTGTGTACAAAGACCGGCCGAGTGGCATATTCGTAGAGCCGACGGCGCCACGCCGCTGCCCGGACGGGGGATCCGGGCAGCTACGAGCCGGCTTCGGATGTATGCGGGGTCACGGGTACGCGCCTGATCATCGCGTCCGCTCCACTCGACCGATTCCGGGGAGGCAATTGTATGGACGACGAGCAGAACGTGCTCGCCACCGTCTGGCCCGAGGTGGTCGCCGAACTCACCACCGGTTCGCCGGACGGTGCGATCACGGCGGTCTCCCGAGCGCAGCAGGCCTGGCTCAAGCTCGTCAAGCCGCTGACGGTCGCGCAGGGTTTCGCGCTGCTGTCGGTGCCGTCCTCGCTCGCCCAGGAGGCGATCGAGCGCGATCTGCGCGAGCCGATCCTGCGCTCGCTCGCGCGCAGGCTCGGGCCGCAGGTCGAGGGGCTCGGGGTGCGCATCGCGGCGCCCGCGCCCGGTACGCCGGAGCGCTCCGGCACCGGAGCGCGGCACGCCAGGATGACCTCGCGCCCGGAGGGCGAGCACGCCCGCACCGGCTACGGCCGGTACGAAGCCGCCGAGCCCGTGGAGGCCGCGCCGCGCGAGGAGTACCGCGGCGAGCCCGGTTACCAGGGCGGCGCCCGCTTCGCCGAGCCCGGCTACCCGGAGGAGAACGAATACGGGGCCGACACCGCATACCGCACCCGGCCCGGCTACGGCTACTCCGGCGAGCCGGATGCCGCGCCCGCCCGCTACCAGGGCTACGGCGAGCGCGGCTTCGGCAGGCAACCGGAGGACGAGGGCGCCGAGCGCAGGCCGTTCCCCGGCGCCGACGACACCGGGTACGAGGAGGCCCCGCGCTACGCCGAGCCCCGCTACGCCGAACCGCCCCGCTTCGCCGACGGTGACGAGCACCGCGGCTACGACGGCGAGCGGCCGCGGCCGTACCCGGAGGGCGAGCGGCGCGACCAGCGCGGCTTCGACGGCGCCGATGCCGGCGACCGGAGTTTCCGCGAGCCGGAGCGCAGGGACACCGCGCGGGCGGGCCAGGAGACGCTCTTCGGCGCCGACCTCCCCGGCCGCGGCTGGACCCGCGACGACGAACCGGACGGCCCGGCCGCGCCGCAGCCGGAGCCGGTGGCCGCGCCGGACGACGAACCGGTGGTCCCGGTGCGCAATGCCTGGCCGACCTATTTCGCCAAGAGCCAGGAGAGCTCAACGCCGCCCTCCTCGGCCAGCCTGAACGCGAAGTACACCTTCGAGACCTTCGTCATCGGCGCCTCCAACCGCTTCGCGCACGCGGCCGCGGTGGCGATCGCCGAGGCGCCGGCCCGCGCCTACAACCCGCTCTTCGTCTGGGGCGCCTCCGGCCTCGGCAAGACGCACCTGCTGCACGCGGCCGGGCACTACGCGCAGCGGCTCTTCCCCGGCATGCGGGTGAAGTACGTCTCCACCGAGGAATTCACCAACGACTTCATCAACAGCCTGCGCGACGACCGCAAGGTCGCCTTCAAGCGGCGCTACCGCGAGACCGACATCCTGCTGGTCGACGACATCCAGTTCATCGAGGGCAAGGAAGGCATCCAGGAGGAGTTCTTCCACACCTTCAACACGCTGCACAACGCGAACAAGCAGATCGTGGTCTCCTCGGACCGGCCGCCCAAGCAGCTGGCCACCCTGGAGGAGCGGCTGCGCACCCGGTTCGAGTGGGGGCTGATCACCGATGTGCAGCCGCCGGAGCTGGAGACCCGGATCGCCATCCTGCGCAAGAAGGCGCGGATGGACCGCCTCGACGTCCCGCACGATGTGCTCGAACTGATCGCGAGCCGGGTCGAGCGCAATATCCGGGAGCTGGAGGGCGCGCTGATCCGGGTCACCGCCTTCGCCTCGCTGAACGGCCAGCCGCTGGACATCTCGCTGGCCGAGGTGGTGCTGCGCGATCTCATGCCGGACACCACCGCGCTGGAGATCAACGCGGCGACGATCATGGCGGTCACCGCGGAGTACTTCAACACCACCATGGAGGAGCTCACCGGGCCGGGCAAGGCGCGACCGCTCGCGCAGGCCAGGCAGATCGCCATGTACCTCTGCCGGGAGCTCACCGACCTCTCGCTGCCGAAGATCGGCCAGGCGTTCGGCCGCGATCACACCACGGTGATGTACGCGGAGAAAAAAGTGCGCAAAGAGATGACCGAGCGGCGCCGGGTGTACGACCAGGTGCAAGAACTCACAGCCCGGATCAAGCAGCGTTCGCGCTGATCGTTCACTAACACCTGTGCACTGCCCCTGACCAGGGGCAGTGCATTTTTTGTGCCTGTGGATTCCTCGAGGAATCCACAGGTAGTCCTCGAGGAAACACCGAGTTGTCCACCGATTGATCCACAGGCTCGGCACGGACCCTCGGGAGCACTGTGCACAGGTGGGGAATCCACAGTTTCCACAGGCGATTTCATCCCCAGGCACTGAGCTGGGCAGATACCGGTCGGGGGGCTGTGGATTCCTCGAGGAATCCCTGTGGACTCCTCGAGGAATCCCAAGGCAGTCCACGGATTCCTGCACAGGTGTGCACAACTGGGGTTTCATGGTGGAACAACCGGTGGATGACTCGAGGATGGATTGTGGACAGCTTTCGGCTGTCCACAGCCGACCTCCGTTCATCCTCGAGACACTCACCGTCCATCCCCACGGCACCACGCCGTCTCACCTGCGCAAAGGCCTCGAATCCACAGATTCCACAGGACCTACTACTGCTTCTTTTCCCTTCTTAGAGAGATCTCTTTTGAAACAGGCTGTGTGGAAAACGGTGCGATGGGCTCGCGGCCGGAGCGCGACGGGGAGCAGCGAGGCGGAGGCGGGGTTCGGGCGATATGCGCTCGACCGCGCGAGTACGGTTTGATGTCTGTCGCGTGTGCCAGACTGCGTGGGCAGCGATCGATTCGCCCCGCCGAGCGCGCAGCCGCGGGTTCGCAGGCACGCAGATCATGGGAACTGGACGCCAACGGGAAGGGACAGGTCGGGCGATGGAGCTCTCCGGCATGAAGTTTCGGGTCGCCCGCGAGGACTTCGCCGACTCCGTGGCCTGGGTGGCGCGCAGCCTGCCGTCCCGGCCGCCGGTGCCGGTGCTCGGCGGAGTGCTGCTGGTCGCCGACGAGGACGGGCTGACCGTCTCCGGCTTCGACTACGAGGTCTCCGCGCAGATGCGGGTGGCCGCCGAGGTCGCCGGGGCGGGCCGGGTGCTGGTGTCGGGGCGGCTGCTCGCCGACATCACCAAGTCGCTGTCGAACAAGCCGGTCGACGTCTCGCTGGACGGCACCCGGGTGCTGATCGCCTGCGGCAGCGCGAAGTTCTCGCTGCCGACCATGCCGGTGGAGGACTATCCCCAGCTGCCGGAGGTGCCGCAGCAGACCGGCTCGGTCGGCGTCGACGTGTTCGCCGCCGCCGTCGGCCAGGTCGCCGTCGCCGCGGGCAGGGACGACACGCTGCCGATGCTCACCGGCATCAGGGTGGAGATCGAGGGCGAGAAGGTGGTCCTCGCCGCCACCGACCGATTCCGGCTCGCTGTGCGGCACCTGGAGTGGCAACCGGCCCGCCCCGACGTGCAGACCGCGGTGCTGATCCCCGCCCGCACGCTCTCCGAGGCCGCCAAGACGCTCGGCGCCGCGGACGTCCCGGTGCAGCTCTCGCTCGGCTCCGGCGCGGGCGCGGACGGGCTGCTCGGCATCGTGAACGGCGGCCGCCGGACGACGACCCGGCTGCTCGACGCCGAATTCCCCAAGTTCCGGCAGTTGCTCCCCAAGGAGCACACCTCGATCGCCACGCTCGGGGTCGCGCCGCTCACCGAGGCGATCAAGCGCGTCGCGCTGGTGGCCGAGCGCGGCGCCCAGGTCCGGCTGGAGTTCTCCGCGGACGGGCTGCAGCTCTCCGCCGGCGGCGACGACGCGGGGCGCGCCGAGGAGTGGCTGGTCGCCGAGTTCCGCGGCGAGCCGCTGACCATCGCGTTCAACCCCGGCTACCTGGTGGACGGCCTCTCCGCGCTGCACGCCGAGCGGGTGACCTTCGGCTTCACCACGCCGAGCCGCCCCGCCGTGCTGCTGCCCGCGGCCGACGAGGAGCCGCAGCCGTCCGAGTCGGGGGCGTTCGCGGCCATCGAGAGCCCGTACACCTACCTGCTGATGCCGGTCCGGCTGCCGGGCTGACCCGGGTGAGCGGAGCACTGCCCGGCCGTTCCCCGCGGGGGTAGCGGATGTTCGTGCGCGCGCTCTCGCTGCGCGACTTCCGCTCCTGGGAACAGCTCGATGTGGAGTTGTCCCCAGGCCGCACGGTACTGCTCGGAGCGAACGGCAACGGCAAGACCAACGTGCTCGAGGCGCTCGGCTACCTCTCCGCGCTCGCCTCGCACCGGGTCTCCGCCGACGCCCCGCTGATCCGCACCGGCGCCGACCGGGCCCGGATCGGGGCCGCGGTGGTGAACGCGGGCCGGGAGCTGCGGATCGACCTCGAGCTGAATCGGGGCGCGGCGAACCGCGCGCAGATCAACCGCTCGCCCGCGCGCAGGCCGAGGGAGATCCTCGGCGTCCTGCACACCGTGCTCTTCGCGCCGGAGGATCTCGCGCTGGTGCGCGGCGACCCGGGGGAGCGCCGCCGCTTCCTCGACGAGCTGGCCACCGCGCGGTTGCCGCGGCTCGCCGCGGTGCGCTCGGACTACGACCGGGTGCTGCGGCAGCGCTCGGCGCTGTTGAAGACGGCGGGGCGGAACGTCCGCTCGCGCGCCGACCTCGGCACGCTCGACGTGTGGGACGGGCACCTCGCGGCGCACGCCTCGGTGCTGCTCGAGCACCGGCTGCGGCTGGTGCACGACCTGGCGCCGCACCTGGCCGATTCGTACCGCGCGCTGGCCCCTGAGTCGCGGCCGGCCGTGATCGGCTACCGCAGCGGCTACCTCCCCCCCGAGCTGCTCGACCCGGCGCGGACACCCGCCGCGACCGATCGGGACGAGCTGGAGGCGGTGCTGCTGCGTGAGCTCGCGGCGGCACGGACGAAGGAGCTGGAGCGCGGCGTCTGCCTGGTCGGCCCGCACCGGGACGACCTGGAGCTGCTGCTCGGCGGCGGGCCTGCGAAGGGGTTCGCCAGCCACGGGGAGTCCTGGTCGTTCGCGCTGGCGCTGCGGCTCGCCGCCTTCGACCTGCTGCGTGGCTCCGGCGCCGAGCCGGTGCTGCTGCTCGACGACGTCTTCGCGGAGCTGGACCGGCGCCGCCGGACCGCGCTGGCGGCGGTCGCGGCAGCCGCGGAGCAGGTGCTGATCACCGCCGCGGTGCCGGAGGACGTGCCCGCGGAGCTGGATGCCACGCCATTGCGGGTGCGCACCAGCGGTGACCCGGACAGCCGGATCTCCCTGCTCGTCGCGGACGCCTCCGCTGCCGTAGAGTGACACGGCGCGCGCCGCTCAGCGGACATCGTCCCCGTTCTCCCCACACTTCCGGGGCGCCTGTGGAGAAGTTCGGGATAACCGTCCCGGCGGGGACCGGAAAACCGCAGCTCGAGGCTCTCCACAAGCCTTTCGAGCAGTGGAAAAACCTATCGCGAACAGGCGTTCGACGGATCGGGGCGAGACCGGGCAGCAGCGCGGCCGCCGCCGGGGCCGGTTATCCCGACCCCTGTGGATAACACGACAAATCTGGGGATAACTCCCCGGCGCAGCGGCGAAGGGAGCGCCCCCGATGACCGATTCCGACGACCCGGGCCGCCCGCCGACACCGCCGCCACCAGCGCCGACGACCGGCTCGAACGGTCAGCCGGAGCTGCGCGGAATCGACCTCGCCCGGCGTGCGCTCGAGGAGGCGCGGGCCGCCGCGCGGGCCGCGGGGAAGTCGGTCGGGCAGGGGCGCGCCTCGCCGCGCCGGGCCGCGGGGCGCGGCCGCAGGCGCAGCGGCTGGTCCGGCGCCCGACCGGACGATCGCGATCCTCAGCTGTTCTCCAGCCTCACCGGCTCGCTGGTGCGCAGCAGGGGCTGGTCGGCCAAGGTCGCCGAGGGCGTGGTCTTCGGCCGCTGGGTGGGGGTGGTCGGCGAGGACGTCGCGGCGCACGCGACGCCGCTCACGCTGCGCGATGGCGTGCTGCACATCCAGGCGGAGTCCACCGCGTGGGCGACCCAGCTGCGCATGCTGCAGAGCCAGATCCTGGCCAAGATCGCCGCGGCGGTCGGTCCCGGCGTGGTGACCTCGCTGCGCATCGCCGGACCCGCCGCGCCCAGCTGGCGCAAGGGCGAACGGCACGTCAGGGGCCGCGGGCCGCGGGACACCTACGGCTGATCGTGGCACTTAACTGATACTCGGTGTTACATTCAATCCCGACCGAGGCGGCACAGGTTTCACGTGGAACCGTCCGCGCCCCGCGAAAGGATTGTCGATGGCCTTCCCCGCCGAACCCTCCGCGACCGTGCGCCGCGGCGACGTCGAACTGGCCGTCTTCGAGACCGGAGCCCCGGACGGTCCGCCCGTGCTGCTGGTGCACGGCTGGCCGGACACCCACACGCTGTGGGAATCGGTCGCCGCCGAGCTGGCGGTCGAGCACCGCGTCATCGTCTTCGACAACCGCGGCGCGGGCGCGAGCACGGCCCCCGGGAACGTCGCGGGGTACCGGCTGGAGGAACTCGCCGCCGACGTGCGCGCGGTACTCGCGGCGGTCGCGCCCGGCGAGCGGGTGCACCTGGTCGGCCACGACTGGGGCGGCGTGCTCGGCTGGGAGGTCGCGGCCGCGCCGGACGCCGCGTCCGCCATCGCCTCCTTCACCTGCGTCTCCGGCCCCAACCTCGACTACCTCGGCGCCTACCTGCGCGGGCCGCGCACGGTGAGCCGGGTGGCGGGCGCGCTGCAGCAGTCGGTGGCCTCCGCGTACACCGTCGCCTTCCAGATCCCGCGGCTGCCCGATCCGGCGCTCCGGCTGCTCGCCACCCGCTGGCCCGCCTTCCTGGCGTTCTTCGACGGGATCGACCCCGCCCTGGTGACCCCGGCCCCGACCCTCGCGCGGGATATGGTGAACGGAATGCGGTTGTACCGGGCCAACATCCGGCGCAGGTTGCGTGCGCCGCGGCCGCGCCCGGTCGAGGTCCCGGTGCAGCTGGTGATCGCCTCGGGCGACCGCGCGGTCCGGCCGGTGGTGCACGCCGAGGCGCCGAACTGGGTGCGCGACCTGCACACCGTCCGGCTGGACGGCGGGCACTGGACGCCGCTTTCGCACCCGGTCGAGCTGGCCGCGGCCGCCGCGGGTTTCGTCGCGAAGTCGGGCCCGGCGCGAGCGAGCTGAGGCGGCGCTCCGCACTGGCCCCTGATCGCCCGGAGATGCCGTGCGGAGCCTCCGGAGGCGGACCGGTCCCGCCGAAATCCGATTTCTCCGCTCCTGGAAGCTCTCAGGGGTGTCGCAGGTACCACGTATGTCGGCCCTACCAGTAGGATGGTGGAGTAACCAGCGGCGAGGCGCTCGGCTCGATCGGCACCGCCACCCGTGGATCGGCGTGATCTCCCCAACCGCACCGGTCGGGGGCCACGTGTGCGCGAGCCGGGCGAGAGGCCGGGATCAGCAAGTAAGGAGAGCTACCGACCAGTGGCTGCCAAGGACTCCAACGCATCGGGCTCGGCAACGGGCAAGCAGGACTACGGTGCCTCCTCCATCACGGTGCTCGAAGGGCTGGAGGCGGTCCGCAAGCGTCCCGGCATGTACATCGGCTCCACCGGTGAGCGCGGCCTGCACCACCTCATCTGGGAGGTCGTCGACAACTCGGTCGACGAGGCGATGGCAGGCCACGCCACCAGGGTCGATGTCACGCTGCTCGCCGACGGCGGCGTCGAGGTGGTCGACGACGGCCGCGGCATCCCCACCGACATGCACGCCCAGGGCATCCCCACCATCGAGGTGGTCATGACCCAGCTGCACGCGGGCGGCAAGTTCGACGGTGAGTCCTACGCCGTCTCCGGCGGCCTGCACGGCGTCGGCATCTCGGTGGTGAACGCGCTCTCCACCCGGCTGCAGGCCGAGATCGACTACCGCGGCTACCACTGGGTCCAGGAGTACAAGGACGCCAAGCCGGGCAAGCTGGTCCAGGGTGACCCGACCGACCGCACCGGCACCGTCATCCGCTTCTGGGCCGACCCGAACATCTTCGAGACCACCGTCTACAACTTCGAGACGGTGGCGCGCAGGCTGCAGGAGATGGCGTTCCTGAACAAGGGGCTCACCATCACCCTCACCGACCAGCGGGTTACGGCGGAGCAGGTGACCGCGGACGAGGCCGGCGATACCGCCGAGGCTCCGAAGCAGGCCGAGGAGTTGGCGGCCGAGCAGGCCGAGCACAAGGTCAAGACCAGGACCTACCACTACCCCGGTGGGCTGGAGGACTTCGTCCGGCACATCAACCGCACCAAGCAGCCGATCCACAACTCCGTCGTCGGCTTCACCGGCAAGGGCACCGGGCACGAGCTCGAGGTCGCCATGCAGTGGAACTCCGGCTACTCGGAGTCGGTGCACACCTTCGCGAACACCATCAACACGCACGAGGGCGGCACCCACGAGGAGGGCTTCCGCGCGGCGCTGACCACGGTGGTGAACCGGTACGCCAAGGACAAGAAGCTGCTCAAGGAGAAGGACGGCAACCTCACCGGCGACGACATCCGCGAGGGGCTCGCCGCCATCGTGAGCGTCAAGGTGGGCGAGCCGCAGTTCGAGGGGCAGACCAAGACCAAGCTCGGCAACACCGAGGTCAAGTCGTTCGTGCAGAAGACCTGCAACGAGCACCTGCAGCACTGGTTCGAGGCCAATCCGGCCGATGCCAAGACCATCGTGCAGAAGGCGGTCTCGTCGTCGCAGGCCAGGATGGCGGCGCGCAAGGCGCGCGAGCTGGTGCGCCGCAAGTCCGCCACCGACCTGGGCGGGCTGCCGGGCAAGCTGGCCGACTGCCGCTCCAAGGACCCGCACAAGTCCGAGATCTACATCGTGGAGGGCGACTCGGCCGGCGGCTCGGCCAAGTCCGGTCGCGACTCGATGTACCAGGCGATCCTGCCCATCCGCGGCAAGATCATCAATGTCGAGAAGGCGCGGATCGACCGGGTCCTCAAGAACAACGAGGTGCAGTCGATCATCACCGCGTTCGGCACCGGCATCCACGACGAGTTCGATATCGCCAAGCTGCGGTACCACAAGATCGTGTTGATGGCCGACGCCGACGTGGACGGCCAGCACATCTCGACGCTGCTGCTCACCCTGCTCTTCCGCTTCATGCGGCCGCTGGTCGAGCACGGCCACGTCTACCTGGCCCAGCCGCCGCTGTACAAGCTCAAGTGGCAGCGCGGCGAGCCGGAGTTCGCCTACTCCGACCGGGAGCGCGACGGGCTGATCGAGGCCGGCCTCGCGGCGGGCAAGAAGATCAACAAGGACGACGGCATCCAGCGCTACAAGGGTCTCGGTGAGATGAACCCGAAGGAGCTGTGGGAGACCACCATGGATCCGAGCGTCCGGGTGCTGCGCCAGGTGACCCTGGACGACGCGGCCGCCGCCGACGAGCTGTTCAGCGTGCTGATGGGCGAGGACGTCGAGGCCCGCCGCAGCTTCATCACCCGCAACGCCAAGGACGTCCGCTTCCTCGACGTGTGAGGCGGTGACGCGCCGCCGCCCAGCGGCGGCGCTCCCGTGTCCGCGCACGTCAGCCCAGCAAGGAGACTTCCCGCATGACCGACACCACGCTGCCACCGAACGGCGCGGGCGACCGGATCGAACCGGTCGACATCCAGCAGGAGATGCAGAACAGCTACATCGATTACGCGATGAGCGTGATCGTCGGCCGCGCGCTGCCCGCCGTGCGCGACGGCCTCAAGCCGGTGCACCGCCGGATCCTCTACGCGATGTACGACAACGGGCACCGCCCGGACCGCAGCTACGTGAAGTCCGCCCGCCCGGTCTCCGAGACCATGGGCAACTACCACCCGCACGGCGACTCGGCCATCTACGACACGCTGGTCCGGATGGCCCAGCCCTGGTCCATGCGGTACCCGCTGGTCGACGGCCAGGGCAACTTCGGCTCGCGCGGCAACGACGGCGCCGCCGCCATGCGGTACACCGAGTGCCGCCTGACGCCGCTGGCCATGGAGATGCTGCGCGAGATCGACCACGAGACGGTCGATTTCGTGCCGAACTACGACGGCAAGACGCAGGAGCCGACGGTCCTGCCGAGCCGCGTGCCGAACATGCTGATGAACGGCAGCAACGGCATCGCGGTCGGCATGGCGACGAACATCCCGCCGCACAACCTGACCGAGCTGGCCACCGCGATCTACTGGGCGCTGGAGAACCACGACGCCGACGAGGAGACCACCCTCGCCGCCTGCATGGAGCGGATCAAGGGCCCGGACTTCCCGACATCCGGGCTGATCGTCGGCACCCAGGGCATCCACGACGCCTACACCACGGGCCGCGGCTCGATCCGGATGCGCGGTGTCGTCGAGATCGAGGAGGACAGCCGCGGCCGCACCACGATCGTCATCACCGAGCTGCCGTACCAGGTCAACACCGACAACTTCATCAACGCGATCGCCGAGCAGGTCAAGGACGGCAAGATCGCGGGCATCTCGGATATCCACGACGAGTCGTCGGACCGGGTCGGGATGCGGATCGTGGTCACCGTCAAGCGCGACGCCGTCGCCAAGGTGGTGCTGAACAACCTCTACAAGCACACCCAGCTGCAGACCAGCTTCGGCGCCAACATGCTCTCGATCGTCGAGGGCGTGCCGCGCACGCTCCGCCTCGACCAGATGATCCGGTTCTACGTGAACCATCAGATCGAGGTCATCATCCGGCGCACCAAGTACCTGCTGCGCAAGGCCGAGGAGCGCGCGCACATCCTGCGCGGCCTGGTCAAGGCGCTGGACGCGCTGGACGAGGTGATCGCGCTGATCCGCCGCTCGGCCAACACCGACACCGCACGCACCGGGCTGATGCAGCTGCTCGAGATCGACGAGATCCAGTCCACCGCGATCCTGGACATGCAGCTGCGCAGGCTCTCGGCGCTGGAGCGGCAGCGGATCGTCGACGACCTGGCCAAGATCGAGCTCGAGATCGCCGACTACAAGGACATCCTCAGCAAGCCGGAGCGGCAGCGCGCGATCGTCCGCGACGAGCTCACCGAGATCGTCGACCGGCACGGCGACGACCGGCGCACCCAGATCGTCTCGGCCGACGGCGACGTGGCCGACGAGGATCTGATCGCCCGCGAGGACGTCGTCGTCACCATCACCGAGACCGGCTACGCCAAGCGGACCAGGACCGACCTCTACCGCAGCCAGAAGCGCGGCGGCAAGGGCGTGCAGGGCGCCGGGCTCAAGCAGGACGACATCGTCAAGCACTTCTTCGTGACCTCGACGCACGACTGGCTGCTCTTCTTCACCAACAAGGGCCGGGTGTACCGCGCCAAGGCCTACGAGCTGCCGGAGGCCAACCGCACCGCCCGCGGCCAGCACGTGGCCAACCTGCTCGCCTTCCAGCCGGACGAGAAGATCGCCCAGATCATCCAGATCACGACCTACACCGACGCGCCGTACCTGGTGCTCGCCACCAAGAACGGCCTGGTCAAGAAGTCGCGGCTGACCGATTTCGACTCCAATCGGAGCGGCGGCATCGTCGCGGTGAACCTGCGCGACACCGACGAGCTGGTCGGCGCGGTGCTCTGCTCCGCCGAGGAGGACCTGCTGCTGGTCTCGGCGCAGGGGCAGTCGATCCGCTTCGCCGCCACCGACGAGGCGCTGCGCCCGATGGGCCGGGCCACCTCCGGCGTGCAGGGCATGCGGTTCAACGCCTCCGACGAACTGCTCTCGCTGAACGTGGTGCGCGAGGGCACCTACCTTCTGGTGGCGACCTCGGGCGGCTACGCCAAGCGCACCGCCATCGAGGAGTACACCGCACAGGGCCGCGGCGGTAAGGGGGTACTGACCATCCAGTTCGATGCCAAGCGTGGGACGCTTGTCGGGGCACTCATCGTCGACGACGACGACGAGCTCTACGCGATCACCTCCGTCGGGGGCGTCATCCGGACCGCGGCCAGGCAGGTCCGCAGGGCGGGCAGGCAGACCAAGGGCGTGCGATTGATGAACCTCGGCGATGGGGATACGTTGCTTGCTATCGCACGCAATGCCGACGAGCCCGATCAGGTCGAAGACCCCGGTTCCTCCCAGCAGTAGTCCTCACAGCGGCGGCACAGAACGGATCTAAGGAATCCCATTGACCACTCCGAATCAGCCGAACGACGAGCGCCATCAGACGAACGGCGTGACCGAGCGGATCGCACCGTCCCCCATTCCGCCGCGCCCGATCCCGCGTCCGGGAGGCGAGAACGGAACGGATGCACCGGGCAATGGTCAGGGACAGGCGCCCTCCGCGCCGGCTCCGGGGCAGGGGCCGCAGAACCAGGGTGCGCCGAAACAGGGGCACGGCCAGCTGCCGCAGCGGCAGCCGGGTAGCTCGAATCCGGCTGCGGCACAGGGGCGCCCGGGGCCGCAGGGTTCCGGCCAGCAGGGTCAGGGTGCGCAGGGCAACGGGGAGCGGGCGCCGGAGACCCCGAAGACCGGTGACCAGGAGACCGTCCGGCTCGGCGGGAACCAGCAGGGCCAGGACAGCGGCCCCGGCACCGGCGGGCAGCAGGCGTTCAAGGACGGCGGCTGGGGCCAGCTGCCGCAGCGCGAGCCGCAGTCCAACCTGTACCGCCCCGGGCAGGCCCCGGTCACCGGCCGCCCGTCCGGGTCGGCCGGGCTCAGCGGCGGCGTCACCAATGCCCGCACCACGGCCGACCTCGCGGCCAAGGCCACCCGCAAGGAAGCGGCCATGGTCAAGTCGGTCGGCATCGACGGCCCGACCCGGAGCATCTCCCGCCCGGAGCTGGTCAAGGACATGCCCGACCTCTCCGACATCAGGCACCCGGTGCCGCCCCAGCAGCAGCAGCCCGACCAGCAGCTGCCGTACTACACCCCCGGGCAACAGCAGCCGCCGGTCTCGCCGTCCGCCCCGGTCGCCGTCGCGGCCGCGGTGCAGGCGGGCGAGCCGCTGCGCGCGACCGTGCAGATCCGCCGGATCGACCCCTGGTCGACCCTGAAGATCACGCTGGTCATCAGCGTCGCCATGTTCTTCGTGTGGATGCTCGCCGTCGGCCTGCTCTACATCGTGCTGGAGGGCATGGGCGTCTGGGAGCGGCTGGACACCACGCTCGGCGACATGGTCTCCCAGGAGGGCGGCTCGGCCAGCCTGATCGACGCGGGCACGGTCTTCGGCTACGCCGGCGTCATCGGCCTGGTGAACGTGGTGCTCTTCACCGCGCTCGGGACGGTCGGGGTGTTCATCTACAACCAGTGCTGCGACCTCGTCGGCGGCATCCAGGTCACGCTCGCCGACCCGGACTAGACCACCGCGGCTGGTAGCGCCGGACCGGTGCTACCAGCCGTTTTGGTTCCGGGTCGTGGTGTTGTGTACGCTCGACACGTTCGATCCGGTCGAACGACACGGGCCTATAGCTCAGGCGGTTAGAGCGCTTCGCTGATAACGAAGAGGTCGGAGGTTCAAGTCCTCCTAGGCCCACTCCCGGACACGCACAGTAGGGTGGCAACCATGAAGCTTCTCCTCACGGTCGGCATCGTGGCAGCGGTTCTCCTCGCGATCACCAAGCTCCGCAAGCGTGACGAAGCCGATCTCTGGCACGAGGTCACCTCCCGCTGACGCGGATCCTCGGCTCGGGGCCTTAGCTCAATTGGCAGAGCACTGCCTTTGCAAGGCAGGGGTTAGGGGTTCGATTCCCCTAGGCTCCACTTCTTCCTCCTGCGTATTCCGTAGCTGTCAGCGCCTGCCCGTAGGGTGGGCGCATTGTCGGTGGAGCGTGTAGGGGTGCGCGTGGCGAACAGGGGTAGGCGGGCGCGGAGCAGGGGTGTGAACGGCGCTGTTTCGGCGGTTGTCGCGCTGGTGCTGCTCGCGGTTCTCGCGGCGCCGGTGTGGCGGTGGATCTCCGCCAATGCGGTGCTGGTCGCAGCGGTGGCGTTGCTGCTGGTCGGCGCGGTGATCGCGGTGAGCATGTGGTGGAGCGGGCTGGCGGCGCGCAGGCGGCTGCGGCGGGAGCGGCGGATCCGGGCGGCGCTGACCTTCGCGGAGATGAGCGCGGGGCAGTTCGAGCACGCGCTGGCTGATCTGTGCAGGCGGGACGGGTGCAGCCGGGTCGCGGTGGTCGGCGGGGCCGGGGATCTGGGGGCCGATGTGCTGGCGCGGGCTCCGGACGGGCGGCGGATCGTGTTGCAGGCCAAGCGGTACCGGGTGGACAACTGGGTGTCGGGGCCGGATCTGCAGAAGTTCGGCGGCACCTGCTTCGCGGTGCACGGTGCCGACGTTGCCGCGGTGGTCACCACGGCGGGTGGATTCCGCAAGCAGGCGCGGGAGTACGCCGCGCACATGGGAATCGTGCTGGTGGACAACCACGAACTCACCGCGTGGCAGACCGGGGAGGGGCCGCCGCCGTGGGAGTGAGCGACCGGTTACCGTTGGGCGTGCTGCTCGATCACCTGCTCACCGGCGAGTCCGGCGCCGATCCACTCGATTCGGTCGCCGCGGCCTGGGCCGCACATCGGCAGATCACCGCGCGCTGCGCCGACTCGATCGATGCCGCCGTGCTCGGCGGCTGGGCCGCCGACCGGCTCGGCTATGCCTTCGTGGCCGGCTACCAGGAGGCGTTGCGGGCGCTGCTGCCCGGGCTGCCGTCGGCGGCGCTGGTCGCGCTGGCCGCCACCGAGGCGGGCGGGGCGCACCCCGCCGTCATCGAGACGGTACTGCGGCCGCGGGGCGAGGGCTGGACGGTCAGCGGCACCAAGACCTTCGCCACCCTCGGCACCGAAGCCGACGTGCTGGTGGTGATCGCGAGCGCGGGGCCGGGCGCCGACGGCAGGAACACCGTGCGCACCGCCATGGTCGACCCGCGCGGCCCCGGCGTGCATGCCGAGCCGCTGCCTGCGACGCCGTTCGCCCCCGAGATCCCGCACGCCGTGCTGACCTTCACCGACGCCCCGGCCGTCCCGCTGCTCGGTGACGGCTACGCCGACCACCTCAAGCCCTTCCGCACCCTCGAGGACGCGCACGTGCTCGCCGCCACGCTCGGGCTGCTGGTCCGGGTGGCCAGGCAGTCCGGCTGGCCGCCCGCGACGGTGCAGCGACTGCTCGGCGCGGTGGCCGAGGTGCGCGGGCTCGGGCTCGGCAGGCCGTCCGGCGCGCCCGCCGTGCCCGCGGGCCCGCCGGATCCGGTACTCGCGGTGGCGAAATCGCCCGCGGTACACATCGCCCTGGCGGGCACGCTGGATCTGGTGGATCAGCTGCTGGCCGAGATCGGCTCGCTGTGGAACTCCGCCGACCCGGTCGTGCGGGAGCGCTGGGAGCGCGATCGGCGGCTGCTGAACACCGCCGAGCGGGTGCGCGCGCTGCGCACCAGCGCCGCCTGGCAGGCCATCGCGCGAGGGTGACCGGCGGGTAGCCCGTCGCTCGCTCCGGTGTACGAAGCGACCTGCCGAGATGGAGGAGAAACTTCCTGGAAAAAGGGGAGCGGGCCTCGGCGAAGGGGGGGAGTTAGCCGAGGCCCGCGTGTGGTCGGCCCGGGGGGGAGGGGCCGACGAGAACGATCCTACGCGAAGTTTCGCGTTCGCGGGTGCGTGGCAAGCACCACTTTCGAAGAATTTTCACCGGCACCGCGGGAGGCCGCGGACCGGGGCTCCGGGTGGCTTCGGCTCGCCTCGGGCAGTGGGTGCCCGATGTTTGCCAAAAGGGCTGGCCCGCATTGGTATACCCATCAACAACCGGGTTCATGCGACTGTGAATCGGCTGTGTTCCGGACGTCGTGGCACCCCGGTCCGGCAGCGGTTGAATCCGGTCTTTCCGCGTGTCGCGGCGTAGCCGGGGGAGCGTTCGAGTAGTCGACTACGCGTGCCGGGGCGGGGGCACCGACGAAGGATGGGAACCGGCCGCGCCCCGCGGTAACCCCGAGCGTCGCGGGGTGCGGCCCTCCCGATCGATTTCGGTCGGCATCAGCGCAGGTAGCGCGGAAAATCTCCCGGATAACCCGGACAATTCGATGGAATCTGTCGGACCCCGGGGTAATACTGGCGCCCGAATCGGTCCGCGGACCGATCAGTGACGTAGCGGCGCCGGGTACGACGCGGCGCCGGATGACCGAATGTTCCGACTTCCGATCACGAACTCAGGAGAATCATGCCCGACGCAATCGTCGCCGAGGGGCTGGTCAAGCGATACGGCAAGGTGGTGGCGCTGGACGGACTCGATCTGTCGGTGCCGGAGGGCACGGTGACCGCGCTGCTCGGTCCCAACGGCGCGGGAAAGACCACCACCGTCCGGGTGCTCACCACCCTGCTCATCCCGGACTCGGGGAAGGCTACCGTCGCCGGCATCGATGTCCTCGGCAATCCGCGCAAGCTGCGCTCGCGGATCGGCACCTCCGGCCAGTACGCGGCCGTCGACGAATACCTCACCGGCTTCGAGAATCTCGAGATGGTCGGCAGGCTCTACCACCTCGGTACCAAGCGCGCCAAGGAGCGGGCCCGCGAACTGCTCGAGCGGTTCCGGCTCAGCGACGCGGGCGACCGCCCGGTGCGCACCTACTCGGGCGGCATGCGCCGCAGGCTCGACCTGGCGGGCGCGCTGGTGGCGAATCCGCCGGTGCTCTTCCTGGACGAGCCGACCACAGGGCTCGACCCGCGGGCGAGGTTCGACCTGTGGGACGTCATCGAGGAGCTGGTGGCGGGCGGCACCACCCTGCTGCTCACCACCCAGTACCTGGAGGAGGCGGACCGGCTCGCCGACTCCATCGGGGTGATCGACCACGGCACCGTGATCGCACAGGGGACCGCCGACGAGCTCAAGTCCATGGTCGGTGGCGACCGGATCGAGCTCACCGTCGACGACCAGTCGAAGGTCGCTGTCGCGCAACAGGTCCTGCGCGGCCTCGCGGACGGCGAGATCCAGGTGGAGGCCGGGCTGCGCAAGCTCACCGTTCCGGTGAGCGACGGCTCAGCGGCGCTGGTCGCCACGATCGGCAAGCTCGCCGAGAACGACGTGCGGCTGCGTGACATCGCGCTGCGCAGGCCGTCGCTGGACGATGTCTTCCTCACCCTCACCGGCCACGAGGCCGAGGAGCGGCCGCCCGCCGACGACGACGAAACCCCCTTCATCCCGGATGCCGCGGCGCCGGAGCACGCTGCCGAGCAGCTCGAATCGACGGAAGGACGTACCCGATGACCGCCACGAGCACGCCGGTGGAGTTGCCCGGCGACCCCGGGTTGGTGGAACGGATGCGCATCGTGGTGATCGACAGCATCACCGTGACCAAGCGCAATGTCATCAAGATCAAGCGTGTGCCGGACGTGCTGGTCTTCGCGACGCTGTCGCCGATCATGTTCGTGCTGCTCTTCGCCTACGTCTTCGGTACCGCGATCCAGGTGCCCGGGCTGGAGGGCGGGTACCGCGAGTTCCTGATCGCGGGCATCTTCGTGCAGACCGTCGTCTTCGGCTCCACCTTCACCGGGGCCGGGCTGGCCGAGGACATGCAGAAGGGCATCATCGACCGCTTCCGGTCGCTGCCGATGGCGCCGGTCGCGGTGCTGGTCGGGCGGACCGTGAGCGACGTGGTGATCAATGTGGTGAGCCTGGTGGTCATGTCGCTGACCGGCCTCGTGGTCGGCTGGCGGATCCGTGGCTCGCTGCTGGACGCGGTGCTCGCCTACGTGCTGCTGCTGCTCTTCGCCTACGCGCTGTCCTGGATGATGGCGACGGTCGGGTTGCTGGTGCGCACCCCCGAGGTGTTCAACAACGCCAGCTTCATGGTGATCTTCCCGCTCACCTTCCTGGCCAACACCTTCGTGCCGATCGACGATCTGCCGGTGGTGCTCAAGGTGTTCGCGGAGTGGAATCCGGTCTCGGCGCTGGCGCAGGCGAGCCGGGAGCTGTTCGGCAACACCAGCCCGGTGGCGACGCCGTCGGAGGCCTGGTCGATGCAGCACCCGGTGGCGACGACGCTGATCTGGGTCGTGGTGATCCTGGCGATCTTCGTCCCGCTGTCGCTGCGGCAGTACCAGCGCACGG